>CALEJB010000001.1 GCA_937898675.1 uncultured Prevotellaceae bacterium
GAACACTCAAAGCAACTTTCTATTTGGGAGTAATCTTATCCCGAACTGGGGTAAGTAATATCACGCACACACAACGAATCACCAAGGGTCCGCAAAGAGAGCGGGCCCTTGATTTTTGCCACACACATACACATACAAAAAACCTGCGCCACATGGGGGTGCAGGTTTTATTGAAGTGTATCGCGAAATTATTCTTCGGTCTTGGGGGCCTCTTCAGCAGCGGGAGCAGCCTCGGCCTTGGGAGCAGCCTTCTTGCGGCTACGGCGGGTCGTCTTCTTGGCGGCAGCCTTCTCCTGGTTCTTGGCCTCGAGCATAGCCTCGTTGAAGTCCACGAGCTCGATGAAGCAAGTCTTGGCGTTGTCACCCAGACGGTTGCCGAGCTTGAGGATGCGGGTATAGCCACCGGGACGGTCGCCGATCTTGGCAGCCACATTGCCGAACAATTCCTTAACGGCTTCCTTGTTCTGCAGGTGCTTGAAGACGAGGCGGCGCGATGCGGTGGTGTCTTCCTTAGCCCTGTTGATGAGGGGCTCAGCAAAGACGCGAAGGGCCTTGGCCTTAGCGAGGGTCGTAACGATGCGCTTGTGCATGATGAGTGAAATCGTCATGTTGGACAACATGGCATCACGGTGGGCGCTCTTGCGGCTCAAATGGTTGAATTTCTTATTGTGTCTCATCGTTTATTACTCTTTATCTAATTTGTATTTAGTGATATCCATGCCAAAGTGCAGATTGTTCTTAGCCAGGAGTTCCTCGAGTTCGCTGAGGGACTTCTTACCGAAGTTGCGGAACTTGAGCAGGTCGGTCTTGTTCAAGATAACGAGCTGTCCAAGGCTTTCAACCTCGGCCGACTTGAGGCAGTTCAAAGCACGCACAGAGAGTTCCATTTCAACAAGTTTGGTCTTGAGCAGTTGCCTCATCTTGAGCACCTCCTCGTCAAATTCCTCGTTGCCGTTGACCTCGGTGTTGTCGAGAACGATTTCGCGGTCGGTAAAGAGTTGGAAGTGCTGGATCAGAATTTCGGCAGCGCCCTTGAGAGCGTCCTTGGGGTGGATGGAGCCATCGGTGGTAATCTCGATGATGAGCTTCTCATAGTCGGTCTTCTGCTCAACACGGAAGTTCTCGACGGTGGTCTTCACGTTCAAGATGGGCGTGTAGATTGAGTCGATGGCGATTACGTCGATGGGGTCATTGGCGGTGCGGTTCTCCTCGGCAGGAACATATCCCCTACCCTGATTGACAGAGAGTTCAATCTGGAAACCGCAGGAGGGGTCGATGTGGCAAATCTCAAGGTCGGGGTTGAGCACCTCGAATCCGCTGAGCACCTTGCCAATGTCACCCGCCTTGAAGACGCTTTGGCCTGAAACCTTGACAACAGCCTTCTCTGAGTCGGTGTCCTCGACAATGCGTTTGAGGCGCACCTTCTTGAGGTTGAGGATGATGTTGGTAACATCTTCCTTTACTCCAGTGATGGTGGCAAACTCGTGCTGCACACCGTCGATGCGGATGTTGCAAATCGCAAAGCCTTCGAGTCCCGAAAGCAGGATGCGGCGCAGTGCGTTACCAATGGTGACACCATAACCGGGCTCCAGAGGGCGGAACTCAAATTTGCCGTACGCGTTGTCGGCTTCCAACATTAAGACTTTGTCGGGTTTCTGAAATGCTAAAATAGCCATGGAAAAATTATTACTGTTTAGAATACAACTCGACGATCAACTGTTCCTTGATGTTCTCAGGAATGTCCTCGCGAACGGGATGGTGCAGGAGCTTGCCGCCCTTGACATTCTCGTCCCATTCAATCCAGGGGTACTTGCTGTGGTTGAAGCCAGCGAGTGCGTCTTGGATAACCTCGAGCGACTTGGACTTCTCGCGGATAGCAACGATTTGACCTTCGCTCACCGAGTAAGAAGGGATGTTAACGACCTTGCCGTCAACGGTGATGTGGCGGTGGAGGACGAGCTGGCGAGCAGCAGGACGCGTGGGAGCAATACCCAGGCGATAAACCACGTTGTCGAGACGAGCCTCGAGCAGTTGCAGCAGCACCTCACCAGTGACACCCTTCATGCGGGAAGCCTTGTTGAAGAGGTTGCGGAACTGACGCTCAAGCACGCCATAAGTGTACTTTGCTTTCTGTTTTTCGCGAAGCTGGGTGCCGTACTCGGACATCTTCCTGCGACGGTTGGCACCATGCTGGCCCGGGGGATAATTTTTCTTGGCAAAGTACTTGTCTTCGCCAAAGATGGGTTCACCCAGTTTGCGGGCAATTTTAGATTTTGGACCGGTGTATCTAGCCATAGTCTTTTCTTAATAAATAATTAACATTGTGAATTGGAATCGCTTCAGTGCAGCCGCGATTGCAGAGAGGTCGTATAAAAAATGCAATCCATTCACTGAGAGAGATTCGCGAAAAAGTTTGTTAATAAATAATGATACTGTTTTTAATTAAACAGGACAAGTGGAAAAGTGCCTAAACCGATTAGACCCTTCTTCTCTTGGGGGGACGGCAGCCGTTGTGGGGCAGCGGCGTGACGTCGATGATCTCGGTAACCTGGATGCCTGCGCCATGGATGGTGCGGATAGCGGACTCACGGCCATTACCCGGACCCTTGACATAGGCCTTCACCTTGCGCAAACCGAGGTCATAAGCGACCTTTGCACAGTCTTCGGCAGCCATCTGGGCAGCGTAAGGCGTGTTCTTCTTAGAACCGCGGAAGCCCATCTTGCCGGCCGAGGACCACGAAATAACCTGTCCCTCACCGTTGGCGAGGCACACAATGATGTTGTTGAACGAAGAATGAACGTGCAACTGACCAATACCGTCAACGCGAACGACTCTCTTCTTGGATGCGACTGTCTTTTTAGCCATACTTCAAAAATGTTATTTAGTAGCTTTCTTCTTGTTTGCAACAGTTTTCTTGCGTCCCTTGCGGGTGCGAGCGTTGTTCTTGGTGCTCTGACCGCGCACGGGCAGACCATTGCGGTGACGGATGCCGCGATAGCAACCGATGTCCATCAATCGCTTGATGTTCATCTGCACCTCGCTGCGGAGGTCACCCTCTACCTTGTATTCGTTGCCGATGACCTCGCGCACCTTGGCTGCCTCGGCATCGGTCCAATCCTTTACCCTGGTGTTCTCGTCAACGCCAGCCTTCTTGAGGATTGTGGCGGCGGAGCTGCGGCCGATACCAAAGATGTAGGTAAGGGCGATAACGCCGCGCTTGTTTTGGGGAATGTCAACCCCGACAATTCTTACTGCCATATATCTATTTCAATTTTTTTTGCAAAGTTAATACTTTTTTTTATCCCTGACGCTGTTTGAACTTGGGATTTTTCTTGTTAATCACATACAGGCGCCCTTTGCGACGTACAATCTTGCAGTCTTCGTTGCGCTTCTTGATAGATGCTCTAACTTTCATAATATATTCTGGTTTTGTTATTTGTATCTGAATGAAATTCTTCCTTTCGACAAATCGTAGGGGGACATTTCCACTCTCACCTTGTCACCTGGCAAAATCTTGATGTAGTGCATCCTCATCTTGCCGCTGATGTGGGCCGTGATCTGGTGCCCATTCTCGAGTTCCACGCGGAACATCGCGTTGGACAGAGCCTCAACGATTGTGCCGTCTAATTCAATTGCTGTCTGTTTAGCCATATAAAACCTTATAATGTTGCGTTTGCTGTTTATCTATTGTTCAATCAAATGAACCTGTCACCCAGCACCTCCTTGATGCCATCAAAGGAGGAGAGGATGTCGGGCTTGCCGTGATGGATGGCAATGGAGTGCTCAAAGTGGGCGCTCGGCTTGCGGTCGCGCGTGCGGGTTGTCCATCCGTCACGCTCGGTGATGATGTTCTTGCCGCCCATGTTAATCATGGGCTCGATGGCAATAGTCATACCGTTGCGCAGCAGGGGGCCGGTGCCTCGGCGCCCGTAGTTGGGCACCTCGGGCTCTTCGTGCAGCTTGCGCCCCACCCCATGTCCGACCATCTCGCGCACAACACTGTAGTTGCGACGCTCGCAGTAGGTCTGGATAGCGTTGCTGATGTCACCGATGCGGTTGCCGGGCACGGCGTGCTCGATGCCGGCATAGAGTGACTCCTTGGTGGTGCGCAGCAGCTGCAGGGTCTCTTCGGCAACATTGCCCACACAGAAGGTGTAGGTGCTGTCGCCGTTGAACCCCTCGGGGGTGACGGCACCGCAGTCGCATGACACGATGTCGCCATCCTCGAGCGCATAGTTCGACGGAATGCCGTGCACTACGACCTCGTTGACCGAGGTGCAGAGCGTGGCGGGAAAGCCGTACAGCCCCTTGAAGCCGGGCGTGCAGCCTTGGGAACGGATATACTCCTCGGCGATTTGGTCGAGACGGCGCGTGGTCACGCCGGGGCTCACCCACTTGGCCACTTCGACCAGGGTACCTGCCACGACAAGGTTAGCCTTGCGCAGCATCTCAATCTCTTCGTCTGTCTTGAGGTATATCATTGTTTGATTGAATTCAAAATAAACAGGTTGACGCGTCTTAGCGGGTGCGACCCTTGATTTTACCAGACTTCATCAGACCATCGTAGTGGTGCATCATCAGGTGGGTCTCGATCTGCTGGAGGGTGTCAAGAACGACACCGACAACGATCAGCAGCGAGGTGCCGCCAAAGAACTGGGCGAACTGCTGGTTGACGCCGAACATGCGGGCAAAGGCCGGCAGGATGGCGACGATGCCGAGGAACAGCGAGCCCGGGAGGGTGATGCGCGACATGATTGAGTCGAGATACTCGGCGGTCTTCTTGCCCGGCTTGATGCCAGGGATGAAGCCGCTGTTCTTCTTCATCTCCTCGGCCATCTGGGTGGGACGCACCGTGATGGCGGTGTAGAAGTAGGTGAAGGCGACAATCATGAGGAAATATACCACATTGTACCAGAATCCGTTCATGTCACCAAAGGTGCGCGAGATGGAACCGAGGATGCCGGATTCCGACTGGTGCGCGCCAAATCCCGCGAGGGTGATGGGGATGAACATGAGCGCCTGAGCAAAGATGATAGGCATCACGTTAGCGGCATTGACCTTCAAGGGGATGTACTGACGGGCACCGCCATACTGCTTGTTGCCCACGATGCGCTTGGCATACTGCACGGGCACCTTGCGGGTGCCCTGGGTGAGCATCACTGCGCCTGCAGTGATGGCAAACAGGATGACGATCTCGACGAGGAACATCACCAGACCGCCCTGGGCGGTATTCAGACGACCTGTAAACTCTTGAACGATGGATCCGGGGAAACGGGCGAGGATACCCACCAAGATGATGATGGAGATACCGTTGCCGATACCCTTGTCGGTGATCTTCTCACCGAGCCACATGATCAACATCGCACCAGCGGTGAGGACAATGCTCAGATAGAGCATCATCATGCCCGAGATGTGAGCATGCCCACCGGCGGCGTTAACCTGGTACTGCAGATTCATCAGATAGGCGGGAGCCTGGAACAAAAGAATCAGGACAGTGAGGTAACGGGTGTACTGGTTGAGCTTCGTGCGTCCACTCTCGCCCTCGCGCTGCATCTTTTGGAAGCTGGGCACTACCATACCCATGAGCTGGATAACGATAGAGGCGGTGATGTAGGGCATGATACCCAACGCGAAGATTGAAGCCTCGCTGAATGCGCCGCCCGAGAACATGTCGAGCAGCTGCATCAGGCCACTGTTGGTGAAGTTGCGCATGGCCTCCAGGTCCGAGGGGCTGATGCCCGGCAGGACAACGTGGCAACCAAAGCGGTAGATCACGATAAACAGGAAAGTGGTGATCAGACGCTTGCGCAGGTCTTCAATCTTCCAGATGTTTTTAATTGTTTCAATGAGTTTCATCAGGATTAAAGTTTTGAGATGGTGCCACCGGCGGCAGTGATGATCTCTTCAGCCTTCTTGGAGAAACCGTGGGCTTCAACATCAAGCTTACGGGTCAACTGGCCCTGGCCCAAAATTTTAATAAGCTGGTTTTTACGAGCCATGCCTGCCTGGATGAGGTCGGCAACGGTGATCTTGTCGAGGTTATTCTTCTCGGCGAGAGCCTCAAGCACAGCAACGTTGATGGCCTTGTACTCCACGCGGTTGATGTTCTTGAAACCGCCCTTGGGGACGCGGCGCTGCAGGGGCATCTGGCCGCCTTCGAAGCCGACCTTCTGCTTGTAACCCGAGCGTGACTTAGCTCCCTTGTGACCACGAGTCGACGTACCGCCCTTGCCCGAACCGGGACCGCGGCCAATGCGACTTTTCTTCTTATTTGAACCTACAGCAGGTTTTAAATCATGTAATTCCATAATGTTGTTTCTATAAAAATTGATTATGTGAATTAGTCAACATTGGTGACTTGCACCAGGTGACGGACAGCGTTTACCATGCCCAGCACCTGAGGGGTTGCCTCGAGGGTGACGGTGTGGTTGAGCTTCCTCAGTCCGAGGGCGTCGAGGGTCCTCTTTTGGCGAGCCGGACGATTGATGCGGCTTTTCACTTGTTTAATCTGTATCTTAGCCATAACTGTAAACAAATTTTTAACCGTTAAACACCTTGTCCACAGCGATGCCACGCTGGCGAGCGACCATGGCCGGGCTGCGCATCTCCTCGAGCGCTGCCAGGGTGGCCTTTACCAGGTTGTGGGGGTTGCTGGAACCCTTGGACTTGCAAATAACATCGGTAATGCCCACGGTCTCGAAGACGGCGCGCATAGCGCCACCGGCCTTGACACCGGTACCGGCGCTTGCCGGCTTCATGATGATGCGGGAGCCGCCGAACTTGGCAACTACCTCGTGGGGAATGGTACCCTTGTGGATGGGGACCTTGATGAGGTTCTTCTTGGCTGCATCGGTACCCTTGGAGATAGCGGTGGTAACCTCATTGGCCTTACCCAGTCCGTAACCGATAACGCCGTTGCCGTCACCGACAACAACGATTGCGGCGAAGGTGAACGTGCGACCACCCTTGGTAACCTTGGTGGTGCGGTTGATGGCCACCAGGCGCTCCTTGATGTTCTCGGAGTCGGCAGCGATCTTTACTCTATTACTTTTCTTCAGCATGATTTCTTAAAATTTAAGTCCGCCTTTGCGTGCGCCGTCGGCCAACGATTTAACTCTACCATGGAACAGGAAGCCGTTGCGGTCAAACACAACAGTGCTGATGCCGGCCTCAAGGGCCTTCTTGGCTACTGCCTCACCCACCTTAGCGGCGATTTCGCTCTTGGTGCCCTCGGTGATACCCTTGGACGATGCCGATACGAGCGTGTTGCCGGCGAGGTCGTCAATGACCTGGGCATAGATTTGCTTGTTGCTGCGGAAAACACACAGCCTGGGACGCTCCGGAGTGCCGCTGATGCGACCGCGGATGCGAGCCTTGATCTTGTTTCTTCTTTCAGATTTGGATATCATGATGTTGTTTTCTACTTAATTATTTGGCAGCTGCCGTTTTACCAGACTTACGACGAATAACTTCGCCTACAAACTTAACACCCTTGCCCTTATAAGGTTCAGGCTTGCGGAAGGAGCGGATCTTGGCACAAATCTGGCCAATGAGCTGCTTGTCGCACGACTCGAGGGTGATGAGCGGGTTCTTGTTGCGCTCAGACTTGGCGTCACAAGTTACCTCGGGGGGCATCTTCAAATAGATGGCGTGGGAGTAACCGAGCGAGAGCTTGAGTACGCCGTACTCCATCTCGGCGCGGTAACCGACGCCCACGATCTCCAATTCCTTCTTGAAACCCTGGCTGACGCCAACGACCATGTTGTTGATGAGGGCGCGGTACAGGCCGTGCTGCGCGCGGTTCTCACGCTCGTCGTTGGGACGGGTCACCTTGATTTCGTTGTTCTCGACCTCCACCTTGATGTTGGGGTTCAGGGTCTGCTTGAGCTCGCCCTTGGGGCCCTTGACGGTGAGGATGTTGTCTTTCTCTTCTACGGTCACGCCAGCGGGGATGGCGATGTGCAATTTACCAATTCTTGACATAGCTAATCTCCTCCATTAATAAACGTAACACAATACTTCGCCACCGATTTTCTGCTCCTTGGCTTCCTTGTTGGTCATGACACCCTTGGAAGTGGAGATGATGGCAATACCTAAACCGTTGAGCACGCGGGGCATGTCCTTGTAGCCAGTGTACTGGCGGAGGCCCGGCCTGGACACGCGGGTCAGGCACTTGATGGCGCTCACGTGGTCCACGCTGTCATACTTGAGCGCGACCTTGATGGTTCCGCGAGGGGAATTCTCCTCCTCGATGAACTTGTAGTTGAGGATATAACCTTGGTCAAAGAGGATCTTGGTTATCTCCTTTTTGAGCTTGGAAGAAGGGATTTCAACGACACGGTGCTGTGCCTTGATCGCATTCCTCAATCTGGTCAGATAATCTGCAATAGGATCTGTCATTATTTTAATTGTTTTAAATTGATTCGACAGGGCCGAACAATATTTAATACTTAGCTTGATTTAATTAACAAATAGTGCTTGATATCACCAGCTTGCCTTGTGCACGCCGGGGATGAGTCCGTTGGATGCCATCTCGCGGAAGTTGATGCGGGAGATGCCGAACTGACGCATGTAGCCCTTGGGGCGGCCTGACATCTTGCAGATGTTGTGCAGGCGCACGGGAGAGGCGTTGCGGGGCAGTGCCTGCAGTGCCTGGTAGTCACCGTCCTTCTTGAGCTGCGCACGCTTGGCGGCGTACTTGGCTACGAGGCGCTCACGCTTGGCCTGGCGGGCTTTCATTGATTCTTTTGCCATAATTTGACTCTCAATTATTATTTGTTGTTAAACGGGATTCCGAATTCCTTGAGCAGGGCGTAGCCTTCCTCGTCGGTCTGGGCGGTGGTGACAAAGGTGATGTTCATGCCGGTCATCTTGGTCACGTTGTCGATGTTGATCTCGGGGAAGATGATCTGCTCGGTAACGCCCACGGTGTAGTTGCCGCGGCCGTCGAGCTTGCCGTTAACGCCTTTGAAGTCGCGGATGCGCGGCAGGGCGATGCGGATGAAACGCTCCATGAACTCATACATGCGGTCGCGACGCAGGGTAACGCGCACGCCGATGGGCATCTTCTTGCGGACCTTGAAGTTGGAGATATCCTTCTTCGAGAGGGTCTGCACAGCCTTCTGGCCGGTGATGGCCGTGAGCTCGTTGATAGCGGTGTCAATGATCTTCTTGTCCTGGGTGGCGTCGCCAAGGCCCTCGTTGAGGACGATCTTGACCAGACGCGGAATCTGCATCGAGGAGGTGTAGTTGAATTGCTTCATCAAAGCGGGAGCAATCTTCTCGTCATATTGTTTCTTAAGCGTGGTACTCATAGTTACTTGATCTCCTCTCCGGTTTTTTTAGAATAACGAACAGTTTTGCCATTCTCGTCCTTCCTGAAGCCCACGCGGGTAGGCTTGGGGTCGCGGCCCGACTTGGGGTCAACGACGGCCAGGTTGCTCAGGTGGATGGGGGCTTCCTTCTTGATAATGCCGCCCTGGGGGGCATTGGCATTGGGCTTGGTGCTCTTGGACACGATGTTGACACCCTCGACGATTGCCCTGCAATCCTCGGGCAGGATGTTCAGCACGCGACCGGTCTTGCCCTTGTCGTCGCCGGCAAGAACGATGACGGTGTCGCCCTTCTTGATTTTTAACTTAGCCATATATTGATTATTGCTATTTTAAAATTGTGATTAAAGAACCTCGGGTGCGAGGGAAACGATCTTCATGTTGGTGGCGCGCAGCTCGCGTGCTACAGGGCCGAAGATGCGCGTTCCGCGCAGCTCGCCGGTGTTAGTGAGCAATACACATGCGTTGTCGTCGAAGCGGATGTAGGAACCGTCCTGGCGACGGAGTTCCTTGCTGGTGCGCACAACGACAGCCTTGGAAACGGTACCCTTCTTCACCTCGGAAGCAGGGATAGCCTTCTTGACGGTGACCACGATAATGTCACCCACCGAAGCATAGCGTCGGCCCGAGCCGCCCAGCACCTTGATGCAGAGGACTTCCTTGGCGCCGCTGTTGTCGGCAACTGTCAATCTACTTTCAGTTTGTATCATAATTAATTACTTGGCTTTTTCGATGATTTCAACTAATCTCCACCTCTTGGTCTTGCTGAGGGGACGGGTCTCCATCAGGCGAACGGTGTCGCCGACGTTGCACTCGTTCTTCTCGTCGTGAGCGTGGTACTTCTTGGTCTTGTTGACAAATTTGCCATAGATTGGGTGTTTCTCCTTCCACTTGATGGTCACAGTGATGGTCTTGTCACCCTTGTTGCTGGAAACAACCCCAATTCTCTCTTTTCTTAAATTACGTTTTTCTTCCATTTCAGTTCTTGGGATTATTTGTTCTTGAGTTCACGTTCGCGGATTTCGGTCTTCAGGCGCGCGATGGTCTTCCTGTCAAGCGTAATCTTGGCCGGATTATCGAGCGGGGAAATCGTGTGCTGGATTTTTTCCTGTACATACTCCTTCTGGAGCGCTTCAAGACGATCCTGCAGTTCCTTATCGGTCAATTCCTTGATATTTTCCTTTTTCATAATCTGGTCAATGCATTAAACGAGTTGAGTGGGATCATAGTCGCGACGAACGACAAACTTGGTGGCCACGGGGAGCTTTTGTGCGGCGAGGCGCAGTGCTTCCTTGGCGATATCAAAGCTCACACCGTCGACCTCGATGAGGATGCGTCCGGGATGAACGGGAGCGACGTAACCTGCAACATCACCTTTACCTTTACCCATGCGGACATCGGCAGGCTTGCGGGTGTAGGGCTTGTCGGGGAAAATGCGCAGCCAGATCTGACCCTGGCGCTGCATGTAACGCGTCACGGCGACACGGGCGGCCTCGATTTGGCGAGCGGTGATCCACTTGCTCTCGAGGGTCTTGATTCCGAAGGAACCAAAGGCGAGCTGGGTGCCGCGCTTGGCATATTGGCGAGGATGCCCGTCACTGGGACGGCGGTATCTTAATCTCTTAGGTTGTAACATTTTTAGTTTCGTTTTTTAAAGTTACACTTCAATTGCTGGTTGTAACTGGGTTTAACGATTGTTGTTTCTCTTGCCACCACGGAAACCGCGACGCTCGCCGCGCTCACCGCGATCACGACGGTCACCGCCGCGGCGCTCGTTGGCGTTGTTGGCAAAGTTGGGAGCCAGGTCCTTCTTGCCATAGACTTCGCCACGGCAGATCCAAACCTTGACGCCGATGAGGCCCACCTTGGTCAGGGCGGGAACGAGAGCGTAGTCGATGTCGGCACGGAGGGTGTGCAACGGGGTGCGTCCTTCCTTGAACATCTCGCTGCGGCGCATCTCGGCACCGTTCAGACGGCCCTTGACCTGCACCTTGATGCCCTCGGCACCCATGCGCATGGTGTTCTGGATAGCCATCTTGACTGCACGGCGATAAGCGACCTTGCCCTCAATCTGGTGGGCAATGTTGGCAGCAACGAGCTGTGCGTCGAGCTCGGGGCGCTTAACCTCGTGGATGTTGATCTGAACGTCCTTGCCGGTGAGCTTGATGAGCTCTTGCTTGAGGGCCTCGACATCGGCGCCAGCCTTGCCGATGATGATACCGGGGCGTGCGGTGCAGATGGTGATGGTGACAAGCTTGAGGGTGCGCTCGATGACAATGCGTGCTACACTAGCCTTGGCCAGACGCTCGTTGAGATACTTGCGGATCTTGTCGTCCTCGACAAGGGTATCTCCGTAGTTAGCACCACCAAACCAGTTGGAGTCCCAACCGCGGATGATGCCCAAACGATTGCTGATTGGATTTACTTTCTGTCCCATTTCGTTTATGCGTCTTTATTGTCTTTGTTAATAGTGTCCACGAACAGAGTCACGTGGTTGGAACGTTTGCGGATGCGGTAGCCGCGGCCCTGAGGAGCCGGGCGCAGGCGCTTGAGCATAGGAGCTGCGTCGACCATGATGGTCTTGATGTAGAGCTCGCCGCTCTCGGCCTTCTTGTCATTCTTCTGTTCCCAGTTGGCGATGGCCGACTTGAGGAGCTTCTCAACGTCGGCAGCAGCCTGCTTGTTAGAGAAATGCAGGAGACCAAGTGCCTTGAAGACTTCCTGGCCGCGAACCATGTCGGCGACGAGGCGCATCTTGCGGGGCGAGCTGGGAATGTTGCGCAACTTTGCGAAGGACTCGTTCTTGCGCGCTTCCTTCTTCAAGTTTGCAGATTCTCTTTTTCTTTTACCCATTGTATTTAATTCTTTTTTGTTCTAAAACGTTAAATAATCCCGGGCCCATTATTTCTTGTTGTTGCCGCTGTGGCCACGGAAGGTGCGCGTCGGAGCGAACTCGCCGAGCTTGTGACCTACCATGTTCTCGGTAACATAGACGGGAATAAACTTGTTGCCATTGTGAACGGCGAAGGTGTGTCCCACAAACTCGGGAGCGATCATCGATGCGCGCGACCAGGTCTTGATCACACTCTTCTTGCCACTCTCGTTCATGGCGTCGACCTTCTTTTCCAGTTTCACGCTGATGTAAGGGCCTTTTTTAAGTGAACGACTCATAATTAATCGAATTTAATCAAATTACTTCTTTCTTCTTTCAATGATGTACTTCGAGGACTGCTTCTTCGGAGCACGGGTCTTCAAGCCCTTTGCATACAGACCGTTGCGGTTGCGGGGATGACCACCGCTCTGGCGGCCTTCACCACCACCCATGGGGTGGTCAACGGGGTTCATAACAACACCGCGGTTGTGCGGACGGCGGCCCAGCCAGCGCGAGCGTCCAGCCTTACCGGACTGCTCGAGGGCGTGGTCACTGTTGCCCACTACACCAACGGTAGCCTTGCAGGATGCAAGCACCTTGCGCGTCTCGCCCGAAGGTAATTTGATAATTGCGTAGTTGCCCTCGCGGCTGGTGAGCTGAGCGAAGGTGCCGGCTGCGCGTGCCATCGAGGCACCCTGTCCGGGACGCAATTCGATGTTGTGAATTAAAGTACCAACAGGAATCTTGCTGAGTGGAAGCGCGTTTCCCACTTCGGGGGCCACGTTCTCACCGCTCTCGATCGTCGCACCCACCTGGAGTCCATTGGGGGCGATGATGTAAGCTTTGTAGCCGTCTGCGTAGTAGAGCAACGCGATGCGAGCCGAACGGTTGGGATCGTACTCGATGGCTTTTACTACTGCCGGCACACCGTCTTTGTTCCTCTTAAAGTCGATCAGGCGGAGCTTGCGCCTGTGACCGCCTCCACGATAGCGGGCGGTGAGGTGACCCTCGTTGTTGCGACCGCCGGTGGAACGCTTACCGACCGTAAGAGACTTTTCTGGTGTACGCTTTGTAATGTCGTCAAATACACCAATAATCTTGTGTCTTTGCCCCGGTGTTGTGGGCTTCAATTTTCTTACTGCCATTTTATATTACAAATTACTATAAAAATCAATCGTCTGTCCTTCGGCAATAGTCACGACGGCCTTCTTGAAGGCGACGGTTTTGCCTTTGATGATGCCGCTCTTGGTATAGCGCTGCTTGTTCTTGCCGTCATAGTTCATGGTGCTGACACCAACGACCTTGACGTCATAGAGCTTCTCGACGGCGTCCTTGATCTGGAACTTGTTGGCATCGGGGGATACCTTGAAAGTGTAACGGTTGCCCTTCTCGGTGATGGCGTTGGCCTTCTCGGTTACAACGGGAATGATCTGAATGTTATCCATTGTTTATCCTCCTTTTTACTTTAAGTTGTTGAGCGCCTCTACCGAGCCCTCGGTAACGAGGATCATGCGGTTGTCGAGCACACGGTAGGTGTTGATGTCACATGCGGTAACCACGCTTGCGGTGGGCACGTTGCGCAGCGACAGATAGACATTGGGCTTCTGGTCGTTGAGCACGAGCAGCACCTTCTGTCCCTCGAGCTTGAGGTTGCGGGTGATGTTGACAAACTCCTTGGTCTTGGGGGCGTCGAAGTTGAAGTCCTCGATGACCATAATCTGGTTGTTCTGGGCCTTGTAGGTCAGCGCCGAGCGGCGAGCCAGGGCCTTCATTTTCTTGTTGAGCTTGAAGCCATAGTTGCGGGGACGGGGTCCAAAGACGCGGCCGCCACCATGGAACAGCGGAGACTTGATGTCGCCGTGACGAGCGCCGCCGCCACCTTTCTGACGACCGAGCTTCTTGGTCGAACCGGCAATTTCACTTCTCTCTTTAGCCTTGTGGGTTCCCTGACGCTTGTTAGCCAGGAATTGCTTAACATCGAGATAAACGACATGCTCGTTAGGCTCGGCGATAGCGAAAATCTCATCGTTAAGGGTCACCTTGCGGCCGGTGTCCTCACCCTTGATGTTATATACTGAGAGTTCCATTATTACATTTCGATAATTACGATTGAACCTTTGCTGCCCGGTACTGAGCCTTTTACCATGAGAAGATTGTTCTCGGGCAATACTTTAATCACTTGCAGGTTTTGAGCGGTGCAGCGCACGTTGCCCATCTGGCCGGCCATGCGCATGCCCTTGAACACCTGTGCAGGGTAGGAGCAGGCACCGATGGCACCGGGAGCGCGCTGACGGTCGTCCTGGCCGTGAGTAGCCTGGCCAACGCCTCCAAAGCCGTGACGCTTCACAACGCCCTGGAAACCCTTACCCTTGGTTGTGCCGATAACATCAACAAATTCAACGTCATTGAGCATCTCGACGGTGAACTCGTCACCGGCCTTGTGCTCTCCATCAAATCCTTTGAACTCGGCCAAGAATCTTTGCGGCTTCACTCCTGCCTTCTTGAAGTGGCCGGCCATGGGCTTGGTGGTGTGCTTGTCCTTTTTCTCGACAAAGCCCAGCTGCAAAGCCTCGTAACCGTCCTTCTCAACAGTCTTGACTTGAGTGACAACGCAAGGACCTACTTCGATAACAGTGCACGGCACGTTCTTGCCGTCGGCACTGAAAACGGATGTCATTCCGATTTTCTTTCCTAATAATCCTGGCATTTCTCTTGAAATTTAAATTACTGTTTGTTAATGCTGTTAATTCTCTTGTTCAAACGTTTTGTACTACACTTTGATCTCCACTTCAACACCGCTGGGCAACTCAAGCTTCATCAGTGCGTCAACGGTCTTGGCCGTCGAGCTGTAGATGTCGATGAGGCGCTTGAAAGAAGCCAACTGGAACTGTTCGCGGGACTTCTTGTTGACAAAAGTCGAACGGTTCACGGTAAAGATGCGCTTGTGGGTGGGCAGGGGAATAGGACCGCTAACCACGGCGCCAGTGCTCTTTACTGTGCGCACGATCTTCTCGGCCGACTTGTCAACCAAGTTGTGATCGTAGCTTTTCAATTTAATTCTAATCTTCTGGCTCATATTATTAATAATGTGAATTGTATTATTATTGTAAATATTCGACGTGACCCATACATTCATTCAGCACCTTGACGGCTATGGGCTTAGCGACCTGGGCATAGTGCGAGAACGACATCGTGCTCGTTGCGCGGCCGCTGGTGATGTTGCGCAGTGCTGTGACATATCCGAACATCTCGGCCAGCGGGGTGCATGCTTTGACGATGCGGGCTCCGCTGCGGGCGCTCTCCATGCCCTCGACTTGGGCGCGGCGCTTGTTCAGGTCGGCGATAACGTCGCCCATGTTCTCCTCGGGAGTGACAACCTCGAGCTTCATCATCGGCTCGAGCAGCACGGGAGCAGCCTTGCGGCAAGCGCTGCGGTAGCACTCCATGGCGCAGAGCTCGAAACTCAACTCGTCACTGTCAACCGAGTGGGAAGAACCGTCAAGTACAGTCACCTTGAGGCCGCGGACGGGGAATCCTGCCAGGATGCCGCTGCGCATCGCGGACTTGAAGCCCTTCTCGATGGCGGGGATGTACTGGCGGGGGATGTTGCCGCCCTTCACCTCGTCGACAAGCTGGAGTTCACCGTCAAAGTCGGCGTCAACAGGCTCGACGCGGCACTCGATGTCGGCAAACTTGCCGCGGCCGCCGGTCTGCTTCTTGAACACCTCGCGGACGGTGGCAGACTGCGAGATAGCCTCCTTATAGGACACTTGGGGACGTCCCTGGTTGCAGGCTACATTGAACTCACGGCGCAGACGGTCGAGAATGATGTCGAGGTGTAACTCACCCATGCCGCGGATGATGGTCTGACCGGTCTCCTCGTTGGACTCGACCTGGAAGGTGGGGTCCTCGTCGGCAAGCTTTGCCAGGCCCACCGCCATGCGGTCGAGGTCGTTCTGAGTCTTGGGCTCAACGGCGATACCGATAACGGGATCGGGGAAGTCCATGGCCTCAAGCACGATGGGAGCATCCTGGGCGGTCAGCGTGTCGCCGGTGCGGACGTCCTTGAAACCCACCGCTGCGCCGATGTCGCCGCAACCAATCACCTCCATGGGATTCTGGCGGTTGCTGTGCATCTGGAACAGGCGGGTAAGGCGCTCCTTGCGGCCGGTGCGCACGTTGAACACCTGGCTGCCGGCCACGACCTGGCCCGAGTAAACGCGGAAGAACACCAGGCGGCCCATGTAGGGGTCGGTGGCAATCTTGAACACCAGCGCACACAGGGGCTCGCTGGACAGGGGCTTGCGGGCAATCACCTCATCGGCATCATCGGCGGCGTGGCCCTTGACCTCGCCTGCGTCCTCGGGACTGGGCAGGTAGGCGCACACGGCGTCGAGCAGCGGCTGAACACCCTTGTTCTTGAACGAGCTGCCGCACAGCACGGGAATGATGTTGCGCGCAAGGGTGGCCTGACGCAGGGCGTCCCTGATTTCCTGCTCGGAAATCGAGTCGGGATTGTCAAAATACTTGACCATGAAATCGTCGTTAAACTCGGCGACCTGCTCAAGCATCTTGTCGCGGTATTCCTGAGCCTCGTCGAGCAAGTCGGCGGGGACGTCACTCACCTCGTACTCGGCACCGAGCGTCTCGTCATGCCAGTACAGGGCCTTCATCGTGATCAGGTCAATAACGCCCTTGAAATTCTCCTCGGCTCCGATGGGCAGCTGAACGGGACACGGGTTGGCACCCAGCACCTCGCGGATTTGACGCACCACGTCAAGGTAGTTACAGCCGACACGGTCCATCTTGTTCACATAAGCGATGCGGGGCACCTCATACTTGTCGGCCTGACGCCACACGGTCTCGCTCTGGGGCTCAACGCCTCCCACTGCGCAGAAGGTGGCGACAGCGCCATCCAGCACGCGCAGGGAACGCTCCACCTCGACGGTGAAGTCAACGTGCCCCGGAGTGTCGATAAGGTTGATCTTGAACTTGTCACCGCCGTAGTTCCAGAACGTGGTGGTAGCGGCGCTGGTGATGGTGATGCCCCTCTCCTGCTCCTGTTCCATCCAGTCCATGGTAGCGGTGCCCTCATGGACCTCGCCAATCTTGTGGGTGAGGCCCGTGTAGTACAAGATACGCTCCGATGTGGTGGTCTTGCCGGCATCGATGTGTGCCATGATGCCGATGTTGCGTGTATATTTCAGCTGTGCGTCCGAAGCCATTGCCTTAGTTCACGTCGTCGCTAAATCAGAATCTGAAGTGAGCAAATGCACGGTTAGCCTCGGCCATGCGGTGCATGTCCTCCTTGCGCTTGAAAGCGCCGCCCTGCTCGTTGTAAGCGTCCATAATCTCTGCTGCCAGCTTGTCGGCCATGGTCTTGCCGCCGCGCTTGCGGGCAAACAGGATAAGGTTCTTCATCGACACCGACTCCTTGCGGTCGGGGCGAATCTCGGTAGGCACCTGGAAGGTGGCACCGCCGACACGGCGGGACTTAACCTCGACTTGAGGAGTGATTCTCTCCAGAGCCAGTTTCCAAATCTCGAGCGGAGTCTTTTCTTCACTGGCCATCTTCTGGCCCACGAGTTCCAGGGCGCTGTAGAAGATGCGGTAAGATGTGTTCTTCTTACCATCATACATGAGGTGGTTGACGAACTTCGTTACGCGAACGTCACCGAACTTGGGATCGGGAAGGATGATCCTCTTTTTTGGCTTAGCCTTTCTCATTTTTCTTAAACACAGTTGTAGTTTTAAGTCTGCTTGGTTGTTTTTTGCTTTGTTCTTCAACGGCCGCCTCTGCGGCTCGTTTACTCAACCAAATGAATCAATCCAACAAAACTGAAAACTAAGTTTGAAATTAATTTTTTTGAATTGTTTGTTAGTAAGTTAGGGCCTGAATGGTCTCAAGTCTTATTTTTTCTTCTTGGGACGCTTGGCACCGTACTTGCTGCGGCGCTGGGTGCGGCCTTCAACACCAGCGGTGTCAAGGGTTCCGCGAACGATGTGGTAGCGAACACCGGGAAGGTCCTTCACGCGTCCACCGCGTACCATGACGATCGAGTGCTCCTGCAGGTTGTGGCCTTCACCGGGAATGTAGGAGTTAACCTCCTTGCCGTTGGTCAAGCGCACACGCGCCACCTTACGCATTGCCGAATTAGGCTTTTTAGGCGTGGTCGTGTAAACACGAACGCAGACACCGCGGCGCTGGGGACATGCGTCCAGAGCGGGCGATTTGCTGGCAGATTCCAGCGAAGTGCGGCCTTTTCTTACTAATTGCTGAATAGTAGGCATCTTAGTTGTACTTTTGTTTTTAATTAATTTGACTAATATTTTTCAGTTTGCCCTTGCACTTCAAAAGGGCCACAAACCCCCACACCGTCAAGCGGTTATGTGGTGATTTTGGCACTAATCGGCGCAAAAAGCGTTGCAAAGTTACAAACTAATTCTCTAACTGCCAAATGTTTTCGTCCCTATTTTATATATAATGTAAAATTCAATTCATTATATACCAATATTTTAGGTCTAAACCTATAGTTTCCAGTGGTTTTGATAATTGTGAAATTTATCTTAACTTAACATTATTTAACTTCATTTAATTACAAAATTCACTCATTTGCGCCGTTGAGGGCAGGAAAGTCCGATTTATGGGATAGCGGCACTGGCGCCGCAAGTGGCGTGAGAAACAGATATACAAATGCAACCACTCATTATATATATGGTCACGATTAACAAAAATGCATTACCTTTGCAGTGAACAAAACGACAACAAAAATATGACATTGCAAACGCTTTCATACATCGTCCTGATGATTGCCGCGCTATTTGACCTGTGCGCCATGCTACGATTTGACCTGACAGTGCTTCAGAACAGCGAGTACAGCAACAAGAAATATCGCAACTGGCTGACGGACAGCGATAGCCTGTCATCGGTCAAGCGTTTGCTGCCCATTGCGGTGCTGTTCGGCGCATGCACCACCATGGCACGCATATCGTGGATGGTGGTGATGCTGCTGGCGGCCGTCGTCATCGTGCAAGGCGTGATGATGCTGCGCCACAAGCCTGCGTTTCGGTTAACCTTCGACCTGCGCGCAGCACGGATATACTTCACAGCGCTGGGGATTGCCGTCATAGCCACCGCGGCCGGCGCTTACTCAGGCCGTCTTGCCTTGGCCGCTGGCACGGCCGAGGGCGGAGCACTTGCCGCCATGCTGGCGCTGTCGGCCCTGCCAGGCATCGTCATGCTCGCCAACTGGCTGCTGAAGCCCGTTGATCGAATGATTGAAAACAAAAAATGAATGGTCACTCGCCGACGCCTTGCCCATGATTGTCGGCAACATCGGCCCGCAGTCTTGCCAACGCGCCCGGATTGAGGATTTCCAGATATTCATCATAGGGAATGAAGCGGCCGCCCATCGACTTGAGGTGGGGAGTTTCTAACTGGCAGTCAATCATCTTGCCGCCCACACGCTTCATGAAACGCGCCAGCGAAATGAGCGCCAGTTTAGACGCGCTGGGCGCCAGCGAAAACATGCTCTCGCCAATAAACGATGACCCCATGGCCACGCCGTACAATCCGCCCACAAGTTTATGCTCCTTGTCCCACACCTCGACGCTGGCGGCATAGCCCTTGCGGTTGAGGTTTTGATAGGCCGCCATCATGTCCTCGCCCAGCCACGCTCCGTTTTGGTCATAGCGGCCGCCGGCCTTGCTGCAGCCTTCTATCACGCCATCAAAATCACGGTTAAACGTGACGGTGTAGGTATCCTTGTTCATGAGCGCGCGCATCGAGTGCGACACGTGCACCTCGTCAGGAAAGATGACAAAGCGCTGATGGGGGCAATACCATGCGGGAACAGGCCAGTCGCGAAACGAGAACCAGGGAAAAATGCCAAAACTGTAGGCAAGCAGCAGGCGCTCCTCGCTCAGGTCACCGCCAAAGCAGAGCAAGCCGTCCTCCTCGGCAAAATGCGGGTCTGGGAAGACCAATTCGTCACTTAATTCAAAAGCCATAGTCTTATCTCCCCCACTCTATTGTTCAGGCGCAAGCTCATCAATCACATAATCGCCACCCTGCTTGAGCGAACCGAACAAAATCTCGCGCACGAGGCGGGACTTGAGACGGGCATGAATCACACGGTCCATCTCGCGCGCGCCATATTCACGCGAATATCCCTCTTGCAGCAGCTGCTCGCGGGCTGCGGCGCCCAACTTGAGTGTCACGCGCTTGGAGTCGAGCATTGCTTGCAGTTCTCGCAGTTTCTTGTCCAGAATCAGGCCCGCCATCACGCGGTCCATGTCATTGAACACCACGATTGACGACAAGCGGTTGATAAACTCGGGCTTGAACGTCTTTTTAACTTGGGCGAGCATCGCCTTGCCCGCAGTCATCGACGACGCAAAGCCGACCGAGGCCTGGTGGGCAAACTGCGCGCCCGCATTGCTGGTCATGATGAGCACCACGTTGCGGAAGACCGCCTTGCGGCCCTTGTTGTCGCTCAGCGTGCCATAGTCCATCACCTGCAGCAGCAAGTTGAAGATATCGTCGTGGGCCTTCTCTATCTCGTCGAGCAGCAGCACGCAGTCGGGGTGCTTGCGCACGGCATCGGTGAGCAAGCCGCCGTCTTCATATCCCACATAGCCCGCGGGCGAACCGATGAGTTTGGCCACGGTGTGTTTCTCGACATATTCACTCATGTCAAACCTCACAAGCTCCACGCCCAGCTCATCGGCGAGCACACGCGCCACCTCGGTCTTGCCGACGCCCGTCGGGCCAACGAACAGCAGCGACGCCAGCGGCTTGGCCTCATCGGTAAGGCCTGCCTTAGACATCTGTACAGCCTCGACCACCTGCTTGACGGCATCGTCTTGGCCGTAAATCCGGGCCTTGATGCGGGGCTCCAATGACTCGAGTCTGTCGTTGTCTTTCTCGTCAAGCGTCAAAGCGTCCACCTTGGCAACACGCGCCAGCACGTCGGCAATGAGTTTCTTGTCCACGCGGTGCTCTTCGCCCTCATGGCAATGGGACTGCACCCAGGCGCCCGCCTCGTCAATCAGGTCAATAGCCTTGTCGGGCAAATAGCGGTCGGTGATGTGGCGCGCGCTGCCCGTCACGGCATACTCGATGGCGTCATCGTCATACTGCACCTTGTGGAACTCCTCGTAGGCGGACTTGAGCATCTGCACGATGCGCAGCGTTTCCTCCACACCAGGCTCATCGATAGCGACCTGCTGGAAGCGTCGCATCAGCCCCTTGTTGCGCATGATGTAACGGTTGAACTCCTCATAGGTCGTGGCACCGATGAAACGCACCTTGCCGCCTTCGAGATAGGGCTTGAGCAAGTTGCCTGCGTCCATCGAGCCCTCGCCCGTGGCGCCGGCGCCAACAATGGTATGGATTTCGTCGATATAAAGAATGGCGTTGGCCTCGCCCGCAATGCCCGTCATCACCGTTTTGAGGCGTTTTTCGAAGTCACCGCGGAACTGCGTGCCGGCAATGAGCGAGCCCATGTCCAGTTGATAGATGCGCGAGCCCTGCAGCGACGCGGGAACATCGCCGTCCTGGATGCGCTTGGCCAGGCCATAGACAATAGAGGTTTTGCCCACGCCCGGCTCACCGATGTGCAGCGGGTTGTTCTTGTCCTTGCGGCACAACACCTGAATCGTGCGGTCAAGTTCGGCATCTCGCCCAATGAGCGGATTGTGGTCGGCAATGTGGTCGTTGATGCAGAGCACATAGTCCCTCCAACTGGCCGAATCCGGCTTGCGGGCAGCCTTATCCTGTGCCTGGGGCGTGCCAAGCGCTTCCTCCTCAAAGTCAAGATCATCACCGAAGCCAAGGTCGTCACCGAAGTCAAGGTCATCTTCTTCCATTTGGAAAGAGTCGGTCAAGTTCCTGAGAAACTCGCCAACGGCTTCATCAGGAACCAACGCATGCAAGCAATTGGCGGCATAGGAATCCTTCAATTCCATGATGGCGTGCATCAAATGAGGCACATCGGCCACCCCGACACTTGCCGTCTCGCACTTCTGGACTATCGCACCCATGAGTTGGAGATACTGGTGAGAGTACATGACCGATGGTTTCTCCTCGTCGCCGGGAGCATGCTCCAAGCCATCGAGACGCTCACGCAGCATGACAAGGACCTCATGCCTGTCGTCCTCTGACACCAAGTCACGCAAAGCATATTTCACACTGTCGTCGCTCAGCGCGACCAGCAGCACATGCTCGGGCGTGAGAAGTGTCGTCCGCTGAACGGCAGCGAGCGCATTGGCGTTAACAAGCAACTTCTCGAGATTCTCTGAAAGCTCAATCTGATTATTAGGCATATAAAAATATGTGTTTTAGTATTGATAAGATCTGGCAAGACGCTGATATCACGCGGGCTCACACACAATCTGCAACGGGAAACCCTTGCTTCGGGCAAGATTTGTCGCGATGTCCTTCTTGGTCATGGCCACGTCATAACTGTAAACACCAACAACAGCGCACCCCTCGCGATGCACCTTCATCATGAGCACAACCGCCTCGTCGGTAGTCTTGCCAAACACCTGGACCAACACATCGGTGACAAAGTCCATGGTCGTGAAGTCATCGTTGTAAAAGACAACCTTGTACTCATGCGGTTCCGCTATCTCTATGCGCGAGCGCACCGCAGCGCCTGTGCCTGGATTATGTTCTTTAGCCATGCCTTGTTTTTGTCTTGTTGTCATTGGTGCGGAAAAATCCGCTTCGTCACAAAAGTAAGCAAAAAATGTGCCATGACAAAATCTGGCAGGAAATACCGACAAAATTACCGAAATCATGCTTGCTTGTACAATAAAAATAACTAAATTTGCGGGCGATGAGAAATCCATGGCCAATACCTGTATTCAAACGAATCGCTGTGCGCACTGCATTCATGATTCTCGTTTTGACCACTGCGTTCCGACAGAATGCGGCGGCCAGCGAAATAGACTCGCTGTTTGCTGCATACAGGGACGCCCCGACCATCGTCAATGCCAACGCGGTTTTCGCCGAGTTGTTCCGCGAAGAACAGCTGGACACCTTGGTATATCTCGAAGAATCGGCCAATCAACACGAGGGCGAAATCCAACTGGACATCACCATGGCCGAGTATTATTTGTCATGCAATGACCTCAATTCAGCAATCACTGCAGCAAAACGCGCTACCGCGCTTTTGTCCCAAGACAACAGCGAGCGCCAGCGACAAGCCCAAGAAGGCAAGAATAGCGCGCCCAGCCATTGGCTGTGCGTGACATTGGGCGCCCTGCTGCTGGCAACACTCATTTCGCTGTTTATGGTATGGCGCAGGAATGTGAGCATTTCACAGGCGCTGAATAACAATAAACACATCAGGTCGAAATTCATCACATATCTCTCCCAAGAACTGCGTGAACCCTTGCTGACCGTGATGGAAGCAGGCCAATCTCTCCTGTGTGACGAGAAAAAACAAAGCCACGACCACAAGCACATCGGAGAAATGATAGCAAAACACTGCGGCGCCATGCTCTACCTGCTCAACAGGATGGACGTCAAGCCCGGCGCCACGCCAGCCATGCAGCCGGGAGATTTTGTCTATTTTCTCAGGTCCATTGTTGAGACCCACGACGAAGAGGCCTACCAGCGCCAAATAAATCTGGAGTTCCGGACACCGCTAAAGACCCTGTTTGCCAACTATGCGGCCGAACACATCAGGCACATCGTTGACTTGCTCATCTACAACTCGCTTGCCCATACCGACCCGCACGGCAGAATTACAGTTGAGATTCCCAAGCCAAACAAAGACCGCTTGAGATTTAGCGTAACGGACAACGGGCACGGCATCCCCATCGAAAACCAACCCTATGTTTTTACTCCCGGACACAGGAGTAGAAAGATAACCAAAAACAACAAGGCTGACAGCGAAGCCGTCATCAACATCTTCCAAATCAAGCGACTGCTTGACGAAATGGGCGGGGCGGTATCATTCAGCAGCAAGCCGGGCGAAGGCACGGTTTTCAACATCGATTTGCCTTTCATGCCTGACTATGCCAGCGTCGAGGAGCACGGCAATGCAACGCCCTACATTGACAAGTGGCTTCAACAGGATAGCGGAGACAAGGCCAATGCACCGATTGCGTTTATTGTGGGAAACAATGAGGATGAGGCATTCATTATAACCCGGCATTTAATTGACGCGTTCAATCTGCGATATGCACGCGACGCGCACGAGGCGCTGCTGAATGCACAGGGACTGCTGCCTGAAATCATTATCACCGCCGCTGTCCTGCCCGATATGGACGGCACGCAGTTTGTGCGCCAAGTCAGGGCCAACGAGGCACTATGCCACATTCCCATCGTCGCCACAACCAGCAACTCTAGCGAGCAAGAACGAGTGAGGTTCATCCAGGCCGGCGCCGACGCCCTGCTTGTCAAACCCGTAAGCCCCGAAGAAGTGAAACACCTCACGCTGCACTTGGTTGAGATGAGGGCATCTATGCGAGAGCAGTTCGTAAAAAACAACACAGACAAGGCTTCTGGAGTCATTGGCTTGCACCTAAGCAACAGCGACAATGAATTTATCAACAAGGCCATAGATAACATTCACTCCCAAATGGCGCAAGGAAAAATCGACTTGGAACAGATGTCAATAGATTTATCTCTGAGCCGAAAGCAGTTACGCACCCGCATTATAAACCTGACAGGTCTCACGCCCATAGCATTTGCGCTGCAAGTAAGGCTCAACCACGCCAAATGCCTGATGGCCGACACCGAGATGTCGTTAACAATGATTGCCAACAAATGCTGTTTCCAAAATCTGTCGCATTTCTCCAAGGCCTTCAAGCAGCAATTCGGCGTCCCGCCGCAGCAGTTCCGCAAGAGCAACACCAGATTCAACCCTGATTAAACCAGCAAATTTTGGCATTGACACATAAAGCATCAAGACAATATTTATTCTGGCCAGATTGCAACTTTTTTACAAACAGCATGTGCTGTATTAGGTTTATTTTGTAACTTTGGCACAAAATCCAGACCGCAGACAGCACATGAAACGAATACTGTTAACAGCCATGATATTATGGAATATGCTCATTGGCCAAGGCGCCGAACCACATGACTGGGCCAACAAAGCATTCTACGCCAAGCAGAACGCTGAACTGCTCATCAAGGGCAACGACCCGCAACGAGTGGTGCTGATGGGAAACTCAATCACACAGTTCTGGAGCGAAAAACATCCCGACTTTTTCGAAAGCAACAACATTGTTAGCCGTGGCATCAGCGGTCAGGTATCCAGCCAGATGCTCGCGCGGTTCAGGCAAGACGTCATCAACCTCAGCCCCTGCGCAGTAGTCATCAACTGCGGCACTAACGACATTGCCGAGAACAACGGCCCCTATGACGAGGACATCACGATGGACAATATCAAGACGATGACCGAGATTGCGCTGGACCACGGCATCAAAGTCATCCTCACATCGGTGCTACCGTGCAACGCCTTTACCTGGCGGCCCAGCATCAAGGACGCCAGCGAAAAAATCCGGCACCTGAACCAGCGCATCGCAGCCTATGCCAATGCGCTGGGCCTGCATTACATTGACTATTGGAGCGCAATGGCACGGCCTGAAGACGGTGCCCTAATCCCTGCCCTTGGCATCGATGGCGTCCATCCCAGTTCAGCAGGCTATGATGTAATGGAACACCTGCTGACCAATATACTTAAAACCATTTGACAACAAACATAACATTCTTACAATAAAACAATTAACATCAAAAAAACGCAATGAGAAAATTAACATTAACAATCATGGCAATTATTGCAATGAGCATGACTGCCGGCAACCTCGAGAGAGCCGTTGACCGCAACAATCTTGACCCGAACACAGCGCCGGGCGAAAACTTCTACCAGTATGCCTGCGGCGGCTGGATGCTCGCCAATCCCCTCGACCCGCAGTATGCGCGCTTCGGCACATTTGACCAACTGGCCGAGAACAGCCGCAACCAGGTCAAGGACATCATCACCACGCTGGGCACCAACAACCCGCGCGGAAGCATCAAGCAAAAGGTCGGCGACCTCTATGCAATGGGCATGGACAGCACCCGCCTCAACAACGAAGGCGCAAAGCCTGTGGCCAAAACAGTGGCCGAAATCCAAAAGATGCCGCGCAACCAAGTAATGGCAATGGTAGCGCGCATGCACAACGGCATTGCCGGTCCGTTCTTTGAATCGACAGTGATGGCCGATATGAAAAATTCAAACGACAACATGTTCTACCTGGCTCAAGGCGGCATGGGCATGGGCGACAGGGACTATTACCTGGACAAGGATGCCAACACGACAAAAATCCGCAATGCCTATGTCAACTACATCCAGCGCTTGTTTGAGCTCATCGGCTACAAGAAAGCCGCTGCAAAGAAAGCCGCCCAGCACGTTCTGGCAATTGAAACTGCGCTCGCCAATGTCGCACAAACCCGTGAGGAATCGCGCGACATGAGCAAGCAATATAATGTAGTAACCCTTGACGAACTCAAGGCCCAATACCCCGACATAAACTGGGCACAATACCTCGATGGCCTCAACATCAAAGGCATTGACAAGGTGTGCGTCATGCAGCCCAAGTCGATTGCCCAAGTCAATGCCATGATGAGAACCCTCAAGGACGAAGAACTGCGCGAATACTTGATTTTCAAGTATGTTGACGCAGCATCCCCCTACATGAGCGATGCATTTGCCGATGCCAACTTTGATATGTACAGCCGTGCGCTGTCGGGCAAGGAAGTGAAGATGCCGCGATGG
The DNA here is from genome assembly GCA_937898675.1 of uncultured Prevotellaceae bacterium. GTDB lineage: Bacteria > Bacteroidota > Bacteroidia > Bacteroidales > Muribaculaceae > Sodaliphilus. The sequence continues at coordinate 26,980 of CALEJB010000001.1, forward strand.
AAACATGCGCTGGACGTGCCCAACACCCTGCTGGGCGAGGCCGTCGGCCAACTCTATGTGGAAAAATATTTCCCCGCCGATTCAAAGAAAGAGATGCAGAAACTGGTTGACAATCTCAAACGCGCCCTGGGTGAGCACATCGCCAACCTGACATGGATGAGCCCGCAGACCAAGGTAAATGCACTTGTTAAACTCAACAGTTTCACCGTCAAAATCGGCTATCCCGACAAGTGGCGCGATTATAGCGCGCTTGACATCGACCCGGCATTGACCTACTGGGAGAATATTGAGAATGCCCGCCGCTTCGCAGCCGAATATGAGTATGCACAACTTGGCCAACCCGTTGACAAGGACCGCTGGTGGATGACGCCGCAGACGGTTAACGCCTACTACGAGCCTTCGAGCAACGAGATTTGCTTCCCTGCAGCCATCCTGCAGCCGCCCTACTTCGACCCCAAGGCAGACGCAGCCTGCAACTATGGCGCAATCGGCGTAGTCATCGGCCACGAAATGACCCACGGTTTTGACGACCAAGGACGCAACTTTGACGCCAACGGCAACATGGTGGACTGGTGGACTGCCGAAGATGCCGCTAAATTTCAGGAACTGGCCAACAAACTGGGAGCGCAATATGACGCAGTTATCATCGCCGATGATGTACACGCCAACGGCACCTTTACCATGGGCGAGAACATCGCCGACCACGGTGGCCTGAGGGTAGCATTCAGCGCCTACAAGAACACCGAGCAGGGCAAGGGCAACGAGATGATTGACGGTTTCACCCCTGACCAACGCTTCTTCTTGAGCTATGCCAACGTGTGGGCTAACAACATCACCAAGCAGGAGATGCTGCGCCGCACCAAGGTTGACCCCCACAGCCTGGGCGTTAACCGTGTGAATGTCGCCATTCGCAATCTCGAGGAGTTTTTCAATGCCTTCAATATACAGCAGGGCATGAAAATGTGGCGCGACCCCGCTGACCGCGTGACCATCTGGTAAAGCGCAATACAAATTTAAACATGACATTGCCTGGCCAATCGGTCAGGCAATGCTATTTTTTAACCCGCTCAGAATCGAATATTTGAAAACGATTGCAATCGGCAACACATGATTCAATGTCACAAAGGGTCTCAAAGAAGATATATCTCACGCAATACCCTATCATTCAATAAGTTGACAAGCATGACTTGAGATCACCGACAGCAACGCACAAAACTCCAGCAAGACTACCAATCTGCATTCATGCGGCACCGCGATGCGAGTTCCTATGAGCCAACCAGTGGCCAGATCCGGCGCAAAAAAAGAGAGCCGAAGTTGAATGAGGGCAAGGCTCCCATCGACTCGCGGCAGCGCGGCGCATACAAAAAAAGGAGAGCCGGACGCGTTGTCCGGCTCTCCCGTAGGGGGCGGTTACCTA
>CALEJB010000002.1 GCA_937898675.1 uncultured Prevotellaceae bacterium
TATGTCGAAGAGTTTGAGTCGCCCGAAGCCTTCATGAAGGCTTTAGATGAATATATAGACTATTATAACAATAAAAGAATTAAATCCCGGTTAAAAGGAAAGAGCCCGGTGCAATACCGAACTCTTTCTTTAAGCCATTAATGTTTAACCCGTCCAACTTTTTGGGGTCACTTCAAGGGCGCCCCGATTGTGCTAATGCGTCTTGTCAAGAGAACTTATCAGGCATCAAGCCCGCTGTCGATGTTCTGCTTCAAGGCCTCGACATACCTGTTGATGCGCTCCATCTCGCGCGCTATGTGGATGTGCTGCGGGCAATGGCGCTCGCAATGGCCGCACCCGATGCAGTGGTCGGCCTGGCGCAGCTTGGGCACGCTGCGGTCATAGCCGATGAGGAAGGCGCGGCGGGCGCGGGCATAGTCCGAGTCGTTGCGGTCACGGCTCATGTTGCCCTCCTCGATGCACTTGTTGTAGTGGGTGAAAATCGCAGGGATGTCGATGCCATAGGGGCACGGCATACAGTACTTGCAGTCGTTGCAGGCGATGGTGTTGTAGGCCATCAGCTCGTCGGCGATGCCGTAGAGGAACTCGCGGTCCTCGTCGGTGACGGGCTGCAGCGGGCAGTAGGTGCACAGGTTCTCCTTCAGGTGTTCCATATAGGTCATGCCACTCAGCACGGTCAGCACATTGGGGAACGAGCCTGCATAGCGGAAAGCCCACGAGGCGATGCTGTGCTCGGGGTCACGGGCCTGCAGCTTGTGCGCCAGCGGACTGGGCAGCGAGGCGAGACGGCCTCCCAGCAACGGCTCCATGATGATGGCAGGGATGTTGCGCTTGACGAGTTCGCCATACAGGTACTCGGCATTGGTGTTCTCGGGTTCTATCTCCTTGGCATGGCCCCAGTCGATGTAGTTGAGTTCAATCTGCACAAAGTCCCACTTGTACTTGTCGTGGTTGGCGAGCAGGTGGTCAAATATCTCTATGTCGCCGTGATAGGAAAATCCCAGGTTGCGAATCACGCCCTTCTCGCGCTGCTCGAGCAAGTAATCGAGAATGCCGTTGTCGATGTAACGGGCTTTGAACTCTTCCATCGTCTTACCTTCCTCGCCGCCGCCCACGCTGTGCAGCAGCATGTAGTCGATGTAATCGACCTGGAGTTCCTTAAGGGAGTTCTGGAACATCTCCACGCCGGCATCGTGGGTCCAGGTCTCGGGGGCGAAGTTGGACAACTTGGTGGCGATGAAGTACTCGCTGCGCTTGTGGCGCGCAAGGGCGATGCCCGTGGCGTGCTCGCTTTGGCCCTTGCAATAGGCGGGCGATGTGTCGATGTAGTTCACGCCGTGCTCGAGGGCATAGTCTATCTGCTTGTTGACCATCTCCTGGTCAATCTCGGTGTCGTTGTCGCGGCCAAAGGGCTTGCCGTTGACGGCGGGCAGGCGCATCATGCCGTAGCCCAGCAGCGAGACCTTCTCATGGGTCTTGGGGTTCTCACGATAGACCATCTTGCCCTTGGGCGGCTCCTGCACCGACGACTTGTCGCTGTCGGTGGCGCAGCTCACGATGGCTGGCACGGCGGCTGCCGCGCCACCCAGCCCCAGCGCTTTCAGAAAGGTGCGGCGGCTCAGGGGCTTGCGTCCCAGGCCGACATTATCATTGTTGTGATTGTTATCGTTCATCATCAAGAAATGTTTGGAGAGAATGGGAGTTAAATTTCGCGGTGGGCCTCGTGACCTTCGACATAAATGGCGCTATAAGGCCTGACGGGGCATACATACTCACAGGTGCCGCACCCGATGCACATTGCGGCATTGACGGCGGGAACCATAGGCGACATTTCATCTTTGGGGTCGCTGGGCGTCATCATGATGGCGCCGGCGGGGCAGTGGCGGGCACAGTTGCCGCAGTGGGCATGCCCGGAGGCTGCAATGCAGTTTTCCTTCACCCACACGGCATGACCGATGACGGTCGAGGACTTCTCGGGCACGGTAATGAGTTGGATGGCGCCCGTGGGGCACACCTCGCTGCAAATCGTGCACTCGGGGCGGCAGGCACCGCGCTCAAAGCTCAACTCGGGCTGCATGAAATGCTCGGGGTCGGCCGAGGGGCGCAGCACACCGTTGGGACATTTGCTCACGCACAATTGGCATGCGGTGCAATGCTGATAGAAGTGCTTGGCGGTCTGGGAACCCGGAGGCGTGATGGGCATTTTGCGCTTGGCGGGCACCTTGTCCTCGATGACAGCGAGACCGCCGTCAACTTTCTTCTTGGCCTGGCTGAGCGCCGCGTCGGCACACAGGATGGCACCGCCCACAAGCATCGCGCGGCGGGTGGCGTCGGCGCCCTCGACAGGAGCCGGGGCCTCGGCCTTGCGGCGGCCATAATGCAGCGCGTCAAATTTGCACTTCGTCAAGCAATCACCGCACACCACGCAGCGCGAATAGTCCACCTTGTGCGTCTTGAAGTCGATGCACGATGCCTTGCAGTGGCGCGTGCACTGCCCGCAGGACTTGCACTTGTCGGCGTCGAAACGCACCTTGAGCAGTGAGAACCTTGATATAAACGAGAGCAGCGTGCCCACGGGGCAAATGGTGTTGCAGTAGGTGCGGCCGCCTCGCCAAGCAAGCACCACGATGACAACAAATGTCACGGCGGCGGCAATGAATGTGGGCAGACTCTTCATCCACACGTCAACACTATAGAAAGCATAACTATCGTAATGCTCGGCGATGCCGGCACACAGGTTGTTGACCCACAGGTACAGGGGCTGCAGCAGGTTGGTGACCATGCGGCCGTAACTGCTGTAGGGGGCCAGCAGCGACACGATGGCGCTCACGCCGGCGACCAATGCGGCAACGAATAGCACCAGCACACCATAGCGCAGCCAGCGCCGCTCGGGGCTGGCGGTAAAGCGGCCCTTCTTGCGACGGCCGTGTATCCACGACACGATGTCCTGGAAGATGCCCAGCGGGCAGATGACCGAACAATAGATGCGGCCAAAGATGAGCGTCAGCAGCACCAGCGCAACGATAACCACTACATTGAGGGCCAGCACAGCAGGCAGGAACTGGATGCGCGCCGTCCACCCGAGCCAGGTGTGCAACACGCCGCTCACATCAAGAAACAGCAGCGTGACAAGCACCATCATCACCGCCGCCAGTGTAATGCGGATTTTCCTTAGCATGACTTTTTGCTTATTAATTTAAGATATGAGTTAGGTTAATTGGGCAAAGATAGTGAAAAAAGCGGAATGTCGCCTAATGAACGGGGAAAATTTGAGTTCCGGGAATCTACGCAGCCTCACGTGACCGCTATACTATGCCATCTGCCCCAGCCTGCGGTAGCGGCCGTAAAGGATGGTCTGGATGATGCCGCGCAAGACGAGAAAAGACAGGTATGCCACCCACAGGCGGTGGTTATGCCAGGCGACGGGCGTCACCCAGTAAATCCCGAAAAACAGCGCCCACGAGATGACGGCCGACAGCAGCATGCCGCCCGAGCGCGTGAGGCTGATGAACACGCCGTCCCACACAAACGCCGCCATGCCGGCGGCTGGGATGAGGGCGCACCACACGCGGTAGTCCATCGCGGCGTCGATGACCTGCTGCTGGTCGGTCAGCAGCCAAAAGGCCACCCGCGGAAAAGAATAGGCAAGCGTAAACACCGCAGCCACCGCCGCACCCCAAACAAAAAGCAGCCGCACGCAGCGCCGCATGCGCAACATGTCGCCCGCGCCATAGTACTTGCCCACCACCGCTTCGCCGGCAAATGCGATGCCGTCCATGAAGTGGCTGTATAGGGTAAAGAGTTGGAGAATCAGGGCATTGACGGCAAGGATGAGGTCACCGCTGCGCGCGCCGATGGACATAAACGCAAGGCTGACCGTCATGATGAGGAAACTGCGCACAAAGATGTCGCGGCTCACCCTGAAGTAACGGCCTGCTCCCTTAAAACGCACGATAGCGCGCCACTCCATCTGTCCCCGCAGTTGCGGGAAGTGCACGCGGATTAACAGCAGGGCAAACAGCAGTCCCAGCCACTCGCCCACCAAGGTGCCTGCCGCCACGCCGACAAAGCCCATGTCGAGGGCATAGACGGCAATGAGGCTCGCCACAATGTTGAACACATTGGTCATGATGGACACCCACATGGCGCTCTTGCTGTCCTGCATGCCCAGCAGCCAGCCCTTCAAGGCCATCATGGCCAACACCGGCGGGGCGCCCCAGACGCAGATGTTGAAATAGGTGATGGCCAGCGAGGTGACCTCGGGCGATGGCCCGATAATCCACAGCAGCAGCAAGCGCAGCGGCCACTGCAGCGTCATCACGGCCAGCGAGATGAGCAGCGCCAGCGCACTGGACTCGCCCAGCAGCCGCGCGCTCGCCTTGAAGTCGCCGCTGCCATAGGTCTGCGCCGTCATGCCCGATGTGCTCATGCGCAGGAAGCCCATGTTCCAGTACACCAGGTTGAACATCATCGTGCCCACCGCCACAGCACCAATGAACACCTTGTCACCCAGGTGTCCGGCAATGGCTGTGTCCACCAATCCCAGCAACGGGACGGTGATGTTGGCGATAATCGCCGGTAGGGCAATCTTGAATATCTCGCGGTTCAATGCAGGAAAACCCAAGGCCTAATTTCTTATCAAAACGGCTTGGTGTCGCTGCCCGTGAAGGACTGGAACAATGCGTTGGCCAGGCTTGATGCGCCAATGCGGAAGTAGGTATTGTTCAACCACTGCTCGCCCAGCACTTCCTTGACGATGGTGTAGTATTTCACAGCGTCCTCGGTGGTGCGGATGCCGCCCGAGGCCTTGAAGCCCACCATGCGGCCAAACTTCTCGTAGTACTCCTTGATGCACTGGCACATCACATAGGCGGCCTCGAGCGTGGCGCCTGAATACACCTTTCCGGTCGAAGTCTTGATGAAGTCGCAGCCCGAGTACATCGACAGGATGCTGGCGTTGCGGATATCCTTGGCGGTCTTGAGCAGGCCGGTCTCGAGGATGACCTTGAGCGGACGCTCGCCCAGCACATGCTTGATTTCGGCAATCTCGTCGGCCAGTTCCTCATAGGCACCGTCCTTGTAATAACCCACATTGAACACAATGTCCACCTCGTCGGCGCCGTCGGCCACAGCGAGCGCCGTCTCGGCAATCTTGGTCTCGATATGGGCCTGCGACGACGGGAAGCTGGCGCTGCACACGGCAACGTCCACGCCTGTCACCTCCAGCGTGCCGCGCACGACGGCGGCAAAGTTGCTATACACGCACACAGCGGCCACATTCTTGTACATGGGATAGTTCTCGTCAAAGTCGTTGACCTTTTGGACAAACTGGGCAACGCTGCGCTCGCTGTCGTCGGTGGCGAGTGTCGTCAAGTCCACGCAGTTGAGCAGGAACTGCTGCACCTGGGCGGTGTTGTTCTCGGCAGCATGTTTGTCGATGATTTCCTGCACGGCAGCGGCCACAGCAGCGTCGTCGGTGGTGACATTGCTCTGGCTAATAGCGGCCATGTACTTGTCCATCTGAGGTTTCGGCTCCTCATGATTGTGGTCGTGGTGCTCGCATCCGCACCCGCAGTGGTCATGTTCGTGGTTACTCATAATTTGTCTGGTTTTATAGTGTGATTATTGTTTAAGTTTCTCATTGTCAAGATGGCGGCGACTGTCGCGGGCGGTCTTTTTAGCAAAGTTGCGCTCGAGGGCGGCATCGAGGTCGATGCCCGTCTGGTTGGCCAGGCACATCACCACCCACACCACATCGGCCAACTCGTCGGCCAGGTCCAGGTCATCGCCGGGCTTGCTCGACTGGTCGCCATAGCGGCGCGCAATCACGCGCGCCACCTCGCCCACCTCCTCGGTGAGCACGGCCATGTTGGTCAGTTCGCTGAAGTAGCGCACGCCATATTGCTTAATCCACCCGTCAACGCGCTGTTGTGCTTCTTGTATCGTCATAGTCACCGCAAAGGTACTCAAAACTTTTCAGTTCCACGTCCCCGTGCCCCTAGTTTTTGCCTTGGCTGGCACGAAATCAATATCTTGAGTTAAATTTAGCAAAAAATCTGCCCTTTTGCGCTCGCTGATTTTGCCAAGTCACAAAATTTGACTAAAATTGTGACCGAAAACAATAATAACCTTTGCAAAACCTCTCCATAGTTATGATTGCCGAACAACAACCTGACAGTAACTACAACCCTGACGAGTTGGCCAAGTCTATCCATGTCGAGGAACTATACGATCTCGACATCACCATCGCGCGCTTTGTCCTGCCGCGGCTCATCGCCTTCAAGGAGCACAACGAGCGCACCCCGCGTCCCACAATGTCAGTCAAGCAGTGGAACGAGGACCTCGACAAGATGATTTATGCCTTCCGCCAAATCGCCTGCTGCACCGAGATGGATACCCCCGAGTACAAGGCTTACATCCGGGCCATCTGGAACAACGAGCAGGACCTCTATGACCTCAAGCGCGCCGCCAAGTCGTCGCTCAAGCCCATCAACCAAGGGCTGTCGCTCTATCACAAGTACTTCCGCAGCCTGTGGTGGTAACACTATGAGGAGTTTGGAGTGAACTGTGCGTTACCACATTAAACAATTATTGACTGCATGAAATACCATCACATCCACATCACCCTGCTCGCGGCGCTCATGCTGCTCGCGCCCGCCGTATTGCGGGCCCAAGACAACGAGACATTCAGCGGCGGCTGGGGCATTGGTTTCCAACTTGGCGCCGGAGGCATGCTACCCACGGGGTCGCTCGGCGATGACCTCAAGGGCTGCGCCCTGTTCACCGGCGGCATCAATGCCGAGTATGGCGGCCTGCGATTCAAGGCCGACGTCGCCTTCGGCCAGCCGTCGTTCAAGAACGACAACCCCTACCACGTCATCGACGCAACAGGACGCGACCTCCAGTTGAACGCCACCGCCAACCCCACCCTGCTGGGCCTGGGCGTGCAGGCGGGCTACACCATGCTGCGGCGCGGCAAGTTCTCCATCACGCCATGCGCCGGCATCAATGTGAACCGCATCTCGTGGGACCTCAACGACATCAAGTGGGAGAAACCCGAGGGCGAAGCCGAGGAAAAGCCCACCATCGCTAAGGTGAACGGCACCCATGAGAACAGTCTGGGATGGATGGCGAGCGTGGACTTTGACATCAGGCTCAAGGGCAAAATCATTGACGCCCCCATTGGCGACGGCAACGCGCACTACACCTCATCGCTGCGCATCACCCCCTTTGTCGCCAGCGCCAGTTACGGCAACCTCAACCCCTCGGCGAGGGGCGCTTGCCTGGGCATTGCGGTGACCTATGCGGGGTTCTTGAGGATGCTCAACTATTAGCAACCAAATTTAACACCCTTTATTTGCCCTATTCCGTTTCTTTGTTCTACTTTTGCCGCCAGATTGCATGACTAACCACATCAATGAAACGGTTGTTGCTCATATTGGCCATAGTAATGGCATTTGCCAGCCTCCCTGCCCAAGCCGCAGGCGACGCGACAAGCGCCATTGACAATGTTGAGGTGCCGTCGGCGCTGCGCAAGACCTTTGCGGGCTATTACCACTTTGTCGAGGCCGCGACGGGCGACACGCTGATGATGCTGGTGTTCAACGACATCATCGTTTACCCCAAAGAACGCTTCCGCAATAAGGAGCAGGAAAAACACTACTGGAAAACCGTGCGCGATGTCAAGCGCACTCTCCCCTACGCCAAACTCATCAGCAACACCCTGCTCGAGACATACGAATACCTCGACACCTACCAAACCCAAAAGCAAAAACAGGCCTATCTGTCCAAATTTGAGAAAGAACTGTTCGCCCAGTACAAGCCTCAAATGAAAAAGATGACCAAAAACCAGGGCAAGATGCTCATCAAACTCATCAGCCGCGAGACCAACCAGGACAGTTACAGCATTGTCAAGGCCTTCCTCGGCACCTTCAGGGCAGGATTCTGGCAGACCTTCGGCAAATTCTTTGGCGTGAGCCTCAAGACAGGCTTCCACCCCAGCAAGGACAAAGACGACGCCATGATAGAGCGCATCTGCGTCCAAGTCGAGCAAGGCACGCTGTAAACCTCCAAGAGTCAAGAGTTGGCATCCGCACCCTCTTCCTGCGGCAATATGGGCCGCGCTAACGCGCTGAAATTTTACAAAACCACTGTTGGTTACTTTTGATATGCAAAGGGTACCAACAATTTGAAAATGGAGGACGGAACCACCACACAAAGTCGTAACAAAACCATGAATTTGTTTAATTTTGTATCATAAATCACCTTAAATTTTCTAATTCGGCAATAATATTGCTGATATAGCGACAATTTCTTGAACATTTATCTTGATTTAGGTGAAAATTTAATAATTTTGCACACATACAAATAACAAATAAGGTATGGACAAGAAACTCAACCGTATAAAAGTGATTTTGGCAGACCGAGGATTGACCAATAGGTGGTTAGCAGAAACCATTCATCGCGATCCTGCAACAATCTCCAAATTGGTGACTAACGCCATTCAGCCACTTTCAGAGGAAATAATCAAGGAGTTCCACCACATCTTGAAAACCAGAACAACCGATGCACAGAAATGCAGGAAGGGTTAAAGATGAATATTATAAATCTGTAAAACATGTTCTGATATGTTGACACTTTACAAAACGATAAACAACAAAGGAGAATACAGTTGTAGAGACATCGGCATCACAACTGACGAATGGTTCGAACTCTTGCACAAAGAGAAAGCTAAGCCATATATTGATGCTTTGGTTTGTTTCCTGCGTGAACCTGAGCAGAAAGGAACGTGTAGTGCTGTAGGTTTGAAATATGGGAAACCAGCACAACATTTCAACAGCAAAATAACCAGTTTCTCGGAGTGGATACAGAAGGAGTTGGGACGATTTAGCGTGGTGGGAACTGATGGAAACGCAACCTATTGGTGCATTACAATGCAAAAAGGTTGGGGCACCAAACTAGGATTTGTATGGCAGTTGAGGAATGAGCTTGCAGAGGCACTTCGAACTTATCTTATGGAGTGCCTTATCGGCAAATATAAAAAATTGGAGCCCTTCAACGGCTATGAAGAACTCTATAAATGGGAACTGATTGCCAAGACATATGAGATGTCTGACTTAGAAATTGCTCGAAGCGTTGTAGGACAGAACATTATTGATAATGAGCGTAGTGATGCTGTCCTGAAATATCTGGCTGATAATGGTTCTGAAGATTTCAAAGATTGCCTTAAACAGTTGTTCGATGAAGCAAAACCTTTGGATGATCGTTTGGCTGAGTACAAGAGCAGAATGACGGAACTCCCAACGCGAAGTCGCAAGTATTTTGCAAATGATGAACGAACAGCAGCCGCTTTGCTTACCTGCAAGTATCCTGAGATATACACTTTTTACAAAGACGAAGTCTATCAACTAATCTGTCAATACTTTGGATTTGAAAATCGCAAAGCGGGAAAGAAGTACAGTCATTTTATCGAAATCATCAATAACATGGTTGACAAGTTTGGAGATTCTGTACAAGATGCAATGTCCAATGAAATTAGTAAATTTGATATTAAACCTCAAAATCTCGCCATGCAGACCCTCATCTGGTGTATGAAGGAGACTATGAAAACGGAACTGAAAAATGTCACAAAGAACTATTGGCTTGTAGGCTATGCGTACGGCAGTAATGATTCACAATTTGATCGTTTCTTCGAAGAGCATATTTGGGAAAGCAAATATAATCCTAATAGTAATAGCGACTTGACCCTGTTAAGACTTGCAAAGTGCATTAAGCCTGGTGACATACTAATTCTGAAATCCACATCGACTAAAGGTCAGAAACATGATCAGCCATTTATGCGAATAAAAGGCATCGGCGTGGTGGAAGGAGACGTCACGATTGAAGATGACGACCTATACAAAGTTTACAGATGTAAAGTCAAATATATTAGTTATGAGGAAGTGGACTTTGACGGATCTGTCTATGGAGCATACGGAAAGACCATTCATCAAGCTGAGACAAAGATTCAACCCGTCATTGACTATGTCAACTCACTTATTCAACCCAAGGAACCAATCATGAATAAAAGATATTCCAAATACATCGAGCTCCTCAAAGAGTCACATAATCTCGTGCTTACAGGAGCTCCAGGCACAGGAAAGACGCACTTGGCACAAGCAATTGCCGAGGAAATGGGTGCAGAAATGAAATTCGTTCAGTTCCATCCTTCATACGATTATACAGACTTTGTGGAAGGTTTGAGACCTGTGGACATTGGTAACGGTCAGATGGGATTTGAGCGTAAGGATGGTGTATTCAAAGAGTTCTGCAAGAGTGCGATAAAGAATATAGCCGATTCAGAAAAGTCTGTTGAGAATCTGACAAAAGAACTGTCATGGCAGGACAAGCTGGAGCAGTTTGTAGAGGATGCCATGGAGAACGAAAAGAAGTTCAAGACTGTCAATGGAAGCGAGTTCAGTATTGCTGACATGAAAGGTCATACCATCGTGGTTCATAACGAGCAGAACGAGAAGACTACAGATGTGGCAGTAAATGCCGATGAAATTCTGGACATGCTCACACATGAAGTAGAATTGAAGATTGTGCGTGACATAAGAAACTATTATGGCAGGAAGTTCGGTACTCAGCCTGATTCGTATGCTTTCGTCATTGTCAAAGAGATACGTGCGATGAAGACGAAGGTTACTGTCGCTACAGCCGACAAGGTTGAGAAGAAACCTTTCATCCTGATTATCGATGAAATCAACCGTGGTGAAGCATCAAAAATCTTTGGCGAACTATTCTATGCCATTGATCCCGGCTATAGAGGAAAGACTAACGTGTTGGTTCAGACGCAATATCAGAACCTCGTGTCTGAAAGTGATGTGTTCGCTAAAGGATTCTATGTCCCTGAGAATATTTACATACTTGCAACCATGAACGACATTGACCGTTCTGTTGAAAGTATTGACTTCGCTATGAGACGTAGATTTACTTGGCAAGAAGTGACTCCTGCAGATACACAGGATATGCTTGATTCACTTAGTTGCGCAGCAGAAGCCAAGGGTGCCATGAACCGTCTCAACCAAGTAATAGCAGATACAGATGGACTTGGTGCTGCCTACATGATTGGTCCTTCATACTTCTTGAAACTGAAAGAGAACAGAGGTAACTTTGATAAGCTTTGGACAATGAATATTGAGCCATTACTCAAAGAGTACTTACGTGGATTCCGTAAAGCTTCTGAGACACTTGAGCGATTCAAGGCTGCATATTACAAAATGGAAGAAGTAACAGCTGATACATCTGACTTGCTGGATGAAGAGAATTAAACTGACAGATAACAACTTAGGTGGCAACGGCAATGTCTATAACCGAAAAGATATTACAGAACTATTTCCTGTCGCAGACAAAACGATCTCTGAACTATGTAAGGACAATGAGAACCTTCTCATTTTCCCTCATAGTATAGAGCAATGTGACGATAGGATTGATAGTTCAACTATCCTAAGCATCCAAAATACCAGTAATTCTGACATGGTTCGTATCAATACGGGCAATGTCATGGGCTTTATTGGTGTGGGTAATCTTCGGTTAAAGATTCAATCACGCTTTGACAAAGGACGCGACGACTATCTGTTGCACTATATGCTGCAGAAAGTTTTATCATTCAACCTTTTCGACCTAAACCATAACAATGAGCAGGAAGATGTCTTTGACTTTATCATGTTTATGTTCCCTTACTTCTTGAAAAATGCTTTGCGACAAGGATTGTATAAGGAGTATAAAACTTACAAGCACAATGATTCAGACTTTCGAGGAACAATCAATCTTAGTAGGCATATCACTCACAACGTGCCATTTGTCGGGAACATTGCATACTCGACAAGAGAATATAGTCACGACAACAACATGACGCAACTCATACGCCATACCATTGAGTTCATGATGACCAAGAAATATGGCAATGCCGTATTGAACATTGATCGAGAAACCATAGAGAATGTAAAGGAAATCGTAGAGCATACAACTTCCTATAACAAGGGAGAGCGTTCAAACATCATCAGCATGAACTTGAGATTCAAGTCTCATCCATATTACACAAAGTATAAGCCTTTGCAGATTCTATGCCTTCAGATTCTGAGAATGGAAGAGATAAAGTATGGTGAGACAGATGATGAAATATGCGGCATTCTGTTTGATGGCGCATGGCTATGGGAGGAATATGTGAACACGATACTTGCCATTCAAGGTTTTGTTCATCCTCAGAACAAACTCGGATTAGGACGCATTTACCTCTTTGAAGATATTGATTCCGAAGGCAAGAAGCACAGGAGCGGTATTAGATACCCAGATTTCTACAAAGAAGGATTTGTACTTGATGCTAAATATAAGAGACTTGGGAGTTATGAAAAAGTTTCCATGGTTGGCAGAGATGATGTCCATCAAGTCATTACCTACATGGAAAACCTTAATGCAATCCGAGGCGGATTCGTGTCACCATTGGATGGCAGACAACAAAAGGTCCCAACCTCCCATCTAAAAAATAGTTCTTCGACCATGTCTATCTTCGGAATAGAAATTCCCCAAAGAGCAACATCATATTTTGACTTTTGCGCTCAAATGGAAATAATGGAGCAGAGATTTGTGGATAGCCTATGTACGCCATTTCGAGATAAAAAATTTTTCAAAAATAATATTCAAAATTGAACAAAATGGTTGAATCATCAAAAAATCATTTTGTTTATTTTTTTCAATTATGCTTTATTTCCAGAGCGAAGCGAGGGCCCTTGTCCGTTGAGGTGTGAGGAGTGGAAATTAAACAACTATTTCACCGTTATGGCATGTTCGGCCTTGACGGATTTCTCTCCGCGGAAGTTCTCAATCTCACGAATCACGAAGGCGCCGCACTTCTTGCAAATTACCGTGTAGGTCACGGTCTGCCTGTCGCCGCCGCACATGTTCCTCCTCAACGGATGGTCATAGGAGCAGGATGTCTTGACGGCAAATGCGGCAGTGTCATACTCCAGCGCGCAGTCCATCCCCACCGAGCCGTGCCGCACACCGTGCAACTCAAAGGAATCCCCGATGCGGTATTCGTGCCGGGACGGCTTGTTGACGTCCTGCTCGTTGTCGCTCACGCATTGAGCCACCACACCTGCCACGGCCAGTGAGACAAGTACGGCACAAATCATTATCTTGAAAACTGCTTTCATTTCTCCATTACCATTAGTTGTTAATAATAAACCTCAATGAGTCGCTGATCTGTGTTGTTGCAGACGGTAAATCCTGGGGCGATCGTGAGCGTGCCGTCCGCATCGAGGGCCTTGCCGTGAGGCGAGCAGCTGTAGAACAATCCTCCGCTAATGCCAACATTAGTGTCGCACTTCACTCCCTTGGGCGCAACATAAGCCTTGCTGCCAGTCACTACGGCATTGAGTTCGCCGCCCGTGAAGGTCAGTTGTCTGGCCACGTTCACGCCCTTGGCGTCGTTGCCGGTGCACTTGATGTTGAGCGCGCCGCCCGTCATCGTCATGTCACAATCGGCCTTGACGCCCGCCGTGCCTGTGGTGTCGTTCAGGCCGGTCGTTTCATTGCGGCTAATCTTGCTGGTGCCATTGTTGATGATGGTCGTGCGGCCGCCGGCAATGTTTACGAGACTGTCGCAGTTGATGCCCTTGGCGCCGTCGGCGTTAATCTCCATATTGATGACACCGCCCTTGATGTACACCCAATCCTTGGCCTTGATGCCGTGTCCGCCAGTGCTGTTGAGGTACAGGTTGCTGCCCGGACGCACCATAATGTAGTCATCGCTGGCGATGCAGTGCTTGCCGACGCTATAGACATTGAGCGTGCCCTTGCCGCTGATGAGAATCTGTCCCTCGCTGAAGATGGTGCCCTTTTGGTCCTCGTCGTGGGTCATGATATATTCGCTGCCGTCGCGCAGGGTGTTGACCGTGCCCGCATTGGACACCAGATAGAACGACTTGCCGCACTGGTTGTTGATGGCGGCGCCGCGGGGATTGGTGATGCTGACACCGTCGAGCTGCACCTGGAATTTCTTGTCGCCATAGAACTTGACAGAGCCGTTGGCGGTGGTGCCGCCAAGGATGTATTTCACCTTCTTGGCAGCGCTGGTGACGGTCACATGGGCACCGTCGATGGTCACCAGCACCGAACTCGGATTGCCTGACACCGTCGCGGTCTCGCCGTCAAAGTTGATGCGGACGGTTGTGGTCCACGAGGTGTTCTCGACATAGTCGCCATAGTCGGCGGCGTCCTCATCTTCCTGAATTCTCTCGGCCGGCTCGGTGAGCGGCGTGAAGTCAAGCGCGATGTCCTTGGGCACGATATCCTCATGCTGTCCGCCGCCCAGGATGATGTCAATGACGGCGTTCACGTCGCCGATATTCACCTCGTCGTCATGGTTCACATCGGCAGCAGGGTTGCTGTTTCCGTTCAGGATGATGTCAATGACAACGTTCACATCGCCAATGTTCACCTCGTTGTCGCCATTCACGTCGCCTGTCCTGGCATTGGCGGCCAAGGCGAACAGCATGGCGAGTATTGCTGTAAATAGGAATCTGTGCTTCATATTTCTTTCATGCCTTAATAGACTATCGTAACTGACTTTGGTTTAACGTCATAGGATTTATATCCCGCCCGGATTACCGCGCGGCCCGCCACGTCTAACGGGTCGCTGCGGCGGCTGTAGGTGTAGAAGCAGCCGCCATTGACGACAAAGTTGCCGTCAATCTTCACGCCTTTGGGCTTCTTGACAAGTTTAGTGCCCTCGGCCACCGCTGTCAAGTTTCCGCCGTCGATGACGACATGGCCCTGGGCATTGAGCCCCTTGCCGCCGTCACCTGTGGCCTTGAGGCGCAGGGTGCCGGCAGTAACATGAAGCAGCGTGTCGCAATGGAGCGCCGCGCAACTTGCCGTGTCGGTACCCAGTTCATCGGTCGTAACACGCGCGTCACCCCTGCTGATGGCAGTCAGACGGCCGCCGTTGACACACATCGGGCCCTCGCTGCGCACACCCTTGGCGCCCACGCCCGTTGTTTCGATATTGATGACGCCGCCGTCGATGATAATGCCGTCGTTGGCGCGCAAGCCGTCGAGCGCAGTGCTGCTCACGTTGATTTTCACGCCCGGGCGGATGCGGATGTAGTCATCGCTGCGGATGCCGCCGCGGCCCACGGCCTGCACATTGAGCGTGCCCTTGCCGCTAAAGATGATCTGCCCCTCGCTGAAAAGCGCCGCCTTCTGGTCCTCAAGGTCCACCATAGCGTAGGTCTCGCCATCGCACAGGCGGTTGACAGTGCCCTCGGCCAGCGCGACATACATCGACTTGCCGCCCTGGTTATTGATGGCGGCTCCATGGGGATTGGTAATGTCTGCCCCGTTCATCAGCACCTGGAAACGCTTGTCGCCATAGAACTTGAGCGAGCCGTTGGCGGTGACGCCGCTCACGACAAACAAGACCGGACCCGCCATATTCATAATAATGAGGTGCGCGCCGGCGGCATTGACAATCAAGCCCTTTACACTGCCATCAACCCTTGCCTCGTTGCCGTTAAAGGTGATGTTGACGATTTTGTCCCACTCGGTGTTCTCCACATAATCGTTATAGGCCGAGTCGTTCACATCGGTAACCACCGCATCGGCAGGTTCCTCAAGAGCGCTGTAGTCCAGTTCAATGCTCACGGGTTCCTCCTGGTAGCCGGCAATGATGTCGGCAAAATCGGTGTCGTCACTCACGCACGATGCCATGCCGACGCACATCGCCAGCGCCATCAGTTCAAACAATATCTTTCTCGTGGTCATGCCGTTACAGAATTAGAATTTGAAGGTATAACCAAGGCCAATCATGTGCATATTGGGCTCATTGTCCTCTTCGTCAATGCCGTTGATGACCTGGCAGCGGTAATAGAGTTCAAACTTGTGCTTTTTCTTGACCGTGCGGTCCACACCTATGGTGAGGCGCGTCTTGTCCAAGCGGCTCGTGGTGAAAAATTCCACACTGGCAAAGGGGTCAAATTTGCAGTTAGGCACATCCCACTCGAGTTGCAGGCGCGAGCGCAACGCATTCTTGCCCTTGCCGCGCACCTCGTGGTCCTCCCACACGCCCTCGTCAAAGTCAAAGTTGTCAATCGTCTTGGAGGGGCGGTAGGTGTATTGCCAGCGCTCACGCAGGCTGATTTCGACTCGTTGCACCTTGCGGCTCGCAGTGAGCGACACATTGAAGCGGTGGCGCAGCCCCCAGTAACCGGGACGCCAGTTGTTGTAGGAAAAATCCTCGTTATAAGTAATTTCCTCAATATTGTTGTCGATGAGCAAATTGTACCCTCCGCTGGCCTTGAGCCACGGCAGCACCTTGTAATTGAGACCAGCGCCGATGCTAAGCCTGTCGGCTGTGCGGAAGTCGTTGCGGGAGCGAAATTCCCCCTCCAAGTCCAGCCCCATGCCGCAAGCCAACTTGTGCGATGCTTCGGCACTGACAATTAAACCCGCATCGTCGGCAAGCGACGACGTCGGGTTGATAACGGCAAGCACAAGCAACAGCAGTGCTGTCAGTTGCTTTGTTCTACATTTTCCCATTCGTATCGGGGCACTTTTAGTTCGTTGTTGACGTGGCTTGCACCGCCGCCGTCGTTCTGGTACTCTATCTTGAGTACGGCACTGTCCTTGAGGAAGTCCACCGAGCCCACAGTAACCTTGAGAATCCGCAGCCCTGTGCGCTGCTGCAGGTCGGCAATCAGTTCTTCGCGCCGCTCGGGAGTAATCAGCTCGATGCGGTCATACAGGATGAGTTTGCTACTGATGTCAGCCCGCAGCACAAATTTCTCAAATCCCCAGATGAGCAGGATGACCGAAATGTTGGGCACGAGCAGTTCAGCAACGCTAAGCGTGTCGGCCAGCGCATTGATGACCGACAGGCAAATGACGCTGAACATATAGGTCATCTCGCGCACGGGAATCGTTTCGGTGCGGTATCGCAGGATGCCAAAGATGGCGAACAATCCCAGTGCAAAGCCGATTTTCACCTTCACGCTGCCCAGCAGATAGATGAGGAAGAAAACACTCACGCTCAACAAGATGAGCGTAAAAAAGTAGTCACGCCGCTTGGTCTTGCGGTAGTACAACAAGTGGACAATAATCCACACAGCCGCCAGCAGGAACAGGAAGCGGACGGCGAGATCGGCCAAGCCCGCACCGTCATACCAACGCAGTTCGAAGCCTTTGCCCACGGTCGCCTGTACAGCGTCCACGGTGCTGTCGTCCAATTTGCTTAAATCTTGCGGAAAAAACATAGCTATTGAGTTTTTTGAGTTACCATTGTGAATTGATGCCGGCCAACATGCGCTCGACCATGTGCAGGCGCTCCTTGAAGTTGTTGCGCTTGAGCGACGGGTCGGTGAGCGCCGAGCCGATGCAGTATTTCGAGAAACCGCAGGGCTTGATGCGCAGTTCGCGCAGCATTGACATGATTGGCGACACCTGCAACCCGTCGCGTTTCACCTCAATGATGGCCATTCCCGTGAGGTCGCAGCGCCTGCCGGTGCCCAAATTGTGGAACTTGAGCTGGGTGTCGATGGTCACGCGCTCGGTCTTGGCGTTGTTCACCAGCGTGATGCGGCGAAAGTTGTTTTCCAGGTGCTCGGTCAAGACGGCCGGGTCGTAGCGCAAGTGCTTGTGCAGAAACTCGCCATAGGCCTTGAACTGTTCATCCTGTTCCATGAAACGGATGCCATGGTCGGGATTCATCGGGTCAAAACCGGCCATGTCCATGCGCTTTTTCTTGGTGCGCCCATGGTTGTTTTTTGTCTTGACCTCAAGAAAGTTAAGTCGCGAGTCCACATAGGAGCGGATGCGCAGTTTCTGGCGGCTGGCATGCCCGTTGTGGTGCGTGATGTACATGTTGCTGTCCAGGGTGTCAAAGTAGGCCGTGTAGTACAGCGCGTTGCGCACGCCGTCGTTGTCCTGGATGCAGTAATTCTCTTGGGCGAGCATCAACAACGCCTTCAGCCGGTCAACCGTCGTGACAAACTTGGTGTCCGTGCGGTTCATCAGTTTGATGCCGCTCATCTCGTTGAGCGTGATGGGCTTGTATGTTGCAATGATGCCGTCCATGCCGCTTGATGCCGTTTACTGCCTCATGCCGAAGCCCAGGCGCACGCCGTCAAACTGCTTGCTCAGGTCGCCCACGGTCTGCAAGGTGCTGTTGCCGCTGAAGGCGGCCACTGCCTGCAGCACCTTGAGCAGGTTCTTGCTCTCGAAGGTGAGGCCGATGCCCTTGGTAGTGCGGGTGATGTAAGCGTTGGTCGAGAACAACAGCGTCTGCAGCCTGATGGTGCTGGTCGAGGGGTCGTAAGTATAAGAGCCGCTCAAGGGAATACCCTTGATTTTGCCCGCAAACTGGTGGTCCTGGGTGAACTGGAACATCGTGTTGCTGGAACTGATGCCCACGCTATTATAGACGGGCAGCAACTTGTCGTTACAAGTCTCGGCCGCAACCGCGCCGCCGGCCTTGGCCAGCAGGTTCTCGCTGGTGAATGCGCAGGCAGGCTCGGTGTAGTACCAGGTGCCATAGAGTTCGTTCTCATTGATTTTTACACTGCCGATAACCAGGCCCAACAGGCCGTCAACCGTGTTCTGCGAGCCGATGGCGCCTAGGATGCCTCCCAGCACATTGCCGATGCCGTTGCCTGTTTCACCGCCCATGCCGCCCATGCCATTGAGCAGACCCGTGCCACAGCTCGTGGTGCCCAGGAGCGTCACCACCGTTAATGCCGATGCAATCAATTTCTTCATCTCGTGTTTTATTTTTGTTTTGTGTTAATAATGTTTTAACCGACAAATATAAATATAAAATGTGAAACCTGCTCCGTTTTGACGGATATTTCATCAAAAAACAAGCCTCGATCCGCCATTTAGGGCGAATCAAGGCTCTGGCGTGTCTTTCAAAATGTCTAAATTTCCCTAGAGTTTGATGTCGATGCCCACGCCCAGCACCTTGTTGTCGCGGCTGTAAGTGTCCTTGCCGGGAAGCGCGGTGCCAAAGTAGTCGGCCTCCTCGCGGCGGTAGTCCTTGTAATTGGTCCAGAAGTAGCCTGCGTTCAGTTTCACCTTCTTGCTCAGGTTGATGGCGCCACCCAAGCCGATGGAGTAACTGTCGCACGAGAACGAGGTGTGGCTCTGGTAGCCGTCACTCAAGCCGTAGTCGGTGTTTTGGATACCACAACTCACGGTAAAGGTCTTGTTGATGTCCCACTCCGCACCAGCCAGCACCTCGTGAGTGCCGTGGCGCAGGGTCCGTTGCTTGTCGTGGGCCATGCCCGCATGTTTGTCGTCATAGTAGTGATACTCAACGGTGGCGCGCAGTTTGTCGGGAATGATTTCGTAGCCGATGGCCGTGTACAGCACCGACGGCAAGTCGTTGGGCGTGTTCACGCCGTGGCGGTAGTCGTTCATCTTGTCCTTGAACGCGTCGGGAACATCGCTCTCAAAGGTCTTGTTGTCATTCTCGATGTCGAGGCTGGTCCTGAACTCATATTTGGCGGCCAGCGTCAGCCCGTTCCACACCACATCCACGCCCACGATGGGGGTAATGCCCCAACCCGTCTGGGTGCAGTCAAGTTTCACATTGGCCAGTCCACCCTCGCCTGCCATGGCCAGGATTGCCGATTCATACTCGGGCGCCAGCGTTTTGACGAGGGGCATCATTTCGGTCACAGCGGCAGCGAGTTTTTCGTTGCCGGTGGTGTTGATGTGGCCCTTGTAGTTGCCCGAGAAATAGTTTATCCTGACGCCTCCATACACGCTCAGCCAGTCGATGATCCTGTAAGTGGCACCAAACTGAAGGCCGTAGATGTATTGGCGCCCCTTCATCGCCATGCTGGTGCCGTAATATGACGGGTCGATGTAACCCTGTTGCAACAGGGCGGCGGTGAGAGGATATTGCGCGAGGATGCCAGGATTTTGCTCAATGAGCGGGGCAAATTTCTCCTTTGCGCCCTGCAGCAGTTGACGGCTTTGGCCAGCGACACCCGCCATCACCGACGCGTCAAACAAGGGCAGGCCGCTGTCAAAATTGCACTTGCCGCCGCCACCGACAAAACCAAAGAATCCCGAAAAGGTCCATTTGTTGCGCTTAAAGGCGCCGTAAAACGACGGAACCACTGGCACAAACACCGTGCCCTCGTAAAGGCGGGTGTGGTCAGCCTGGGTAAACATCGGGAAAGTGGTAAGCACATCGCGGCGCTGCGACACGCTCTGCAGGTTGAGCGACAGCGTCCATCCCTCATGGTCCATGTATGCCAGTCCGGCGGGGTTGGTGAACACGGCATCTATCTCGTGGCTCGCGCCGCGTGCGAGCATGCGCACAAACGCGATGTGCTGGTTAGTGTTGTGGAGCAGGCCACCCGCCCATGCGCTGGCACTCATCATACCGGCCACCGCCATCAGTGATAATTTTCTTTTCATACTCGTCATGATAGTCGTTGTGTTGATTGATTTGAATCATTTAGTCGTGCGAAATTACGCCAGTCATTAAAAAGACTATCCTAAAAAATATTAAAAATGTCCGTTTTAACTCCAAATCGGCACATTATTACATTTTTTAAGAAAGCCAAGATGTTAAAATTATGTGATTTTATGCTTAATTCAATACCCTTTGGTTGGTATAATAACTGAATATTAGTAATTTTGCAACCTGTTCAATTTTTATTCACATTAATAATTTTACAATATGAAGAAAATCTACTCACTCCTGCTGATTGCGGCAATTGCGTTTGGCGCAACGGCCCAAGAGTTCGTTACCGACGGCGACGGCACTGTTTACACCTTTGCCAGCCTGAACCAGTTGAACCCCGAAGTGGTGCTGCAAGACCCCGACGGCTCCTATGTGGTGCTGCAAGACTTCACCATCGCTGCTGGCGACACCCTGCGCCTGATGAACAACGACGTAATTAAGATGACCGAAAACACCATCATCAGCATCGACGGCTATGCCGACTTCACCCCCGCCGACACCGCGCTCATCACTCGTGACTTTGAGGATCAGCCCAAGGGCTTCCGCTTCTTTGGCGCCAGCGGCTGCACGCTCAGGAACGTGCGCTTTGAGTATGTGGGCATCAACTATGGCTGCACCGATGACTGCCTGATTGCCGACAACTGCACCTTCACGCTGCACAACGGCAAGTCGTCAAGCAGCGGCGCCATCGCCTTTGCCGCATCCAACGAGGGCAATGTGATTGAGAACTGCCGTTTCATCGAGAACCAGTACAACGCCATTGGCTGCGGCGCCCTCAACCCCGTGGGCATCATCATCCGCAACAACTACTTCTGGCACAACACCACCGACAACCGCAACAAGCCCCAGCTCAACCTCACGTGCTACGGTCCCTACGACATGTACATCACGGGCAACACCATCATTGGCGGCCAGTACACCATGGTGGGCGGCATCGGCGTGAGCAATATGATGGGTCTGGACTTCACCGGCACCCTCTATGTCGAGGACAACTATGTGACCGAGAACCGCTACGGCTTTGGCATGACCGGTCCCATGAACATCGTCATGAAGGGCAACCGCTTTGTTGACAACTGCTACGAGACCGACCCCAACAACGGCGGCAGCTGCGTGAGCCTGTACGACCCCATGAACAAGGGCAACGTATATATGGAGGGCAACCACCTCGAAGGCGGCCTGTGGGGCATCACCGTCATCGGCGCTCCCAACGTTAACCTGGGCAAGGTCGAGGACCCCGAGGCCGAGGACTATAACCCCGGCAACAATGTGTTTGTAAACAACGGCAACGGCGGCGTGTTCTATGACCTATACAACAACGGCACCGGCACTGTATATGCCCAGGGCAACACCTGGTATGTAGCCGAGCAGACCGCTGAACAGATCGAGACCGTGATCGTGCACAAGGCCGACTTTGACTACCTGGGCGAGGTCATCTACATGCCCGCTCACCAAGGAGGCTCCAACATTGAGGAAGTTGCCGCTCAGGGCAAGGCCGACGGCCTGTACTACAACCTGATGGGTATGCCCTGCGAGGCACCCGCGGCTCCCGGCATCTACATCCACAACGGCAAGAAGGTGCTCGTGAAGTAAATTCACGACTTACCCATTGAGGGTGTTTAGAACAAAAGCGCCGCTGGAAATCCAGTCGGCGCCTTTGTTTTTTTTATATGTAAGCCCAAAGTGGAAACTTTTTTGTAACTTTGCAAATTCAAATCAACGCAAAAACCAATTATAAGAATACGACTATTATGGCAGAAGAGAAGAAATTTGCGCGGACGTTGGTAACCACAGCGTTGCCCTATGCCAACGGTCCGGTGCACATCGGTCACTTGGCAGGCGTGTATGTGCCCGCCGACATCTACGTGCGCTACCTGCGCCTGCAGGGCGAGGACGTGGTGTTTGTGGGCGGCAGTGACGAGCACGGCGTGCCCATCACCATCAAGGCCCAAAAGGAGGGCGTGACCCCGCAGGACATCGTGGACCGCTATCACGGCATTATCAAGGAATCGATGGCCGGCCTGGGCATCTCGTTTGATGTGTACAGCCGCACGACCAGCGCCATGCACCGCGAGACGGCAAGCGCATTCTTCAAGAAACTGTATGACAAGGGCGAATTCATCGAAAAGACCAGCACCCAGCTCTATGACGAACAAGCCGACCAGTGGCTGGCCGACCGCTATGTGACGGGCACCTGCCCCAAGTGTGGCAACGAGCATGCCTATGGCGACCAGTGCGAAGCCTGCGGCTCGAGCCTCAACGCCACCGACCTCATCAACCCCAAGAGCGCCATCACCGGCAACACCCCCGTGCTCAAGGAGACCAAGCACTGGTACATGCCCCTTGACAAGTGGGAACCCGCGCTGCGCCAGTGGATACTCGAGGAGCACAAGGAGTGGAAGCCCAACGTGTATGGCCAGTGCAAGTCGTGGCTTGACGACCACCTGCAGCCGCGCGCCGTCACGCGCGACCTCAACTGGGGCATCCCCGTGCCCATCGAGGGCGCCGAGGGCAAGGTGCTGTATGTGTGGTTTGACGCCCCCATCGGCTACATCAGCAACACTAAGGAGCTGCTGCCCGACACCTGGGAAGACTACTGGAAAAAGAAGGACACCCGCATCATCCACTTCATCGGCAAGGACAACATCGTGTTCCACTGCCTGATTTTCCCCGCCATGATGATGGCCGACGGCGACTACCAGCTGCCCGAGAATGTGCCCGCCAACGAGTTCCTGAACCTCGAGGGCGACAAAATCTCGACCAGCCGCAACTGGGCCGTGTGGCTCAACGAATACCTCGAGGAATTCCCCGGCAAGCAGGACGTGCTGCGCTATGTCCTCACCGCCAATGCCCCCGAGACCAAGGACAACGACTTCACCTGGAAAGATTTCCAGGCCCGCAACAACAATGAACTGGTGGCTATTCTGGGCAACTTTGTCAACCGCGCCCTGGTGCTGACGCACAAGTACTTTGGCGGCAGCGTTCCCGAGGCGGGAGAGTTGCAGGACATCGACCGCCAGGCCATCGACGAGTTCAAGGGCACCAAGGCCAAGCTGGGCGACAACATCGAGCACTTCCACTTCCGCGAGGCATTGAAGGAGGCCATGAACCTGGCCCGCATCGGCAACAAGTACCTGGCCGACACCGAGCCCTGGAAACTCGCCAAAATCGACATGGCGCGCGTGCAGACCATCATGAACCTGGCGCTGCAGATTTCGGCCAACCTGGCCATCGCCTTCGAGCCGTTCCTGCCCTTCAGCGCAGCCAAGCTGCGCGACATGCTGGGCATGGACAAGGTGGAGTGGAACCGCTTGGGCGACATTGACATCCTGCCCGCAGGACGCGAGTTGAAGCAGCCCGTGCTGTTGTTCGAGAAGATTGACGACAGCGTGATTGACGGACAGATTGCCCGTCTGGAACGAATCAAGCAGGAGAACATCATCAACAACTTTAAGCCCAAGGCCGTTGGTCCCGCATGCACCATCGACGACTTTGCCAAACTCGACATCCGCGTAGGCACCGTGCTCAACTGCGAGAAGGTGAAGAAGGCCGACAAACTGCTCAAGTTCAGCATCGACGACGGCATGGGAGGACGCACTATCGTGAGCGGCATCGCCAAGTGGTATGAGCCCGAGGAACTGGTGGGCAAGCAAGTGTGCTTCATCGCCAACTTCCCTCCCCGCTCGTTCAAGGGCATTGAGAGCCAGGGCATGATACTGAGTGCCGAAGACGCCGGCGGCCGCCTCGTGGTCATCGGCCCCACAGGCCCCGTCAAGCCCGGCGCGCAAGTGGGATAATATCCCGATAGCGGCAAAAAACAGCGGCGCAGGCCATGAAATTGTGGTCTGCGCCGCTTGTTTGCTGTCAACGGAAAGTCATTTCTTCTTGCCCGAATTGCCGCTCTTAGAACTGCCCGATCCGGCGTTGCTTTTGCCAGAGGATTTGCTCTTTTGCTTTGCAGGAATCTTGATTTTCTCTCCGGCGGTGATTTTGTTGGGGTCACTGATGCCGTTGGCCTGTTTAAGCTCATCGACAGTCACTCCATTGTGGCGGGCAATCTGCTCGAGGGATTCACCCTTTTGGATGGTAACCTCGGTGGGTTTAGATTCGGCCTTGGACTTATTACCTTTGGCTTTTCCGGCATTTGCCGTCTTGCCGTCCTTGCTGCGTGAGCGATTGCTGGTGCTCTCCTTGCGCGCATTGTTCTTGTCGCCATTCTTGTCCTTGCCACTGCCCGCGGCATACTGGGCATTGCGGGAATGAGCATTAGAGGTATTGGACTTGGCGGCGCTTTGGCGCGCGGCCTGCTCGTCCTTCTTGGCCGAGGCGGTTTGCTTTGAGGTGCTCTTGGAGTCGTTGGCCGTGTAAGAGCCCTTGTAGGGCGCCTTGGCGGCGGCCTCCTGTTCGATGTGCTTTACCTCATCGATTTGTGCCTGCTCGACATTCTGCATGGCCATATCTCCGGCAGACTGCGCCGTTTGGGCAGTGGCCGTTCCTTGGTCGGACAGTGTCTCGATAATGCCGCTGTCGGTGCCGCCACCATCATGCCGCGGGGCGCGCACAGTGAGCTTGGTGCCGCGGCGCACAGTGCTGCTGCTCATGTTGTTGAGCGACATCAGTTCATCGACTGTCATCCCATACTGCGCCGCAATCGACGAGGCCGTCTCGCCGCGCTGCACCTTGTGCGTCGTGGTGCGGACCTTGCCGTCGGCATCGGTGCCGCTAAGGTACTGCTCGACAGTAGGGCTCTCGCCGCCCGGTTCTACCACAGGCCGATGGGCAAACATGTCATCGCAGTAGTTGTCGATGCTGTCCTCGCTCATGATGTAACTGTAAACTTGCTGCGAGGGCAGAATGAGCATGTAGGGGTGGACATCGCCCGGAATGACATCTTTGCGGTACTGGGGATTGAGGGTGCGGATTTCCTCAACGGGAATATTCAGCACTTCGGAAATCTGCCTGAAATGAATGCGGCGCGCCACGCTGACGGTGTCGGTGATGAGCGGCTTGGCGGCCAGCGCCGGGCTGATGTTGTGCTGCTTGTAGTAGGTCATTGCATAGTTGGCGGCAATGAAGGCGGGCACATAGCCGCGGGTCTCTTTGGGCAGATACTCATAGATGTCCCAAAAGTCGCCCTTGTCTCCAGCGCGATGCAGGGCCTTGTTGACATTGCCGGGACCACAGTTGTAGGCGGCGATGGCAAGCGACCAGTCGTTATAAATACGGTAGAGGTCTTTAAGGTATTTGGCCGCCATCTCACTGGAGCGGTACGGGTCGCGTCGCTCGTCGACGAGCGAATTGACTTCCATGCCCAGGCCCTTGGCAGTGCCTATCATGAACTGCCACAGTCCGGCAGCGCCCACAGGCGACACGGCATTGGGGTCCATGGCGCTCTCCACAATGGGCAGGTACTTGAGCTCGAGCGGCAGGCCCTCTTTTTCCAATGCCTGCTCAAAGATGGGCATGTAATACAGGCTCATGCCCAGCATTTGCTCGACCAGGGTGCGGCTGCGGTACACGTAACGCTCGATGTGCTTGCGCACCACCTGGTTGTAGGGCATCTCGATAACCGAGGGAATAGCGGCAAGTCGCTTGATGTAGGTCTCCTCGCTCACCTCGCCGGCCGACTTGTTCTCAACATCGGCATCCAGCACGGTATAGTTCTGGAGATACCAGTTGGTCATCAACTGGTTGACATCGGTGTCCAGACTTGAGGGAAAGATGATGTTATCGTCGGTTATCGAATTCTTGAGCGACAGTATGTTGCTCTTCTCGCGCGGTGCCGCCGTGAGTGCCAACGCCGTGAGCGCCGCCGTAAGAAGCAATGTGATGAGTCGTTGTGTTGTCATGTTGATATTGTATTGGTTGATAATCTAAAATGTGTCAAAAACTGATGGCGCAAGCCATGCCCACAGCCGGCAGTCTCGACCCCGCGATGCTGTTGTCGATGGCGGCAGGCGTCAGGTCGAGCGTCAGGTCGGGCGAAATGTCAAAGTGGGCCAGCGATGCGTCCACATAGGCATCCACGATGTTAATGAAATAGACGCCCACCATGGCAATGACGCAGATGTCGCGGTAGCGGCGGTAGTAGTCGCGCTTGCCCTTCATCGTCTTTTCCAGCCATGCGGCATCAAGGTCGCTCTCCTTGACCGTGGGCGGGAAAAAGTCCATGTAACTGCGCGTGCCGGGGTCATCGTCCATGACATCGCGGTAGGCCTTGGAGTAGTCCTTGTACATGCGGTTGTTCCACGAGGTGCCGTAAGAGAGTCCCACAAAGGCGCCCACGACGATGGGCAGTTTCCAGTAGCGTCGGTTGTAGATTTGTCCCAAGCCGGGGCACAACGCCGACAGCCACAGGGCCCGCTGCGGGTCGGGGTTGAACACGCGCACCTTGCCCAGGGCGGGCGAGGCGGTGCTGTCCATGAGCACTTCAACGCCTTCGATGCCGCTAATGGAGTCAATGTTGGCAAACATCACAGTATCGCCGGCCGAGGTGACCACGCGCACGGGATGGTAATCATCGCCTGTGACACTGTCGCGGGCGACAACCGCGCGGCGCACATGCCGCTGCGGTGTTGCCGTTGCGGCCGTGGTGTCGGCCGGAGCCGTCTGTGCCATGGCCTCACCGCCATGCCACAGCAGGCACAGCATGAAGGTTGCCAGCAGGACCCGCCATCTGTTGCGATATGTCGTCGATGTTGCCACTATCGTGTATCAGGAATTCTTGAGGTTGTCAAAGATGCGGATGATTTTCTCCAGTTCCTCCTCATTGGCAAAGGGGAAGGTGATTTTACCCTTGCCCATATTGTCGCAGGTGAACTTGACGGGCACACCAAAAGACTTGGACAGGTGTTTCTGCAGGATTTGATGGTCCTTGGAACTTGCTGACCTGCCTGCAATGTTGTTGCCGGCCTCGTTGTCGGCAGCCTCTTGCATCTGCTTGGCGCGCTGCTCAACCTGTCGGACCGAAAGCCCCTTTTTTATGGTCTCGTTGTAGAGCTTGAGTTGCAGTTTGGGGTCATCAAGCGAGAGCAGGGCACGGGCATGGCCCATGTCCAGCGTGTGGTCGTGCAGTCCCAGCTGCACCTCGGCGGGCAGTTTGAGCAGGCGCAGGAAGTTGGCGATGGTGGCGCGTTTCTTGCCGATGCGCTCGCTCAGGCGCTCTTGCGTCAAGTTATACTGGTCGATAAGTTTCCTGAACGTGAGGGCAATCTCAATGGCGTTGAGATCCTCGCGCTGGATGTTCTCGATGAGGGCCATCTCGGTGACTTCGCTGTCGTTGGCGGTGCGGATGTAGGCGGGCACCGTTTTCAATCCCGCCAACGTGGCGGCACGATAGCGGCGCTCACCCGAGATGATTTGATAAGAGTTGTCGCCCGTGCTGCGCAGCGTCAGCGGCTGGATGATGCCCAGCTCGCGGATGCTTGTCGCCAGTTCTTCGAGGGCATTCTCGTCAAACACCTGTCGGGGCTGGTCGGGGTTGGGCGTAATCTGGTCAATGGGTATCTCGTTAATGGCCGATGAGCCTTCGGTCTGGATGTCGTCCATCGAGATGAGGGAATCAAGGCCCCTGCCCAGTGCATTGCGTTTCATATTATAACTATGTGTATTAATATCGTAAATATATTATGACTTCATTATCTTGTCACGCCTTCTTGTCGCGGGCAACGATTTCCTGGGCGAGCTGGATGTGGCTCGTGGCGCCGCGACACTCGGAATCATACACAATCACGGGCAGACCGTGGCTGGGCGACTCGCTGATGCGGATGTTGCGGGGAATGACGGTGTTGAACACCATGTCGCCAAAGTGGTTCTTCAGTTCCTCGTATATCTGGTTAGCAAGCCTCAGGCGCGCATCGTACATCGTGAGCAGGAAACCCTCGATGCGCAGGCCGGCATTGAGCTTGTTCTTGATGATGCGGATGGTGTTGAGCAGTTTGCTGATGCCCTCGAGCGCAAAGTACTCGGCCTGAACGGGGATGATGACGCTGTCGGCGGCGGTGAGCGCGTTCACGGTAATCAATCCCAACGAGGGGCTGCAGTCGATGATGATATAGTCGTAGTCGGCATTGATATCCTCGATGGCACGGCGCATAACGCGCTCGCGGCCCTGTTTTTCAACCAGTTCCAATTCGGCGCCCACCAGGTCGATGCGCGAGCCCACCAGTTGCAGGTTCTCGACACAGGTCGCCACGGCAGCGCTGCGCAAGGGGTAGTCGTCAACGAGACACTCATAGACTGTTGAAGACATATTTTTAGGCTCGATGCCCAGGCCCGACGTGGCGTTGGCCTGGGGGTCGGCGTCGATAAGCAGCACACGCTGACCGCCGACTGCCAGCGCTGCCGACAGGTTGATGGCGGTCGTTGTCTTGCCCACGCCGCCCTTTTGGTTGGCGATGGCTATTACCTTTCCCATAGATGAATTTTAACAAATTGTTTCACGGGTACAAAGGAACAAAATTTTGCCCAATTAACCTTGAAAAAGTCCGTTAAAATCGGTAAAATATTGAAAATTGAGTCAAATTGCCGTTACTCGTGGAACATTCACCAATGATGGCATTACAGCCCGTTGATTGTCCGTTTTTCGGGCTTTTACAGCATGACACTGGACAAAAATTGCCGCCCAGAACAACGTGGCAAGAAACTTTTTACTATCTTTGGGGGTCAATAACAATAAAATAATAAAATGTCAAATATACTCACCCAACTCAGCGATTGGATTATTGCAGCAAGCGATGCCGTTTGCGGTTATCCCGAGTTTTTCCTCCTCATTGGCGGGGGCTTGTTCCTGTTCATCTATTCAGGCGCGGTTTCCATCCGCCGTCTGCCTTGGGCTGTGCGCGCGTTGCGCGACAAGCAAGCGTCCGACAAGGGCAAAGAGTCGGGACAAATCAGTTCGGTGCAGGCGCTGCTGAGCGCTATAGCCGCCACTGTGGGCATGGGCAACATCGCCGGTGTGGCAATCGCGTTGTCGATAGGCGGCCCGGGCACGGTGTTCTGGATGTGGGTGAGCGCCCTAGTGGGCATGAGCACCAAGTTCTTTGAAGGCTCATTATCAATCATGTATAAGGGGCGCGACACGGCCGGTGAGGTGCAAGGCGGCCCCATGTACATCATCACCAAGGGTCTGGGCGAGAAGTGGAAACCGCTGGCGGTGGCGTTCTCGATATTCGGCCTGGTGGGCACGCTGTGCTTCATGCAGGCCAACCAGCTGGTGGAGTCGGTCACTACCGTGTTCACCACGCCAATGGGCATTGAAAACACGGTGACGCTGCGCTTTGTCATGGGCATCGTGATGGTGCTGATTGTGGGAGGCGTCATCCTGGGCGGCATCAAGCGCATCGCGCTGTTTGCATCGCGCATTGTTCCTGCTATGGTGGTGCTTTACCTGATTTTGGTGCTGGTCATCATGGCCATGAATTTCAAGGAGATTCCGGGCGTTTTCGGACAGATTTTTGAGAGCGCTTTTGACATGCGGGCAGGATTCGGAGCCTTTGCCTATGTGGCGCTGACGGGAGCCCGCCGTGCCGCCTTTGTCAACGAGGCCGGCGTGGGCACCGCCTCGATGATGCACGGCGCCAGCAAGAACACCGACCCCATCCGCGAGGGCCTTATTGCCATGCTGGGCCCCGCCATCGACTCGGGCCTGGTGTGCACCTTAACCTCAATCCCCATCATCATTGCCGGCAACTATGTGGGTCTGACCGACCCCAAGGGCTTGTATGTCGCCCTTGGTGCCTGGGGCCAGCTGCTGCCCGGCATCGGCCACTTGCTGTTGATGGTGATTGTATTCTTCTTTGCTTTCTCGACGATGTTCTCCTACAGTTATTATGGCCAAAAGTGCACCAACTATCTCTTTGGCGCCCGCAATGTCAAGTGGTATAATTACTATTACCTGGCCATGATTGTCGTGGCAGCCGTCATTCCCTTGAAGACGATGGTGAGCATCATGGACTTTGCCTTTGCCCTGATGGCCCTGTGCACAATGGCAACCATCATCATGCTTGCGCCGCGCGTCAAGGCGCTGATGAAAACCTATTTCGCCAAAAAGACTTCCTGAAAAGAAAATTCCATACACTTCACAAACTTGCCAAGTTGGAAATTTTTGTCTGCCAGCGATGGACAAAAGTTTTCCAAAAAGTTGAGCAAGTGAGATACAGTGTATTTATCAAATTATTGATATTCAGACCTAAACGTATGGCATCAAAAGCAATAGGGATAAAAAAACATACACCCCGTTTCACAACGCGGTGTAAGTTTAGGATGAATAGTATTTAAAATATTTCCAACTTTGATGCAAAGATACTGCCCTTTTCTGGACCCGCCAAATTTTTAAGGCAAAAAAAACGGGGTTGTTAATAACTTTTGAATCCGGCTTATTTTGTTGGTGTAACGTGGCTTGTAAAAACCACTTTTATCGGTTCAAAAACAAGTGCCATCCGCCCCTATTAGAGCGAATGGCAGATTGGTTGAAGGTATGTTAAGGGCTCAATTACATTGCGCCCAAAATCATGTCAATGATGGCGTTGACATCGGCGATGTTGACCTCTCCGTCACCGTTGACATCGGCAGTCTCAAGGTCGCTTGCATCGTTCAGGATGAGATCAATGACGGCATTCACATCGGCGATGTTGACTTCGTTGTCGGCATTGACATCGCCGGGCATCAGGTCGGGACCCCAAGTGTTTTGGTAAAGCAGTTTGATGTCATCGAGATAGCAGTTCTGCTTGTTGTGGCCGGCGGTCTGGGCAAATCGCAGCATCACGGGCTTGTCAACGGGCAGGCTGGCCGTGCCCGTTGCCGACTCGCCAGGCTGAACCGATACCAGAGCTTCGGGCACTTCGGTCCAGGTCTTGGCGGTATCCACCGAGTAGTAGAACCTGATATTGGCGGCCTTGGTGGTGGGATTGGTCACCTTGAAGGTCGCAATGTAGGGGATGATGTTGAGGGGCTTGGAAGTGACAATCTGGCTGGGTGACTTCATGGCCACGGCCTGGCCGCCTTCATATTCGGCAACGGCACACTTGGTGAAGTCCCACTTGCTATACACGCCCCTCACGCCCTTGGCGCTGGTGTTGCCCGTGACGGGCATGGCCTCAAAGTCCTCGACTTGGTTCAAAATCGATGTCTCAGGGGTGATATCAAACGAGATGACGCCACCGCGGCCCTCCTTGATATTAAAGATGGCATATTCGTTGAACTGCTTGTCCCAAGTCATCAGACTGGGCTTGGTGAAGTTGGTGAGCGACGTCACATTGTCGGTGCCGGGGAAGGGGTCGTTGGCGTTGGCGCCCGTGCCGTTGCCGGCGCGCAGCAGGTCGTAGTACATGTGCGCGGGGTTGCAATTAATGGTATTTTGCCACCACACCATCTCGTTGGTGCTGTCCACGCGGGCCACGAGCATTCCGTGTCCGGGCAGATTCTTGTCCCACTTGCCGGCCTGGCGGTTCTCGAGCAGGAAGAACTGGTCTTTGACGGGGGTGTTCAGGCGGTAGCCCTCGTTGCTGGTGTCGATGGCCGACATCGAGTAGGAACCTTCACCGTCAATCAGTTTAGGCGTTGAGAATCCCAGGGCATAACGCTCATAGAGGCTGTATCCCACAGGATTGCGGCCAAAGTTGCTACCGCTGCCGCCGGCCATGATGTCCCAGTCACCGGGGTTGTTGCTCTCGCCGCCGCTGCCGCTGTAATCGGTGTCGTAGAGGTCGGGCAGGCCCAGCACATGGCTGAACTCGTGGCAGATGGTGCCAATGCCGTTCACATCGGAATAATAGTTCTCCCAGCCGGCAATCTCGGTGGAGCAGGCATAGAGGCCAAAGCTCACGCCGTCATGCCTGGGAGTGCCATACAGGTAGTACATGTGGGGCCACAGATAGGCTTCATTGTTGCCGCTGTAGTTGGCCGAGAATCCTGCCACCAGGAAGAACACCATGTCCACCTCGCCGTCGCCGTCGGTGTCATAGTCGCTGAAGTCAATTTCTTCGTCCAACTGGGCGAGCGCCGCGTTGAAGATGGGCTCGGCGTTGTCGGTGCTGTTGGGATACTTGCAGGAGTAAGGCACATCCACGGGGCCCACTACATCAAACGAGGGGTCAAAGATGTGGTTGCTGTTGTCATAGTAGTAGTCTCGCACGCTGCCCGTCATGCCCACACGGCGGCCGTTGAGGGTGTAGCCCGTGAAGTCGTGGGTGTTGACCATGTCGTCGTAGAAAGCGCCGGCATCGGTCATCGAGAACTTCTTGTCGGTATAGTTGATGAGGATGATGAGGCCGCGAAAGTTGCCGTAGTCAAAGTGGCCATCAGCGCCCACGCGGCGCTGGGCAGCACGGCGGTTGTTCAGGCGCTGGCTGCCAGCGGTGGCCATAGCGGCATCGGTCAAGCCCTTGGGGATGACTGCCAGCATGGCAAAGTCGGCCGCGGTGCGGTTGCCCGCGTCATGGGCAACGGCCGCGCTGGGCGCCAGGCGTCCGCCCTCAAGGCGCGCATAGGTGTAGCAGCCGCGGCTGTCCTTCATCACGGTGTAGCCATCGAGGGTCGTTGTAAAGTGGAAAAACTCGTCGCCGTGAAGCACGAGAGTGAGGCTGGAGCCGTCGGGCTGAGTCACAGTGACAGGCTTGGGATCGGCAGGAATGGCATGCGCCGCTACAGCGAGCAGAGCCATTGCCGCAAGAAGCAACAGATTTTTCTTCATTGATTTTTGGAATGGTCATGAATATGCTTTGCCGGCTTGCACCGGCAAAGCATTATGGGTTAGGATTGAAATTATTTGCTCAGAATAATGTCGATAACGGCGTTGACGTCGGCGATGTTCACCTCGCCATCACCGTTCACATCGGCGGCAGCATTGGCTTGTGCCGACAGAATAACATCGATGACGGCGTTGACGTCGGCAATGTTCACCTCGCCGTCGCCGTTCACGTCACCCGTCAATCCCTCGTCGGGACCGCCTTCCTCGCCCGTGTAGTACAGGCACAGGTCATCGACATAGGTTGAGGCATTCTTGTTGCCGCCCACCTGTGCTACGCGGAATACAGCGGGCTGGTTTCTCTTGAGACTCAGCGGCCAGTAGCAGGTGCCGATGGTCTGGCTGGCAATCTCGGCGCCATCGTTGCCGTTGGCAGCATTGACCTTGGTCCAGGTGGCGCCATTGTCGAGCGAGTACTCAAGCGAGTACTTGGCGGTGTAGGCACCGCTGTTGAACACCGTGAGGCTGGCCAGATAGAAGTTGTAATATACGGGGCTGGTGCTGTAGAACTGGCTGGGCAGTTTCATCATCACGCTGTGCTCGTCGTTGGCCTTGCCCTCGCCGGGAGCGCGCACACCTGACTTGTTGAACGACCAGGTGGCGAAATTGCCCTCGACATCCTTGGCGCTGGTGCTGGTGGTGGCAGGCATTTCCTCAAAGTCCTCGAACAGGAACTGGATGTTGCTCTCCTCAACGGCATTGAACGAGATGACTCCGTTCTTCTCGTTGATGCTGCTCAGCACAAAGCGGTTGTCCTTGCCGTCCCATGTGCGCAGGCTGGGCAGCGTGGAGTTGGTGATCATTGAGTTGCCAGTAGTGCCGGGGAACGGGTCGCTGGCCAGGTCGCCCGACGTGGTGTTGCCGGCGCGCAGCAGTTCAAAGTACTGGTGGTTGGGGTTGCAGTTGATGGTGTTGTTGGTCCACACATAATTGTTAGTGGAATCGACGCGTGTCACGATCATGCCGTGGCCAGGAATATAGGAGTCCCAGCCCGTGCGCTGCCTGTTCTCGATGGTGAAGAACTCCTTGGCGTTGGGGCTGCGCAGAATGTAGCCAAAGTTACTGGTGTTCACGGCCTCGATGCTGTAAGAGCCGTCGGCAGTGATGGTCTTGGGCTTAGCCCAGCCCATGGCGTAGCGCTCAAACAGGGTGTAGCCTGCCGGGCAACGGCAGTAGTTGTGGTAGCCACCACCGGCCATCAGGTCCCAGTCGCCGGGGTTGTGGCTCTCGCCGCCGCTGCTCTCGTAATCGGTGTCGTAGAAGTCGGGCAGGCCCAGCACATGGCTGAACTCGTGGCAGATGGTGCCAATGCCGTTCAAGGTCACCGTCGAGGGGCTGTCCTCATAGCCGTAGAGCTCGGTAGAGCAGGCATAGCGATCAAGTCTCACGCCGTCATAGGTGCCGCTGATGTAGGACTGATGAGGCCACAGATAGCCGCTGTTGTTGCCCGTGAAACTTGACGCATAGCCAGCAACCAAGAAGAACACCATGTCAACCTTGCCGTCGCCATTGCTGTCATACTGGCTGAAGTCAACCGAACTGTTGAGCCACTGCAGCGCTGCGCTGAAGATGGAGTAACTCTTGCTCTGGCACTGCACAGCGTTGTAGTTGCACTCGTAGGGGCCAGCGACGTCAAACGGCGGGTTGAAAACGCCCGTCGACTGGTCGCGGAAGTAGTCGCGCACACTGCCGGGCACATGGACCTGGTTGCCCGTCAGCGGGTCAACGTAGCCCGTGTAGTTCTCGTTGCCGAACATGTGGCTAAAAAGGGACTTGCAGGTGTCGCCAGCGGCAAACTTCTTGTCCTTGAAGTTAATGAGGATGACCAGACCGCGAAACTTGTCGGGGTCAAAGTTGGACATGGCCACATTGTGCTTGGCGCGCAGCGACTTGCCATTGCTCACGGCCTCCCTGTCGGTCAGGTTCTTGGGCATAGCAGCCAGCAGTGCCAGTTCGGCCACGCTGCGCTGGGTTACATCGTGCGCAACGACATTGGAGGGTTCCAGTTGGCCGTCACCATTCCTGAGGGCATACACATAGCAGCCTGCCTTGTCAAGCAACACCGTGTAGCCGTCGCTGGTGGTGTTGTAGTGGAAGAACTCGTCACCCACCAGGCGCAAAGCCAGCGTGCTGCCGTCGGGCTGATGAACGAATGACACTCCGGGATAGGCGGGGATTGCAAACGCCTGCAGGCAGGCTACTGCCGCAAACAATAGTGATAATGCTAATTTTCTCATGATTTTTGGTTGTATTATTTTTTGTTTAATTTTATTCGTATGATTTGTACGCAAGCGGTTGCACAAGTGGTGCGCCATGGCGGTACAACCTGCAAATTTACTCCATTTTCACACACAATTATATTCTTTTTATAATAATTAATGTGAAAATCGGAATTTTTGTCCTTGTTGAGCCTGACGACAATCATTAAATCAATAGAAATATATTGTATTTTGTTGCAATTTTTATTCGTTTTATGCTTATATTTAAGATTTTCTTGCAAAAAAATATCAACAATGAGGAAATTATATTATCTTTGAAACTGATGAAGCATCTTGTAAAAACAGCTTGAGCTGTTCCGTGCCGTTTGGTGCGGATTCGCTATAATTCACAGTAAAACGGGCCGGTTAATAGGTACGGTCCGGAGTAAAGAGATGTTTTAAGGTTTACAACAGGTGGCCGCGTCGCGATGACGCAGCCACCTCATTTGGCTGAATGCGGGTAATCTGTCAGTCTGCCTTGTTCAAAATCACAAGGGCGCCAATGATACCCGGAATCCATCCGCAACAAGTGAGAAGGAAGACAATGAGCAAAGAGCCACATCCCCTGTCCAACACAGCCAGCGGCGGAAAGATGATTGCTAATAATACTCTTAACAGTGACATAAGGCAATATGGTTAAATTGGTTTCTTCTATTGCACAATACTGCAAATCTCGTGCCTAAAATCATGCCCCCCCAAAAAAACGCGGGGGCGATACACAGGTACCGTCCCCGCTGTGGTTGTAAAATATATATCGTCGCGAACATTACTGCCCGCGCAATAAGGGTCACTTCGTTAGGTGTCGATGGTGGCGTAGGTAGCGTTCTCCTCGATGAACTTGCGGCGCGGTTCAACATCCTCACCCATGAGCATGGAGAAGATGCGGTCGGCCTCAGCGGCATCGCTGATGTTGACGCGCTTGAGCAAACGGTGCTCGGGGTCCATGGTGGTGGACCACAGTTGCTCGCTGTTCATCTCGCCCAGACCTTTGAATCGCTGGATGGTCACGCCATCCTCCTTGCCGTTGGCATAGGTGTCGATGAACTGGCGCAGCTGCGTCTCGGTCCAGCAATACTCCTCGTGGCCGCCCTTCTTGGCGTGGGCGCGGTAGAGAGGAGGCGTGGCGATGTAGAGGTAGCCATTCTCGATGATGGGCCTCATGCGACGGAAGAAGAAGGTCATGAGCAGGGTGTCGATGTGCGCGCCATCGACGTCGGCATCGGTCATGATGATGATGCGGTGGTAACGCAATTTGCTCAGGTTGGCCTCCTTGGGGTCGTCCTCGGTGCCAATGGTGACGCCCAGGGCGCGGAAGATGGTGACCACCGACTCGCTTTCAAACACCTTGTGGTCCATGGCTTTCTCGACGTTGAGAATTTTGCCTCGCAGCGGCAAGATAGCCTGGAACTTGCGGTCGCGGCCCTGCTTGGCGCTGCCGCCTGCCGAATCGCCCTCGACGAGGAAGAGTTCGCTCTCGGCGGGGTCCTTCGACGAGCAGTCGGCCAGTTTGCCGGGCAGTCCCCCACCGGCGAGCGGCGACTTGCGCTGCACCTTCATGCGGGCATTCTGTGCGGCATGGCGGGCCTGTGCGGCCAGGATCACCTTCTCAACAACGGTCTTGGCCTGGTTGGGATGCTCCTCGAGGTAGATGTTGAGGGCATCGCGGACCGAGGTCTCAACGGCGCCGATAACCTCGGTGTTGCCTAATTTGGTCTTGGTCTGTCCCTCGAACTGCGGTTCAAGCACCTTGACCGAGATGATGGCGGTGAGACCTTCACGGAAGTCTTCAGGCTTGATTTCGACTTTAGCCTTCTCGAGCATCTTGTTGTCCTCGGCATACTTCTTGAGCGTGGAGCCCAGGCCGCGGCGGAAGCCGGTGAGGTGGGTGCCGCCCTCAATGGTGTTGATGTTGTTGACAAACGAATAGATGTTCTCGTTGAACGAGGTGTTATATGTCATGGCGACCTCAACAGGAATGTCGCCCTTCTTGCTCTTGATGTGGATGACGTCCTTGAGGAGCGGTTCCTTGTTGGTGTCGATATAGCGCACAAATTCGTCGAGACCAGTCTCGCTGTAGTAGGTCTCGCTGCGTGGATTGCCGTCCTCGTCACGCGAGCGCAGGTCGGTGAGACTCAGCGACACGCCAGCATTGAGGTAAGCCAAGTCGCGCAGGCGGTTGGACAGGATGCCAAACTCATAGACAACGGTTGAGAAGATTCCGGCATCGGGGTGGAACTTGACGGTGGTGCCGTGGTCCTCCTCGCGGCAGTCGCCAATGACAGCGACCTCGCTGGTGGGCTTGCCCATGCTGTATTCCTGCATATATACCTTGCCGCCGCGGCGCACCTCGGCGCGCAGGTAGTCGCTCAGCGCGTTCACACAGCTCACGCCCACGCCGTGCAGACCGCCAGACACCTTATAGGAACCTTTGTCAAACTTGCCGCCGGCGTGCAGCACGGTCATGACAACCTCGAGCGCCGACTTGTGCAGTTTCTCGTGCTCGTCAACGGGGATGCCGCGGCCGTTGTCCTTGACAGTAATGCTGTTGTCCTCGCCAATGAACACCTCGATGCGATTGCAGTAGCCCGCCAAGGCCTCGTCAATGGAGTTGTCCACCACCTCGCTGACCAAATGGTGCAGACCCTTGACATGGGTGTCGCCAATGTACATGGCGGGACGCTTGCGCACCGCCTCAAGGCCTTCAAGGACCTGGATGTTAGACGCTGAATAATTCTTCTCTTCTTGCTCTTCGATATAGTTGTTGTCTTCTGCCATAAAAAGTGAAGTTTTTTGCTATTTTCTACACCCTCAAAAAGGAGTGGTCTAAAAACGTACAAAATTACAAAAAATCAGCCAATGGAGCAAACTCTGAGGCTGTTTTTTTTGAGTTTTTTAGAATTGGTTTTAGCCCAAAATTTTCTTTTCGGGACCCTGCGGGGCGAAAAATACAACTTGGTGCAATTACACTGGCAACTTTTCACTAATTTTGCAGCGATGAAATTACCTGGCGAGTTTATCAAGCAGTTGCGCGGGCTGATGCCCGACGAATGGGAGGCGCTGGCCGACGCCATTTGCGGCACCGAACCCAGTGTGGCGGTGCGCGTCAACGGCCTGCGCGGTATGAGCGTGCCGCAAGGAGCGCGGCAAGTGCCGTGGTGCCCGGCAGGATTCTATACCGCGGGGCGGCCGGCATTCACCTTTGACACCGACTGGCACGCGGGCCGCTACTATGTGCAGGATGCTTCATCAATGTTCATCGCCCATGTTGTCCGCCATCTGGTGCAAGAACCCGTGCGTTATCTGGACCTGTGCGCGGCTCCCGGCGGCAAAACAACGGCGGCCATGCAGGCGCTGCCTGCGGGGTCAACAGTGGTGGCCAACGAAATTGTTCCGGCGCGCGCACGCGTGCTTGCCGACAATGTTACCCGCTGGGGCAATCCGCGCTGCGTGGTGACGAGCAATGCGCCCACCCACATCGGCAAGTTCACCCATTTCTTTGATGTCATCGCCGCCGATGTGCCGTGCAGCGGCGAGGGCATGATGCGCAAGGACAACGAGGCCGTGGCACAATGGTCCCCCACCCTCGTTGAGCAATGTGCCCTGCGCCAGCGCGAGATTTTAACTGATGTGTGGGACGCCCTGCGCCCAGGCGGCTTGCTCTTCTACAGCACGTGCACCTACAACCGCCAGGAAAATGAGGAAATGGTCGAGTTCATCGTCAATGAGTTGGGCGCATCGCCGGTCGAGGTTCCCGTTGAGGACACCTGGAATATCCACCCCGCCATTGGCAGTGATTATCCGTGTTACCGTTTTATGCCCCACCGTGTTGATGGCGAGGGCCTGTTCATGGCGGCGCTGCGCAAATGCGGCGACAGCCGCCGGCAAGATGCGCGAAGCAAGGTAAAACCACCCAAAAATGCCGATGAAACCGCTAAAAAATGGATGAACAGCCCCTCGGATTATTGCATTGACCTGCAAGGCGACACGCTCATTGCCGTTCCGCGAGACATGGCGCAGGAGGCAGCCGCATTGCGGGCCGCGCTCAATGTGCTGCACGCCGGTGTCGAACTGGCGACAGTCATGGGCCGCAAGACAGTGCCTCATCATGCGTTAGCACTGTCCGCGGCGCTTGCCCACGGGGCATTCCCACTCTGTGAGGCCGATTATCCGACCGCCCTGCGATACCTGCGAGGCGAGGCCGTGACGCTGCGCGACGCCCCCCGCGGCCATGTGCTCGTGACGCACAAGGACGCCGTGCTGGGGTTTGCCAACAATTTGGGCAACAGGGCCAACAACATGTACCCCAAGGGCCTGCGCATACTCAGCACCCATCTTCCCGACACAAAGCCGATGGTGCTATAGCCAACCAATCAATCATCTGTATTTGAAATATTTGCAGTGAGGTCCACTATCACCTCGCGCGCAATCAGCAAGCCCGCGGCGGCGGGGACAAACGCATTGCTGCCGGGCTGCTTCTTGCCGTCCACATACACCGGCACGTCGGGGTTGAGCCGCGGCTCCTCCTCGCTATACACGCACTTGAAGTGGTGGATACCCTCGCGGTGCAGCAGCTTGCGCAGCATGCGCGCCAGCGGGTCGATGCGAGTGGCATCAAAGTCCGCCACGCGAAAGGCCATCGGGTCCATCTTGTAGGCAGCGCCCATCGAACAGATGTGCGGCACGCCCAGCCTGAGGCAGCGCCGCGCAATCTCCATCTTGGCCGTGATGGTGTCCAAGCTGTCAACCACATAGTCAAACTGTGAAAGGTCGATTTCATCGGCATTCTCGGGCAAATAGAACATCTTGTGTACCGTTACCCGGCACTTGGGGTTGATGTCACGCACACGCTCGGCGGCAACATCAGCCTTATGGCGCCCAATGGTGCTGTGCAACGCAAAAATCTGGCGGTTGATGTTCGACACGCTGATGGTGTCGTCGTCAATCAGCGTCAGTGCGCCCACGCCCGAGCGAGCCAGCGCCTCAACAACATAGCCGCCCACGCCACCGATGCCGAAAACGGCCACACGGCTATTTGCCAGCCGCGCCATGGCCTCGGCGCCAAGCATCAATTCCGTCCTTGCAAACGGATTCTCTATCTGTCCAGACTCATTCATCACAAATATTGAGGAAAACACCGCATTGGCGGCCAATAAAATATTTTTACGGCCCACAAAATTACAAAAAACCGCCCACATCTCAAAAAAACACAATTTTCTTGCCCTTGTTTCAAAAAAATGGATTACCTTTGCGCCGCTCAATCGCCCAGATGGCGGAATCGGTAGACGCGTTGGTCTCAAACACCAATGGGGTAACACCCGTGCCGGTTCGACCCCGGCTCTGGGTACGAGTATAAACGCCAATCGTTTGTAAATCAAATGGTTGGTGTTTTTCTTATGTCTTTTTTGGTGACTTTTTGGCGAGATAATTTGCTTTCAGCGGTTTTTGGTGTCATCCAGGCGTCATTATTAAGTTCAACCAAATTATTGGTATCCAGTAAAATGACTATCTTTGCCCATGGTTACTTTTATTTTGTGGTGAAAGCAAAGATAACCAAAAGGGCTGATACTTCACGTGAGTGCCAGCCCTAAATTTATCAATTTAAAAAAGTTTTACCGGACAGCAATAAAAAACTTTATAACATTTACAATCGAACGGTTAATTAATTATGACCATTCTGCAATAATCCCTACTTGATCGGCTTGGCCTCTTGCTTTTGAGCCCTCGTCTCAAACGGCAAATCGCCCTGGCGCTCTCCCTTGATAATTACCGGCAT
Organism: uncultured Prevotellaceae bacterium; assembly: GCA_937898675.1. GTDB lineage: Bacteria > Bacteroidota > Bacteroidia > Bacteroidales > Muribaculaceae > Sodaliphilus. Next base: position 41,289 of record CALEJB010000002.1, read on the forward strand.
ACCCACGTGGGCATAATTATCGTGGAAATGGACCAGGTCGTTGTCGCGCATCCTGATGCAGCCCTCGCTGTCGCGGCCCGGCATCTTGTCCTCGTTGTTGGTGCTGCCATGAATGCCGATGCCCGAGAACGGCGTTGCGAGGCGCATGAACCAGTGACCGTAAGACAGAATCATGCCGCGCCCGTCGCCAAAGTCGTGCGTCCAGTCACTGGCATCCTGAATCTGACTGATTGAGAACGGCTTGCCCGGTTCGGACTCGGGGGTCTTCATATCACCGGATTTTTCCTTGGGGCCCTTGTTGCGGCTCAAGCACACAGGATAGCGGGCTACAAGCGTCGTGTCACCATCCATGTCGGCATAGACGCTCAACTGCAGATTTAGTTTCGAGATGACAATAAATGCCTTTGACGGGTCAACCTTGCCATCATAATACACTCTGGCCGTGTCGGGGCGACACGACTCGGTGCCGTCGGTATTGGCAACATAGGCCCCGTTAGCATTCACTTCGGGATTTGTCCCGTCGGCCTTGCTGCCATCCTTGCTGCCGCCGCAAGACAGCGACACCAGCATCATGCCACAAGCAATGGCTAATGTGATTCGATTCCTCATTATTGCACCGGTTTAGCAAATTGTTTAGAAATATACGCTTCTATATCATGATATCTTACTAGATAAAAATCGCCTGCGTCTGCAATAACTTCCAGCAAGTCACCTTTATCAGGATGAATATTTCTGCCACGTGAGTTGTGGACAATATTGTAATCGTTGATTTCGGGAGATTTGCGTAATCTCACATGTGTGCCAGTAACCTGGACAGCCAACGGGAATTGTGGATTGTCCTTCTCTGAAATATCTCCCAAGCTATAGACTTGATTATCTTCTTTGATTGGAGTATCGGTGTCATCAAATTGATCATTACCATTCATAGCTTCATTCTGACTTACTACTTCAGCATCTTCACCACCATCAATAATATCAGTTTCAATATTATTATCTTCGTTAGTATTATCTACATAATCAGATGATGTGGAAACGCTATCTATTGGTTCCTGTACCTGCTCTACTTTATTCTTGCCGTGAGTTGAATTCATGTCAATATTAGAGTAAATTAGAGCCATTGTAGGAGGTGCCAGCAGAGGTGGCATCATTAAAGCCAAAGCTGCATTGTACTTATAATTTTGAAACTTCTTCAGATTGTACTTTTGTTCAGACATTGAGGCTGCCGCTGTCCACCATTTGTAATGCCCAGAGAACAATTCCTCATAATTCTCAATTGCCCAATTAAAACGCCAATTAACATAATCTTTGGCATTCGGTTTAACTCGACCCAATATCATATAGTAGATGACCGTAAAAACACAGATTCCGATGAAAAGCCACCACTTGAAGTCAATGAAGCAGAAACCAATCAAAAATAAAGGATACCAATGAATTAAGAAGTTTGCAATTTTTCCTAATACTGTAGCAAACAGCAAACTACCTTGGCCAACATCATCTTTTTTCAGTCTCACATCCCCAATTCTCTCGTAAAGTGGACTCACAATGATACGGGCGATTGCACCACCGACAGCAGGAGCCCATAATACACCTGAGAATATAGCAACTCCTGCTTTCATCCCACCTAAAGCAAAATAAGTGAACGGTAATATGATGAGTGCTATTATCAAGGTTAGGATAATGGCGATAACTACGCCAATACTACCTTCGTAGCGATAGAATATTTTCCACCACCACAATTCCTTTTCTTCGTCTCCTTGCGTTCGGTTCTCAAGCCAACGTTTGAATAGTTTGTCCATTTTATTCATGTCTTTCTATAATTAACTGATTGATATTGATAATTAAAAAATCATAACATTATTATGTTTTTGCGGTCTATTTCTTCAAGGATAACATCCACTTGCTCGGTGACATACTTGACAAAGCTACCCTCAATCATGGCAGTGAAAGTACCACTAAAGAAATCCCAATTTTTGTATTTGTCCAGGTATTTCCAGCCATAGGGCCAGTGATCAACAGAACCGCCATTAAAACAATCAAGTCGCATCTTAGGCAACTGGCTCATGTCGCAAACAGTGAAATCCGATATCCCCCAATAGAACTCCCATTCGCCTGCTCTATCAGTAAATAGAAATATTGCCATGCCTTTCCATTGCTCGCGGCGGAAATATATTCCTCGATCTTTGCCTGAGCCGAAAAGATTGTACTTCTCACAAGTAAGACCCTTTGTTTGAGCGTAATCTTGTAGTTTTGCCCAAACAAATGTGTCAAATACATATTCTCCGTAATCGGCTTGTACGAGCATAATTGCATCCACTTCCTTGGGGTGTGTTGCCATCAGGCGAAACAGTTCTTGTTTATCGATAGATTCCATATCTTGATTGGTTAATTGTTTGATGTGATTGCGATATTGTATCAATGTTTCTCTAATAAGCGGCAATGTAGCGCTTTTTTCAATGCAGTCATTGAGCCAAGATAAGATATTTTTGGCGTAAGATAGTCTTGTATAGTCCACCATTCCCGCACTGTCTTCGGACGCGTCTTCACCATTCAACGTCAAGTATAAAACCAAATAGTTTCCTTGACCATACTTATTGAGTGCAAAATCATTGTACCTTTTTAACTGCTCAGGCTGGTCGGCGGCATAGATTTTGTTCTCGATGATGATAGCATGGCCATTGGTGTCTTTAATGAAAATATCTATACGACCAAATTCAGTTGTAAGTTCGGTAAAAACGTCAGCTTTGCTTTCATCAAGAAAACCCTCTAATTTTAACTCTTTTAGGAATAATTCCAAGAATAACGAGCCTTGGCCGTGACTGCCCTTTGGATTCAGCATTTCTGCAAGTATGGCAGAATGGGTATTCTCATAATGGTTTACTCCACAGGCACCAAACATATTAAAACGCTCTCCGCGTTTTAAAGATTCATTGCACTTCAACTCTGCTTGTTGAAGAAGCAAATGTATTTGTTCAAAAAGTTCTTTCATTTTCAACCTTTATTTGTTTCAGACAAATAGGGATTATAATGCAGGCGAATGGTTACCTTTGCCATCGGGATGTCTCGTGCATCGGCATGTCACAAGGCTGTGTAATGACGTGAATTGCAGACCGCAGTAGCGGCATGTATAGCGGCTTTTTTCGCTGCCCTCATAAAGTTTGTGGAAACCTTTCATGGCTCCCGCCGGATGCTGCGCACAACGGGTGTTTGCCAATGAATGTACACTCGGGAACGATAGCCCGCAGTACTCACAATAAAATTTTGCCATAATGTTTTTGTTTTTTAAGTTATACAAAGTAAAAATTATTGTTCTTGATGCAAATTTCGTTAAAGGTTATGTCACAATGTGGCAGAGGCTACGGATAATTTTGCCGCATGAGTTCCAGCACATGCCCGGTGTGTTTACACAAACAAAGGCGGGACTGCGGATGCCTCGCTTTGTCGGTTGATGGTCCTAGGAAAACCAGAGCACAAAAAGGGGTACATCATTGCAGCCCACGCCCTATAGCGCAGAAGCCGCATGCATCATCCTCTTGTGCTCAAATCGAAAATTTCCTAGGTTTTCAACTGACAAGAACGGAGCATGTCGCTAAAGTTTACCACGATGTCATGACCTGGTGCCTGAATATTGGCACCTAAGCATTTGCAAAATTAGGAAATCTCTTGTAAACAGACAATAACAGCCGCATGTTTTTTGATTATTATTTGAAAAGAGAAAACCGATAGTGTCCGCTAATGGTCTGAATTGTGTGATTTGCCTGTCTGCAATGGCGATAAACAGGCGTTGCGGATGTTTTTTGAAAGCGTAAGCCCCCCCTGAACGAAAAAGGGAACCCCTCGGGCGGCTCAAAGACCATGTTTTGCTGCAACTTTAGCCAGCCCACTCTATCGCGGACTGGCTAAATATTGTTGGTTGATTACCTGCAATAAGATTAAGTGTACAAGTATCGCTTGATGCTGCGCTTGGGCGTTTTCTCAAACTCCTCGGGGAAGATTTTGACCGAGGCCACTTGGCAAAAGTTGGGTATCTGCTGGTTGAGGGCCTTGCGGTTGGCGTCCATCTGCAGTTCGACCTCGCTGCTGGTGAGGCCTTTCTTGATGGCGAGCTCATAGTCGGGATGAATGAGCGCGACAATCTTGCCTCCTTGCTGCACGACGATGCACTCGGCCACATAGGGCATGGTGTTGAGTTTGTCCTCGATTTCCTCGGGGTAGATGTTCTGCCCGCTGGGGCCCAGTATCATGTTCTTGCTGCGTCCGCGAATGGTGATGTTGCCCTCGCTGTCCATGACGCCGAGGTCGCCGGTGTGCAGCCAGCCGTCGGGCGTGAGCACTTGGCTGGTGGCATCGGGATTCTTGTAGTATCCCAGCATCACATTCATGCCCTTGACCATGATTTCGCCCACGGTTTTCTCGCTGTCGGGGCTGTCAATCTTGACCTCCATGTTGTCCACGGGGCGTCCGCTTGACGACTTCTTGAAGGTGGCGGCGGACGAGTACGCGATGAGGGGGCCGCACTCGGTCATGCCGTAGCCCACGGTGTAGGCAAAACCGATGACGCGCAGGAAGTTCTCGACATCCTCGCTGAGGGCCGCGCCGCCAATGACCAGTTCCATCATGTTGCCGCCGAAGAGCTGTTCCATCTTCTTGCGTATGCCATTGAGCACCTTGCGGCGCAGGATGGGGGTCTTGAGCATAAACTTCACCTTGCGGCCGGCCAGCCTGGGGAAGATGGCCTGGCGCACCACTTTCTCGACAATGAGCGGGACAGTGATGATGAGGCTGGGCCGGATGTCGGCATAGGCGGCAAAGATAATCTTGGGGCTGGGCACGCGGGTGAGGAAGAAGACATGGGTGCCCGAGATGAACTCAAACAAGAAGGAGAACATCAGGCCAAACGCATGCGCCAGCGGCAGCATGCACACATGGTTGTCGCTCGACGAGATGGGCATGTTGTCCTGGGCAAATCGCATGTTAGACCATAATGAGCGGTAAGGAATCATGACTCCCTTGGAGAAACCTGTGGTACCCGAGGTGTAGCTGATGTATGCCAGGTCGTCGGGGTTGTCGTGCCGGTACTTAATGCTTTCAGAATTGAACGCTTTGGGAAATTTCTTGCCCATGAGCAGGTTAAGGTTGTCGTAGGCCTTGTCCAGCGCCGCGGTGCCCGAGACGAGCACCTTGAATGTGTTGACCGAGATGATGCCCTTCAAGTTGGGCATCTTGCTCTCGTCAAGGTTCTCCCACACGTTATCTCCCACAAAGAGCAATACCGAGTCAGAGTGGTTGACGATGTTGTGGATGTTGTCGGGCTTGAAGTCGTTGAGGATGGGAACCGACACGGCGCCATAGGTGAGCGTTGCCAGAAAGATTACGCCCCAGTAGCTGCTGTTCTTGCCGCACAGGGCAATCTTGTCGCCCCGTTTGATGCCGATGTGCTCAAAGATGACATGCAACTCGGCCATCCTGCGCGCCACGTCGCTGTATTTCAAAGTCTCGCCCTTGTAGTCGGTGAGAGCGTCGCAGTTCCAGTTCTTGCGGATGCTGTCCTCAACAAACTGGATAAAGCTTTTTTCGTCAGAGAGTCTATTGTCTTTAGCCATTATGCTCGATAAATTCCGATTCGGGTGGCAAAATTACTCAAATTATTTGAAAAACAAGTCCCAAACGGCCAAAAGTTATTAATAGTGTTCTTGTGCGCGCGGGCGCGCGCCAAGCGACCGAGTTGGCGGGAGGATTTGCAAGCCTGCCGTCAGGGACCGAAAGGTTAAAAAATGGTAACGGGGCAAAAAAAACGCTGATAGTTTGCACAAGTGCGCAACTTGCCCTAACTTTGCATAAAAATTGAATATAAATCAGTTTTTTGTAGCTCAGTTTTTGCTGGAAATTTAGAGTTTAACTTTATCTAAAATATTTATTTTCATGGAATTACCATTTGCCGAATCTTGGAAAATCAAGATGGTTGAACCCATCAAGAAGAGCACTCGCGCCGAGCGCGAGCAGTGGCTTCAGGAAGCCCACAACAATGTATTCATGCTCAAGGCCGATCAGGTTTACATCGACTGCCTGACCGACAGCGGCACTGGTGCTATGAGTGATCGCCAGTGGGCCGAGATGATGCTGGGTGACGAGAGTTATGCCGGCGCCACTTCGTTCTACAAGTTCCAGGCTGTTGTTCAACGCATCTTTGGTTTCAAGTATGTCATCCCCACCCACCAGGGCCGTGCCGCCGAGAATGTGCTGTTCTCCTATCTGGTGAAGGAGGGTAATGTCATCCCCGGCAATGCCCATTTCGATACCACCAAGGGCCACATCGAGAGCCGCCATGCCAAGGCCATCGACGTCACCATCGAGGAGGCTCACGACACCCAGCTCGAACTTCCGTTCAAGGGCAATGTGTCGCTGGAGAAGTTGGAGAAGGTGCTCAAGGAGAACCCCGGCAACGTGCCCTTCATGGTACTGACCGTGACCAACAACACCGTGGGCGGACAGCCCGTGTCGATGCAGAACATCAAGGAGACCTGCGAACTGTGCCACAAGTACAATGTGCCCGTGGTGATGGACAGTGCCCGCTTTGCCGAGAACAGCTACTTCATCAAGACCCGCGAGGAAGGCTATGCCGACAAGACCATCAAGGAGATTGCCCGCGAGATGTACAGCTATGTTGACTGCATGACCATGTCGGCCAAGAAGGACGGCATCGTGAACATGGGCGGTTTCATCGCCACTAACAACGAGGAGTGGTATGAGGGCGCCAAGCTGTTCTGCATCCCCTTCGAGGGCTTTATCACCTATGGCGGCATGAACGGCCGCGACCTGAACGCCCTGGCTGTCGGCCTGGACGAGAACACCGAGTTTGACATGCTCGAGACCCGCATCCGCCAAGTGCAGTACCTCGCCGCCAAGCTCGACGAGTACGGCATCCCCTATCAGCGTCCCGTGGGCGGCCATGCCCTGTTCATCGACGCCGACAAGGTGCTGTGCAATGTGCCCAAGGAGGAATTTCCCGCCCAGACGCTCACCTGTGAGCTCTACCTCGAGGCAGGCATCCGCGGTTGTGAGATTGGCTACATCCTGGCCGACCGTGACCCCGTGACCCGCGAGAACCGCTTTGGCGGCCTCGACCTGCTGCGCCTGTGCATCGCCCGCCGCGTCTATACCAACAACCACATGGATGTTATTGCCGCCGCGCTCAAGAACGTCTATGACCGTCGCGGTGAAATCACCCGTGGCGTCGCCATCGAGTGGGAAGCACCCCTGATGCGCCACTTCACCGTCAAGCTCAAGAGACTGGGATAATATTAACCGTCATAATACCATGAAGTGAGGGCTGGAACATTCTGCCCTCACTTTTTCTTGTACTGAGGGGGAATCCTCAGACGGTTCAGTTACAAAGAGAGGGGGTGTGCCATAAATTGAGTTACGGCTCACCCCCTCTCCACCTGGTCGAGTGGTATTTCTTGAACTGAATTACTCGTCGTCGTCGCCACCCTCGGCCTCGGCCATGGTGGTGAAAACGTTCTGCACGTCGTCGTCCTCCTCGAGCACCTCGATGAGGGCCTCTACCTCGGCACGCTGTTCGTCGGTGAGTTCCTTGTAGTCGGCGGGCTCATAGACAAACTCACTGCTCTTGATTTCAAATCCGTTGGTCTCGAGGTACTTCATGATGTCGCCGTTGGACTCAAATGCGCCCGACACGAGGATTTCTTCCTCGTCCTGTGCAAACTCCTCGGCGCCGCAGTCGATGAGTTCAAGCTCGAGCTCATCGGGGTCAACGTCGGCCTTGGGTGCGACATGGAAGTAGCACTTGTGGCTGAACATGAACGCCACGCTGCCCGAGTTGCCCAGCGAGCCGCCCTTCTTGTTAAAGTAGTTGCGCAGGTTGGCCACGGTGCGGGTGGTGTTGTCGGTGGCCGTCTCCACCAGCACGGCAATGCCGTTGGGGGCATATCCCTCGTAGATAACCTCCTTGTAGTCGCCGGCATCCTTCTCGCTGGCCTTCTTGATAGCGCGCTCAATGTTCTCCTTGGGCATGTTGGCTGCCTTGGCGTTGGCAATCAGTGCGCGCAGGCGCGAGTTGCCCTCGGGGTCGGGACCGCTGGCCTTGACGGCGATGGTGATTTCCTTGCCAATCCTGGTAAACGTGCGGGACATGCTGCCCCAGCGCTTCATCTTTCTTGCTTTGCGGTATTCAAAAGCTCTTCCCATTGTTTCTGGTTTTTATGATGTTGTTATAATGTGTTTTATCTCAGTTTTGCGCCCAGTTGGGTCTCAAGGTTCTTGATGATTTTGCTCATGATGGCGTCAATCTGCTTGTCGTTGAGCGTCTTCTCATTGTCTTGCAGAATCATGCTGATGGCATAGGACTTCTTGCCGGCTTCGAGTTTGTTGCTCTCATAGACGTCAAACAGCGTCATCGACTTCAAGAGTTTCTTCTCGGTGCTCTCGACCACGCGGCGAATGTCGGCATAGGTGACCGTCTTGTCCACCAGCAGCGCCAGGTCGCGGCGCAGGGGCAGCGTCTTGGGCAGGTCGCTGTACTTGATGTCCTTGCGCGCAGCAAGTTTGCAAGCCAGATTCCAGTTGATTTGCGCATAATAGACGGGCTGGTCAATGTCAAACTTCTTGGCGAGTCCTTCGTCAACAACGCCCATCACGGCAATGACTTTGCCGCCTCGGTTGCTGTAAGTCAGCGCGGGGTTCAACGTCTCGTCCTCGGTCTGCTCAATCACGAGGTCGCGCAGGTTGAGGCCCATGTTCTGGAGCACGTTCTCGAGGTCGGCCTTCAGGTCATAGACGGTGAGCGCCCTCACCTTGTCGGCCCACGACTCGTCGTGGTTGTTGCCGGTGAGCCACATGCCCATCTGGGTGTGCTCGGCATAGGGGGCAAGCGCTTTCTCCTCTTGGCTCACGCTGGCGTCATAGCGATAGACATCGCCAAACTCATAGAGGCGCAGGTTGGGATTCTTGTGGTTGATGTTGCGGGCAATGCTCTCGAGGCCTCCAAACATCAGCGTCTGGCGCATCACGTTCAAGTCGCTGCTCAACGGATTCATGATGCGCACGCAGTGCTCGGCGGGATAGGTCTTGAGGTCATCGTAATAGGCGCCCACGGTGAGCGAGTTGTTCATCATCTCGTGGTAGCCAGTGCTCGACAATTGGTTGCTGATGGTTTCGCGCAGGTCGTCGGCAAAGTCCACCTCGGTCTTGTTGGACAGACTGCTGTGCACCTCGTCGGTGAACTCGATGTTGTTGTAGCCATAGACGCGGAGCACGTCCTCAACCACGTCGCAGGGACGTTGCACGTCCACGCGGTAGGTGGGGACGATGAGGTTGATTTTCTCGTCGTCCTCGGCGGTGATTTCCATCTCCAGGCTCTTGACGATGTCGCGGATTTCCTCGTGGGGAATGTCCTTGCCGATGAGGCGCGTCACATAGTCGTAGTGCAGTTCCACGGGGAATCCGGGGAAGTCGTGCGCTTTCACATCCACGATTTCGCCGCAAATTTCGCCGCCAGCCAGTTCCTTGACGAGCATGGCGGCGAGTTTGAGGTTATAAATCACCTCGTTGGGGTCGATGCCGCGCTCGAAGCGGAACGACGCATCGGTGTTGAGGCCAAAGCGGCGCGCCGTCTTGCGAATCCAGGTGGGGTGGAAATAGGCCGACTCCAAGAAGATGTCGGTGGTTTCCATCTTCACGCCCGAGTCCAGACCGCCAAACACGCCGCCGATACACATCGGCTCCTCGGCGTTGCAAATCATCAGGTCGCGGTCGGTGAGCGTGCGCTCCACGCCGTCGAGGGTGATGAACTTGTGCCCTGCCTCCACGGTCTTGACCACCACGCGACCGCCCTTCACCTTGTTCAGGTCAAAGCAGTGCATCGGCTGGCCCGTGCCCAGCAGTATGTAGTTGGTGATATCGACGATGTTGTTGATGGGACGCTGGCCCGCTGCGGTGAGCAGGTCCTTGAGCCACTTGGGACTCTCCTGCACCTTCACGCCGCGCACGGTCAGACCGGCATAGCGCGGGCAGGCCTCGGCGTTCTCGACGGTGACCGTGATGGCACCGTCGGGGCGGTCGATGGCAAACGCGTCAACGCTGGGGCGGTGCAGATTGCCGTCCTTGCCGTGGCGCTTGAGCCATGCCTGCAGGTCGCGGGCCACGCCATAGTGCGAAGCGCCGTCGATGCGGTTGGGGGTGAGGTCCACCTCAATGAGGTAATCGTCCTCGATGCCGTAGTATTGTGCGGCAGGGGTGCCCGTCACAGCGTCGTCGGGCAGCACGATGATGCCGTCGTGGCTCGTGCCGACGCCAATCTCGTCCTCGGCGCAAATCATGCCCAGCGATTCCTCGCCGCGCATCTTGGAGCGCTTGATGGTAAACTCCTTGTCGCCGTCATAGAGCTTGGTGCCCAGGGTAGCGACAATCACCTTTTGTCCGGCGGCCACATTGGGTGCGCCGCACACGATTTGGACGGGGCCGTTGCCATCGCCCAGGTCAACGGTGGTGATGTGCAGGTGGTCGCTGTTGGGATGGTCGATGCAGGTCAGCACATGACCCACGACCAGTCCGCGCAGGCCGCCCTTGATGCTTTCTACTTGTTCCACAGCGCCGACTTCCAGACCCAGCGAGGTCAAAGCCTCGGCCACATGGTCGGGCGTCATGTCGGTGTCAATATAGCGTTTGAGCCACTTATAGGAAATATTCATAATCTTGATGAAATGATAATCGCTTAAAAACGTGCAAAGTTACAAAAAATCTCTCTAATGGCAACACCTTGAGTCCTAACTTTCGATTTTCAGATAAGAAAAGGAGCGTCTAAGCCATATTATCCGTTATCAATAATCATTTAACTACGACACCGCCCCGTCGATGGCGGGGCGGTGTCGTAGAAACTATCGCATTGACGCACAAGGCATCAATACCAGATGTAGGTAACGTTGCCTATGCCCTGCGTTGTCGTGTTTTTGGGCACCGAGAAACTGGACTTGAGCGCGGCCTGCTCGCAGGCGCGTTTCATCTCGGGGTGAGAGGCAATGCTGCCCGTGGCACTGATGGCACTGGCCTGGATGACCTTGCCACGCGGGTCAACGGTCACACGCACGGTCACGCGGCCCGACCACTTGCTGTTGGGATTGGGCTTGGCCCAGTTCTCAAGGGTGTAGCCTGCAAGTCCGTTAATGCTGGGCCTGCCGGCAAAGCGTCCCTCGCTGGATGTGCCGTTGGGGTCGCCCTGCTTGCCTCCGCCCGAGCCCTTGCCTCCGCCAAAGGCGTTCTTCACCTTCTTGTCGGTGGCGCTGGTGGTGGCCTGTTGCTGGGTGTTCACATTCTTGGTCTTGGCTTCCTGCTCTTCGGCATTGGTATGCTTCGCCTTGGGCTTGGTCTCCTGCTTGTCGTTCTGCTTGGTGGGTCCAGGCTTCTTGGGTTCTTCAACCTTGGGCTTTTTCACCTTTTGCGGCGATTCAGTCTGCTGGGTAACGGTGGGCGGCGTCTTTTGTGTCGCCTCGCCGGCATCTTCCCTGTCATCGGCTTCTATGTCGGGGTTCTCGCCCTCGTCGGGCGACACGCTCTCGCTGGCGGCCTCCTGTTCGGAGACGTCGTTCATGAGCGCATCGGGCATATCACCCAGCATCACAAATTCGCCGCCAAACAAGATGGAGTCCTGAGCAAGTTGCGTCAGGTCCTGCCTGTTGGGCACATACTCATACTGCAGCGAGGTGCGCAACAGCAGTGCCAGCGTTCCAACGGTGAGCAGCAGGGTGAGCAACAGGGCCCAAATACTATTTTTGCGGCGGTCTTCTTGCATCTTATTGGCGGCGTGGTGTTAAGGGTTTTGGGGAACGGGCTCGGTCACGACATTGGATTCAGCAGGGGCGGCCATTGCGGCATCGGCCTGCATCGAGGACTCGCTGGGCTTGGTGGCCAGGACGATTTTCACGCCGTTGCGTGAGCCCTTGTCCAAAATCTCGACAATCTTGCCGTAGTTCACTTCCTCGTCGGCATAGACGGCGACAAACTCGTTGGGGTTGCCGGCTTTGAGTGCTACCATAAAGCCGTCCAACTGCTCGGGGGCGATGGGCAGCAGGTCGGTCTCGCCCTGCTCGTCGGCCTGGGTGGCATACATGTTCAAGTCCTTGTCGACATAGATGCGCGTGGTGGGCTTGATGGATGTCTGCTCACTGCTCTGCGGCAGATTGACCTCCAGCGCCGAGGGGAACACAAATGTTGAGGTGACCATGAAGAAGATGAGCAGCAGGAAGATGACATCGGTCATCGATGCCATGCTGAACATCGACAGGGTCTGGTGCTGTCTCTTGAGTGCCATGGCGCGCAGATTATTTTGCCGGCTCGTTGAGCAGGTCCATAAATTCCATTGTCTTGCCCTCGAGCTTGTTCATCACCTTGTTGACGCGCGAGGTGAGGTAGTTGTAGGCAAACAGCGCGATGATGCCCACGATCAGACCGGCAACGGTGGTCACAAGGGCCTGGTAGATGCCGCTGGCGAGGATGGTCACATTGCTGTTGTTGCCGGCGCTGGCGAGCTGGAAGAAAGCTTGTACCATACCGGTAACGGTGCCCAAGAAACCGATCATGGGTGCGCCGGCGGCGGTGGTAGCGAGCCACGAGAAGCCCTTCTCGAGATTGGCGACTTCCATGTTGCCCACATTCTCGATGGCGACGAGTACGTCGTTCATCGGGCGGCCGATGCGGGTCACGCCCTTCTCAATCATGCGGGAATAGGGAGTATTGGTACTCTTGCACAAGGCGAGAGCCTGGTCGGTATCGCCCTCATGGATAAATCCCTTGATGCGATCCATAAAGGTCTTGTCCTGACGGCTCGCACGGCCTATGGCAAACATGCGCTCAAAGAAGATGTAGATGCTCACCACGGCAAGCAATGCGAGGGGAATCATCAGCCATCCGCCGGCCATCGTGAGGTCCCACACCGACAGGTTTTTGACGATGGGCTCGGCAACTTCGGCGGCGGGAGGGGTGGCGGCGGCCACGGCTGTGGCGCTGTCGGCAAGAACCGCAGCGCTGTCGTTAATCACCTGGGTGGCCGAGTCGGCCATTTGATTCATGGTGTCGATGGCACCCGGTGCTTGAGCGAGAATCATGCTAAGGATTGACATAGTGTATTCGTTGATTTTTAATGAATGTTATTATCGTTGTTCTCTATTATATTTAACGTGTAACCAGCCGGGTCATTTCAGGCATTCCTTGTAAGCCTTAACCGTAGCCTCAAGGCCCATATACAGGGCATCACTGATGAGGGCATGGCCGATGGACACCTCGTTGAGATGCGGCACATGCTGCTGGAAGAATTTGAGATTCTGCAAGTTGAGGTCATGCCCTGCATTCAGGCCCAAGCCCACGCTGTGGGCCGTCAAGGCCGCAGTCGTGAAAGGCGCCACGGCGGCCTCGGGGTCGGCGGCAAACTGGGCGGCAAAGGGTCCTGTATAGAGTTCCACGCGGTCGGCGCCCGTGCGGGCGGCAGCGCGGATGTTGTCGAGGTCGGTGCCCACAAACAGGCTTGTGCGGATGCCGGCTTCCTTCAGGCGGTCAACGATGCCGGAGAGAAACTCCATATTGGGCTCCACTTCCCATCCGGCCGACGAGGTGAGTGCGCCGGGAGCGTCAGGCACCAGGGTGGCCTGCGTCGGCCTTACCGACAGCACCAGGTCCATGAACTGCTCGGTGGGGTTGCCCTCAATATTGAACTCGGTGCGCACCAGCGGACGCAGCAGGAACACATCGTTGCGGCGGATGTGACGCTCATCGGGACGCGGATGCACGGTAATACCGTCAGCACCAAATCCTTGAATATCTACCGCCACTTGCTGCACATCGGGCAGATTGCCTCCACGCGCATTGCGCAAAGTGGCTATTTTGTTGACATTTACACTCAGGTTAATCATTTCTTAGAATATCATTTGTATGCTAATGCATTCAATTAGGTGTTAGGAACCGCGGATGCCAATTCAAAATAATTCGCCTCATTCGCATTAGCCCCACAGGGATACAATAACACGCAAAATTACCCATAATTTCCCACATAGACCAACTCAGGCGTGTGAAAAAATGTTTTTATTCTCCAAATTCCTTGCTCCCTCACCGCAGGAGGTTGGACATCATGGTGTTCCAGTCACCGAGGTCGGAGACCGAACCAAGCACACCATCGTTGGCCGGAAAGGCGATGCTGTCGTTGAGGGTGCGGGTGATTTGAGGCAGCCGCGTGTACAGCGCCAATGTGTTCAAGTTATCGTCGATGCGGTAATCCCTGCCCAACTGTTTGAAATCCTCAACAGGGATATAGTACAAGCGTGAACCCTTGTTGCACAGATAGATGCGCGAGAAATCCCGCTCGGCGAGTGCCTGAGCGCACTGGAACAAACAGCGCGAGACATCAAAGCGGTTGAAATTGCGGTCCTCGTCGGGTTCGCCCACATTAAACGAGAGTTCCTTGCCTGAACCAATCCACGGCCGCGTCACCTCTATGTTGATGCCCGCATTGGCAGGGTCCAAATCCTTGAGTTCGACACGCGAGATGACGCTGCGGCCTCCCTTGACCACGTCAAGCGTGAAAACAGCAGTGGCGATACAAACCGCCAGCGCCGACACGACGCCAAGGAGGATTATTTTATATTTCATGCTTTGTGATTGTCTATTTCTATCCATGGTTGCAGGCAACGGGTTTTTAATGACCAATGGCAACTATCGTGCCAGCCGGGCGCAAAGCCGTGCTTGCAAAAGATTGCCAAGGCGCGACCTGACAGAAGACTACACAAGTCATTTTTCAAAAGTGAGCGTCACGCCATCGGCGGTAACGGTCAGCGTGGCGGGGCAACCCTCTACCAGGGGATAGTTCCAACTCTCATCATGGCTGGTAGGGAAATCATAGCACACGGGAATGTTGCAGAGGTTGAACGTCTCGCTCAGCATCTGCAGCATGTCGTAGCCACTCTTTTCGGGCTCATACTCGGTGAAACGACCGATAATCACGCCCTTGACATGGTCAATCACGCCCTTGAGGCGCAGTTGCTGCAGCATGCTGTTGACGCGCGGCATGCTCTCGCTCACATCCTCGAAGAACAGTATCACATCCTTGTCCTTGATGTTGTCACGGTCCAGGAAGTCCCACTCCTTGCTGCCGCCGATGTTGGTGAACACCGACATGTTGCCGCCCAAGACGATGCCGCGGGCCGTGCCAGGCTGGTTGAGCGGATGGGCAGGAACGGTGTAACTGGGCAGTTGACCCATGAGCAAACTCTTCAACATCAAGTTGATGCTGTCGTTGGCACCGCGGTCGGCCAGCGCGCCGCCCATGTTGGCATGGATGCTCATCACGCCGCTGGTGACCAGGGCGCTGTGCAACGCAGTGATGTCGCTATAGCCCACCACCCACTTGGGGCAGCTGTTAAAATCGCTGTGGCTGAGCGGGCCCATCAGCATGGCCGAGCCATAGCCGCCGCGGGTGCAGATGACCGCCTTGATGTCAGGGTCGCTGAGTGCCCACAGCAGGTCGGCGGCACGGTCATCGACGGTGCCGGCGTAGGAGTGGCAGCGGTCCAGCGCATGCTGGCCAATGACGGGAACAAACCCCCACTGGCGCAGGGTGGCAGCCGCCTTGGCTGGTTTGTCGTCGCCCGGCTTGCTGGCCGGCGATATGATGGCCACCTTGTCACCCGGCTTGAGCGACGGCGGCATGATGAGCGAACAATTGCCACTGGCCAGGGCGCTCGTCGCACACAGCAAGGCGACAATGGCAGTAAAGATGATGCGCTTCATATAGTTAGGAGTTAAAAGTTAGGAGTTAGGAGTTGCAGATGCTAATTGCTTCAATTTGCGATTGGCAATATCTGTCGTCATTTCAATTTTTGGGCCAGTCGCATGAGGCGGTCGTGTGACTCCTGCAGGCGCTGCCAGGGGATGCGGCCCTGCTTCACCAGGTCCACAATCATGTCAACGAGGAGGAACGGCCTGTCGGCCTCGTAGCCCGTGTTGATGTTGTTGCCCACACACAGCAGGTCGGCGCCCGCATTGATGGCGAGTTCCAGCGCCTGGGGGATGCTGTAGTTGGCGAGAATGGCATCCATGTACAAGTCGTCGGTGACGATGACGCCGTCGTAGCCCAACTGCTGGCGCAGGATGCCGGTGAGCGTCTTGTGCGACAGCGTGGCGGGATACTGGTCGTCGATGTTGCGGTTGAAAATGTGGGCGGTCATGATGACATCGGCCTTGCCTTGCCTGATGAGCGCTGCAAAAGGCTCGAGTTCATATCTTCCCCATGTGCCGGTCACATCCACAAAGCCATAGTGCGAGTCGGTGACAGCGTTGCCGTGGCCGGGGAAATGCTTGAGGGTGCACAGCACGCCCTGGCGGTGATGTTCATCGATGAACCAGCCTGCATGGCGCGCAACCACTTTGGGCATGGCAGAATAGCAGCGCTCATACCTGGCCAGCGCGGGGCTTTGGGGGTTGAGCACATCAACCACGGGAGCTAAGTTGAGGTTGATGCCGCTCTCGGCCATTTCGCGGGCTATCAGTGCCGCATAGTGGCGGGTGGTGTCCTCGTTGTCGGTCTCGCCCAGGTGCTGGGCAGTCACCGTGGGCCGATAGCCGTACTCGGGCTTGAGACGCGCTACCTTGCCGCCCTCCTGGTCGAGGGTGATGAACAGCGGATAGTCAGCCCAGTCCTGCAACTGACTGGTCATGTGTGTAAGGCGCTCCTTGCTGGTGACATTGCGGGTGCCGATATCGTGCGTGCCGCTCGTGAGGTCCACATCAAACAGCACAATCGCCCCCACATGCAAGTCCCGCACATAGCGGGCAGCATCGCAGTCGTCGGTCACGCTGTCGCCCCTGAAACCCACCATGAGCATGCCAGCGGCATAGCGGCGCAGCACCGAGTCGGCAGGCATTTGCGCCAACAGGCTACCGGCTGTCAACAGCGCGATAGCCAATAATGCGGTCCATCGTTTTACCATATTATGACGATGTTATTTAAAGAAATCAAAGAAATAGTAGCAGGCAATCCAATCGACGCGCACGCCGCGCGCAAAGCCGATGGTCTGCTTGCTGGCATCGCTCACCTTGCCGTCGCTGATGCTGATGTGGCCCAGCACATTACTCTCGCCGTCACGCACCGTGCCGTCGGTGTTGATGTAACCAATGCGGTTGCCCTGGGCGTCAAAAATCTCGAGCGACTTGACGACACCCAGCGCGTTGCCGGCATTGTCGCGCACCGTGCCGTCGGCATCAAAGGCGCCGATGGAGCGGAAGGAGTTGTCGCGCACCGTGCCGTTGCCGTTGATGCGGCCGATGCTGTTGAATGCGGCGTCACGCAGCACCTGCGCGCTGGCGCCCGTTGCCATGGCGGCCGACAAGGCCAGCACGGCGGCGATGATGTATAATCTTATCTTTTTCATTGTCTTGCTGTGTTAGTTGGATGCCTGTTAATGCTTTTTGCCAGTTAGACTGATAACAAGGCGCAAAGTTAAAAGTAATTTCGCAAAAATCAAAATTTTGTCAAATATCTCCCTTGGAGTGCCCTGTTTCCAAAGATTATCACTAATTTTGCAAGTTGCAACATGCACATAATCTAAAAAAAAAACGACATAAAACCAATTCATTAAAGAAACGATGAAGAAGTACAAGCTCATCAACAACACGCTGGGATGGCTCATTTTCCTGGTAGCAGCAGTGACCTACCTGCTGACTATCGAGCCGACAGCCAGTTTCTGGGACTGCCCGGAATTTATCGCCCAAGGTTTTAAAACTGAAATCGGCCATCCGCCCGGCAACCCCATCTTTATTCTCGCAGCCAACTTTGCCAGCAAGTTTGCCGGCGGTGACGTGATGGCTGTCGCCAAGTGCGTCAACGCCATGTCGGCCATCTTCAGCGCACTCACCATCCTGCTGCTGTTCTGGTCCATCACCCACCTGGTGCGCAAACTCGTCGTGCGCGACGGTGAGGTGGACAAGATGACGTTGGCCCAGTACCTCGTGGTGATGGGCAGCGGCATTTGCGGCGCGTTGGTCTATACCTGGAGCGACACATTCTGGTTCAGTGCCGTCGAGGCCGAGGTTTATGCCTTCTCGTCGTTCTGCACCGCGCTGGTGTTCTGGCTCATCCTCAAGTGGGAGGACCAGGCCGACGACCCCGGCAGCGACCGCTGGATTATCCTCATCGCCTATGTGCTGGGCGTCTCGCTGGGCGTGCATCTGCTCAACCTGCTGTGCATCCCCGCCATCGCCCTGATTTTTTACTATCGCCAGTGCCGCCGCAACGGCAAGGATTCGAACGCCAAGGGTTCGCTCTTGACGCTGCTGGTCTCGTTTGTCGTTGTGGGACTCGTGCTCTATGGTCTGGAGCCGGGCTTTGTCGAGTTGGGCCAGTACTTTGACCTGTTCTTTGTGAACACGCTCGGCATGTCCTTCAATTCTGGTGTGCTCTTCTATGCCATTCTGCTTATCGCCGTGCTGGCATGGTGCATCTGGGAATTGTACAAGAATGCAAGCAACATGCGCATCAAGCTGTCGTTCGCCCTGGCCATCCTGCTGTCGGGCATGCTGTTCATCGGTGACAACAGGCTCATCCCCGTTGTGCTGTTCATCGCGCTGTGCGTCTGGTTGTTCAAATACTGCAAGCACATCCCCGTGCGCGTGTTCACCAACATCGCGCTGTGCATCCTGGCCATCTTCATCGGCTTCAGCTGCTACGCGCTGATTCTCATCCGCAGTTCACAAAACACGCCGCTTGACGAGAACTCGCCCAACAACACCTTTGCCCTGGCCAAATATCTGAGCCGTGAGCAATATGGCGAGAGACCGCTGCTGTATGGCCGCACGCTCTACAGCGATGTCATGTACTCCAGCAACGGAGGCCCTGCCATCAAGGAGGGCCGCACCCAGTATGCTCCCGAGGTCAAGAACAACCCCGATGACCCCGACCGCTACAAGGATATGGGCCCCAAGAAAGAGTTCAAATACAGCCCCGAGCTGAACATGTGGTTCCCGCGCATCCACGACGGCAGCCATGCAAAAGACTATGACAGCTGGCTGAACGGGCTGCAGGGCACCACAGTAGATGCCACCATCATGGTTGACAATGACGACACCCCGCAACGCACCGAGGCCAAGGTCAAGCCCACCATGTTTGAAAACCTCAAGTTCTTCATCACCTATCAGTTGAACTACATGTACTGGCGCTACTTCATGTGGAACTTCGCCGGTCGTCAGAACGACATTCAGGGCATGGGCGAAATCACTCATGGCAACTGGATTTCGGGTATCCCATTCATCGACAACCCGCGCCTGGGCGACCAGAGCCTGCTGCCCAACGACCTGGGCAAGGGCAACAAGGGCCACAACGTGTTCTACCTGCTGCCGCTGCTGCTGGGCATCATTGGTCTGCTGTGGCAGGCCTACCGCGGCAAACGCGGCATCGAGCAGTTCTGGGTCATCTTCTTCCTGTTCTTTATGACGGGTATCGCCATTGTGCTCTATCTGAACCAGACTCCCAGCCAGCCCCGCGAGCGCGACTATGCCTACGCTGGCTCGTTCTATGCCTTCAGCATCTGGGTGGGCATGGGCGTTGCCGGACTGTACGGCATCGTGACGGCCTTGCTCAACCGCAAGAGCAACAAGGCCAAGGCAACCGACGAGGCCGCAACGGCCAGCAATAGCGGTGCCCTTACCGCTGTCGCTGCCGTGGCTGCCGTCATCGGCATTCTCGTGCCCCTGCAGATGGTGAGCCAGACCTGGGACGACCACGACCGCTCGGGCCGCACGGCAGCCCGCGACTTTGGCCGCAACTACCTATCGAGCCTTGCGCCCAACGCGGTCATCTTCTGCAACGGTGACAACGACACCTTCCCCTTGTGGTATCTCCAGGAAGTTGAAGGCTACCGCACCGACGTGCGCGCCGTCAACCTGAGTTACCTGGCCACCGACTGGTACATCAGCCAGATGCAGCGCGCTGCCTACGAGTCCGCGCCGTTGCCCATGCAGGCCACCAATGAGACCTATGCCTACGATGAGCGCCAGTTCTGCTACTTCATTGAGCCTGACTCGACGCCCACCGAGGCCATCAAGTCGCTTGCCCATCTTTATAGTCCCGAGAGCAAGAGCAACACCTATGGATATACCGAAATCCGCTATCCATTGGTTTACATCCCCGTCAATGCCGACCAAGCCATCAAGGCTGGCATCGTCAAAGAAGAGATGCGCGACAGGGTTCAGTCCTCCATCAATCTGAACCTCCAGCAGATGGGCCCGGGCATGACCTCCAGCCAGCTGATGTCGCTGGATATCATCGCCAGCAGCATCGCCCAGGGCTGGAACCGTCCCTGCTACTTTGCGATGACCGTGCCCGAGAGCTACTATCTGGGCCTCACCCCCTATCTGCAGCTCACCGGTCTTGCCTATCAGGTGACCCCCGTCGCCACCCCTGGCGGATTGGGCGTTTCCACCGATGTAATGTATGAGAATGTGACCAAGAAGTTCCTGTGGGGCGGCCTTGACACCGCCAAGCCCGGCTCGCTCTACCTCGACGAGACCATCAGCCGCATGGTGACCACCATCCGCAGCGCTATTATCGACCTCGCCGCCAACCTCATCCAGGAAGGCGACCTTGCCAAGGCAGGACAGCAGCCCATGCCCGCAGGCATGACCGCCGACGCTTATGCCACCGACCGTTACAACAAGGCCCGCACCGTCCTCAACCTGATGATGCAGAAGCTGCCCGTTGCCTCCTGCCCGTTTACTGTGCAGATGGGCCAGCAGGTAGCCGGCATCTACTTCTCGCTGGGTGAGAGCTGCAACGACGAGGAGGCCACCAAGCGCGGCAACATGATTCTCGAAGACGAAATCATGCGCTACAGCAAGTACATCGTCTTCTACCAGTCGCTGTCAGCCGACCAGTATGAGCGCCTCAACGAGTATGACAAGTTCATCGACAAGAAATATGTCCTTGACATGCTGGCCGACTACAGCGAGCGCAACGGCGAGCAAAAGTACCAGCAGATGTGCGCCAAGATGAATGCCGCCGGCGTCAACATGCAGCGTCTCGAAGCCTTCATGAAGGCCTTCCAGCAGATGATGCAGATGCAGCAGGCCCAACAGCGCGCCGACCAGTTGCAGGCCCAGCAGGGCCAGCCCGCCGACGGCGAATAAGGAACACCGAGTGAGGGAGGAGGGGGCCACCCCTCACTCCTAACTCCTAACTCAACGAAGCATGTTAGTTGAACGCCCGCCGCTCATCTACCGCATGATATTCCCCGAGACCGTGTGGCGCATCCACAAGCGCGACCACACGGTCTACTTGACCTTTGACGACGGCCCCATCCCCGAGGTCACCCCCTGGGTGCTCGACACGCTGGACCGCTATGGCGTCAAGGCCACCTTCTTTATGGTGGGCGAGAATGTGGAGCGGCACCCCGAGTTGCTTGACGAGGTGCGCCGCCGCGGCCACTCGGTGGGCAACCACACGATGAGCCATCTGCAGGGGGCGCATGTGGGCACCAAGCACTACCTGCACAATGTGTTCCGCGCCAACGAACTCATCGGCAGCACCCTCTTTAGGCCGCCCCACGGGCTGATGCGCTGGGGCCAGTCCAAGGTGCTGCGAGAGCGCTTTGCCATCATCATGTATGACCTCGTTACCCGCGACTACAGTCCAAAACTCACTGGTGAACAGGTGTTTGACAACGTTAAGCGCTTTGCCCGCAACGGCAGCATCATCGTTTTCCACGACTCGCTCAAGGCCCAGGAAAACATGAAATATGCCCTGCCGCGCGCCATCGAGTGGCTGCAGAGCCAAGGCTACAAATTAGATGCCATCCGCGAACATTGACATAGCAACACTCATCAAAGCCCAGGCCCGCGGCCTGGGTTTTGACGCTTGCGGCTTTGCCGCTGCCGAGCCCGTTGCCGACGAGGCAGTGGCGCACTATGGCCGCTGGCTGGGCAACGGCCACAACGGCTGCATGCAGTGGGCCGAAAACCACCCCAGCCTGAGGCGTGACCCGTCGCTGCTACTCGATGGGGCCAAGACGGTGATTTCACTCGCCCTCAACTACTTCCCCGCCCGCTTCCAGCCCGACGGCACCCTGCGTGTCGCCTGCTATGCCTATGGCCGAGACTACCACGAGGTCATGCGGGAAAAATTGACCCAACTGGCCCGTTTCATCCAGCAAATTGATGCATCGGCCCAATGCCGCCCCTGCGTGGACTCGGCACCCGTGCGCGAGCGGTACTGGGCACAGCGCGCAGGCCTGGGGTTCATCGGGCGCAACAACTGCCTCATCATCCCCGGCAAGGGGTCGTTTTTCTTCCTTGGCGAACTCATCACTACCCTCGAACTGCCGCCCGACGAGCCGTGCACCCTCACCTGCGGCGACTGCGGGCGATGCGTGCTGGCATGTCCCGTGTCGGCCCTGCACACCGGCGCCGCGGCCGACTGCTCCCGCTGCCTGTCGTGCCTGCTCATCGAGGACCACAGCCCCACCCTGCCCGCATGGGCAGGCCGCGCCGCCGCAGGACGCATTGTGGGATGTGACGCGTGTCAGCTGTGCTGCCCCCACAACGCACATGCCATTCCCACAACGGAACACGACTTGGCCATTACCGGCACCGTGGCGACACTCACCCGCGAGCGCGCCCTGGCCATGACGCCAGGCGACTTTCGACGCGCCTTCGCTCACAGCGCCATCGCCCGCCTGCGCCACGCAACCTTTATCCGCAACGCTGAACAAAAGCCAACACACCCTGAACAGAAATTGGACAAAAGCCAAAAATAAAGGCAAACAAATTGGATTGCGCACCCCATGCAGAGGCTTCTTTAATCCCCAATCATTACTCCTCAATCGCGGATTTTTCCGCGTTTTTTGTTTGAATTCTTAAATTAGAACACCTGCAAACCAGATATTTCCCCTTTTCCACCATTTTACCCCTAACTTTGCGGCAAACTTAATTTTTTAATCATTAACAACAAAACATCAATTAAGCTTATGAAACAAAGATTCATTAAATCTGTTTTGATGGTTGCGCTGTGCATGGCCTTTGGCACCACAGCAGCACAGACCATTATCGTCAACAACGGCAATGGCGGCAAGAATGTGCCTGTCAAGCCTAACATCGACATGACCAAGTATGAGAAGCGCACCCTCAAAAACGGCAAGGAGGTTTACACCCCCAAGCAGAACATTTCCACCAAGAAATTCAATGCTGGCGAGACGGAGATGGTGAATGTCACCTTTAAGTTGAGTTATGACCCCTTGACCATGTTCCCCGGTGGTGACATCACAGTAACTGGCGATAATTTCTCAGGCGACCTTTGGATGGATTATGATTGGGAAAATGATTCCTATTCACTTGAATACCAACTGCCTGTCGGAACCTATGATTTCCTGACATCCAGTTGGCCTGATAATGGTGGATTGATGTACAATATCAAAGAACTTGTACAAATCAGCAATGACACCACCATCACATTTGATTTTGCCGAATCCAATATTCAATATGGCTACAAGACCTTTAAGCCCAGTGGTGAAGAGGCAACCATTGATATCGCCCAGTTTGACGAGAATTGGCAACTGCAAATTGTCACCCCAGGCAATTCAAATCTTTTTGCCGACCGCATTTCGCTTATTCTCAAGGGTTACGGACTTGTTGGAGCATATTCTGCCACATCCCAATTTGACGAACTTAACAAAGTTTCTGGCTCAACCATTTTCCTCAATCGTTTGAGCAACCGATATAAATTGTCATCAGAGAGGATTGTTGAAGACAGCAATGGCACTTACATTGTTAAGTATGAAACTGAAGACATGAATGAACCCGTGCTCCAGAACAACCCCGACAACTTTGTGCTGTATCAGGAACAGTTCGCCTCCATCGGCAACAATTTCGAGGGCTTAAGCCAAGGCTTTTCCACTATCGAAATGATAGACAATGTGAATAATGGCGGAATGATGGGTAGAAGCAATATGGCCATCTCCAATCCCGTTACGAGCGTATATGTTGACCCCAACCGTAAAGACGGTGACGAACCCAGCAAATATGATATCTTGATTCAGCCCACATTTACTGATAATGTTTCGGTAGAAATGCCATATACTTGGTACGATTATGACGAAGAAGGCAACCCGATTGAGTATGTTGAGAACATCAAAATATCCAGAAATATTACGGGTCTTCCTGTTCTGATTAATAACGACGGCAGCATGGAATATGTCAACACCGGGCATGATGCCTGTGGCAATTATTCTTTCCATATTCCCGTAGGCGGCGGTGACATTATGGAATATCCTGGTCATCCTCAGTTCTCGTTTACTCCTGAGAATAAGGCACTTGCATTTGGTTCAAATAGCCCCATTTGTTCGGTGATGGCTCAAAATGTAGATGCCGGCATCTACATGGAAGGCAAATATTCCTATATTGAGCCCTGCTTTATCGGTCGTTATGGCGAGATTGTGGGCGGTTATTTCAATACCGAAATCAAGTTTAATGGTGAGACCATCAGTAATAATTGCTTGACCATGGCTGATGATATGTATAACTTCCTTGCTCAGGGCAACCCCGATGGCGTAATTACTGCTCATTTCGAGAGCCACAACGCCGTGGTTGATGGTCTGCAGGGCAGCAATGTCACCGATGTTTACTACGACCAGCGCCAAGCTGACTGGACCGCCCCCACACTGCAGATGCTGATGTTCAAGGACCATGAGGGCAACATCATCGACCGTTTTGCCACGGCCGACGAGGGCGTTCTCGAATTTGCCGGCGGTGATTTCAACTTTATAAATGAGGGCCGAAAGAACTGGTTTGACTGCCAGGAGCAGACAGTAGAGGTATTCTATTCACCCTATTGCGACGACCAATGGCTTGGTCTTGACGTTGAAGAGGTTCCCGGTGAATTCTTTATGCCCGGCTTCGGCTACTTCTATCGCGGCTCGCTTCAGAGCGTGACTAACCCCAGCGCAACTGGATGGTATGACCTGAGAATCAAGCTGACCGACCTCTCGGGCAACTGGCAGGAGCAGGTGATTTCGCCCGCATTCCGCATCGGCAACGGCAGCCCCACTGGCATTGAGGTTGTAACCAGCAACGATGCTACCGAGGTAGCCCGCTACACCGTTGACGGCCGTGCCATCAGCGCACCCCAGGCCGGCGTGAACATCGTCAAGATGAGTGACGGCACCGTCAAGAAAGTGCTCGTGAAGTAATAACAATTGCCGCTCTGCGGCGAAGGTAGGCTGCATTTCAGCATAAAAAACAAGCAAGCTCGTTTTATTCTGCATTCAATTTGCACTACCTTTCCTTCATAAATTATTATGGTGCCAGCCCACACACAACGGGCTGGCACTTTTCTTTAAACCCTGCTGGGCCAAAGCGAATTACGAATTTAACGAGTTATTAATCAATAGACAGTTGTTTTTGTTGTTCATCGTTGTTTATGTTGTTTGAAAAAATGTGTACCTTTGTAATAAACAACAATCAGCAATGAATATGAACATCAAACGATACCTCATTATACTTGTTGCGACAATCAGCGCCATAACAGGTTATGCCCGCTCGGCCGACGAGAAGACATTCGAGCGGTTATACAACCTATCGCATAAACAATTACAGCAACAACGGATTGACTACATCCTGATTAACAAAACCGATAGCGCCATCCTGTGCGCCAACTTTCAAGCCAGCAAATACGGCAAGGAGAAACTTTCGACCGAGGAAATCGAAATGTGCGGTTTTGCATTTCGATATATGGGGATTGAATATCTGCAGGGTTATTACAACTACCAACTTGCAGCCGAAAACCTGCTAAAGGCCGAACAAATTGCTGACAAATATGGTTTTATCCCATTAAAGGCTCAGTTAGTGGTCGATAAGGCAATATTGGCTGCCACTCAAAACGACTTGGAAAACAACTTTGGCTATAACAAAGATGTTATAGACGGATTTAAGAAATCCTTGCAATATATGCTTGAACAAAGCAAGTCCAAAAATTCAGAAAGCAACAGGATTTTGGTGGAAACATCTATACCCAATCTGCTGTATCTTGCCATCAAGTTTGACAAGGCCAAAGAGGTGACCGACGAAGTCCAAGCCTATCGTGAGGCGCAAAAAAGAAATGGCGTCTGCTGCAATGTGGCCCAAGTGATGTGCGATGCGATTGATGCTTACAATGCCAGCAACTATGACAAGGCATTTGAGGCACTCCAAACACCCATCAATCACCACAAATTATTAAATGACAAGGATTTCATAGAGATTCTATCCATCATCAAAATGGCGCAGTATGTTGTGTTGCTCAAAAGCGGCAAGCGGACTGAGGCCTTGAATCTACTGCTCCAGCATGAGCAAACCTTGCGTGATAATGGGATGACCTTTGGGCAGTTAGAGGCGTTGCAACTCATCTGGCAGCACCATGAAGCAGACGGCAACAAGGCGATGGCCGACAAGTATGCCCTTCAGTACTATATCACCAAGGACGAGTTCTTCAACAAAAGCCAAGTGGGCAAGATGGACCAGGCGAAACTCAATGTGGAACTGGAGCAGACGCGGGAGCGCATCAGCGAGATGAGTTACCGCCAGCGCATGCAGGCCATCGTGCTGTGGAGCGCCATCATCATCGCGCTGCTGGCGCTGGCGCTGCTGGGCGTGCTGTGGGTGAACTACCGCAAGACGCGCCGCACCAACCGCCTGCTGTATGAAAAGAATGTCGCCCTGCTCGCCGCCAACCAGGAACTGCGGCCTGCCTCGGCAGTGCCCGCAGCAAGCGACAACCCTGAAAAACCAGCCAGCGGTGTGCCGTCACAGGCCGACCGCGACCTGATGGAGAAAATCACGGCGGTAATGGAATCGTCGGACGAAATCTATCATGAGGACTTCTCGCTGCAACGCCTTGCCGACCTGGTGGCCAGCAACACCAATTATGTGTCCCGTGCAATCAACATATGCGGGCAGCGCAACTTCAATGTTCTGTTGAACGAGTATCGCATCAAGGAAGCATGCCGCCGCCTGATGGACAGCGAGCATTACGGCAGTTACAGCATCGAGGGCATTGCCCGCAGCGTGGGTTACAAGTCCCGCAGCAACTTCACACTGCTGTTCAAGTCCAGCACCGGCCTGACGCCGTCGGCGTTCCAAAAGATGTGCCGCGAGGGCAACGCCTCCACCATGTGACGAAAACGTCGAAATTCGGGCTGCCGTTTTTTGTTAATCCGTCGTCTTGGAATTTGTTGTTTTTTTGATACGGACTTTGAGTTCATCGAATCCCGTGCCGTAGATGCCGCTGATGTTGGACTGTGTGATGATGGCGGTGCGGTCGGTCTCCTTGATGATGCGGAAGATGTTGACGCTCTCGTGCTTGCGGCACATCACCAGCACAATTTTGCTGGGTTCCTTGCTGTACCAGCCCATGCCGTCGATGATGGTGCATCCGCGGTGGGCCTGGTTGATGACATTGTCGGCAATCTCCTGCCACTGCTTGGAGAAGATGAGAAACTGCACGCTGGCGCGGTTGTTGTTGATGACGCGGTCGGCAATGGCGGAGTAGATGACCATGAAGATGAGACCGAAAACAATCTTTTCGATGGAGTGGAACAGCAGCCACGACGAGGCGATGATGAGCAAGTCGCAGTACATCATGGTCTGTCCAAACGAGATGCGGGTGTGTTTGGCCACCATGGCGGCGACGATGTCGGTGCCGCCGGTGCTGCCGTTGTGGGTGTAGGCCATGCCCAGGCCCAAGCCGCACAGCACGGCGCCCAGGATGACGTTCATGAAGGTCTGTTGTTCAATGATGGGCGCAGGGAACATGGGCGTGAGTATGGCCATGTAAATGGTGGCGATGCCGGCGCCGGCAATGGTGCGCAGCACAAAGCGCTTGCCCACAGTGCGGAATGCCATTCCCAACAGCATCAGGTTGATGGCATAGTAGGTGACGGCGACATTCCAGCCCCATGCAAAGTGGAGCAGGGCCGATAGACCCGTCACGCTGCCCGTCACAATCTCTTCGGGCAGGATAAGTGCCGTGAAGCCAAAGGCATAAATGAAGATGCCGACGGCTATCATCACATAGTCATGCACAGTGCCGAGCAATTTTTTTGTTGAGTCTGTCATTGTCGTTTTCAGTATTATTGCGGTTTTAGACCTGCGGTTGATATTCAGGGCACAAAATTACTCAAAAAAACGCCATCCCGCATTTTGTGGGGCCAAGAATGTGTGCGCTTGGCAGGATTTTTGTAATTTAGTGGCGCAAACAAACATTATTATCAAACAAGAAATGCACGAATTATGATTGTACGATTGATTGTATCGGCTGTGGCTGTGTTCATCAGTGCCCATGTGCTCGACGGCGTGACCGTTGACCCGTGGTGGGCAGCCATCATCGTTGCCGTGGTGCTGGGACTCATCAATGCCTTCATCAGGCCCGTTATCAAGTTTGTGGCTCTGCCCGTCAACATCGTGACCCTGGGCCTGTTCACACTAGTCATCAACGCCTTGATGGTCGAGTTGTGTGCTTGGGCGGTGGGGCCGCACCTCGAGGTCGCCAGCTTTTGGTGGGCGCTGGGGTTCAGCATCGTGCTCACCATCGTCAACTGGGCGCTGTACCTCTTTGTCCCCAGCGACAAGAAAGGTTAATCTCCCCCCCCTTATTGGGCAAAGACAAAATAAAGGCAACTGCGATATGCCACAGTTGCCTTTATTTAATTAAATATCAATAGTTTAATAAATATAAATCTACTCGTCGTTGAAGTGGATGGCATTGCGGTTGGTGCTCTCGATGATGCGCTCGCGCCAGCAGCGGCGGCACAGCGACACATACTTGTCGTCGCCGCCAATCTCGACCTGGTTGCCGTCGGTGACCACATTGCCCTTGCCGTCGATGCGGGCGTTGATGATGGTCTTGCGGCCGCACGAGCAAGTGGACTTGATTTCGTCGATGCTGTCGGCGAGTTCAAACAGCCGCCTTGAGCCCTCGAACAGGTGGGACTGGAAGTCGGTCCTGAGGCCGTAGCACACCACGTTCACGCCATAGTCATCGACGATGCGCGCGAGTTGGTCGATCTGCTGGGCCGACAGGAACTGGCACTCGTCGATGAGCACCCAGTCCTTGACCACAAGCGTGGTCTCGAACATGTTCTTCAACATCTCATACAGGTCGCTTTCGGGATAAATCCACGAGCACTTGCGCTCGATGCCGATGCGCGAGCGGATGACATTGTCGTTCTCGCGATCGTCGATGATGGGCTTCATGCACAGGTACTGCATGCCGCGTTCCTCAAAGTTATAAGCCTGGGTGAGCAACAGGGCCGTTTTGGCCGAGCCCATCGTGCCGTATCTGAAATATAGTTTACCGATTCGGTTCATCGTGTTGTATGCTGTAATATATTGTATTATAGGTTTTTGCTTATGGTTACGCACCGCTGTAAAGACCAGCAACAAAGTTACTGATTTCCCGCCAACGACAACCACATTTCCCTCAAAAAGTTATTAACAAAACAACAATGGCAACACCCACAGGGGGCGTCTGCCATTGTGTTTCTTGTCTGCGCCGGGCTCGATGTCTCAAGGTCTGCTGAACCTCTAAGCCCTGCTGTCGCAGGCCTCCATATCCTGGTCTGTCAGGATGTGGAATATGTTTTTACTTGCTCTTGGCGTTGGTCGGCTCCTCGGGAGCGATGCCCACGAGTTCGGGGTCAATGAGAATGCGGCCGCAGTACTCGCACACGATGATCTTCTTGTGCATCTTGATCTCCATCTGGCGCTGGGCGGGGATGCGGTTGAAGCATCCGCCGCAGGCATTGCGCTGTACGGCGACGATACCGAGACCGTTGCGGGCATTCTTGCGGATGCGCTTGAATGCGGTCAACAGGCGCTCCTCAATCTTGTTCTCCTGCTTCTTGGCCTTCTCGCGCAGGGCCTCTTCCTTCTGCTTGTTCTCGGAGACGATCTCGTTGAGTTCACTCTTCTTCTCCTCCAGGGCACGCTCATGGTCGTTGAGCGTCTCCTGGGCCTTGGCGATTTCGCTTTGCAGGGCTTCAACCTTGCGGGCGTCCTCGTTCATCTTCTTCTCGGCCAACTCGATGTTGAGCTTTTGGAACTCAATCTCCTTGGACAGATAGTCATACTCACGGTTGTTGCGGACGTTATCCTGGTCGGCAGTGTATTTGTTAATCATTGCCTCGGCCTGGTCCTTGTTGTCGCGCTGGAGTGCCATATCATCCTGCGTCATGGCGATTTCGTCCTGATACTTGGCCACGCGGGTGTGCAGGCCGGCGATTTCGTCTTCGAGGTCGTCAACTTCCTGGGGCAGTTCGCCGCGCAGGGTCTTGATGGCGTCGATCTCGGACAACTTGAGCTGTAGGTCATAGAGAGCCTTCAGCTTCTCTTCAACGGTGAGTTCTTTCTTTGGTGTTGCCATAACCTTGATTTATAAATAATTGACTTGGTTGGTTTCGTCTTTTGCAAAAACGACTGCAAAGGTAGGATTTTTTTTCTGAATAATCTCTAAAAAAATCTCTTTTGTGAAATGTTCGCTCTCATAGTGGCCAATGTCGGCGATGATGATGCGCTGGCTGTAGTCCAGGAAGTCGTGGTACCGCATGTCGGCTGTGATATATAGCTGGGCCCCTTGCCTGACGGCCTCGTCGAGCAAGAATGAGCCTGCACCGCCACACAGGGCGATGCGCGACACGGTGGCCGCAGTGTCGCCGCTGTAGCGCACACCATCGGCCTCAAAGGCAGCTTTGACGCGCTTCAGCACCTCGACGGCGGGCATCGGCTCGATGTTGCCGATGACGCCGCATCCGGCCGTCTCGCGGCCCTCGTCGCCATAGGTGTCCACAGTCTTGCGCTCCAGAAACTCCACGCCGACCATGCCCAGTTTCTCGGCCATGCGCCACGACACACCCTGCCACGCGCTGTCCATGTTGGTGTGGGCGCTGTAGATGGTGATATCGTGCTTGATGGCCATGGCCACGGTGCGCTCGACTGGTGTGCGGCCCATGATTTTCTTCAGGCCACGAAAGATTAGCGGGTGGTGCGAAATCACCAAATTGCAATGGCGCTCAATGGCCTCGGCGACAACGGCCTCGGTGGCATCGGTACACAGTACCGCGCCGGTGATGTCGGCCTCGGGGTCACCCACCTGGATGCCCGCATTGTCCCACTCCTCCTGCAGCCGCAGGGGGGCATATTGCTCAATGGCCGCGGTGATTTCCTTTACCTTCATAGTGCGTTTGGTTGACAATCGGTTGCTTTAAGCCTTGCCTTCGGCCTCGATGCGCTGGCTATCGATGTTGATGTAGAGCTCGTCGAGCTGCTTTTGGTCCACAGTGCCGGGAGCGTCGAGCATCACGTCGCGACCGCTGTTGTTCTTGGGGAACGCGATGCAGTCGCGAATGCTGTCCAGACCGGCCATGATGGACACGAAGCGGTCAAAGCCGAATGCCAGGCCAGCGTGGGGAGGCGCACCAAACTTGAACGCGTTGATGAGGAAGCCAAACTGCTCCATGGCGCGCTCGGGGGTGAAGCCCAGAATATCAAACATCTTGGCCTGCAGCCTGCCGTCGTGGATACGCAGCGAGCCGCCGCCCACCTCAATGCCGTTGCACACAAAGTCATAGGCCTTGGCGCGCACGCGCTCGGGATGCTCGTCGAGCAGAGGGATGTCGTCGGGGTTGGGCATGGTGAACGGGTGGTGCGTTGCCATCAGGCGCTGTTCCTCGTCGCTCCACTCAAACAGCGGGAAGTCGATGATCCACAGGCACTCAAACTTGTTCTTGTCCCTCAGGCCCAGCCGCTCGCCCATCTCGAGTCGCAGCGAGCACAACTGGATGCGCGTCTTGTTGGCGTTGTCGCCGCTCATGATCAGCACCAGGTCGCCGTCGTTGGCGCCCATCTTCTCCTTGAGCTGCTGCCACACGGCGGAATCATAGAACTTGTCGATGCTGCTCTTGACGGTGCCGTCGGCGTTGAACTTGACATACACAAGGCCCTTGGCGCCCACCTGCGGACGCTTCACAAAGTCAACCAGGCCATCAAGCTGCTTGCGGGTGTAGTCGGCGCAGCCGGGGACGCAGATGCCGCCAATGTAGTTGGCCTCGTTGAACACCGGGAAGGTGCCCGTGCCCTTGAGCACATCGTCCACCTCGACAAAGGTCATGCCAAAGCGGCGGTCGGGCTTGTCGCTGCCATAGAGGCGCATGGCCTCGTGCCAAGTCATCTGCTCGAGGTGCTCGGGCAAATCGACATTGCGCACTTGCTTGAACAGGTGGCGTGCCAGGCCCTCAAAGATGTCGATCACGTCCTCCTGGTCCACAAAACTCATCTCGCAGTCAATCTGGGTGAACTCGGGCTGGCGGTCGGCACGCAGGTCCTCGTCGCGGAAGCACTTGGCAATCTGGAAGTAGCGGTCAAAGCCTGCCACCATCAGCAACTGCTTGAGCGTCTGGGGGCTCTGGGGCAAGGCATAGAACTGGCCGGGATTCATGCGCGAGGGAACGACAAAGTCGCGCGCGCCCTCGGGGGTGGAACCGATGAGGATGGGGGTCTCCACCTCCAGGAACTGCTTGTCATCAAGATAGTTGCGGATGAGGATAGCCATGTCGTGACGCAATTCCAAGTTCTTGCGCACAGCATTGCGGCGCAGGTCCAGATAGCGGTATTTCATCCTCAGGTCGTCGCCGCCGTCGGTATTGTCCTCGATGGTAAACGGAGGGGTGATGCTCTCGCTGAGCACGGTCAGTTCGTTGGCGATGATTTCAATGTCGCCCGTGGGCAGATTGGCGTTCTTGCTTGAGCGCTCGGCCACGGTGCCCTTGACCTGGACGACAAATTCGCGGCCCAGGTGGTTGGCTCGCTCGCACAAGTCGGCATCAATCTCGTTGTTGAACACGATTTGGGTAATACCATAGCGGTCACGCAGGTCCACAAAGGTCATGCCGCCCATCTTGCGCGTGCGCTGCACCCAGCCTGCCAGGGTGACGACTTCGCCCACGTTGTCGATGCGAAGTTCGCCGTTAGTCTTAGTCCTATACATGAGGTTTTATTGTTATTTGAATTGTTGTTTTAGATATGTTTCAACTTGCAAAGTTAGTGTTTTCTTGCCACATTTTTCCTTGCCGCGGCAAAAAAATATGAATTTCAGCGCTTTTGACTTGCCATATATAAAAAATGATGTACCTTTGCGGCGCAAAATCAGTGACGGGGTGTAGCGCAGTCCGGTTAGCGCGCCTGCTTTGGGAGCAGGAAGTCCCTGGTTCGAATCCAGGTACCCCGACAGGAGGAACACACAATCCAAGTTTTCCGCAACTGGCGAACGAGAGCAAACGCGATTTATTCGAGCGCTTGCTCCCGTTTTTTATGGGCCGATGCATTATTATTCATTGATTGTTCAGCAATAATCGCCAAATCATTGTAATTTTGCAGTGAGAAAACAAAAAGAACAAGAAGACTATGATCACATTTATTGTCAGCCTCGTCGCCCTTGTATTGGGCTATCTGATTTATGGTGCGGTCATGGAGCGCGTGATGCACCCCGATGACCGCGAAACACCTGCCGTGCGGCTTGCCGACGGCGTGGACTATGTGGTGCTGCCCACATGGAAGGTGTTTATGATTCAGTTCCTTAACATTGCGGGAACCGGTCCCATCTTTGGTGCCATCATGGGCATGTGGTTCGGCCCGGCATCCTACCTGTGGATTGTGCTGGGTTGTATCTTTGCCGGTGCTGTGCACGACTTCCTGAGCGGCATGCTGTCGTTGCGCAGCGACGGCGCCAACCTGCCAACACTCATCGGCCAATACTTGGGCGGCGGCACTCGCAATGTGATGCTCGTCGTCATTGTGGCGCTGCTGGTCATGGTGGGTGCGGTGTTTGTTTACAGTCCGGCTCTCATTCTTGCCGACATATACGGCGAGCCGCTGCTGTGGGTTGCCGTTATCTTTGTTTACTACTTCATTGCCACCCTGCTGCCCATCGACAAGATTATCGGCCGCATTTATCCCGTTTTTGCCATCGCAATGATAGTGATGGCCCTGGGCCTGCTGGTGGGTTTGCTAGTCAAGATGCCCCACCTGCCCGAGTTGTGGGACATGGCCAACATGGACGTGTGGCGCCATGGGCAGACCCTTAACGGCAAGGACATCCTGGGGGTCACTGAATACATCAGCAAGAATCCTTTGATTCCGTGCTTGTTCATCACCATCGCCTGCGGTGCCATCAGCGGCTTCCATTCCACCCAAAGCCCGATGATGGCGCGCTGCCTCAAGAGCGAGAAACTGGCGCGTCCCGTGTTCTACGGCGCGATGATTACCGAAGGGCTTGTCGCCCTCATTTGGGCGACGGTGTCGTCCTATTTCTTCTATTACCAGGGATGGAAAGAGGTCGTCAGCCCCGAGACCGTGAACGAGTTTATGGCCCAGGTGCAGACCGCCGACGGCAAGACGCTCATCCAATACTTCAGCGCGCCCCAGGTGGTCAACCTGGTGTGCAGCGGCTGGCTGGGCGTCTTGGGCGGCACAGTGGCCATCCTGGGCGTTGTGGCGGCGCCCATCACCAGCGGTGACACGGCCCTGCGCAGCGCGCGCCTCATCATTGCCGAGTGGCTGCACGCCGACCAGCACTCGATGGCGCGCCGCCTGATGATCAGCGTGCCCGTGTTTGCCGTCTCGCTGCTCTTGCTCGTGTGGCAGATGAACAACCCCGACGGCTTCAATGTGCTGTGGCAATACTTTGGCTGGTGCAACCAGGCGCTGTCGGTCTTCACGTTATGGGCCCTTACCGTTTATCTGGCGCGCAACCGCAAGGCGTGGATAATCACTTTCATTCCCGCCGTGTTCATGACCATGGTTGCCGTGACCTTCCTCACCGCTTCGCCCGTGGTGCTGGGCAAACAGTCCATTACAGAATGGGTGGCCCTGGGCACAGCAGTCATCGCAACGGCATGGTTTACCATCTGGCTCAACAAAACAAGAAATTCCAAGATGATGAACTAAAACCCAAAAAGTTCATGTATTTTTCAATCAATTAAATTTCATCAAACTCAAGCTAAACAGAATATAATTGATTAAAAATATGGCTAAAAATCAAACACAGGAATACCTGGACTGAGTTTTTCTTGGAAAAGAGCATTGGGGATCACCCAGGCTAAAAGAGCGTTCAGCAAATCAACGGGAATACCTACATCCAAAGCAGGTATTGAAAGAAAATTTGGTTCTACAATCATTAAATTTTTGTTTGGAAAGTAGCATATCAATGTAGGGGGGGGCAAAACTATGCCGGACCCATTAGACCGGACGCTACAAGAGGAGTAAAGTTTAGTGAAACACCCGCTGGTAGGAGCGGTCGATGAGGCGGGTGCAGTGGGGGGTGAGGATGTGGATGCCGTCGTAATAGCTGTGGAGGTCGCCCGCCAGCGTGCTGTCGCCGCTGAAGTCGTTGACGCGGTCATTGCCCAAAATTTCGCACAATACGGCATGGTCGATGGGCGACAACGCGGGACAGCGAAAGCGCGGCGGCACAATCACCACATAGTCAATTTTGTGTTCATGCAATATGGCCGCGATGTCACGCAAGACAGCCTCGGCGCCGGCATCTATGCTCAAGGGCATCGGGCCAGGCATGGGCTTCATGTCCACCAGCCAGGGCATATCGGCATAGTAGGCATCGGGATTGGCGGCGATGGTGGAGTCGAGCACGGTGCTGTAGTCCTCATTCATGGCCTCGACACGGGCACAGGGCACATGGGCCACCTTGCCGTCGGCCAGGAGTTTATCGGCCAGGGCGGTCGTGGGCCACAGTTTGAACCTCATCATGTCCAGGTCACGAAAGGCGTTGAAGTGCAGCAGGTGAAACTGCAGGCGGTTAACCTCGGGCGACACCTCATAGTGGGGAATGAAGGGCATCTCGCCGTATCGCTTGGGGCGGCGCAGCATCTCCTCCTCAATGATGAGCAAGGCGTGGCGCACGGGGAAGCCGCGAGAGGTGAGCCAGCGCAACTCGTCGCGGATGCCGGTGAGCGTCTGGGCGCCCTCGGTGAAATGATAGACGCTGGCCGAGTTGGGCAGATGGCGCTTCCACGCCGAGGCGAGGAAATTGGACGAAATCGACGAGCCAAAGATGAACGAGTCGAAATGGCGGCTGGGATTGTAGTGCTTGAAGCCTTCGAGGGCAACATAGCGCTTGTTGGGGATGCGCTCAAGCGAGTCGCCCGGCGCTACGGACACGCCATTGTAGGCATGGACGACATGGAACGGGTCGACCACGGCATAGAGCGCCACGAACAGCGCCACGGGGAGCAGCGCCAACATGGAGCGCAACACAAACCGCTTGAATCCAGGCTTATCGTTACCCATAGTCCACTGCCACGCTTGATTAGAATTGGAAATAGATGAACTGCATGTTGCTGTCGAGGCTGGCCAGCGAGATGCCGGCGAGCAACCCCCAGTAAATGAGCCAGCGCACCACGGTGGGGAACGGCAGTCGCTGGAGCGGGAATTCCTGCTTGCGGCCCAGCCACTCGACGACGAAGAACGGCACGATGTAGAAGATGGGCTGGCCAAAGACAGGACGCAAGGTCCACGAGCCGTGGGCGATGACGTCGCAGATTTCGCCCAAGTGGGTGATGCCGTTGGCGCGGAAGGCCAGAAAGACCATCGCAAACAGGAAGAAGGTGAGCAGGCATCGCGGCAGGTCGCGCCAGGTGGCATGAGGACTCAACTGGCGCTTGGGCAGGAAGATGAACGGAATGAGCAACAGGCCGTTGACCGTGCCCCAGATGACAAAGGTCCAGTCAGCGCCATGCCACAGTCCCGACAAGGCAAACACAATCATGATGTTGACCACCGTGCGCCACTTGCCGCGGCGAGAGCCGCCCAGGGGGAAATAGACATAGTGGCGGAACCAGGTCATCAACGAGATGTGCCACCGCTGCCACAGTTCCTTCATGTTGCGGGAGAAGAACGGGTAACGGAAGTTGGGCTGCAGCCTAATGTTCATGAGACGCGCCGAGCCGATGGCGATGTCGCTGTAGCCCGAGAAGTCGGCATAAATCTGGACGGCAAACAGGATGCCCGCCCAAATCATGCTCCACGACGAGTAATAGTAGGGGTTATAGAGCAATTGGTCCACATAGTAGCCCACGCCATCGGCGATGATAACCTTTTTGGACAGGCCCCACAGGATTTGTCGCATGCCCACGACGGCGGTGTCGTAGTCAAAAGTCTTGCGGCGCAGGAACTGCGGCAACAGATTGGAGGCGCGCTCGATGGGACCTGCCACCAGCTGCGGGAAAAAGGCGATGAACACGGCAAAGGCCACCACGTCGCGCGTGGGCTTGACATCGCCGCGATACACGTCGATGGTGTAACTGATGGCCTGGAAGGTGTAGAACGAGATGCCCACAGGCAACAGGATGTTGAGCGTGGGCCAGTCGGGGGTGGCGCCAAAGAGACCAAGCAGATGCACAAAACTGTCCCTAAAGAAGTTGAGATACTTGAAAAACGCCAATATGCCCAAGTTGAGCACGATGTTGGCAGCGGCCCAAGCCCTGTCGCCGCGGCCCTTGTCGCCGCGCATCATGGCCGCGCTGCCACAGGTGGTGAGTGTGGTGAGCGCTATGAGGCTGAGCATGCGCCAGTCCCACCAGCCGTAGAACACATAACTGGCAACGAGCAGGAACAGGTTTTGCCACTTGAGGCGGTTTTTCAGCCCCCAGTATATGAAGAATACAAGCGGCAGAAAAATGGCGTATGTATAAGTATCGAATTGCATAACTCACCGCAAAGGTAACAAAATATTTGATAACATGCAGTTTTTGTCCAGTGTGATTGCTCAAGCGGCAGTTTTGGCGGGTTTTAACCCTCGGCACGGTTCTTGCTTTTTCTACAGGCATACGATTATGTTTATCTACACTTACACCGAAGCAGAAGGAACCGAGTCGCGCCGCGTGGCCAACGACATCGACCAGATCATGAAACCCGCCTTTGGCGACCGCCCGTCGGCCAACGGACATTCGTCGGGTACGCGCCTCAACGCCAGGATGTTCAAGGAGTATGAGGCGGCGCGCGGCATGATGCTCAACGACCTCGTGACCGAGGACATGCTGCAACTCGTCAACATGGGCATCCAGGGCGTGGGGCTGAATGTGGTGTCACCACACGGACTGACATTATGTCACATTGTGCAGGGTAATGCCGTGTGCGCCCGCATCGACATCGACGACCTGCACTACCGCCAGCAGTGGAGCGCGTCGCCCATGGAGGCCGTGGACCGCGAGCGCATCGCCGAGGCTTCGCAGGTGTTCCTTGACCACGCCAAGGTGTGGCGCGAGCAGCTTGCCGCTGCTTTCAAAGCCGACAGCAAGGGCGTGAAAATGCGCAACATGGCACTCAACAACATGGACGCCTACCTCAAGCGGTATTTTGACGGCACGGGAATCACCTACTGCTGCGACAAGCACCGCGCCGACAACCACAAGTCGCGACTGCTGGTGCGGCTCAACGCCTTCAAAACGCTCGAACTGGCCATCCCGCACGACGACTTCATCAACCACTTGGACATGGTCAAGCCCTTTATGCTGGAGTTTGCCCTCATGGCGCGCAACGGCCGCTTCATCGTGCGCAGCGAGGCGCGCGACGACTGGCAGACGGCACCCGGGGCTGCCGGCGCGCCCAGCGAACCCGCTGGAGAGCAATGCCCCAAGGGGTTCAAGCGCTGGCTGCAACGCCTGGCGGGCAGCGGCAAGGGCAAGGCACCCGCCCAAGCCGTCACCACGCCGCTCCAGCAAGCCGTGGACGCCGCCCTCGAGGGCAAACGGTGGCAATACCACCTCACCGAGGGGTTTGACCCCGACGGCGAAATCGGCATGCGCCAGCAACTGCACATCAGGTTGCCGCGCGGCAAGGCCATGATCATCGACCTGGGTCTGGCCACCGCCGCCGACCGCATCGCCCACGACACGGGCTACATACCCCGCCTGACGGAACTCTTGCGCCTGTTCCCCTACAGCATCACCGGCCCGCGCAAGGTAGAGTGGACCACCGCACCGCGCGACCAGCAATAACCAAGCACATCATAACAAAATCAACGACATAACACAATGGCTATCACCATCAACACCGGCGACCTCAAGACCATTCTCGAGACCACGCCATCCACACAAAACATCCTGCTCGTGGGCAAGCACGGCATCGGCAAGAGCGAAATCATCACGCGCCACTTTGAGGACCAGGGCATTCCTGTCATCGCCCTGTTCCTGGGGCAGATGAGCGACCCGGGCGACCTCATCGGCCTGCCCAACAAGGACGAGGCCAGCGGCAAGACCGAGTTCATGCCCCCCTACTGGTTCCCCATGGACGACAAACCCGTGGTGCTGTTCCTCGACGAGATGAACCGCGCGCGGCCCGAGATTCTGCAGTCGGTCATGGACCTGTCGCTCAACCGCAAGCTCGCTGGGCGCGCACTGCCCGAGGGCAGCCGCGTGATTGCCGCCGTCAACGACGGCGAGGAGTACCAGCTCACCGACCTGGACCCCGCGCTGGTGTCGCGCTTCAATGTCTATTACTTCAGCCCCACGGTGGGCGAGTGGCTGTTCTGGGCCAAGCAGCACGGCGTGGACCAGCGCGTCATCACCTTCATCGAGGAGCACCCCGACGAGCTGGAGAAGAACACCGACATCAACAAGGGCACCTTTGACAAGACGCCCGACCGCCGTGCGTGGGTGCGCGTGAGCGGCCTGCTGCAGGCCAGCGGACACATCACCGACATCAACCGCCTGGCCAAGATGATCACCGGCGTGGTGGGCGCACGCTCGGCGTCGATGTTCATCCAGTCGCTCAACCAGTCGCGCATGCTCAGCGCCCGCGAGGTGCTCATGGACTTCACCGCCTGCCAGCAGGAACTGTCCACCTACACCATGCCGCAGGCGGCCGTCATCAACGAGGGCATCTACCAGTACCTGGAACTGGGAGTCAAGGACGCCGAGAAAGACGCCGTCAACGCCAACCTGCTGCGCTACATCCGCTGGATGCTGAGCAACAACCGCCAGGAGGCCATCGCCCACTTTGCCTCGTTCTTTGAGAACGCCACCTACCCCAACGCCAATGCCCACATCATGATGGACTGCCGCGACGCGCTGGCGCTCATCAACCAAATGATTGCCAACCTGTAACACGCCATGGACACCGGCCAACGCATCAAAGCCATCACCCAGGACTGGTACCTCACCGAGCCCCTGATGTTTGCCGTGCTGTGCACCCATGCGGTCAAGCGCAACGACACCATGGGCTGCGACATGCGCTGCGGCAAGGGTGTCATCGAGTACAACCCCCAGCGGCTCGAGCACTTTGACGACAGCCAGCTGGCGTTGCGCGTCAAGGCCGAGGTGGTGCGCATCATCCTCAAGCACCCCTACCAGCGCCAGCCCTACAACCCGCGGCGCGACGTGATGCGCCTGAGCAGCGACCTCACGCTGTGCGACAACCTCGACGGCATGGACACCGTGGGGCTGCAGCCGCCCTCAATCTTCCATGTGCCTGACAATCAGGCCTACGAGCAGTACTACTCCACCCTGGCGGGCCAGATTCAGGACCTGGAGCTGAGCGACGACGCCGACGGCATCCCCATCGCGATGCCCAATGCCGACGCCGACGGCCAGAGCGACACCCTGGGCGACCTGCTGGGCGACGCCGACGCCGGCGCTTCGCTGTGGGACGAGGACGAACTCATGACCGAAAAGGTCAACCACGAGATTGAGAACGCCCAGCGCACCAACCAATGGGGCTCGCTGAGCGGCGACCTCAAGGACCTCATCGAGAGCACACTGGTGAGCAAGCAGAACTTCCGCGCCATCCTCAGCCAATTCCGCATGACCATCCTCAGCGCCAAGCGCCACCTCACCCGCATGCGCCCCAACCGACGCTACGGCTTCGACGCCATGGGCAGCCAGTATGCCTACAGCACGCGCCTGCTGGTGGCCGTGGACGTGAGCGGCAGCGTCAGCAACGACGAAATCAAGAAATTTCTCGCGGTCATCAACCGCTTTTTCAAGCAGGGCATCGAGCACATCGAGGTCATACAGTTCGACAGCCAGATTACCACCGACAAGCCGCTGGCCATCAAACAGGCCACCAAGTCCATACACATC
The DNA here is from genome assembly GCA_937898675.1 of uncultured Prevotellaceae bacterium. Taxonomy (GTDB): domain Bacteria; phylum Bacteroidota; class Bacteroidia; order Bacteroidales; family Muribaculaceae; genus Sodaliphilus. Next base: position 82,448 of record CALEJB010000002.1, read on the forward strand.
AGCGGACGAGGAGGCACCAACTTCCAGCCCGCCATCGACTTCTACTACGAGCACGAGGAGTATGACGGACTGGTGTTCCTCACCGACGGCTATGCCCCCCAGCCCACCCTGCCCGACGACAAGCGACACAAGCCGCTGGCATGGATTCTCACCCCCGGCGGAGGCAACGAGGACAACCTCAAGCCCCTGGGCCCCGTGGTGCGCATCGCGGGACTGTAAACAGCCCCCACCGCCCGCCGTCAAACAGCCCCACGACAAACGCCAAACGACATCGGCAACCACATTCCACAACGGTTGCCGATGTCGTTTTTTGGGCACGCAGCAGTATCAAAACAGCCCTTTTTGCGCTTATTTGTACCCCACCTCCCGAATTAAGACACCTGCAAACCAGATATTTCCCCTTTTCCACCATTTTACCCCTAACTTTGCGGCAAACTTAATTTTTTAATCATTAACAACAAAACATCAATTAAGCTTATGAAACAAAGATTCATTAAATCTGTTTTGATGGTTGCGCTGTGCATGGCCTTTGGCACCACAGCAGCACAGACCATTATCGTCAACAACGGCAATGGCGGCAAGAATGTGCCTGTCAAGCCTAACATCGACATGACCAAGTATGACAAGCGCACCCTCAAAAACGGCAACGAGGTTTACACCCCCAAGCAAAACAATTCTGCCAAAAAATTGAACGCTGGTGAAGCCGAGATGGTGAATGTCACTTTCCTGTTGAGTTATGAAGGCTTAAATATTTACCCCGGTGGCTCTATCACAGTAACAGGCGATAATTTTTCAGGCGAACTGTGGATGGACTATGATTGGGAAAATGATTCTTATCAATTAACTTACCAATTGCCGGTCGGAACCTATGATTTCCTTTCGGATGCTTTCGTTGAAGATGGCGGTACTGCTTATAATATAAAGGAACTGGTTCAAATCAGCAATGACACCACCATCACATTTTATTTTGCCGAATCCAACATTCAATACGGCTTCAAAGCCATTAAGCCTAATGGTGAAGAGGCATTTGTTGATGTTGCTGAATATGATGAAAATTGGGATCTTCGGGTAGTCACCCCAGGCAATACGAACTTTATTGTCGATTTTATTTCTCTGATATTAAAAAGTTCAGGTAGCGTTGGTTCCTTTTTCGTTTCAAAACAATTTGAAGAATACGGCAGAAATCCAGGTGCAACCATTTTCCTCAACCCCGTAAGCGATCGCTATAAATTGGCATCAGAGAGGATTTTTGGAGATAATAATGGTACATACCTTGTTAAGTATGAATCTGAAGATATGAGTGAAACTTTGCTCCAGAACAACCCCGACAACTTTGTGTTGTATCAAGAGCAGTTCACATCTATCGGCAACGATTTCGAGGGTTTAGGCCAAAGTTTTTCCACCATCGAAATGCTTGACAACAAGAACAATGGCGGCTTGAGTGGTAGCAGTGTGACCATATCCACTCCCGTTACAAGCATATATGTTGACCCCAACCGTAAAGACGGTAACGAACCTGGAAAATTTGATATCATGGTTCTGCCCACATTTACTGATAATGTATCAGAACCTGTGGTAGTTCTAGTACATGATTTTGATTGGGAAACTTTCGAGGAAATTGAATATCTCGACACTGTCCAATTATATCGCACGGTTACTGGCCTTCCTGTCCTGATTAATAACGACGGCAGCATGGAATATGTCAACACCGGGCATGATGCCTGTGGCAATTATTCTTTCCATGTTCCAGAGGGTGGCGGCGATATCATGGAGTACCCAGGCCATCCACAGTTTTCGTTTGCTCCTGAGAATAAGGCACTTGCATTTGGTTCAAATAGCCCCATTTGTTCTGTGATGGCTCAAAATACTATCGGTTTTGCTGTTGAAGGCAAACATACCGCAATTAAACCTTGCTTTATCGGTCGTTATGGTGAGATTATTGGCGGTTATTATATCGCTGACATCCGCTACAATGGTGAGACCATCAGCAATAGTTGCGTGACCATTGACCAAGACATGTATGAATTTGCCGCTCAAGGCCACCCCGATGGCGTGATTACTGCTCATTTCGAAAGCCACAACGCAGTGGTTGATGGTCTGCAGGGCAGCAATGTCACCGACGTTTACTACGACCAGCGCCAGGCAGACTGGACTGCACCCACCCTGCAGATGCTGACGTTCAAGGACCATCAGGGCAAGATTTCCGACCGCTTTGCCACGGCTGACGAGGGCATTCTTGAGTTTGCCGGCGGTGATTTCAATTTCCAGATTGACATGGAAACATATCAATCTTGGTTTGATTGCAAGGAGCAGACGGTAGAGGTATCCTATTCACCCTATTGCGCCGACCAATGGCTTGCTCTTGATGTTGAAGAGGTTCCTGGTGAGTTCTTTATGCCCGGCTTCGGCTATTTCTACCGCGGTTCGCTGCAGAATGTAACCAACGGCAGCCAAACGGGCTGGTATGACCTGAGAATCAAGCTGACCGACGCCTCGGGCAACTGGCAGGAGCAAGTGATTTCGCCCGCATTCCGCATCGGCAATAGCGACCCCACCGGCATCAAGGTTGTAACCAGCTGTGACGCCACCGAGGTTGCCCGCTACACCATCGACGGCCGTGCCATCAGCGCACCCCAGGCTGGCGTGAACATCGTCATGATGAGCGACGGCACCGTCAAGAAAGTGCTCGTGAAGTAAACTCCGAATTTCTTCATAAACAAGAACTAGTGCCAGCCCACACACAACGGACTGGCACTTTTCTTCTAACCCTGCGGAACTAATGCGAGTTGCACAAATTGCGAATTGCTTATCAATAGTTGTTTTTGTTGTTCATCGTTGTTTATGTTGTTTGAAAAAATGTGTACCTTTGTAATAAACAACAATCAGCAATGAATATGAACATCAAACGATACCTTATCATACTTGTAGCAGTGTTGAGTGCCATGACGGGCTTTGCACGCGGCATCGACGACAAGACATTTGAGCGGTTTTACAAACTCTCGCCTGAGGAAATTAAAAGTCAAATTAATTACTATCTTCAGCACAACCAGAATGATAGCGCCATGCTGTGTTCTAGCATTTCGGCTAGTAAATACGGCAAAGAAAAACTTTCAAAAGAGGAGATACAGGTATGTTGTCTCGCTTTTCGATTTATGGGAGTAGAATACATTCGCAGTTTTTACAACTACCAACTTGCAGCCGAAAACTTGCTGAAAGCCGAACAAATTGCAGATAAATATGGATTTATTCAACTCCAGGCTCATATTGCTGCTGATAAAGCAATTCTTGCTGCCACCCAAAATGATTTGGTAAACAACTATATTTATAATCAGAGTGTAATGGAAGGCTTTAAAAATGCCATAAATCGCACACTTAAACAGGATATCTCAACCAGTCAAGAAATCAATAATACGATTCTAGAAATAACGCTATCAAATCTACTATATCTTGCCATAAAGTTTGACAAGACCAAAAATGTTGTTAATGAGGTTCAAGCATATAATAAGATACTACAATTAGGCACTAATAGCAATATTGCCAAAGTGATGTGCAATGCGGTTGATGCATACAATGCTGGCAACTATGACAAAACGTTTGAGGTTCTGCAAACACCGATTACTAGTTCAGCATTTATAAAGGACAAAGATATCAGCCAGTTCCAGTCTATGCTCAAAATTGCCCAATATGCCGTGCTGCTCAAGTGCGGCAAGCGTGCTGAAGCATTGGAAATGCTGCTGCAACATGAACAGTCGCTGCGAAATAATAGGTTGCCCTTTGAACAGTTAGAGGCGCTGCATCTCATCTGGCAGCACTATGAGGCGGACGGCAACAAGGCGATGGCTGACAAATATGCCCTGCAATACTATATGACCAAGGACGAGTTCATCAACAAGAGCAAGGTGGGCAAGATTGACCAGGCGAAACTCAATCTGGAACTGGAGCAGTCGCGGGAGCGCATCAGCGAGATGAGTTACCGCCAGCGCATGCAGGCCATCGTGCTGTGGAGCGCTGTTATCATCGCCCTGCTGGCGCTGGCGCTGCTGGGCGTGCTATGGGTGAACTACCGCAAGACGCGCCGCACCAACCGCCTGCTGTATGAGAAAAACATCGCCCTGCTGGCCGCCAACCAGGAACTGCGCCCCGTAGCCGCGGTAACTGTCTCGACCGAACCCGACGAAGACCCCGACGAGGGTCCAGAACCCGCCGAGCAGCCCGCCCCCGACGCGCCGTCGCCCGCCGCCCAGGAACTGATGGAGCGCATCACAGCGGTGATGGAGTCGTCGCCCGAAATCTTTGCCGAGGGTTTCTCGCGCCAGCGCCTTGCCGAACTGGTGGGCAGCAACTACAAGGTGGTGTCGCGCGTCATCAACAGTTGCAAGGGGTGCAACTTTAACGCCCTGCTCAACGAGTACCGCATCAAGGAAGCCTGCCGCCGCCTGATGGACGACGAGAATTACGGCAGTTACACCATCGAGGGGATTGCGCGCAGCGTGGGCTACATGTCGCGCACCAACTTTGCCGCAGTGTTCAAGGACATCGTGGGCCTGACGCCATCGGCATTCCAGAAACTCAACCGCAACGGCAAGACCGCCGCACCCACCGAGGAATAACGCGCACATCACTACCCACAGCAAGCAACCCGGTAAAAGTGCTAAAACGAGCAAAATTTCACCGTTTTAGCACTCGAATCCAAAAATTAAGTACTATCTTTGTCACCCAATACAGGAGATAGCACAATGAATATCGGACAACAATTTATCGGCAGGAAAAATGAGATTGAGCGCTTGAACAAATATGCTCAAAGCAACCAGGCAGAGTTTATCGCAGTATATGGCCGGCACCGTGTAGGCAAGACCTATTTAATCAATAATGTGTTCCGCTCGCGACTCGTATTCTCGATGACAGGCATCATTGAGGGTAACAAGTATGCCCAAATGCAGGCATTCATCGACGCGATGGACCTCTTTGGCAACCATGTGGAGAGTCCTGCCAACTGGCACGAAGCCTTCAGAATACTTCGCCATTTCCTCATTCCACGCATTAAGCCCGGAGAACCTTGTATAATATTCATTGATGAATTGCCGTGCTTTGACACCCGAAAATCCGACTTCATTGAAGCATTAGGACATTTCTGGAACACTTGGGCATCGCAGCAACCCGAAATTAAACTGCTTGTATGCGGTTCAGCCACATCATGGATGATGGATAATGTGATCGGCAGCCATGGCGGTCTGCACAACCGTATCACCCACGAAATTCATCTGCGGGAATTTACCCTTGCCGAAGAAGAAGAATACCTAATTTCAAAGGGGTTCCATTGGGACCGGAATCTCGTGCTACAGACATATATGGTAATGGGCGGCGTGCCATATTACCTCAGTTTGCTTGACCGTGATATGAGTTTGGCCCAAAACATCGATGCCTTGTTCTTTAGCCCCGACGGCGAGATGCACCGTGAGTTTCATCGCCTCTACAAAACGTTATTCTCAACCTCTGACCCGTACATCTCCATCATTGAGGCCTTGTTCAAGAAAAAAAAGGGCCTCACCCGCAATGAGATTGCAGACACGTTGCAGACCAACGCCAACGGACGCCTGTCCAAGATGCTGCGCAATCTTGTGGATTGTGACCTCATTCGTTTCTATCCGACAAAGCAAAAAAAACTGTCAGCCCGCAACGGCTTATATCAATTGATGGACTTCTTTTCTCTATTCTACCTCCAGTTTATGAAAGGCACCATCAACGACGCACAATTTTGGACCAAAAACATGCATACCGCCAAGGTAAACACATGGCGTGGATTGACATTTGAACGCATTTGCATGGTGCACATTGACCAAATCAAACACGCCCTGCACATCGATAGTATCAGCACTACATTCTACTCTTGGCGCTCTGCTCACCAAGTTGACAGGAATGCCCAAATCGACATCGTAATTGAACGAGCCGATAACATGACGAACATCTGCGAAGCCAAATACAGCGAAGTACCATATCATATCAGCAAGGAAGAGTACAACAAGTATCTCAACCGAATGGCAACGTTTAAACAAGAGACTTGTAATAGCGGTGGCATCATGCCGACTTTCATCACATCGAGTGGCCTTGCCCGCAACAATTACTCCGACAGTCTGGGACTCAAAAGCCTATCAATTGATGACTTATTCTAAAACAAAGAAACATAACATCTTAACCTAACAAAATATAATTGCAAAAAACCATCATGCAAGGGTTTCACAGGCATAAATCCGCTGTCTCGGTGATTTTTTGTATCTTTGTAGTTTGATATTATTATTATCATTTTCACGACATGAAGAAAGACGACGACGAACTGGAAGGCATGGAGCAACTGCCCGAAGACGACAACGCCACTGACGGCAATGCCGCCAACGACAGCGCGGGCGGCGAGCCCGAGGCGCACTCCTCCTACCAGGTTCCCAAAGATAAGAAACTGCAACTGAGCGGCATGTACGAGAACTGGTTTCTCGACTATGCCTCCTACGTCATCCTTGAGCGTGCCGTGCCGCACATCGAGGACGGCCTGAAACCCGTGCAACGGCGCATCATGCACGCCATGAAGGAAGCCGACGACGGCCACTTCAACAAGGTGGCCAACATCGTGGGCCTGACGATGCAATACCACCCCCACGGCGACGCATCGATTTACAGCGCGCTGGTGCAGCTGGGGCAGAAGGAACTGCTCATCGACACCCAGGGTAACTGGGGCAACATCCTCACCGGCGACGGCGCCGCCGCCGGCCGATACATCGGGGCGCGGCTGAGCGAGTTTGCCCTCGACACGGTGTACGACGCCAAGGTCACCGACTGGGGCCTGTCGTACGACGGACGCAAGCGCGAGCCGCTGACACTGCCCGCCAAGTTCCCGCTGCTGCTCACCCAGGGCGCCGAGGGCATCGCGGTGGGCCTGTCGTGCAAAATCTTGCCGCACAACTTCAACGAGGTGATAGATGCCGCCGTGGCATATCTGAAAGGCGAAGAGTTCCACCTCTACCCCGATTTCCAGACGGGCGGCTACATCGACACGAGCCACTACAACGACGGCGAGCGCGGCGGCAGCGTGCGCGTACGCGCCAAGATTGAGAAACTCGACAACAAGACGCTGGTTATCAGAGATGTGCCTTACGGAAAGACCGTGGGCACCGTCATCGAGTCCATCCTCAAGGCCGGCGAGCGCGGCAAAATCAAAATCCGCAAGGTGGAGGACAACACCAGCGCCATCGCCGAAATCATCGTGTCGTTGCAGGCGGGCACGAGCAGCGACATCGCCATCGACGCGCTGTATGCCTTTACCGACTGCGAGATTTCCATCTCGCCCAACTGCTGCGTCATCAAGGACGAGAAGCCGCAGTTCCTCACCGTGAGCGACGTGCTGCGCTACAGCGTTGACCGCACGCGCGACATCCTGCGCCAGGAACTCGAAATCCAGCGCGCCGAGACGCTCGAGCAACTGCACAACGTGTCGCTGGAAAAAATCTTTATCATGGAGCGCATCTACAAGGACAAGGAGTTTGAAAACGCCAAGGACCAGGCCAAGGCGCTCAAGCACATCGACAAGCGCCTGACGCCGTTCAAGCCCCAGTTCTACCGCGACATCACCGAGGACGACCTGCTGCGCCTGCTGGAGATACCCATGAAGCGCATCATCAAGTACAACAATGACAAAGCCGACGAGAACATCGCCAAGCTGAACGAGCGCATCAAAGACATCGACGACAAACTGGCCCACCTGACCAAGCACGCCATCAAGTGGTTTGAGGGCCTGAAGGCCAAGTACGGCGCCAAGTACCCGCGCCGCACCATCATCCGCGAGTTTGACACCATCGTCGCCAGCAAGGTGGCCGAGGCCAACCAAAAACTCTACATCAACCGCGCCGACGGCTTCATCGGCACGGGGCTCAAAAAAGACGAGTTTGTGTGCAACTGCTCGGACATCGACGATATCATCATCTTTTACAAGGACGGCAAGTTCAAGGTCACCAAGGTGGCCGACAAGATATATGTGGGCAAGAACGTCATCTACCTGAACGTGTTCAAGAAGGGCGACAGCCGCACCATCTACAACGCCATGTACCAGGACGGCAAGGGCGGCACGATATTCATGAAGCGCTTCCCCGTCACGGGCGTGACGCGCGACAGAGAGTATGACATCACCCAGGGCAAGCCCGGCAGCAAAGTCATTTGGTTTACCGCCAACCCCAACGGCGAGGCCGAGGTGGTGCGCGTAACGCTCAAGCCCAAATTCAGGCTCAAGATTCTGCAGTTCGACGTCAACTTCGCCGACCTGGCCATCAAGGGCAAGCAGGCGCGCGGCAACATCGTGACCAAGAACGAGGTGCACCGTCTGTCGCTCAAGGAGCAGGGCGCCTCGACGCTGGGCGACCGCGAGGTGTGGTTCGACCCGGACATCCTGCGCATCAACTATGAGGGCCACGGCCGCTCGCTGGGCCTGTTTGGCGGTGAGGACCGCATCCTGGTTATCATGGAGAACGGCGACTTCTACACCACCAGCGCCGAAGCCACCAACCACTACGAGCAAGGCATCCTGCGCATCGAGAAGTTTGACAAGGACAAGGTGTGGACCGCCGTGCTCGACGATGCCGACCAGGGTCACCCCTATGTCAAGCGCTATACCCTCGAGGACAGTACCAAGAAGCAGAGCATGATTGGCGGCAATCCCGAGTCCAAACTGCTGTTGCTTAGCGATGACCGGTGCCCGCGCTTTGAAGTGACCATGGGCGGCGCTGACGCCTTCCGCGAGGCGTTCGTCATCGATGCCGAGGAGTTTATCGGCGTTAAGACCTTCAAAGCTAAAGGCAAGCGCGTTACCAACTGGGAGGTGCAGATGATTACCGCCCTCGAGCCGCGCGAGCCCGAGCCCGGCGAGGAGGAAACGCCCACCGTGGCCAACACTGGCGAGGAGAACGTGGACACGGCTCCCGCCGCCCCCGACAGCAAAGCCATCAGCCAGGAGGCCGTTCTCGACAAACTCACGGGCCAGCAGCGCCTGCCGTTTGACGACTTTAACTACAACGATGACAAGACCGACGAGAAATAGCGCCCTGCGGCACTGGCTCGCACTGGCCGCGGCGGCAATATTAACGCTGCTGCCCGCCCGTGGCCAGGACACCGCCACCGTTGTCCTCGATGCCAATGTCAAGAGCGAGGGCCTGGTGTGCCCCACCCTGTCGATGTTCACCCTCGACGCGGGCTATGCCTCGCTACATGACAGTTACCTCACGCCCATCACCTATGACGGCATGAACCTCGCCCCGCGCTATGAGGCCATGCGCGCCGCCTGGTTCAGGCCCCGCTCATGGACGTGGCAACTGCAGGCTGGTGTGGACTACTGCTATGCCGAAAATCCTGCCGGCAACAACGAGATGCACCGCCTGCTAGCCGATGTGTCTTTCAGCCTGCAGCACCGCTGGCGCAAAGTCCTATTGGGATGCGTGGACCTGTCGGCGGGCCCGATGTTCACGTTGCGCGCAGGCGCGACCTATGACCCCGCCAACAGCAACAACCCCGTGAGCGCCCGCGCCCATGCGGCGCTGGGCGTCACCGGCATGGCCACATGGAACACCCGCATGTGGCGCCAGCCCGTCACGCTGCGCTATCAGGCGCAACTGCCTGTGGCGGGTGCGTTCTTCGCACCCGAGTACAACGAGAGTTACTACGAGGTATATCTGGGCAACGACCACAACCTGGCGCACATGGCATGGTGGGGCAACCGTCTGGACATGACCAACTATCTGGGTGCCGACCTGCACCTGGGCCGCACCATCCTGCGGGTGGGCTACCGCAGCAGCATCGAGTGCTGGAGCGTGAACAGCCTGCATGTGCACGACGTGACGCACAGCCTAGTCATCGGCATCGGCGGCGAGTTCCTCGGCCTCTCGCCCCGCGCGCGCGCCGCATCGCCTGCCATCGTTTCACCGCTCTACTAAAACCACGACAACATGAGCATTAAGAACTACATATGTGCCTTGACCGCTTGCCTGACGGCAACCGTGCTGCTGTGCGGATGCGCCCATGACGACGAGTGGCAACAAGACCAGGTGGGCAACTTCGAGGCCTTGTGGTCCATCATGGACCAGAACTACTGCTTCTTTGACTACAAGGACGTGGACTGGAACGAGGTCCATGACCGCTACCGCCGGCTGGTGTCCAACAAGATGACTAACAGGGAACTGTTTGACCTGTGCGGCGAGATGCTCAAGGAACTGAAAGACGGCCACACCAACCTCATCGCCAGCCACGACGTATCGCGCTACTGGATTTGGGAGCACTACCCCGTCAACTACGACGAGCGCATCATCGACCAGCATTACCTCAACTTTGACTACAAGACGGCGTGCGGCATCAAGTACCAGATACTGCCCGACAACTTTGGCTATATGTACTACGGCTCGTTCTCGACCGTCATCGGCGCGGGCAACCTTGACCTCATCCTCGGTTACCTGGCCACAGCCGACGGACTCATCATCGACGTGCGCAGCAACGGTGGCGGCTACCTGTCCAATGTCGAGACACTTGTCTCGCGCTTTATCGACGGCAAGACCCTGGCGGGATACATCTGCCACAAGGACGGCAAGGGGCACAACGACTTCTCGAAGCCCCAGGACTACTGGTTTGAACCGGCCAAGAACCACCTGCATTACCTCAAGCCCGTGGTGGTGCTGGCCAACCGGGGCTCGTTCAGCGCCACCAACAACTTTGTGTCGGTGATGAAGTCGCTGGGCAATGTCACCGTGGTGGGCGACACCACCGGAGGCGGGTGCGGCCTGCCATTCACAAGCGAGATGCCCAACGGCTGGAATGTGCGTTTCTCGGCGTGTCCCATCATGGACGCCCAGGGGCGCCTGACCGAATTTGGCGTGGCACCCGACGTGAGGGTCGATATGGACCCGGGCGACCAGTCACACGACGCCATTCTGGACCGCGCCATCGACTTACTCATTGAAAAAACCAAGCATTAAATCATCCTATTAATCATCAAAAAAAAACAATGAAAAAGATTTTATTCATCGCCGTTATGGCACTCACTTTTGTCACGGGCGCACGCGCCGAGGCTAATGACTTTTCGATTGGTGCGCAGTTCTCTTGGGCCAGCAAGCACTCCTTGGCAGGCTTGGGCGCACAACTCCAGTACGAAGTCGTGAACCACCTGCGTCTTGCACCCGAATTCAACTACTACTTCAAGAACGACGGCATCAGCGCCTGCAATGCCAATGTCAACTTGCAGTATGTGATTCCCACCAGCACGTCGTTTGCCATCTACCCGCTTGCAGGATTTGCTTACAGCCACTACGAGGTAGAGGGTCCCGCCGACGGCGTTGACCGCTGCGGCGCCAACGTGGGCTTGGGCTCGGAGTACCGCATCAAGGAACACCTGCACTTCTATGTTGAGGAGCGTTTCCAGATCATTGAGGACTTCAACCAGAGCGTAACCTTCTTTGGGCTGAAATACACTTTCTGATAAAGAAAGACAATGACTCCCTATCAATCAGCAAGGCGGCTCATGACGGGCCGCCTTGCTGATTTGTTGCATCATGGTACTATCGCCTGACAATGCCCGTGAAAGAGCGGCCGCTGTTGACGCCCAGGCGACGGGCCGAGAAATAGCGTTCACTCTCGCAACGGGAGCAGTGGACGGCGGCGGTGATATTGGCGACGGGCACGCCGGCATCGGCAAGGACCGCCACATTGGCGGCACGCAAGTCGATGTGGGCCTTGCCTGTGACGGCATGGCGCATGGTAATGACACCTGTGTCAAATTGTGCCTGCCTGAAGGCTTCGACCACCTCGTCGCCCACCTCAAAGCAGTCCTGGCAGATGCACGGACCCATAGCAACCTGAATGTTGGCGGCGCTGGCACCCAACGCCGTCATCTGCCTGACCACATTGTTCAGAATACGCCCAGCGGTGCCGCGCCATCCCGCATGGGCGGCGGCAATCACTCCCGCCAGCGCGTCAACGAGCACCACAGGCACGCAGTCGGCGGTATTGACGCCAATGACAATGCCCTGGAGAGATGTCACGAGTGCGTCAACCCCATCGAGCGCCAGTTCCTGGGCATCGATGTCAAGCGCAAGATAGTCGTTGTCGATGACCGCCACCCGGCACGAGTGCGTCTGCCGCGGCATGACCAGGCTATCCAGGTCCACGCCCAGCCGCATGGCGAGCGACAGCCGCGCGTCAAGCACGCGCAGGGCATCGTCGCCCACATAGTCACACAGGTTCACCCCGCTGTAGGGTTTTCCTTTCACAATGTCGCCTCTCGTCACCGAGAAAGCCTCCACGCCATCCACAGGATTGGCAAACTGCAATGCGTCAAGTTCCATAGACACAAAATTACAAAAATTCCAGCATAAAACACCGCCGCCGGGGCTCGTGATTGAGCCTCGGCGGTGGTCATATTAGATAACTGAGTCAGTTACACAGGTATTACTCTTGGTTGCTGTCCCACCATACGGGGATAGTCCAAGCGTCCTTCTGACGGTTCCAGTTAGTGGGATTGCCGTCAGCACCGGTGGTCTTGGCGCCGGGAACCTGATCGCCAATGGCCATGAGGTTCTTGCTGTTGTAGTTGTACTCGTGCGAGCACTGTACCCAGCGGCGATAGTACTGACCCTGCGGGATGGCCTCCATAGCAGCAGCCACCTTGAAGTGATAAGCGGGAATCGACCAGCCGAAGAAGATGTTCGGGTCAAAGTCGTAGCGGCGCATATCGTTCCAAACCTCATAGGAGAACATGAGGGCGATGCGCTTTTGCATCAGGATATGGCCAATGGTAAGGTCACTCTCCTTGCCAATACCATTGTTGATGAAGTTCTGGATGGCAGCATCGGTCATCGGGGTGAACGACGGGCAGTCGTTGAGGGCGGGATCCTCAGCAACCCACACTTTCAGTTTGTCGTTCATGAGTTCGCAGCTTGCCTTCACACCAGCCTTGTAGGCCTCATAAGCGCCTTGCTTGTTGCCCTGCTTGAACAGAACCTCGGCCTTGATGAAGCAGCACTCAGCATAGGTACCGATGTAGGTGGGCGAAGAAACGCGGGTGTAGAAGGTACCCGACTCAGCCGAGGTGGGCACGCTGGCACCACCGCGGTAGTACAGGATGCTGGGGTTAGCAGCATAGCCCTTACTGGAGTTGGTCTGCTCAACATAAACAGTGTCACCCAAGCGGTTGGGGTCCGAGCTGTCGATGTAGAAGCTGCGGGTAGCGGCCCTGTAGTTGGCACGCAGGGGGCCGCCCTGGCTGTTGATTTCGCTGGCCATGTCAACGCCCAGCGAACGACGCCAGTTGCCTACCCACTTCAGCTCAGCGGGCGAGTCGGCGCTCTTGGCACTGTAAGCCCAGGGGATGATGTGGTCGGCACGGGGGTCCTCAACGCCATAGCCACCAAAGTTGGTCAGGTTGTCAACCAGCATCTTGGTAACCATGTAACCGCTGTTCATACCCGAAACCGAGTACAGGGGGCAGTAGTCAACGGGCTCGTCCCAACCCAGGTCGTCGTGGGTGGCGCCATTGTCGTCGGTGTGGTTGACGATGGTGTTGTCGGCGTTGCTCTTCATTGCCTTGTCGAGGCAAGCGAGAATCTCCTGAGCGTCATACTTACCATCCTTGTAGCTGCCGGCAGCCTTCTTGGTCAACTTGTTGATCCAACGGGCCTTGAGCATATAGGCGAGCTTGATCCACTTGTTCACGTCACCACCGTTCCAGAAGTCGCCAGCGGCGAGGGTGGGCAGACCAGGATCCTGGGTGAGGCCCTTCTCGAGGTACTCGATAGCCAGGTCAATGTCACTCAAGCAGCCCAAATAGATGGTGCGGCCGGTGTCGTACTCGGGGGTAGCGCTCTCGGCAGCTGCCTGATAATAGGGCATCTCGCCATAGAGGTCGGCCATGGCCATGAAGCCGTAGGCCTTGATCAGATAGCCAGCACCCACGAACTGCCAGTTGCCAGCAGCCTCGGCCTTGGCAATCATGTCAGGCACATTAGCATAGGCGCCAACAAACCACCACTGATAGGTCGTGGTCGTCACGCCATCAACGGGATGCCAGTAAGATGCCTGCCAATAGGTACCGCCGCCATTGTTGCGGGTCCAGTCACCCATTGCCATGGTCGTGCGCCAAGCGCTGAACTGCAGGCCACTATTGGTATAAAACTCGATGTGCGCCAAACGCTGGTCATAGCTGGTGGACTCTGACGACGGGGTATCGGGGTCGGTGTTCACGTCAAGCCAGTCATTGCAAGAGGTGAGCGACAATGCCGCAACACCCAAGCCGCACAGTATAATTGATTTCCAAAGTTTCATATTATATCTGTATTAATAGGGTTCGTAATTGGTTGATTACTTCACAACGATTTCGCAAATCGAAACGCGGTTCCAGCTCAACTCGTCAAACATGTTGCTGATACCCTGGCCCTGAGCATTGATGCGGTTAGCCTTGATACCGTACTTGTTAATGAGCATGTCCTTCACGCTGGCAGCACGCTGGTTGGCGAGACGGATGTTCAGGTCCTTGTCACCCTCGGGCGAAGCATAGCCATTGATGGTGCAGGTGGCCTCAGGGTGGCTCTTGAGGTAGTTGGCCACGCGCTCAACGTTGGCGCGCTGGTCGGCAGCGATAGCGCTCTTGCCCACGGGGAAGTGAACGAGCACGTTCATGTACTTGGCGCTGTTGTCCACCACCTTGGGAGCGGCGTTCTTGGCAGCGTTGAGGTCGTTGCGGCAGTTCTGGAGGGCGCGGTTAGCGGCATCCAGGTCGCTCTGCAGCTGAGCGATGCGGCTGTTGGCATTGTTCTCAGCGTTGGCGAGCTGGTTGCGGAGGTCATTAATCTGACCGTTGAGCAGGTCGAGCTCTACATTATTTACAGTAGCCACGGGAGCATCGTCGGTACCGAATACCAGGTTGATGCCCAGCGAGTACTGGCGGGTAGCGGGAACGCCACAGTAGTCAAAGCCTACCGAAGACGAACCACCCACGCCGGCACCGGCAGCAGCAACCTCGGGATCACCGTCATAGTTGGTGAAGAGCAGCAGGTTGGTAGCACCGGCGGTGATGGCAGCACGCTTGATGTAGCGGGTGCGGGCCAGCAGCGAGCGGGGCACGTCGTAGGTCAACGAAATCGAACGCAGACGCAGGCTCTTGACGTCGGTGATCCAGTTGCGGGTCTCGTAGTTGTATGCGCCGGTGTAGTAGTTCTTGATGATGTTGTAACCGCTCATCTCCACACTGTTGAAGGTGTAGGTCTTGTCAGCCTCCCAGGTGTGGGTGACAGGATTGCCATCAGCGTCAACACCGCTGATGGTCAGAGGCTCGTTACGCCAGTCGGCAGACAGCTGGCTGACACCGGCTACGGCCATAGCGTACTTGGTGCCGTTGTAAACATCGCCACCATAACGGAATTCCCACAACATGTTGAAGGTCCAGTTCTTCAAGAAGGTGATGGTGTTGTTCCAACCACCGGTGAACTTGGCCTCACGGTCGCCAACCTCAACAAGCACGTTGTCGGTGTCGGGGAAGCCGTCCTTGTCAAGAATGAGCTGGCCATTATCATCGCGGGTCCACTTGGTGCCGGCGATGCCCATAAAGTTGCCATTGTTGTAACTTGCAGCCTTGGCACAGCCCTTGGTGGGACCATACTGTACATCGGTTACATACATCACGTCGATGCCGTCGTAGATGTCACCAATGGTACCACGGTTGCCGGCAATGTTGATACCGGTTTCCCAAACGAAGTTCTCGCGCTGAATGGGAGTGCCACTCAAGCTGAACTCGAGACCCTTGTTGTAAACGTCACCAGCGTTAATCGAGCAGAAGATGTAACCGGTGGACTGAGGACCACGCGGTTGCAGAATCATGTCGTAAGAGTTGTTGGTGTAGTAAGCAACGTCAAATTTCAAGCGGTTGCGCAGGAAACGCAGCTCGAGACCCAACTCAGTGGAGCGGGTGCGCTCGGGCTTGAGGTAGGGGTTACCACGGGTCCAGGTGTTACCCAGACCAACCTTGCCATCCAGATAGGTGCCAACGGGCCACAGATAGGTGTTGGTCACATAGGGGTCGGTGTCCTTACCAACCTCTGCCCAGCTGGCGCGAATCTTACCGAAGGTGAACCATTCGGGCAGACTCTCGCGGAAGAACTCGGTGAAGGCGATAGCGCCGCTCACGCTGGGATAGAAGTAGCTGCGGTTGTCCTTGGGCAGGGTCGAGGTCCAGTCGTTACGACCGGTAACGGTCAAGAAGATAGCATTGCGCCAGTCAGCGCGGAACTCACCAAATGCGGAGAGCATGCGCTTGCGGCTGCTGCTGTGGCTGAACTGCTTGTCGTTAACACCTGCGTTGCTGTAAGAGAAGAAGTTGGGCACTGCAAAGTTCCAAGCCATCTCATAGTCGCGGCGGCTCTTGGTGTAGTCGCTCGAGCCACCCAGCATCAGGTTGAGGTTGAAGTCACCGAACTGCTTGTTCCAGTTCGACATCAGGTTGTTGGACAGATAACGATACTTGTACATGTTGTCACTCATCATACCCCTTTGCCAAACCTGCTTGATTGCGCCCTCGGGAGCAATGCGGTTAGCGCTCTGGGTAGTGTAGGAGTCAACACCCATGCGGTAGCTGATCCACCACCAGTCGAAGAGGTCCCACTTCACGCTCACGTTGCCAGTGAAGCGCTCGGTCTCGTCGGTCATCTTGTTCTTGTTGACAATCCAGTAGGGGTTATCGCGCTCGTCCCAGGGATCCATGTCGGGGAACATGCGATAGCGTGTGCCATCCTCGTTGAGGTAGTGGCTCATGTCGTCGCTGGGAGCCCAGTTGTAGGCGGCATAGAGCGCACCAGTACCCGACGAGTTGTACAGAGCAGCACCGGTCAGGGTCTTGGTCGTGCGTGCATCACTGTAGGCAGCGTTAGCGCCAAAGGTGAAGCGGCCCACCTTCTGTTCGCCGTTGAAGCGGAAGGTAGTCTTGTTGTAGCCGGTAGTGGGCACGATACCATCCTGATCGTAGTAAGAACCGCTCAGGTAGAAGTTGTTGTTCTTGGTACCGCCGCTCACGCTCAGGTTGGTGTCCCAAATCAGGCCAGTCTCAAAGAAGTCCTTGAGGTTGTCATACACGGGAGCGCCTTTCATCCTCTCGCCCCACGAGTTGTAGCTGCGGCCGTTGAAGGTAGCACCGGTGAGGTGGCCAGCAGCATCGTAGTTCTCCTGGATGTAACCACGGTTGAACTCGTTCTGGTAGTCGGGCAGGTTGCTAACCATCGAGGCAATCATCTTGGTTGACAAGCTAACCTCGGTGTGGCCTTCCTGACCCTTCTTAGTGGTGATGATAACAACACCGTTGGCAGCGCGCGAGCCGTAAAGTGCGGCAGCAGCGGGGCCCTTGAGGACCGACATGTTCTCGATGTCCTCGGGGTTGATATCCATCACACGGTTAGAGGAGGTGGTTGCACTGTTCATCATGCCGTCGAAGGCACTGTTGCCGACAACGCCTGCCGAGTTGTCATAGATGACACCATCGACAACAAACAGCGGCTGGCTGTCCTTGTTCTCGGCCAGCGACGTACCACCACGCAGGATGATCTGGGCGCCCGAACCGGCAGCACCAGACGACTGGGTGATGTTCACACCAGCAATCTTACCCGACAACGAGTTGATGGCGTTGGCGGTCTTGTTGCGCATCAGCTCCTCGGCTTTGAGCTCGTCGACTGCATAACCCAGCGACTTCTTGTCCTTCTTGATACCGAGGGCGGTTACTACAACCTCGTCGAGCACCTGCTCGTTGTCCTGCATGGTCAGGTCCATGGTGCCGCCGCTCACGGCGATTTCCATGGGCTTGCTGCCGATGTAGGATACGACCAGCACATCGCCACGGTTGGCATTGATTGAATACTTGCCGTCAACATCGGTGGCAGTACCGCGGTTGGTACCCTTGACCTTAACGGTCGCGCCGATGAGAGGCTCACCTTGTGCGTCACGTATGACGCCCGTTACTTTGTTGGACTGGGCAGATGCGGTAAAGCCCGTCAGGGACTGACTGGAAGTCATTCCCACGGGAGCTCCACATGCAATTGCCAGTGCGGCCAACAATGCTAATTGTTTTTTCATACGCACTTAACTTAAATTAATTGAATATAAATAAAATAACTTAATCCATCTCATTAACACATTTGTGTGTATTGTCTGGCAACAGGCTTTAAGGCCCGCCATTCCACATTACATCCTCTCCTGAAACACGTCCTTTGTTATTAAGACTTTTCATCAGATTTGCACAGCAAATGGCGATTTCAACGGGCAAAGTTGCTAATAAATTTCAATTTGAGCAAATTTTTGTTCACTTTTTTGTCCATTTTTTCCTGAAAAATCCTCATTCTGCATTAAATGGCCCTCTCATGCTTGTTTTTTAGCATTTATATACACTTTTTTAGAACCAGAAACTATGTACTATGGCAGCAAAAACAAAAAAAGATTGCGAAGTCCGGTGGTAAAAAATCAGGCGCTTGTTTTGTTCTGCGCTCAATTTGCACTACCTTTGCACCTGTCATGATACTCAACTCTGCCACCATACTCAACTACAAGAACATCGCCGATGCGCGCCTGCGCTTCTCACCCAAGCTCAACTGCCTCATTGGCAACAACGGGCAGGGCAAGACCAACGTGCTTGACGCTATTTACTATATGAGTATGTGCCGCAGTTTCACGCCGTCGCTCGACAACAGCGCCGTCATCCGCCATGGCGAACCTTACATGATGCTGGCGGGCAGTTACGAGCGGTGCGGCACACCGCTCGAGATGAGCGTCGCCATGCAGCGCGGCAAGCGCAAGGTCGTGCGCCGCGACGGCAAGCAGTACCAGCGCTTGAGCCAGCACATCGGGTTGCTGCCGGTGGTGATGGTGTCGCCCATGGACTGGGACCTGGTGCGCGGCAGCGGTGAGGAGCGCCGCCGCTTCATGGACCTGATTATCTCTCAAAACGACGCCCAATACCTCGACGCCCTCATCCGCTACAGCAAGGCCATTGACCAGCGCAACGCGATGATAAAGCGTGAGATGCGCGACCCGTTGCTCTATGAGACCGTCGAGTGCGAGATGGCGACACACGCCGCCACCATCCACACGCGGCGGGCGGCATGGACCGACCAGTTCATGCCCATCTTCATGCACTACTACAGCGCCGTGGCGGGCGGCCACGAAACAGTGGCACTGAGCTACCAGAGCCACCTCAACGACGCCCCCCTGCCCGACCATCTGGCGCAGACCCGCGAGC
Source organism: uncultured Prevotellaceae bacterium (assembly GCA_937898675.1). GTDB lineage: Bacteria > Bacteroidota > Bacteroidia > Bacteroidales > Muribaculaceae > Sodaliphilus. The sequence goes on from CALEJB010000002.1 coordinate 101,733, forward strand.
GCGACATGGCGGTGGGCCACACCACCCGCGGCGTGCACCGCGACGACCTGGAACTCACACTGGGCGGCCACCCCATGCGCAGCACGGGCAGCCAGGGCCAATGCAAGACCTATACCATTGCCTTGAGGCTGGCGCAGTTCGACTTCCTCAAGGCAAGTTGCCCCACAGTACCCATCCTGTTGCTTGACGACATCTTCGACAAACTCGACGCCCGGCGCGTGGAGCGCATCGTCGATGTGGTGTCCAGCGACCGCTTCGGGCAGATTTTCATTACCGACACCAACCGCACCCACCTCGACGAAATCGTCGCCCGCCATGGCGGCGGCCACTGCCTGATGCAGGTCGAGGACGGCAATATCACCATGCTGAACAATGGTGCTACCAACCAAGGACTGCAATGAAACGGACCCAGGCCAAAACCGTCGGTGAAATCATCACCGAACTGTTGAAACAGGAAAAACTCGACGTCGCGCTCGACGAGCAGCGCGCCATCGCCCTGTGGCCCGAAATCGTGGGCAGCGGCGTGAACAGCTATACCGTCGGTCGCAGCGTGCGCGGCGGCGTGATGACCGTCAGAATTTCGTCGGCGGCACTGCGCAACGAACTGATGCTCAACCGGGCAAGCATCATCAGCCGCATCAACGAGGCCCTGGGCCGCGAAATCATCAAAGAAATAGTTTTCAGATAGTTTCTGTGCCGAAGCACTCTTTCCACATCCCACCATTACCAACAGTTCCATTATTCCCGATTAACAGACAAAAAAACCGACTAATATGAACCACGCCATCGAGGCCGGGCACCCGTTCCGACACACTACACCCATCCAACTGCGTTTCAACGACATGGATGCCATCCAGCACGTAAACAACGCGGCCTATTTTGAATTCTTTGACCTGGGCAAGACTGCCTACTTCAAGGCCCTCAATGTCAATCAAGAAGTGGACTGGAGCCACCCGTCCGTCATTATCGCCAATGTGAACTGCAGTTTCCTGGTTTCGACCCGCTTCGAAGAACCTGTAGAGGTGCGCACCCAATGCACCCGCCTGGGAAACAAAAGCCTGACGCTGCTGCAGCACCTTGTCAACAGCGAAACCCAAGAGGTAAAATGCACCTGCGCCACGGTGATGGTGAATCTGGACCCCGACACGGGCAAGCCCTCGGCCATACCCCAGGTGTGGAGAGACGCCTTCACTCGCTTCGAAGGGCGGGAAATCTGACCGAGTTATTAACAATCATTCTAAATGCCAAGATAAAATATTATCTTTGTCGTTTGAATAGAATAGAAAAGAACTACAATATGGACGTCAAACAATCAATGCAAGAGATACTGGCCGCCGAGAGCAGGGCCGTACTGAATATTCCTGTCACCGACGACTATGAGGCGGCGGTGAAACTCATCGTTGAGCAGGTGCGCCACGAGGGCGGCAAACTCGTTTGCTCGGGAATGGGCAAATGCGGACAGATTGCCGACAACATCGCCACCACATTCTCCTCGACGGGCATCCCCGCCGTGTTCCTCCACCCCAGCGAAGCCCAGCACGGCGACTTGGGTGTTGTCCAGCCCCACGACGTGCTGTTGCTGCTGTCCAACTCGGGCCGCACCAACGAAATCTGCGCCCTGGTCAACCTTGCCCATGACCTATACCCGCAACTCAAGATGATTACCATCACGGGCAACAAGGACAGCGAGCTGGCCCATTTGGCAGACATCTGCCTGTGGACCGGCAACACAGCCGAGGTGTGCCCGCTGGGCCTCACCCCAACGACCTCGACGACGGTGATGACAGTCATCGGCGATGTGCTGGTGGTCAACACCATGCGCGCCACGGGATTCACCCGCGAGGAATATGCACTGCGCCATCACGGCGGCTATTTGGGCAGCAAGGCCAAGGGCACCGAGTACGACAAATAATAACCAACAACGCTAATGCGAAAGATCATTGCTATCGGAGAATCGGTGCTGGATACCCTCTACAAGGGCAACCAGCCCGTCAAGGCATTCATGGGCGGACGCATCGCCAACGCCGCCGCCATCATGGGTGCCATGGGACTACCCGCGACGATGGTGAGCGAATGCTGTGCCGACCGCGTGGGCGACATCATCATCGACTACCTGACGCGGCACAATGTCAACATCAACTCCATTGACCGCTACACCCAAGGCTCCACGCCCATTTCAGCGATTTTTGCCGACGAAACCGGGCGCACCGAGGCCATGGTCAACTACGGCGTGTACCCTAAGGAGCGCTTCGATGTGGTCTGGCCCCGCATCGACGAGGACGACATCGTACTGTTCGGGTCGCTGTACGCCATCACCGAGCCCCAGCGTGCCGCCCTGTTCGAGTTGGTTAACTATACCGTTGAACGCAAGGCGATTATCGTTTACCTTCCCGGTTTCCAGCACGGCATCAATTTCAATATCGCCCATGTCATGCCCGCCATTCTCGAGAATCTGGATGTGAGCGACTTGGTCATTGCCCATGAGCGTGACCTGCGTGACGTCTTCCCCGGCGAGACCGCACAGCAAGCCTTCACCAACCATGTGGAATTTTATTGCGACAATTACCTGCACATCCATCCCGACTTGTCGGTATCGCGGTTCGCGTCAGGCAAAGAACTACCGCACCCCTCGCTCAGCACATCAACGCGCAATTTGCTGGGATGGCAAGCAGGATTTACTGCGGGCGTCATCTATGGCATGATTAAGAACAATGTGCTTCACAGCAACATCCATAGCCTTGAGTCAGCCACATGGCTCGACATCGTGACCAACGCCCAGGCTATCGCCTCGTGCTGCGCCAACGGCGACAACTGCCTGGACTCCGCCCTGGCATCAACCTATGCCGCCGCAATCCGAAACAACGCATAATCCCATCTCACTATGACCTCCCTGCCCATCAACATCGCACTGCCAAGCATGCGCAACGACATGACCATCGCCAAGGCGCAAATGGCCGTCTCGGGCACCATGCCACCGTGCAAGGGACTGGGACAGGACATCATCACCGAGGTGCAACTGTGCTACATCGACTTCCTTATCACCAACCAGCGAAGCACCGAAGCCGAGAAAATTCTTGACGACCTGGTGCACGACGAAGATGCCATGCAAGACATGCCCCTCATGTATGCCGCATGGCTGTGGCTGGCATACATGGCGCTGCTCATTGACGAAAACGAGCCTTCGCTGGCATTGGGAGCGGCTGAACAAGCCCTCACCGAACTCGTCAACCATCAGGGCAAAAAAACCGAGGACTTCCATGCCATCGTGGCCGTGCTGCTATACTATCTCGCCTCGGCCCACCACATCATGGGCGACAACGGCCGTGCCGCCAAGGAACTCACCAAGTCGCAGCAGCTGCTCGAGCGCCTCACCAAGCGCAACGAGGCGAGGTTTTCGGCCATGCTGCTCATCGCCGTCGAGTCATCGACCGAGGTCATCACGTCCAAGGTAAAGCAGATGAATGTCCTGGCATATTATCAGAGCGCCAGCGAATTATATGCCAGCGAACTGAATAGCGGCGATGCCAATGCCACGCGCACCGCCATGACCAACCTGGTGGACACGCTGGGAAAACAGGGCGACATCATGCTGGAGATGGGAAACGGCCGCAATGCCGTCAAATACTTCACCAAGGCCCTGCGTTACCAGAAGAAACTGGGCGAAAAAATGGGCGAACGCGACCTGAAACTCTCCATCGGGCTGGCCAAGGCGCTCATGAAACTGATTAACCGCCGGGCGGCTGCCGAGCAACTGCTGCAATCGCTGTTGCCGCTGGCCCATCGTCTGGACGCCGGCAACGAGGTGCGGGAAATCGAGAATCTGCTGAACAACAAGAACAAAAATACCAACATCATGACACTGCTAAAGAGCATTTTTACCGCTGCCCTCATCCTGGCGGGCACGCTGGGTATGCAAGCCCAGCTCATCATCGGGCACCGCGGCTCGCAATGGGGCGTGGAAAACACCAGCGAAGCCCTTATCAACGGCGCCAAGGCCGGTGCCTGGGGACTGGAATGTGACATCCGCGGCACCGCCGACGGCACGTTTGTCCTCAGCCACGACTCCAAACTCAAGCGGCTGGCGGGCCCCGACAGCCTGGTGTGCAAAATCAGCACACGCGACATCCTGGACATTCCGCTGTCGCAGACGCGCCACGGGGTGACCTACACGGGACACATCGCCACGCTGGGCGAGTATCTGGACATTTGCAACGAGTATAATGTGGCGCCCGTCATCGAAATCAAGAAGGACGCTTACTTCCACAGCGAGAGCGAGACCGAGGACCCCTGCTATGACTTCATCCCGGCGCTCATCAAAATGCTGGACATGAAAGGCTGCAGCGACCGCGCGGTCATCATCTCGTTCTTGCCCGGCGTCATCGACTTCATCCACCGCCACTACCCCGACATCACGGTGCAGGTGCTGGCCGGCGACCCGCCCATCGAGGACTGGGTGAACTGGTGCACCCGGCACCACATCGACTTGGACGTGGAATACAGCCTCCTCACCCAGGAAGCCGTTGACCAGCTCCACGCCGCCGGCCTCAAGGTCAATGTGTGGACCGTGGACAATGTCGAGAAATTTGAGAACTGCAAAGCCATGGGCGTGGACTTTATCACCACCAACGCCCGATTTCCCCACGACCCTGAATAAACCTGTCTTTCATGTCAACCGAACTCAAGAAACAAGATAACGCCGCATGCCAGGCTTTGCCGCATGTCGACGGCCTGACCGTGGGCATCGTCGCCGCCGAATGGAACAGCCAAATCACCGACGCCCTGATGCAGGGCGCCATCGACCGGCTTGTTGACGAAGGCTATGCCCGTGAGGATATCACCGTGGCACGCGTGCCCGGCACCGTTGAACTGACCTTTGCGGCCGCACAGATGGCACGCAGCGGCCGCTATGACGCCATCATCGAGATTGGCTGCGTCATCCGCGGCGGCACACCGCACTTTGACTATGTGTGCGACAATGTCACCCAGGGCTGCGCTTACCTCAACGCCACCCAGCAGGTGCCCATCATCTTCTGCGTCCTCACCTGCGACGACCAGCAGCAGGCCCTCGACCGCGCCGGCGGCGCCCTGTGCAACAAGGGCACCGAGGCCGCCGAGGCCGCCATCAAGATGGCCCACTTCGCCCGCTGGCAGCAGAAGTAAGGCATCCAATACATACACGGATATAAGAAAACGAGCCTCAATCAAGGCTCGTTTTCTCTTGCATTATGCTCACGCACCATCACTCCTTGAGGCGGCTGTCGATGATGATGGTCACCGGGCCGTCGTTGACGAGGGCGACCTGCATGTCGGCGCCAAAGACGCCCCTCTGCGTGGGCTTGCCGATTAACCGGGCCAGTTCGTCGCAATAGGCATCATACAGGGGCACCGCCAACTCATGGCCCGCGGCGTGGATATAGGACGGGCGGTTGCCCTTCTTGGTCGAGGCGTTGAGCGTGAACTGGCTCACGGCCAGCACCTCGCCGCCGACATCGATGATGCTGCGGTTCATCACCCCGTTTTCGTCATCAAAGATGCGCAGGTTGGCGGTCTTCAGCGCCAGCCAGTTCACATCGTCGATGGTGTCGCCATGGGCGACGCCCACCAGCACCATATAGCCCTGGCCCACACTGCCGACCACAACCCCGCCGACCGTAACCGACGCTTGCCTGACACGCTGAATGACGATACGCATAATTAATTGTTTGTTAATAGATTACTTCATCCACTTGATGAGGTCGCGCAACGAGGCCTTTTGGCCATAGTGCATGATGCCGCGGCGATAGATGCGGGCAGCGAGCCACACGATGGCCAGCGCCGTGCCAAACAGCAGTGCCAAACTCAATGCCAGTTGCCAGGCAGGCACGCCAAAGGGCAGCCGCACCATCATCACCACTGGCGATGTGAACGGGATGATGGAACACCACACCGCCATGGGGCCCGAGGGATTCTCCATGCAGGCGATGCCGGCATACAGGGCAATAATCATGATGAGCATCACGGGCGTCATGAACTGCGACGAGTCGCTGGCCTGGTCCACAGCCGAGCCAAGGCCCGCAAACAGCGCACTGTAGAGCAGATAGCCGCCAATGAAGTAGAGCACAAAGTTCAGGATGATGTAAGTGATGTTGATGGAGGCAATCTGCTGCATCACGCTGGTCATCGTGTCCACATCGGAGCTTCCCGCCACGGCGACCGTGGCGGCATCGGATGCCATGTTGATGCCCATTGCACCGCCAACGGCCATGCCGACGCCGAGCATCATCACTATCCAGATGGCCATCTGCGTCAGGCCCACAAGGCCCACGCCAATGATCTTGCCCAGCATGAGCTGGAACGGGCGGCAACTGCTCACCACCACCTCAACGATGCGGTTGGTCTTCTCCTCAATGACGCTGTTCATGATCATAGCGCCATACATGAGCACGAACATATAGGTCAGGAACGACAGCGCGAAGCCAAAGCCCATGGCTGCGTCGGTCGAGGATTCCTCCTCGCCGGCATCGCTCCACTTGATGCTGTGCACATCCATCTCAACATGCGCCTTTTCCACCATCTCCTGCAGATTGGGGATGCCCATCGAGGCCAGGTGTGCAGCCTGGATGGTGTCTTCGAGCACCTTGCCCACTTGGGACACCAAGGCGGGCGTGATGGTGCCGTCGCTGTAGATGTTGACCGCACCCGTGCTGTCCACATCGTGCGGGATGACCACCACGGCGTCAAGGCTACCGTTGGATTTCTCATAGAACGCGCGGGCGTCGGTCACCGTGTCGCCCTTGAGCGCCACAAAACTGTACATGTCGTCGCTCTTGAGCGCAGCGGCATAGCGGCCCGTCTCGTCGATGACGGCAATCTGCTGAATATCGCTGCCCTTGTCGTTGAGCCATGCCAGCCACACGGGGATGGCAACGATGACCACCATGAGCAACGGCAGCAGCAGCGTCATGATGATGAATGACTTGCGCCCGACGATGGATAAATATTCACGGGCGATGATGAGGCGAAGCTTATTCATTGTTCTGGGCAGTTAGGTTATTAGATTGTACAGTCTCGATAAATATCTCGTTCATGGTGGGCAGCACCTCATTGAATCCCGTGAGGCGGCAGTGCTCGTTGAGCCACACGATGGCATCGCGCACGGTCACGCCCTGGGCGAGTTTGATGTGGGTGTCATGCTGGCCCGGCTGCTTGGGCAGCAGGGTGAACAGCGCAGGATTCTCGCCGATGGCATCGGGGGTCTGCACCGCGATGATGTTCTTTTTATACTGTTGTTTCACATCGGCCACACTGCCCGTGAGCACCACATGGGCGTGGTTGATGAGCGTAATCTGCTGGCACACGGCCTCGACCGACGCCATGTTGTGGGTCGAGAACAGGATGGTGCTGCCCTGGTCGCGCAGGGCCAGGATTTCGACCTTGAGCTGCTCGGCATTCACGGGGTCAAAGCCCGAGAACGGCTCGTCGAAGATGAGCAGCGGCGGACGGTGAATGACGGTGCCAATGAATTGCACCTTTTGCTGCATGCCTTTGGACAGGGCCTCGACCTTCTTGTTTTCCCACTCCTTGAGGTCAAAGCGGTCGAGCCACCAGTGCATCGACGCCACCGCGTCGGCCTTGGTCATGCCCTTGAGGCGGCCCAGATACACGATGTGGTCGCCCACCTTCATCTTCTTGTACAGACCACGCTCCTCGGGCAGGTAGCCAATGTGCGTGATGTCGTTGTCGGTCATCGGTTTGCCGTTGAGCAGCACGGTGCCCTCGTCGGCGGCGATGATGCGGTTGATGATGCGGATGAGGGTGCTCTTGCCCGCACCGTTAGGGCCCAGCAGGCCATAGATGCAGCCCTGGGGCACCTGCATGGAAACGCCTGCCAGGGCCGTATGCCCGTCGTAGCGCTTCACCACATTGTTAATATCAAGGTATGCCATTTTTTAGTTAGGAGTTAGGAGTTAGAAGTTGGTGTTTTGCTACCGCAAAGGTAGCGATTTTATCCGTTAGACGAACAACCGCTATCGAAAATTACAAAAATCCGCGACTTTTTCATCAACGGCAACATAGCCACCTGACAACCAACAGGAAAATCAAGCAAAAGGGGTTCTAAAAGCCATCCCCTGGCGGCGTGTAGATACCTTGTTGTTTCAGGTGTTCGCTGTTGTTTCAGGTGTTTGGCCCCCCTGCTCGCGGCAGAGTTTCTGGAAGGCCGAGGGGGTGAGGCCCACGATGTCCTTGAAGATGGTGGTGAAGTTGCTGCGCGACTTGTAGCCCACACTGTTGGCGATGCCCTCGATGGTGTAACTGCCATAGCCCTCGCTGTCCATCAGGCGGTGGCATGCCTCCTTGATGCGGTACTCGTTCAACAGCACATTGAAATTGCGCCCCTTGCAGGTGTTGATGACGCGCGACACCACCCTGTGGTGGGCACCCACCATGTCAGCGAGGCGGTTGATGGCGAATGTGTCGTTGTATATCTCGTCTGACGATTCCATCACCGCCGTGATTTTCTCCATCAAGTCGAGGTCGGCGGCGGTGGGCTCGCCAGCGGCAGGTTTTTCGGATTTCTCATCGGGAGCGCCAGCAGCGGGCCGCAGTTCCTGGTTGGCGGCGAGCAGGGCGACGTTCTTTTCATACAGCAGGCGGTTGGTGCGGCGCGTCTTGCGGTAGTTCACCCACAGCACGCCCAGCAGCGCCAGCGCCAGCAGCGCGATGATGATGGCGCTCCACAGCACGATGGCCTGCATGCGCTGGCGGTAACTCATCTCGCTGATGCGCTCCCGCGACTGCTCCAGTTCCAGATTGAGTTTCGCCTGGTCAATCTTGCCCACCTTGCTCTTGTTGATGAACTCGTCCTTGGTCATATAGTATTGCAGGGCATATTTGTCAGCCATCGCCTTGTTGCCGTCCTCCTCATAGTGCTGCTTGATAAGCCATAAAGTCTCTAATTGCTCAAAATTCAGACCGTTATCCATTAGCGACTGCTCGTGTTGGAGCAGCAGTTTCAATGCTTCAGCCCGCTTGCCGCTTTTTAGCATCACGGCATATTGGGCCATTTTGACCATGGCTTGAGCCTGGCTATAATCTTGCTCACTATAAGCCTTTGGATGGTTTAATGGAGTCTGCATGGCTTCAAATGCCTTGTCGTAATCGCCGTTGTTGTAATGGTCTATCGTATTACACATCACCTCGGCGACATTGCAACTGGTGCCAAATCGTTTTTGCGCCTCACGGTATGCCTTGACGACTTCGGTCACCTCGTTGGCTTTGTCATATTTGAGGGCAAGATACAACGGGTTTGGTATGGTGGTTTCCATTGTAATCCTGTTGATTTCCGTATATTGTTGATTTAATGCCTCTATTGATAGGTAGGATGCTTTGACGAAACTTTCCAGCACATCCCGGTTGAAGGCAAAGTTGTTTTCCAGGTCGTTTTGCATGGCAGCCAATATGGCTTGATCGTTTGCTATCTGGACCTGTGTCACGAATTGATATTTGACGGCGAGTTGTTCGGCTTTCAGCAGTTTTTCGGCAGCGAGTTGGTAGTTGTAAAAGCAAACAAGATACTGCAGACCCATATATCTGAAAGCGGCACAGCAGGCCTTAAGTTCCTGTCTCGTGAGATTCCCCTTGCCGTATTTGGTGGCCTGTATATTGGCGCACAGCATGGCGCTGTCAATCTGGTCGTGCTGCACATAGTAATTGAGTTGATTAAAAAACTCATCAGGCGTGAGGTTGTAAAATCGCTCAAAGGTCTTGTCGTCGGTAGCTGGATGGGAGAAGCCTATCAAGGCACTCAACACTGCCACAAGTATGATAAGGTATCGCTTGATGTTCATATTCATTGCTGATTGTTGTTTACCACAAAGGTACACATTTTTTCAAACAACATAAACAACGATG
>CALEJB010000003.1 GCA_937898675.1 uncultured Prevotellaceae bacterium
CACGCGGTAGTAGAGGTCGGCATCGGCGTCGCTGGCAGCAGCAGTGATGTTCAGGCAGTAAACCTGCTCGCCAGCGGTGATGGAGATGCTGGGACTGGCAGTGGCCTCCATCTCAACAATATTACTGAAATTGCTCCAATAATCGGTATTCGCATAGGAATCACGGGAGCCGGCGGGCACATAGAGTGTTGCCAAATTACAAGTGTAACTCCCAAATGCAGTATTTGGTATGGAGACAGCCTCGGGCCTCAGGCTGGTAACCGTCTTCAGGGCAGGGCAATTAAAAAACGCCCATTTACCGATGTTGGTGACTGAGTTGCCGATGGTAACGCTCGTCAGATTAGAGCATCTTTCGAACGCTTCTTTGTCGATGTTGGTGACCGAGTTGGGGATGGTCACGCTCGTCAGGCCACTGCAGAAATAGAACGCAAAGCTGCCGATGTTGGTGACCGAGTTGGGGATGGAGACGCTTGTCAGGCCACTGCACTCAAAGAACGCACCGCTGTCGATGGCGGTGACGGTGTAGGTCGTGTCGTCGTAGGTGACGGTAGCAGGAATGTTCACTACGGTCAAGTCACTTCCGGTGACGGTAGCTTCGGTGCCACTGGTGCTGTAGTTGATGCCGTCCACGGTAAAGGTTGCGGCGGTGGCGGGCAGGAGCAGGGCAACTGCCAGCACGATGAGAGTTAAGGCTTTTCTCATAATTGTTGAATAGATTTGTTTGCCTTCGAAGCCCTGAAAGGCGTACTTGTTTTTTGGTTGTTCCGCAACAATGCTAAAAGCGCGGGCCTCCATGTCCCGCAATGTCCCCGGCAGTGCCGTGGAACAAAGCATCCATGACGCTTTTAGCATGATGTGGTGTCCCGCCCCGCCGCTCTGCCTCAAGGCCCGCCGCGCGCCAAGACGGTGCAAAGATACACAAAATTTGACAAATCAGGCATATATGCCCCCCCCAAAAAAAACACACGGCCCGTCAACATCGTGTTGTCAAACAACAGGAACAACTGGTAACAACTTGGACAACTTGTTTTTTTTCTTCAGCGGTATGATTAAAAAAATCTGTTGTTGCTGTTGTTCCTTGTTGTTATGGCTGTTTGAACTTGGTTGCGTAAAAAAATCCTTTGCGCTGGCGCCACTTCAAAACTATTTCATTACCTTTGCATAATAGTTGCATCGCATAATCACCAACAAAACAAAAGGACAATGACTCGAAAATTGATATTCGCCTTGACGGCAGTGATGGTGGCGGCAGCGGCGGCAGATGCCTGCACCTCGGCCATCGTGAGCGGCAAGTTGACGGCCAACGGACGGCCGCTGCTGTGGAAAAACCGTGACACCAACGACTTGAACAACCGCGTGGAGCGCATTCAGGCCCACGATGGCTTGCTGGAGTTTGTGGCGCTGTTCGATGCCCGCGACACCCGCGACACCGCGGCGTGGATGGGCTTTAACACGGCGGGCTTTGCCATCATGAACACCGCGTCCTACAACCTGAATGGTGACGACGGCGTGACCAACATGGACCGCGAGGGCGAGCTGATGCGTTATGCTCTGGAGCGCTGCACCACGGTTGACGACTTTGAGGCGCTGCTCAAGACGCTGCCCAAGCCATTGGGTGTCGAGGCCAACTTTGGCGTGATAGACGCTACAGGAGGCGGGGCTTATTTTGAGACGGGCAATTTCAAGTATGTGAAATATGACCTTGCCGACGCTGCGGACGGCATCCTGATGAGGACCAACTTTTCGATGAGCGGCACGCAGGACAAGGGTTTTGGATATGTGCGCTTCGACAACGAGACGGCACTGTTGCGCCCCCACATCGCCGCTCGCGACATCACCCCGGCGGTGTTCACCGAGGAACTGTCGCGCACGTTCTACAATGCGCTGCTGGGCAAGGATTATACCCGCGGCGGCGACGAGTGGCTTGTGGACCAGGATTTTATCCCGCGCCGCATCTCCACGGCCAGCGTGGTCGTCGAGGGTGTGCTGCCCGGTGAGGACTCCCGCCTGACGACGATGTGGATTGCCCTGGGCTATCCCCCCTGTGCCGAGGTTTATCCCGTGTGGACGGGCGACGGCGGCGTGGCACCCGAGCTCACGGGCACCACGCCCGACAACCACAGCGTGCAGTGCGACCGCGTGAACAAGCGCAAGGCCGAGGTGTTTCCGGTGGAACGCGGCAACGGCCAGGAGTACATCAACCTGTCCAAGCTCTATAACAACGAGGGCACGGGCTATTGCCAACTGCTCACCTTGGAGAACCGCAAGGCCTACCAGCGCGGATATGAGGAAATCGCCAAGCGCCGGGCGGCGTTTGCCCGGGGCGGCAGTAAGAAGAAAACTGGCAAATAATTCAGGAGTGGCTAACGACTGCACAGCAATAACCGCCCAGCCGTTCAGCGTCACGCCGGGGACTTACATGCGCCACATTTGCGCCATGTTCGCCGCCGACAACTGGCTGTGGGCTGCCGCACCGCTGGCGGTGTGTGCTGTGCTGGCCATCGGCATGGATGTGCGTTTTGCCGTCGTGGGGCTGATGGTGCTGTTTGTTGCCCTGCCCATGGCGCTGGCGCTGGTGTACTTGTGGTACGGGTTCGCCCCCGAGGCGCGCTGGTCGGTCATGCCCAAGACGGCGACGCTCGACAGCGAGGGCATCCACTTGGATTTTGCCGACCCAAGGATGACAAAACACACCATCGCCTGGGGCGAGGTGTGTGATATCGTACAGAAAAAAGACGCGCTTCTGCTCATGCTCAAGGGCAAGCGCTACACCTGCCTGATGCTGCCGCGGTCACTTGTAAATCCAGACGTGGCGCAACGGCTCGGGCAACTGGTCCACGAGGCCCATTAATGTGTCAAAATCGTCGCTGCTGGCCACATAAATGCATGTAAACTTATTGTGCTTCAGCGTCTTCATGTAAGGCACGAGTTCGGGATAGGAACGCTTGAACTTGTGCATCTCGGCTTGGTTGCGCACGGTGGCGATGACCATGCGGTACTGGCCGCTGGTGTTGCCCACGCTGGCGATTGTGGGCTTGGGGGCGGCGGCCGGGGCAATCTGTTGTGCCTTGGGGGCCGTCACCGCAGGTGCCATGCTGGCGGTGTTGTGCTGGTTGTGGTCCACAATGACGGGTGTCGTCAGTGCGATGCTCAGGCCGATGAGCACGGCGATGCTGGCGGCAATCTGACCGGCCTTGCGGGAGAACAGATGGCGCCCGGCGGGCACGATGGCCTCGCGCTTGGCTTGCTCGGCAAGCGCTGCGGCGGCCTCGCGTTCGGCTTGTTCGCGCTCGAGCACGGCAACGGGTTTGATTGCTAGGTTTTCGAGGCCAAAGAACTGGTCAATGGCATGGACCGGGCAGAACGGCACAAACTCCAGATACTTGCCGCTTGAGCGGCGCAAGTAGCCCAGCCTGCCCATCGACACCTCGCCGCCCATGGCCAACTGCTGGCGCCAGGTGGTCACGCTGTCCATGATAAAGGCCATGGCCTGGACATAGCTCATGCCCTCGCGGCGCATGAGCGACTGGGCCAGCAGGCCGTCGTTGTGGCTGACGCTGGCATTGAAGCCGATGGTGCGCCGCGGGCGCTGCATGATGTGACGGCCCTCGTCGTAGCGGGCGGCGCTATAGTTGGCGATGAACGCGCCCCAGTTGGGCACTGCCACGCAGTCGTGGCTCATCATCAGGTATTCGATATGCTCAATAATGGAAAACATCACACAAAGGTACTCACTTTGCTGCCAACGGCAAAATCTTTGCTCCAAATTTACCGCTAAAAGTTATTAACAAGGCGGGACTTAACTCCTCACTCCTCACTCCTCACTCCTCACTTTTTTATAATTTTGCAAACAAAAACAATGAGCCGCCCGTCATCCATAGCCCAGCTGCAACAGCAGCGCCACTTGCTCCAACTGGAATACCAGGAGGAAAAGGAGGCCTATCGCCAGCATTCCCAGAGCATTGGCCTGGCGCGCAAGGTCACGCGCGGCGATGCGTGGTTTCCGCTCAACGCGGGGCGCGCCTACTACAACTCGTTGAACCAGTACTGCATCGAGGTGACACGCAAGGCCGACGAGGAGATTGACCACAACTTCGAGTATGGCAAACCCGTTGTGTTCTTCAGCGCCGAGGCGCCCGGGGGCGACCTGAAACAGGCCGGCAGCATCCATTGGTTCAACTTCACGGGCAACATCTCGTTTGTTGACGGCGACCGCATGGTTGTCGCCATTCCCGAGGGGCATGCCCTGGAACTGCAAAACAGCAGCCAGCCCATCGGCGTGCAACTGTTCTTTGACGAGACCAGTTACCGCATCATGTTCGATGCCCTGGACCGCGTCATCAATGCCAAGGGCAACCGCCTGGCCTACCTGCGCGACCTGTTCTATTCACGCCAGCCGGCCCAGTCGTTTACCTTTGACGCTATGCGTTTCCCGTGGCTCAACGCAAGTCAGGAGCGCGCCGTCAACGACGTGCTGCGGTCCAAGGATGTGCGCGTGCTGCACGGCCCTCCCGGCACGGGAAAGACCACAACGCTTGTCGAGGCCATCAACGAGACGCTCATGCGCGAGAGCCAGGTGCTCGTGTGCGCCCAGAGCAACACCGCGGTCGATTGGATTAGCGAGAAGCTGGTGGACTGCGGCATCAAGGTGCTGCGCATCGGCAACCCCACGCGCGTCAATGACAAAATGCTGAGTTTCACCTACGAGCACCGCTTTGCCGACCATCCCGACTATCCCAAGTTGTGGCAGGTGCGCCGCACCATGCGCGAGATGAAACGCCGTCGCCGCGAGACGGGCGAGCGTTTCCACCAGCGCATCGACCGGCTCAAGGAGGTGGCCACCGAACTCGAAGTGCGCATCAATGCCGACATCTTTGGCCAGGTGCGCGTCATCGCCTCAACCCTTGTCGGCGCCGCCAACAAGTTGCTCGACGGGCAAAAGTTCGGCACGGTGTTCATCGACGAGGCGGCGCAGGCCATGGAAGCGGCATGCTGGATTCCCATCCGCCGCGCCTCGCGCGTGATTTTTGCCGGCGACCATTGCCAGCTGCCTCCCACCGTCAAGAGCCTCGACGCCCTCAAGGGCGGACTGGGCAAGACGCTCATGGAGCGCATTGTCGAGAATAAGCCCGAATGCGTGTCGCTGTTGCAGGTGCAGTACCGCATGAACGACGAAATCATGCAGTTCAGTTCCGACTACTTTTACCATGGCCAAATGAAGTCAGCCCCCGAGGTCGCCCGCCGCGTCATCCACGAGGGCGATGCTCCCATCCTGTGGCTCGACACCTCGACTATCAACCTGGGCGCTGACGAGCAAGGCAATTTCAGGGAACAGTTCATCGGCGAGTCGTTTGGCCGCGCCAATAAGGGAGAGGCCAATCTGACATTGAGCCTGCTGCAAATCTATTTCCAGCGCGTCGGCAAGCAGCGCATCCTCGACGACCGCATCGACGTGGGCATCATCTCGCCCTACCGCGCCCAGGTCCAGTACCTCAAGCGCCTCATCAAGAAGCGCGCCTTTTTCAAGCCTTTCCGCCACCTGATTTCGGTCAATACCGTGGACGGATTCCAAGGCCAGGAGCGCGATGTCATCCTCATCTCGATGGTGCGGTGCAACCAGGAGGGCCAAATCGGTTTCCTGCGCGACCTGCGCCGCATGAATGTCGCCATCACGCGCGCCCGCATGAAACTCATCATCCTGGGCGATGCGCCCACGATGACACGCCACCCGTTCTATAAAAAGCTGTTCAACTACATCCAAGCCCTGCGCGGACAGGCATAAAAAACATCATACTATCACGACGATGAACAAGAAAATCTATTTTGCTGGCTCGATTCGTGGCGGACGCGTGGATGCCGCGCTGTACAAGCAAATCATTGAGCACATCCAGGAGCGCGACATCGTGCTCACCGAGCATGTGGGCCACACCGACCTGAGCCTTGTTGAGCAAGGGCGCGACCGTGACGCCGCCATCTACAACCAGGACACTAACTGGTTGTTGCAGTGCGACATGCTCATCGGCGAATGCACCTGCCCGTCGCTAGGCGTGGGCTACGAACTCGCGTTTGCCGAGGCGCACGGCAAGCCCTGCCACATCTTTTACGACAAGACCAAGACGCAACTGTCGGCCATGCTCACGGGTGACGAGTACTTTAATATTTACCCCTACGCAACCAAAGAGGAACTGTTCGCCCAACTGGACTTGGTTTTGGACCGACGCTGACGGCGGCGGTCAGGCCGTCATTTTGAGCCACTTGCGGTAGCCCAGCACGGCCATCACGGTGTAGAAGCCATACAGGCAGGCAGTGAAGGGAATCTGCTTGTAGATATAAAGGGCAGTGCACACGGCATCGACCACGAGCCACAAGAGCCATTGTTCGGCATACTTCTGGGCCAGCGCCCACAGCGCCACCATGCTCAATGCGGTCGTGAAACTGTCGCACAGGGGCACCGTGCTGTCGGTCCAGGTGATGAGAATCCAATAGATGGCCGCCCACAGCACAGCACAGACGACAGCCACGGGCACAATCCGCCGCAGGGGGAATCGGGTGATTGGACGCTCCCTTGGCCCGCTCTTGCCACCCTTGGCCCAGCGCCACATCGCATAGCCGTATACGGCGGCGAGCACATAGTAAATCTCCATGCCGAAGTCGGCATACAATCCGCGCTCCCAATACAGGTAGCCGTGCACGATGGGCATGATCACGCTCGCCAGCCACAGCCAGATGCTGGCCTTGAACTCCAGCCACAGGTACACCAAGCCCAAAATGAGCCCGGCGGCGTCGATGGCTTCTACCCACCCGAAGTTGGCGAAATAATGTGTGATGGCATCAAACATGGCTCAGGTAATTAGAATTTGAATGTCACATAGCCCAGTGCGTTGATGCCCGCCATGGGGTAAAACCGCGGGTCGCTGTACAGCGTGTAGCCGCCCACCTTGCAGCCGGCGGGATACAGCGCACAGGTCTGCGAGTAGCCATTGGTCTCATACTTCTCGTCAAACAGGTTGTAAACCGTAACGCCGGCCGTGACACTGCGCACATGCGGCAACTTGAAAGTATAGGCCACATCCAGGTTGGTGACAAAATAGGGATCCAGCGAGTCGTCGCGGCTCTCAAAGTTGTCCAGGTACTGGCGCGACACATACTGCGACTGCAGCGAGGCGGTGAAGCCCTTGCAGTCAACGGCAATCATGCTGCCGGCCGTCACGCTGGGCGAAAAGGCGATGGTCGTGCTGCCCTTGCCGATGGCGGTCTGGCTCCACATGTCGGCCCAAGAGTCGGCGGCATAGTCGCTCACATATCCCGTATAGTCCTTGATGCGGTTGCGCGACAGCGTGGCGTTCACATCCCACCGCAGCCACGGCGTGACGCACCACCCCGCCGTCAACTCAATGCCCATGCGGTAACTGTCGGGCACGTTCTCGGCCATCGGTTCGCCGATTTCGTTGATTTTGCCGTTCAGCACCAGTTGGTCCCTGTAGTTCATGAGGTACAGGTTCACTCCGGCGCTGAAATCAGTGCTTGTGAACATATAGCCCGCTTCGGTATCAAGCAGTTTCTCGCTTGTGGGATGCACGGTGAGCAGGCCGTCGGTGTAGTTGTTGCGGGTGGGTTCCTTTTGCGCCACGGCAAACGAGGCGTATGCACGGTGACGGGTGCCGATTTGCCAGTTGACGCCGGCCTTGGGGTTGAAGAAGTCAAACGGCTCGTCGATGTCGAGCGTCTGCAGGTGCTCGGGCTGGGCGGTCCAGTCCCACTTGTCGTTCACGCCCGTGATGCGGTAGCCAATGTGGCGGTATTGCAGGTCACCGTATGCGTTCAGGCCGCCCGCGATGGCATAGTTGCCCTTGACATAGATGTTGAAGTCGGTCTTGCGGCCGTTGTTGCGGTAATACTCGTGTCCAGGGTCAAGCGGGCGCGCATAGTTCTCGACCCACAGCACGCGGCCGTAATGGTCGTTGCTGTAACGGTTGATGCAGCCGCCCAGGGTCACCGCCAGGCGGTCGCCCTCATACTGCACGGCAAACACGCCGCCGCCAAAGCCGCTCTCCACGCACTTCTTGCGCACGAGGCTGGACTTCGTCAATATCCCCTCTGCCGTCTGAACGGGCTCGAGCAGATATTCCTTGAGCGTGCGCGCGTTCTTGTACTCCTGATAGTAGCCGTTGCCGCTGGTATAGTGCAGCGCCACCTTTATTTTCCACAGCGGGTTGAACGTCTGGTTCCAGATCAAATGCCAGTGGTTCTGTCGGTAGATGTCCTTCTGGTCATCGTAGAATCCCGTCACCACGCCGTCGTGCTTGATTTCGCCGTTGGGGTTATAGGTGCGGTCGCTCTTGAGCATGTCACGGCTGATGCCGTCCCAGGCGTGATAGGTGTCCTCTTTGCCGCCAAAGGCGATGAGGCGCACCGACGTGTTGCGTCCGAAGTAGCCCAGTTGGGCAAAGTAGCCCGTGAGCGCGCTGCTGGCACGGTCGCGGTAGCCGTCGCTGCCGATGTGCGACAGGCGCGCCTCGGCCGACCAATGCCCGTTCAGCAGGCCGCTGCCCACGCCCAGGGTTTCCTTGTTGGTGTTAAACGAGCCGTAACTGCCCGAAAACATCGCGTATGGCTCGCTCGAGAAGGCCTGGGTGCGCATATTGACGCTCCCCCCAAAACTGCCTGCGCCGTTGGTCGAGGTGCCCGCGCCGCGCTGCACCTGGATGTCGCGCACCGACGACACCAGGTCGGGCGTGTTCACCCAGTAGATGGTATGGCTCTCGGCATCGTTCATGGGGATGTCGTTCATGGTGATGTTGATGCGCGTAGCATCGGTACCACGCACCCGCAGCGAGGTGTAACCCACCCCAGTCCCCGCGTCGCTGGTGGTGATGGCGCCGGGCGTCATCGTCAGCAGCAGCGGGATGTCCAGGCCGTGGTTAGCGGATGCCAACTGTTTACTGTCAAGGGTCGCAAAAGCGATAGGCGTGCCCACACTGGCGCGCGTGCCCGTCACCTCCACCTCATTCAGCGCGATAGCGGGCACAGTGTCGCTGCGGGCGGGTTGCGCCGCTGCGGCAAAGGTTGCCAAAATGGCGGCAACCGACAACAAAGTCTTTTTCATTGCTGTTCATTAACAAGTTTAGTTCTCTACGCCGGCATTGTCCGGTTCAGATTCTATGGGTATGTTCTCAGCCCCCTATTCAGCCGGGGCACCCCCAAACTCATTGAATCGTGCCGCAAAGGTACAAAAAAAACGCAACCGCATTTCATCTTTTGCAAAAAAACGAAGGCACATGACGATGGACCAACGACTTTTCACTACCTTTGCCATCAATAAACCAAAAGAACATAAACCATACGATATTATGACACTCAAACACATGTTTATGGCGGCTGTGTTGATGACAGCATGCAGCATGGCAGCGGGCGCACAGGCGCTCGACGAGAACGAACTCTTCACGCAATCGTGCACCAGCATCATGGTGGGCAAGGCGGCGAGCGCCGACGGGTCGGTCATCACCTCGCACACCTGCGACGCGCGCTACCGCACATGGATGGCCATCGTGCCGGCGAGCGACCACGACAGCGGCGCGGTCACGCCCGTCTATCGCAACAGTTACCACACCCAGTCGCCGGCCGACAGCACCGGCATGAGCCGCGCGGGCGTCATTCCGCAGGCGCGTCACACCTACCGGTACCTCAATAGCGCCTATCCCTGCCTCAACGAGAAGCAATTGGCCATGGGCGAGACCACCATCTCGGGCCGCGACACGCTACGCAACCCCAAGGGCATGTTCATGGTCGAGGAACTGGCGCGCATTGCCCTTGAGCGCTGTGCCACTGCCCGCGACGCCATCCGCCTGATGGGCGAACTGGTCAAGAAATACGGCTACGGCGACAGCGGCGAGTGCCTGACCGTCGCCGACAAGAACGAGGCGTGGATATTTGAGGTGTTTGGCGAGGGTCCCAAGAACATCGGCGGCGTGTGGGCTGCCGTGCGCGTCCCCGACGATGAAATCTGCGTGTCGGCCAATATCTCGCGCATCTCCACCATCGACATCAACGACCCCGACCATTACATGGCATCGGACAATGTGTTTGACGTGGCGCGCAAACTCAAACTGTGGGACGGCAAGGAGCCTTTCTGCTTCTGGAAGGCCTACAGCGGCACCAACTACCAGCACGAGGTCAAGAACTACAGCACGCGCGAACTCTACATCATGCAGCAACTGGCGCCGTCGCTGGGCCTCAACGATGACATCGAGGACCTGCCCGTGAGCGTCAAGCCCGATGGCAAGGTAAGCGTCGAGGATGTGTCGCGCCTGCTGGGCAGCTACTACGAGGGCAGCCCGCTGGACCTGAGCGCCCGCCACAAGATACCCAACCCCCGCCGCAAGGACAATCAGGGCAATCTTGTCGAGAATGAGCCCGACAGCATCGTGTCGCCCGTCGCTAACCCTTGGATTACCACCGACCAACTCAACATGTTCTACGCTATGGGCGACTCGGCGATGAAGTGGACCCGCACCGTGAGTGTGCCCTGGTGCTCCTACAGCACCGTCATCCAACTGCGCTCGTGGCTCCCCGATGAGGTGGGCGGCGTGGCTTGGATATCATTTGACAACCCCGGCCAGAGCCCCAGGTTCCCCGTCTTCGGCGGCAACACCGCATTGCCCAAGGCGATGTTGGTGTGCGGACAGGCCGCACAGCGCGACGATGCCGTGCTGTGGCGCTTCCGCAAGGCCAACCGCCTGGCCACCGTGAACTGGGGCGCATTCCGCAAAGTGATGGAGCCCGCCCGCGACCACTTCCTCGAGAAAGGGTTGGCCGAACTCCCCGCCGTGGAGCGCAAGTGGCAAGACCTTAACAGCCGTGACGCCGCCCGCGCCGCACTGTACCTCAACAACTACACTGCCGACATGCTGGGCGCCGAGGTGTTCAAGTGGGAAGAAATGGCCCGCGACTTTTGGCTGCAGACCTGGAAGGGTTTCTAATGCGAAATTTTCTTGTTTGCCCTCCAAAAAACCAGGCGGTCACTCAATAGCGGGTTGTCAAACAACCTGAACAACTGGTAACAACTTGGATAACTTGTCTTTATCTTTAGCGGTATGGCTAACGAAATTTGTTGTTGCTGTTGTTCCTTGTTGTTATGGTTGTTTGAACTTGTTTGCATTCTTGGAGACCAAAATGATTTGGAGCAAATGAAATAATGTGCTAATTTTGTACCAAAAATAAATCTCTAATTACTAATTTTTATCCTCCGCGCCGCCCCGGAATCTAATCTTAGGACGGAAACTACAATGAAGCATCTTTTCTCTGTTCTTTTACTTGCGCTGGCTGTGTCGATGCCGTCACAAGCTGCGGTAACAGATGTCATCGAGATTAACGACCTTGAGGTATCCAAGGACAATCTGATTGACTACACCCAGATTTTAGGCCTCTTCCAGGTGGTTGGCGTTAGCGCCGATTATCAAGTGCTTTACACCGTCGATGCTCCTCAAGTCGTGGGCACTTATGGCTGGGAAGACATGGACCCCGACTATCCTGTCTCGCTGTACATCGCTGCCGAGGACCAGGTTCATAACGCCATTGATGCCGACCTCACCGTCAACCGCAGCAGCAACGGTTACACCTTTGACGGTCACATGACCATCGCCGACGGCCGCATGTTCCACATCACCATGAACTATGTCATGGAAGAGGCACAGGAGTATTACTACGATGTCACCTCGTTCTCAATCGATGACCTGTGGGCTGTCATGGGCGCGCAGATGATTTACATGACCAACGAGGACAACAGTGCCGAACTCATGCTCATGATTAGCGATTCTGAAATCGTTAGCGGCTACACCTATGGATATAACCAGTTTGACCTCACAATGAGCATGTTGATGGTTGACAACAACTTTATTGCTATCGCTGGCGGTGACTTCACCTATACCCAGATGGCTGGCGGCGAGATGGCGACTGCCAATATCACCGATGCCGAGGGCAACATCTACCACTTCAACTATGAGAACATGCCCACCGGCATCGACGAACTCAAGGTTGGCGCCGACAAGCCCGTCAAGCGCCTCGTGAATGGTCAGGTGGTTATCGAGAACAACGGCATCCTCTACAACATCATGGGACAGCCCGTCAAGTAACGACACTTCAACATACGTCAATAGAAGGGGGGGTGTCAAAATTCTGGCACACCCTCTTTGTTGTCATTGTTCCCTCGCGTCTCATGCCGGTGACGAGCTTGCCGCAGGGGAGACAGCGGATGGGTCTCGCGGTCGTAACGTGCGGGGGAGCGCTGGAGGTGCGATATATGTGTTGACGTGCGGGCGACCTGAAACTGCGATGTGCGTGCCGTGGGAGAGAGCAGGAAGCGCGATGTGCGAATCTTCGGCTGCTTTTTTCTTGAGCATTGTAAATCGCGGACTTTCAGCCCGCACCTTGCGAGTGGATGTCTATCCGAGGCTTCGCTCGCCACGGGCTCGCTCAAC
This sequence comes from uncultured Prevotellaceae bacterium, assembly GCA_937898675.1. Classification (GTDB taxonomy): domain Bacteria; phylum Bacteroidota; class Bacteroidia; order Bacteroidales; family Muribaculaceae; genus Sodaliphilus. The sequence continues at coordinate 12,477 of CALEJB010000003.1, forward strand.
CCCGGTTACAGTTCGCCTTACGGCTCACATCACGCACTTTTAGTGCGTCCCCATGACACACATCGCCCCTCTACCATATACCACATACTACACACATGTGGCGTTTCCAGCGATCTTCTCACACACATCACTTTCACCGCCATCGCCGCAGGGGGGCATAGATGCGGTAAGGATGATGTCGATGAGGTAATTGATGTCCGCAATGTTCACCTCGCCGTCGTGGTTCACGTCGGTGTCAGCGTCGGCGGCAAACGGCGGCTGGCTCAGAATCAAGTCCACCAGCGTATTCACGTCGGCAATGTTGGCCTCGCCGTCGAGGTTCACGTCACCTTTCACGGCGGTTACAGGCGAGTCCGGGTCAAATTCCTTGATGTGTATAAACCGCTGCCACACGGGAGCATTGCGGTAGGCGGCGGCACTCCCGGCGGGCACATACAGCACACAGGTGTTGTAATCGACCTGCTGCAGCAGGTTTTCATCGATGCCGATGGGCTTGGACCTGCGGTTATACAGCCGGGTGAGCCGCTGGCAAGAGCCCAGCGGCCAGTTGCTGCTCGCCTTGATGGATTCAATGCCTGCGCCCAGCGTCATGGTCTTGACGGCATTGCAGCTGTTCATCAACCCGTAGTCCACCCGTTTCACCCCGTCGCCCAGGCTGATTTCCTCCAATGCCGTGCACTCTGCAAAGACAAATGTGGACAAATCGGTGACCGAGTTAGGCACCACCGCACGCGTGAGTTCGCTGCAGTAGCCAAAGGCCTCGCTACCGATGCTGGTCACCGAGTTGGGTATCACCAGTTCCTTGAACTTGCATCGTGTGAACGCCGATGCCTCAATCACCGTGACCGATGACGGTATGTCAATCTCGGCGAGCGCTGTGCTGCTCAGCATCGCCACGCTGATGGCGGTGAGCGACTGGGACAACTGCACGTGACACAGGCTGCGGCAGTTGGAAAATGCCGAACTGCCGATTGTCGTCACCCCGTTGCCCATGTGCACGTCCTCCAGCTGCTTGCACGACATGAATGCCTCACTGCCAATATATTCGACCAACGCGGGAAGGTTTACATGCAATAGCCCGGCATTCATGAACGCCCGCGCCTCGATGCGGCGCACGGCGGGCCCAAACACCGCTTCCTTCAACTTGCCGCACTCGGCAAACGCGCCCGCTCCCACCTGCGTCAAGCCGTTGCCCAGCGTCACGCGCTCCAAGTTGCCGCACTGGTAGAATGCGCTTGTGCCCAGCCACGACACATTGTCGGGCAAATCAACCGCCCTTAATCCGTTGCATTGATTAAATGCCATCGACCCGATGCTCTGCAGTGACGATGGCCAGCCAATTTCCTCAATGCCGCTCATGTAGAAGGCTTGCCCGCCGATGGCGGTGACATGGTCGGGCAGGGTGATGTGCTTGAGTTTCGTGCAGCCCATCAGCAGGGCCTCAGGAATCTCAGTCAGTCCGTCGCTTAGGCTCACCCGCGACAATTCCCTGCAGGCGGCAAGCGCGGCAGTGCCCATGCGGGTCACACTGTTGGGTATGTCAATCTCACGAATTCCCGTCATCGTCAGCGCCCCGTCGCCAATCGTGGTCACCGTGGCGGGGATGTTCACGCTTTCAAGATACACCGAGCCGTTGAATGCGTTTGTCCCTATCGTCGCCACCCCGTCGGGCAATGTCACTTGTTTCAGACTCATGCACTGCACAAAGGCGTTCTCGCCGATGGCGGTCACCGCATAGTCCTGTCTCCCGTGGCTCACATGCGACGGCACCCTCACCGCACTCGCCCCCGTGTAGTTGGCATACGGGTCGGCATCGCTCGGCATGGCGGTATAGGTCACCGACACCGTTGCGCCGTCGGGATTGATGTCATAGGCAATGCCGTCGGCCATGAAGTCATAGGCACGGGCCGTCAGCCCCAGGCAAGCGGCGCACGCCAGCGCCGTCAGCAGGGCGTTAATTCTAATGTTCGCTTTCATCAGTTTCATTTATACTTGTCCCTCAAGTTGTAGATGGCCTTGAAGATGTCCTTGTCGGCATCGGTGAGTTCGACCCCGCGGCGCGCCATCACGCGCTCGGCAATGGCATAGAAATTTTCCAGCCGTACATCCTTGAAGCCGGCGGCGCTGCTGCCCTCCTGGAACGATGGCACAAAGTTGCGCGGGAAACCCGAGCCATGAATGTTGACCCCCACGCCCAGCACCGTCGCCGTGTTGATCATGCAGTTCACGCCCAGTTTGCAGTGGTCGCCCATCAGCAGGCCGCAAAACTGCAGTCCCGTGCGCTCAAAACTCTTGCTGGCATAGTTCCACAGCCTGATTTCGCTGTAGTCGTTCTTGAGGTTGCTCGCCGTGGTGCCGCCGCCGATGTTGCACCACTCACCGATGACCGAGTCGCCCACAAAACCGTCGTGAGCCTTGTTGCTGTAACCGATGAACACCGAGTTCTCCACCTCGCCGCCAATCTTGCAGTGCGGCCCCAGCGTCACCGCGCCATACACCTTCGCGCCCATGCGCACCTTGGCGCCGTGGCATGCGGCAAAGCCGCCGCGGATGCACGCGCCCTCCATAACCTCGGCATCCCTGCCGATGTAGATGGGCCCCTCGTGGGTGTTGAGCATCGCGCCCTCGACATAGGCGCCCGGCTCGATAAACACCCGCGACGGGTCACCGATGACGGTGTTGGTCGCCGACAGCGGCAGTGACTCGCGGCCGGCAGTCAGCCGGTCAAAGTCTGCCGCGAGCACCTCGCCATTGAGTTCAAAGATGTCATACAGATGCCTGACAGCCATCGGTTTGTGACTGGGGCGAACCACCCGCCCATATTGCCTGGTGTCAAAGTCCTGCGCCGTGCCGTTAAAGGCAATCAGCGTCTCGTCCCACACCAGCGCCTCGCCGGGCTCCAGCGCCAGCACCTCACGCGCCAACTCGGGCGTGGCGATGACGTGGCCGGCAACCATCAGGTTGGTCGTGCGGCGCACGTGCAACGGGTACTTCTTCTTGAGGTAAGGTACCGTGAGATAGCTGTATGACGCGTCATCGCCAATCAGCGACTGCCACTTCTCGGCAATGGTGGTGATGCCCACGCGCAGCAGTGCCGCAGGACGGGTATAGGTCAGCGGGAGCAGTTGCTTGCGCACCTCGTTATCGTCAAACAGGATGACATTGATGGCGGTCTTTTTCATTGCATGATGCGGGTTTGTTATACATTGCGTCAGGCAAAGGTAGCATTTTTTGCCGAAATAGGGCGCGACCGTGGCGAGAAATCACTACCTTTGCACATTGCAATCAATCACAATCATGAATTTCATCGAACAAGATATCAAAGGCGTGTGGGTCATCGAGCCCCAACGGTTTGGCGACAAGCGCGGTTATTTCTGCGAGGTGTTCAAGCAGGCAGAGTTTGACGCCCATGTAGGGCATGTGGATTTTGTGCAGGACAACGAGTCGTTCTCCACCCGCGGCGTGCTGCGCGGGCTGCACTTCCAGCGCGGCGAGTGGAGCCAGGCCAAGCTCGTGCGCGTTTCACGGGGCACCGTCCTCGATGTCGCGGTGGACCTGCGTCACGGCAGCCCCACCTGGGGCAAGCATGTGGCAGTGGAACTTGACGCCGACTCGGGCCGCCAACTGTTCATCCCCCGCGGATTTGCCCACGGCTTTGTCGTGCTCAGCGACGTCGCCCAGTTCCAGTACAAGGTGGACAACACCTATGCACCGCACAGCGAGGCCACCCTGCGCTTCGACGAGCCCGCCTTGGGCATCGACTGGCGCATCAGCCCCGAAGACATGCTTTTGAGTGACAAGGACCTGAAAGGCAAGACGCTCAACGAATTGACACCCGAATTCCTGGGGTTCTAACCCGCATGAACCATACAAAAAACAGCGCATGGAGGCGGCAATTGATGCCCGCCCCCATGCGGTTGTTATCTGAGATTGAACATTAGTTCCTGAAGAGCAGTTCACCATCATCGGCGTCAATGGTGATGGGACGCTCGCGGTTGACCTTGGCGGCGATGATGTCCTTGCTCAACTGGTTGAGCACAAGGCTCTGGATGGCACGCTTGACAGGACGCGCGCCAAACTCGGGGTCATAGCCCGCATCAGCAATCAACTGCATGGCAGCAGCGGTAAACTCCAGCGTGAGGCCGTTTTTGGCCAGCATCTTCTTGACAACGGCAAGTTGCATCTGCACGATTTGCCGTATCTGCTCCTCGTCGAGCGGCGTGAACATGATTATCTCGTCAATGCGGTTCAGGAACTCGGGGCGGATGGCCTGTTTGAGCATCTCCATCACCTCGTCACGCGTCTTGCCCACCACCTGCTCACGGTTGTCAGGGGTCAGGCGCTCAAAGCGCTCGCGAATGAGGCTCGAGCCCATGTTGCTGGTCATGATGATGATGGTGTTCTTGAAATTGACCGTGCGGCCCTTGTTGTCGGTCAGGCGGCCGTCGTCCAGCACCTGCAGCAACACGTTAAACACATCGGGATGGGCTTTCTCGATTTCGTCGAACAGTACCACCGAGTAGGGCTTGCGGCGCACCGCCTCGGTCAACTGGCCGCCCTCATCATAGCCCACATAGCCGGGAGGCGAGCCGATGAGCCTGGTCACCGAGAATTTCTCCTGGTACTCGCTCATGTCGATGCGCGTCATCATGTTCTCGTCGTTGAACATATAATCGGCCAGTGCCTTGGCCAGTTCGGTCTTGCCCACGCCCGTGGTACCCAGGAAAATGAACGAGCCGATGGGTCGGCGCGGGTCGTTCAGCCCCGCACGGCTGCGGCGCACGGCGTCGCTGATGGCCTTGATGGCCTCGTCCTGGCCCACCACCCGCTGGTGCAGCTCGTCCTCGAGGCGCAGCAGCTTGTCTTTCTCGCTCTGGAGCATCTTGGCCACGGGAATGCCGGTCCACCGCGAGACCACGCCGGCGATGTCGTCGCTATCGACTTCCTCCTTGATGAGGGCCTTGTCGCCCTGCATCGCGCGCAAGCGCGCTTGGATGTCGGCGTTCTCGGCCTGCTTTTGCTTGATGAGCGAGTAGCGGATTTCGGCCACGCGGCCATAGTCGCCGTTGCGCTCGGCGCGCTCGGCCTCAAAGTTGAGCTGCTCGATGTCTATCTTGTTTTGCTGGATTTTGTTAATCAGCTCCTTCTCGCTCTTCCACTTGGCGTTGTAGTCTCGCTCGCGGTCTTTTAGGTCGGCAATCTGCTTGTCGAGGTCGGCGATGCGCTGCTCGTCGCCGTCGCGCTTGATGGCAGCGCGCTCAATCTCGAACTGCGAAATTTTGCGGGATATCTCGTCAAGCCCCTGAGGAACGCTGTCCATCTCGATGCGCAGTTTGGCGGCCGCCTCATCAATCAAGTCAATGGCTTTGTCGGGCAAGAAACGGTCGCTGATGTAGCGCTCGCTCAACTGCACGGCGGCGATGATGGCGTCGTCCTTGATGCGCACCTTGTGGTGGTTCTCATATTTCTCCTTCAAGCCGCGCAGGATGGCAATCGCGCTCTCCTCGTCGGGTTCATCGACCATGACAATCTGGAAACGCCGCTCCAGGGCTTTGTCCTTCTCAAAGTACTTCTGGTACTCGTCAAGGGTGGTTGCGCCAATGCTGCGCAGGTCACCGCGGGCGAGGGCGGGCTTGAGGATGTTGGCAGCGTCCATGGCGCCGCCGCTCTTGCCCGCGCCCACAAGGGTGTGGATTTCGTCGATAAAGAGGATAATCTCGCCGTTGGACCTGGTAATCTCGTTGATAACCGACTTGAGGCGCTCTTCAAACTCGCCCTGGTACTTGGCGCCGGCAATGAGCGCGCCCATGTCGAGCGAGAACACCTGCTTCATCTTCAGGTTCTCGGGCACATCGCCGCGCACGATGCGCTGGGCCAGGCCCTCCACAATGGCCGTCTTGCCGGTTCCCGGCTCTCCAATGAGGATGGGGTTATTCTTGGTGCGGCGGCTAAGGATTTGCAGCACGCGGCGTATTTCGTCGTCACGGCCGATGACGGGGTCGAGTTTGCCCTGGCGGGCACGCTCGTTGAGGTTGACGGCATACTTGGCCAAGGCGTTGTACTGCTCCTCGGCGCTCGCACTGGTGGCGCTCGTGCCCTTGCGCAGCTCGTCGATGGCGGCCTGCAATTCGCCTCGCGTCATGCCGGCGTCCTTGAGAATGGCAGCGGCGTCCGATTTTACATCAAACAGCGCCATGAGCATCGCCTCGATGGTTACATACTGGTCACCGCCTTTGGCGGCAATGTCGTTGGCCTTGTCAAAAACCTGGCTGCTGCCGCTGCTCAGGTAGGGCTCGCCGCCGCTCACGCGCGGCAAGCGCTGCAACGCGGCATCGAGCGGACGCTCCACGGTGGCGGCGTTGATGTCGAGTTTTTGCAAGATGAAACGCACCACGGTGTCGCCCTCGGTCATTACCGCCTTGAGCAGATGCTCGGGCTCTACGGCGGGGTTGCCGCCATCGCGCGTGAGTGCGATGGCCTTTTGTACGGCCTGTTGTGCTTTGATGGTGAAATTGTTAAAATTCATATAGTTTCTCCTTTTATCAGATATTTTGTTTTCAACCACACTACCTCAACACTTGTGCCAACAGACAAAATCGGACATTTTGTCACCCGATTTGTCATGCCTGCAGTCCCCAAAAAGGGCGGTCCGCCCCGCCTGTGGAACAGACCGCCTGATGCGTTGTTATGTGCTATAAAATGGCCAGGAATACGGATGCTTAGCCAGGAATGCGGATGACAACTCCTAACTCCTAACTAAAAAATCACTTGTTGGCAAGCACGGTAACGAATGTGACGACCGACATGAGCGTTCCCAGCAGCGAGAAGCCGAAGGTCAGTTGCGGAGCCACGCTCCATGCGCTACGGGCCTTGACATCGCTGGGCTGTACGTACAGGATATCATTTTGCTGCAGCTCAAACTCGGGCATGGTCATGAAGTTGGCGTCCTGCAGGTTGATGCGCTTGACCGTCCGCTGGCCTGTGGCGTCGGTGCGGATGAGCATGATGTTGTCACGGCGTCCCTGCAATGTGAGGTCACCCGACAGGGCGATGGCCTCAATCAGGTTCAGGCGGCCGTTGGTGGCCTCGATGACGCCGGGCTTGGTGAACTCACCGATGCAGAACACGCGAAAGTTCTGGATGCGGCACTCCACGCCGGGCCTCTCGGTTAGGTAGCGGGGATAGATGAGGTTGGCCACATAGTCCTGCAGTGCATTCTTGGTCATGCCGCCAATGTGCAGCTTGCCCAGCACAGGAAAGTCGATGTTGCCGTTGTCGTCAACGAGATAGAACACGGTGCTGTTGTCGCCAATGTTGTAGGCCAAGCCGCTGCCGCCGCCCTCGCCGCTGGTACGCGGCATGTACTGAATCTTGTTGAACGGTGCTACGGCTTCGCTGCTGGATGACGCAACATTAATCGCCAGCATGTCGCCCGGCTTGATGGTAAAATCACCCGCTTGGCCCGTCGCCGTCGCCAGTGCGGCAGCGGGAATCTGGTCAACGTTGGTCATGTAGGGCACTTCCTTGCCCGAACCGCACGACACAAGCAGCAGTGCGACAGATGCTATCAGGAAAAGATTTCTTAGTTTCATATACTTTTTGATTTTAATGATTTGTTCGTTTTTCTAAATTGCAAAAGTAATCAATTTTTAATCACCAGCGCACTTTTTTGGCCAAAAACATTCTCTGTCGGCGTTTTTTCCGTTCCTTTGCACCCATGAATGACAATTCGGCACCCATCGAGCGGCATCCGTGGCCGCCGTTTGTCCCCGACGGGGCACAATACCTGTTCCTGGGCACTTTCCCGCCACAGCCCAAGCGCTGGAGCATGCCTTTCTATTACCCTAACAGGACCAATGACTTCTGGAAAATCATGGGGCTTATCTTCCTGAACGACAGCGGGGCGCTGTGGAACGGTGCACGGGTTTGCTATGACCTTGACGCTATCAAGCAACTGCTGTGGCGCGAGCACATCGCCCTGTGGGACACAGGCATGGCGGTGCGCCGCCTCAGGGACAACGCCAGCGACAAGTTTCTCGAAATCGTGGAGCCCATCGACCTCAAGGCCCTGCTTGACGCTCATCCCTCCATCACCTGTGTTATCACCACCGGCGAGAAGGCTACAAGTGCCATCGCATCGCAGGCGGGCATCCATGTGCCGCCCATCGCCGTGCCCGTGCAGTGCCGGGTGGGCGGCCATGCCGTCACCCTGTGGCGCATGCCCTCAACCTCGCGGGCTTACCCGCTGGCGCTTGAGAAAAAAGCCGCTGCCTACCGCATGGTGTTCGACAGGCGTTAGCCGTTGCACGGTCGTCTAATTCAGTATGTCGTTGCTGTGGAGCATGCCGCTGTAGGAAACGGCGTCGCGGCCGCGCGGCATGACGTCGATGGTGGTCTTGCCGTTCATGAACACCTCGATGTGGAACTTGTAGCTGTCGTCGCCGTTGTTGACGTCGAAGGTGACGCGCGCCCTGTCCTGTTTGGGGAACTCGACATTGTAGCCGGTGATGGGTGCCGTAAAGTCCATCGCCTTGTATCCGCTGGCGCCGTAGCCGGCAAACATTGCCGAGCCGGCATAGGGCAGGGCACAGGTGATCATGCCGTCGCGCACAATGATTTTGCGGCCTTGCGCGACGCTGACGGTGGGGCCCGACAGGGGGCGCATCGAGCCTGCCATGACGGTGAATTCGCCGTTCTTGAGCAGGGTGCGTATGGTCTGCGCCGCCTCGAGTTTGGCGACATCAAGTTCGCCGCCGGCTTTCTTGCCCGTTGAGCACGAGGCCAGCGTCAATGCCGTGACGGCGACGAATAGCAGTGTTTTGAAGATTTTCATAGTCTTGAGGGTGATGGCTGGAGCGGGCGTTTATCAGTCACTGGCAACCACTTCGCCGTCAAACGAAATGGAGTCGCGGTCGCGGGCAAACACGTCGATGAGGGCTTTGCCGCCCGCAAAGATGGTGAGCACATAGCGGTAAGTGTCCTCTTCGTTGACGATGGTAAACTCGATGCGGGTGCAGTCGTCGGCGGTCCGGGCCGCGGCATAATCGCGCATGGTGGCTTCCTCGATGCGCAGGCCCTTGCTCTCGCCATAAACCGCGCGGTACACCTCGCCGATGTAGGGCAAGTAACTGTGCACGACCTCGCCGTCGATGGTGAGGCTGTAGTTGCCGTTGACATGGCGGGCCGGTCCCCGCAGGGGGCGCATCCAATCCACGGCAATGGTGTATTTGCCGGCCGTCAGGCCCGCCTGCACTTGACGGGCATAGGCGGCCTTGCGCTCGGCGCGCGCCATCTTGCTGGCCGTGCTGCACGATGCGAGCGACAGCGTCAGCGCGATGGAGAGAAACAGCAATATCTTTTTCATATCTTGTGCTAATTTGATGGGTTGTTAGCGTATTACCGCAATCTTGGTCACGGCGCTGCCATCGCCGCCGCCCGCCTGCGAGCAGATGACCAGATAGACACCCGTGGGCACGGCGTCGCCGTATTGGTCACAGCAGTCCCAGGTCACCATGCCGCCCGTGGACTTGAGCTGGCGGATGACATTGCCGGCCGAGTCGGCAATCTTGACCAGCGAGTTGTCCATCATGCCCGTGATGGTGACGTCGCCGCCATACTGCGGCCGCACGGGGTTGGGATAGGCATAGATGTTGTCATAGGTCGGCTCGGCGGGGCTCGAGTCGCTGAAGTACTCATACATGCCCGCCGGGGTGGTGACATACACCGAGTTGTTGCTGGGATTGCAGCACACGCGGTAAATGGTGTTGGACACCAGCGGGCTGTTGCTGGTGTTGAATTTTTTGATGATTTCGGTGCCGTCGGCGCTCACGAGGAACAGGCCCGAGGTCTGCGTGCCTATCCACTTGCGGTTGGCGCCGTCAACGGCGATGCAGTTGACCTGGATGCCGTCCATCAGATAGTCGGCCATGCCGGTGCCGTCGTTGCGGGGCACCTTGATGCGGTTGACCGTGAACGGCGTGGAGCCGAAGGCTGCCGCTGGGTTGAACGAGACGACGCCCTCGGTGCTGCCCATCCACACGTTGCCGGTGAGGTCCTCGGCGAGGCACATGATGTAGGTCCAGGCAACGGGCAGGCCGTCTTGGTCGGTCAGGCGGTTAAAGACCTTGTGGGCAGGGTTGCTCACGATTTCGCCGTTGTTGTTGTACCACATCACGAGCGGCATCTGGAAATCGCCGTCGGTAAACACTTTGATGTCGTAGTTGCTGTTCTTGGTCGAGATAAAGCTGGCGCGCTTGGTGTGGCCCGTGTACAGCCCGCCGATGCTGGGCGTGAGCCAGTCGCTGGCGCTCACCTGGCTTTGCTTGGCCTTGGCGGCAGGCAGCACCATCACGGGGTGCTCCTCGTTCTCAAACGACTGCACTACCCACACGTTGCCGCCGCGGTCGATGGTGGCGATGGGGTGCATGGCGCCTTGCTTTTTCACCATTGGGCTGTTGTCGGCGTTGTAGGTGAGCACGATTTGGTCGTTGGTCACCTTGTGCAGGCCGTTGGTCCATCCGCCGATGAAGTAGGTGCTGGGGTCATCGGGCATGAAGTCTATCCAGAAAGTGCCGTTCTTGGGCGCATCCTCGGGCGTGGCGTTGCGCCAGGTCATGCCGTCATAGGTGTTGATGTAGGTCGGCATCGTGTTGGGGAAAAAGGCGTTGGTCGCCGGACTTGACACATACAGTTTGTCGCTCGTCTTGTTGTAGGTCATCCAGAACGGTGTCGAGAATGTCAGCGCGTTGGGCACATAGTAACTGGCCTCGCCCACCTTGTGCAGGCCTTTCTCGCCTGCCGCCCACACGGCGCCGTTGCAGTTGGGGTTGCTGCTGGCAATTTCGCCCTCGCTGTCGGTGCCCACGGGGTTGAGTCCCTGCTTGTCGGTCAAGAACCATTGGCCCAGGTTGGGCACGTTGAGTATGAAGCCGTCGGGAGTCTTTTGCAGCACGGTGGTCTTGTTTTCGATGATGGCATAGGAGCTGAATGCTGTGCCGCCGTCCTCAAGGTCCCTGACGGTCATCACAAATGTCCAGCCTGTGAGGCAAAAGAACGACTTGTCGTCGATGGGCACCAGCCGGCAGTCGTGGTGGGTGTCGGCGGTATTGAACGACGACAGCAACTCGTGGTACTCGCCCGCGTCGCCATAGTAGAAGGCGTCGGCCGACGACAGCAGCAGCACGTTGCCCACCTGCGCCACGCTGGTGAGCGGCGTGCCGTAGATGTGCGACTCCTTGACGACAAACTTGCTGTCGTCGATGACCACATAGCCAAAGTCGGTGGCAAGGTAGATGACGCCCTCGGCAAAGGTCACGTCGTTGATGCCCTTGCTCGATGTCATCACCGCGTCTTTGACCTCGGGCATGTTCACCACGCTGCCGTCGGTGCAGATGATGTCGATGTTGGCGTCGCTATACACGACCACGAGGTAGTCCTTGTCGCTGTTGTAGTATATCTGGCTGATGGTCATGTCGCTCAGGTCGTTCACCTTGTTGAGTGCCTCATTTTCCTGGGTGCCCTTGTCGAGGCGAAACAGGTCAGTGCCCGACAGGTAATATACCCACTGGCGCGTGTCGGCCACCGTCTTGACTTCGCTGCCCACAAATGCCGTGTGGATGCGCCAGTCGCCCACACCGTTCTGTGCCGTTGCGCTCAGCGCCATCACGGCTGCGGCCATCGCCGCCATCCATATTTTCTTGCTCATTGTTGTCTTGCTGTTGTGATGATTATATTTTAATAACGTGAGTTGGTGCGGGAAATTGTGTGCGCCTCAGCGCCGATTTTTACCGCGACAAACGCTGCGGCGAGGCCGCCCCTTTTCATTCCTTGATGATAGATAAGCCGCATGTTGTTTGTGTTTTCCTCATTGGTGTCCATTAAAAAATCGCAATTATCGTTATAATCCATTGATTTTTAGTTCATTATATGAATTTTTGAGGTCAACGGATTTGAAATCACAATTGAATTGAATATTAGATACTTAGCAAAAAACACCATTGATTTTGAGCCTTTTATAAAATCAACTAACCGGCATTTTGCTAGATCTAAATGTTTAGTGGACAGCAATGTGTTTTCCTCTTTTTTTATAATTTTGCATCTTGCAAACTTTGGTAATACAATAATTATTAAAAACATAGACAGACATGAAGAGATTATTGCTTTCACTGATTTTAGTGTTAATAGGTCTGGCGCCCGCGTGGGCCGACCGGATTTATGACCATGGCGACACCAACGGCGACGGCCTGGTAACTCCCGAAGACATTTCCACCCTCATCGACTACCTGCTCAATGGCGTGTGGCCTGCCGATGCGCCATTTGTCTATAATGTCAACGGCGTGACGTTCAAGATGGTGTATGTCGAGGGCGGCACCTTCACGATGGGCGCGACGGAGGAGCAGGGCACCGAGTCGGCCAGCAACGAGCGGCCCGCTCATGAGGTGACCTTGTCAACTTATTGCATCGGCCAGACCGAGGTGACGCAGGAACTGTGGGAGGCTGTGATGGGCGAGAGCCAGGCGGACATCTGCTCGCGCCTCAACATATCGGCCTGCGGCGTCGGCAACGACTATCCCGTGTATTTGGTGTCGTGGGAGACATGCCAAGCGTTTGTCGCCAGGTTGAACGAATTGACGGGCCTGGCCTTCCGCCTGCCCACCGAGGCCGAGTGGGAGTTCGCCGCCCGCGGCGGCATCAAGAGCATGCACTACAAGTACTCGGGCAGCAACCAGGTTGATGATGTGGCATGGTACGTCGATAACCGGCCCAAATACGGCACGCAGCCCGTGGCGACAAGGGCCGCCAACGAGTTGGGCCTGTATGACATGAGCGGCAATGTGCAGGAGTGGTGCCAAGACTGGTTCGGCAGTTACACCAGTGACGCGCAGACCGACCCGCAAGGACGTGAATCGGGCTCTTACCGTGTGTTCCGCGGCGGATGCTGGGCTCGCGACGCATCCTACTGCCGTGTGTCCCACCGCAGCAGCAACTTCCCCACCTACCACCTCAGCGACGTCGGCCTGCGGCTCGCGCTTTAATGTTGAATGTCAATGGCAAATATGATGAAAAAGACATTGCAAGTTACGATTTTTGCGCTGCTGTCGCTGTTGTTGCCGCTGGCGGCGTGGGGCCAGTCGCTGGACTACAGCCGCTCCAAGTGCGACGTGAACGCCGACGGCGAAATTAACATTGCCGACGTCAACATGGTGATTGACGCCATCTTTGGCGGTGGCGAGGCAGATGAGCCTCAAGCCATGACCGTCACCGTCTGCGGCGTGTCGTTCAAGATGGTACCTGTTGCCGGCGGCACGTTCACGATGGGCGCCACCGCCGAGCAGGGCAGCGACGCTTGGGAGGGCGAGAAACCCCCGCATCAGGTGACGCTGAGCGACTACAGCATCGGCGAGACCGAGGTGACGCAGGAACTGTGGCAGGCGGTGATGGGCAGCAATCCCAGCGAGAGCACGGGCAACCTTCAACGCCCCGTGGAACAGGTGACATGGGGCAATTGCCAGACGTTCATCGCCAAGTTGAATGAGCTGACGGGCAAGACCTTCCGTCTGCCCACCGAGGCCGAGTGGGAGTATGCGGCGCGCGGCGGCAGCAAGAGCAAGGGCTACATGTACGCCGGCAGCAACGACATTGACGCCGTGGCATGGTATGTAAATAATAGTTTTGCTTTGGGCAGTAGCAGTCCCGTCGCCGCCAAAGCGCCCAACGAGTTGGGCCTGTACGACATGAGCGGCAATGTGTGGGAGTGGTGCCAGGATTGGTATGGCGGTTACGCCAGTTCGCCACAGGACAATCCGGCTGGTCCTTCGGCAGGCTTCTATCATGTGTTCCGCGGCGGCTGCTGGGATTATGATGCCGCCTGGTGCCGTGTCTCGTTCAGGAATTTCAACACGCCGTCCTACCGCAACTATGGCCTCGGCCTGCGGCTCGCCCTTTAGTCCCTTCCTTCATTCAATCGCCCGCGAATTTGTTTTGCGCCGGATTTCTTAAAATTATCGCCGTTATTTTACTCATGGTTTATATTTTTATATATACCTTTGCGGCTTAAAAATCAAGAATCAAAGAACAATCACATTAACCAAAATGCAAAATAATCAATGATGACGGCTATGTAACGACGGCCGACATCAGCGCGCTGATTGATTACCTGTTAGGCAACGAATCATCTGCGGTCAATTCCGCCCGCGCCGATGTCAACGGCGACGGCAGTGTTACGCCCGCCGACATCAGCACGCTCATTGATTATCTGCTGGGCAACATTGACCTCAACCCCGAGCCGGAGCCTACCGCCGTTCCTGTTGTTACCGCAGCAGTGGGCGACAGCGCGGTGACGGTGACTGCCGCGGGCGAGGGCGATGTGCGCCTCTATGTCAACGGCGATGAAGTGTCCAATCCCTACACCGCCATCCGCGGCGCCGAGGCCTACACCCTGACCGCCCATGCCACTGCCAAGGAGGACGGCAAGAAGATGAGCCGTAGCGAGGAGCAGACCATCACAGTGCCGTCGCTGGTTCCCGAGGATCAGACTTTCACGGTGAACGGCGTGACCTTCACGATGATTGGCGTGGCTGGCGGCACGTTCACGATGGGCGCCACCGCCGAGCAGGGCAGCGACGCTTGGGAGGGCGAGAAACCCCCGCATCAGGTGACGCTGAGCGACTACAGCATCGGCGAGACCGAGGTGACGCAGGAACTGTGGCAGGCCGTGATGGGCAGCAACCCGAGCGACTTCACGGGTGACCTTCAGCGACCCGTAGAGGAAGTGTCCTGGAACGACTGCCAGGCATTTATCACCGAACTGAACCGCTTGACGGGCAAGAACTTCCGCCTGCCCACCGAGGCCGAGTGGGAGTACGCGGCTCGCGGCGGCAGCAAGAGCCAGGGCTACATGTACGCCGGCAGCAACGACATTGACACCGTGGCGTGGTATTGTGACAACAGCGGAGAAAAGACCCACCCCGTCGGCGCCAAGGCACCCAACGAGTTGGGCCTGTACGACATGAGCGGCAACGTGTGGGAGTGGTGCCAGGATAGGTATGGCAGTTACAGCAGTTCGCCTCAGACCAATCCCACAGGACCCGCGACGGGCTCCAACCGCGTGCGTCGCGGCGGCTGCTGGGACAACTATGCCATTGACTGCCGTGTGTCCTACCGCCACAGCTACACGCCGTCGTTGCACTTCAGATTCCTTGGCCTGTGACTGGCCCTTTAGCTCTTCCTTTATTCAATCGCCCGCCAATTTGTCTTGCGCAAAATTTCAGGCAAAATTATCGGGGCTGGAGATGCCCCGTGAGTGATACAATAGCCGCCGCAATCGCGACGGCTATTGTTGGGTTAAGTGCGGTTTTTGGGCATTTTTTTGTAAAAAATTTGCACGGGTGGGGCAAATGGTGTACTTTCGTGACCAAGAAAAATCATCACAACCAAAACAATCACAACAATCACAACCAATCACCCAAACACAGACACTATGAACGACGTTAATTTCTATCTTGAAACCGCCGAGTTGAAGATGCAGGAAGCCGTTGACTTCCTCGACGACACCCTGGCGCACGTGCGCGCCGGCAAGGCCAATGTGAAGATATTGGACGGCATCCGCGTGAACTACTACGGAGCACCCACGCCGCTGGCCAATGTGGCCAACATCAATACCCCCGACCAGCGCACCATCGCCATCATGCCCTGGGAGCGCACGCTCATCGGCGCCATCGAAAAGGCGATTATCGACAGCAACGTGGGCATCATGCCGGTGAACAACGGCGAGGTGATCCGCCTCAACATCCCGCCCCTGACCGAGGAACGCCGCAAGCAACTCGTCAAGGACTGCAAGGCCGAGTCCGAAAAGGCCCGCGTGAGCATCCGCAACGCCCGCCGCGAGGCTATCGAGGGCTTGAAAAAGGCCGTGAAGGACGGCATGAGCGAGGACGTGTCCAAGGACGGCGAGGACAAGGTGCAGAAACTCCATGACAAGTTCATGAAGAAGATTGACGAGGTGTTCGCCGCCAAGGAGAAGGAAATCCTGACCGTATAAACCAACACGGGATAATAACAGACAACGTGGACAACTTGGGCAATGTTTTTTGTCACGGTTGTCCTTTGTTTTAGGACGACGATGAGCAAGCCCCGCGCCATGGCAGGGCGGCATGACGGCCGCTGGCACGGCATCGCCTATTGGGCGGTGCTGCTGGCATTGTGCGCCGTGTTCATGGCGATGAACTTGCTCACGACCATGAAGGAGGACGACCTGGCGTTCTCGCTCGTCGAGGGCGAGTGGACGCCCATAGGCTCGCTGGCCGACGCGCTGAGGTCGCACGCCAACCACTTTATGCACGCCAATGGCCGCACGGCCAATCTGCTGGCCGCTATCTTTTGCGGCATCACGGGCAAGGGAGTGTTCAATGTGCTCAATGCCGTCGTCTTTGGGGTGATGGCGCACTTGATGGCCCTGCTGTCTGCGGGGCGCCGTTCCATCCTGGCCGTCACTGTGTTTGCCGCTGTGACGGGCACTTGTTTCCCCGTCCCCGGCGAGACGATGCTGTGGCTCGACGGCAGTTGCAACTACATGTGGGCCATCACCATGTCGCTGACGCTGACGTGGTATCTGTCGAAGGAACGCACGGCCCGGCTGGGGTGGGGCCGAGGCGTGTTGCTCGGGCTGGCCGCCGCGGTGGCGGGCAGCATGAACGAGGCCACGTCGTTTGGCTGGTTCGCGGGTCTGTGCCTGTACTATGCCTTCAACCGCCGGCGGCTTGACCGCCGCGCCCTCGTTGCGCTGGCGGGCTATCTCGTGGGCATCATCATCATCATCGCCTCGCCCGGTGCATGGGACCGCGCCGCCAGCGGGGGCATTGTCACGGACTTGGGGGCGGGCGACCTGCTCGCCAGCCGCTGGCACATCTTTGCCGACAAGATGTGGCGGTTTTATCTGCCTGTTATCGCCGTGGCGGCAGGTGTCGTGGCATGGCGGGCATGGGGGTGGCAAACCCTCAGGACCGCGCCGTGGACCTACTTGTTCGCATGCCTGGCACTCACGTTGTTTGCGCTGGGCATCATCCACGAGCGCGCCTATGCCGCACTCGTGACCGCCGCGCTCATCGTCATCACCGCCGTTATGGAGCGACTGCTTGATGGCCGCTGGCGCCGGGCGCGCATGGCCGCCATTGCAGTGTGTCTGGCGCTGGCGGCGTTCACTTGGGCGCGAGGCGTTGATGCGCTCAAGCGTTACAAGGCGTTTGACGCCCAGGCGGTGGCCGAAATCAAGGCTGCCCCTGCCCAGGCGATATTGCAGGCGCGCCGTTTCGACGGCTACAGCCGCTTTGTCAAGCCCATGAACTATGATTCGGGCGACTACTTTGCCCACGAGGTCATCTACCGCGCCTATTATGGCAAGCAGAATGTGCAGTTTGCAGGCGACTCGGTCTATCATCGCTTCCATGGCGGACATCTGCTCGATAACGCTTATTTGCTCCCGCTGGCGAGCGACCGCCCCGACGTGGTGGGCGCCGTGCTCGGCTTCAGGGGGCAGGACTATATGGCCGCCGTTCTGCTCACCGACACCCTGCCGTGCACTTTCCAGACGGCGCGCTATGTGCTGGCGCAGTCTGGCCTTGACGCCGGCGAGCGTGCCCGCCGCGCCCGTTATGGCTTGGAAGAGGAATACACCCCCCGAGGCTGTTATCCGCTGGAATACCAAGGGCGCAAGCTGTTCATCTGCCCTCTCATCGACGACGCTACGGACCGCATTGTGCTGCCGCTGGACCTGTGGGGCGGCGAGGTGACCCTGACGCGCAAGCCATAAAATTCCGCCCCTTTGCTGCACGGCGTTTGCGCATAATGTCGTAACTTTGCAGAGATATGGGATATCCAAAGTTCATCATCACCAGCAAGGGCTGCCTGCGGTTGGGCATGGTCACCCTGCACCGCCAGCTGATTGAGGCGGGCGAGCAGTGCCTTGGCGGCGGCTTCTATGAGTTTGACTACACGGCCCGGCGGCTGTTGCTGTCGGGTGAGTCGTCTGACTACGGCCCCCCGCGTTGGCGGCGCCTGGCGGTGCTCAAGGTGCCGTCAGAGTATGCCGGCTGGGGCATCATCTATTCGCTGCACGGTGAGCGCGACATGGACATCGCTGATGAACTGGAGATTGAATATGTGTGACAAGAAATGGTATCAGGATATGAAAGACTATAGCGGATTCTTAAAAGAAATCGGGCGTGAACTGCCCAAGGAGAGGATTTATACCGATGAGCTGCGGACCCTGGCATGGGGCACCGACGCGAGTTTTTACCGCTTGACGCCGCGCATTGTCGTGCGCGCCAAGGACGAGCGCGAGGTGTCGCTCATCGTCAGCGCTGCCGCCCGCCGTGGCCTGCCTTTCACCTTTCGCGCCGCGGGCACCTCGCTGTCGGGGCAGAGCGTGAGCGACAGCATCCTCATTGTGGCGGGCAAGCACTGGGAGCAGTACAGCATCGCCCCCGACGCCTCGGCCATCACCCTGCAGCCCGGCATCGTGGGCGAGAGGGTGAACCAAATTCTCAAGCCCCACGGACGCGTCTTTCCGCCTGACCCCGCGAGCATCGGCTCGGCGATGGTGGGCGGCATCGTCGCTAACAACGCTTCGGGCATGAATTGCGGCACACACGCCAACAGCGACCGCATGCTGGTGTCGGCGCGCCTGGTGCTGCCCGACGGCACCGTGCTGGACACGGGTGACGAGCGCAGCCGCGAGAGCTTCGCCCAATCACACCCCGATTTCATCAGCAAGATAGAGGCGCTGCGCGACCGCGTCCGTGCCAATCAGCCGCTGGCCGACCGCATCCGCAAGAAATACAGCATCAAGAATGTCACGGGCTTGAACCTCAGGCCGCTCATCGCCTATGACGACCCGTTTGACATCATTGCCCACAGCGTGGTGGGCAGCGAGGGCACGCTGGCCTTTATCAGCCAGGTGACCATGCGCACGCTGCGCGACTATCCGCACAAGGCCACTGCCATGCTCTATTTCCACACCATGCGCGAGAGTTGCGAGGCCGTGGTAGCGCTCAAGCAGCTCAAGGCCGGTGACGCCGACGTGGCCATGAGTGCCGAGGACCTGATGGTCAAGAGCGCCGAGATGCTCGACTACCTGTCGCTGGCATCGGTCGATGACCCGGTTTACCTGCAGTACAAGAAGGATGTGGATGCCGGCAAAATCGACGGCGTTGAGCCCGGCGACTACCATAACCTCACCGCCATCCTCACCGAGACCAAGGCGACCAGCCAGGACGACCTGCAGGCCCGCATAGCAGCCATCACGGCGGCGTTGGGGCGCTTTGATACCTATATCCCCGTTGCCTTCACCCAGGACCCCGCCGTCTATGGCAAGTACTGGGCCATCCGCTCGGGCATCTTCCCCAGCGTGGGCGGCGCGCGCCCCATCGGCACCTCGTGCCTCATCGAGGATGTGGCGTTCCCCGTCGAGGACCTGCCCGAGGCCACCGTCAAGCTGCAACGCCTCATTGCCGACCACGGCTACAACGATGCCTGCATCTACGGCCACGCCTTTGAGGGCAACTACCACTTCATCCTCAACCAGTTGTTCAGCGACGAGAGCGAGGTGCAGCGCTATGCCCACATGATGCGCGACGTGGCGCGGCTGGTAGTCGAGGACTATGACGGCTCGCTCAAGGCCGAGCACGGCACGGGCCGCAACATGGCGCCGTTTGTCAAGTATGAGTGGGGCGACGAGGCTTTTGCCGCCATGCGGGAGTTGAAGGAAATCTTCGACCCCGGCTATCTGCTCAACCCCGGCGTTATCTTCAACGACGACCCCGACTGCTTTATCAGGCACTTCAAGCCGCTGCCCGAACTCAATGTGGAGCGCCCCGGCGACGACATGCCGCACGGCACCGCCCGCACCGCCATGCAGGGGGCTTGGGAGGCCAACAAGTGCATCGAGTGCGGATTTTGCGAGGTGAACTGCCTCACCTGCGGCTTGACGATTTCGTCGCGCCAGCGCATCGCCGTCAGGCGCGAAATCGCCCGGCTCCAGCAATCGGGCGCCGACAACGAGCGGCTGGCAGCGCTTGTCAAGCAATACAAATACTATGGCAACGAGACCTGCGCGGGCGATGGTTTGTGCTCCACGTCGTGCCCCATGGGCATCAATGTGGCGCACCTGACGCACCTCATCCGCCAGCAGGCGGCGCCCAGGGGCAGCATGGCCTATCGCTTGGGCGACAGTGCCGCCAAGCATCTGGCGGGCGTGAAGGGCGCCCTGCGCGGCGTGCTGCGTGTGGCCAATCTGGGGCACACTGTGCTGGGCACCACGGCGATGAATGGCATCGCCCGCGGCATGCACAAGGCGGGCACGCCGCTGTGGACATCCGCCATGCCGCGAGCCGCGAGCCAGCCCAAGGAGGGCAGCGTGGGCAACGCCGGGCTGAAAGTCGTCTATTTCCCCTCGTGCATCAACCAGACGATGGGCGTGGCCAAGGGCGCGCCTGTCAAGAATACGCTTGTCGATGAGATGGTACAGTTGTGCCAAAAGGCTGGATACGAGGTAATTTTCCCCAAGGGGATGAAGAATATGTGCTGCGGCACCATCTGGGAGTCCAAGGGCATGCTCGACATCGCCGACCGCAAGACCGCCGAACTTGACGAGGCGCTGTGGCAGGCCAGCGAGCAGGGCAAGTGGCCCGTGCTGTGTGACCAGAGCCCCTGCCTGCACCGCATGCGACAGCGCATCACGCGCATGAAACTCTACGAGCCCGCCGAGTTCATCTGGACTTTCTTAAAGGACAGGCTCGTGTTCACGCCCATCGACCGCCGCGTCGCCCTGCATTTCACATGCTCGACGCGCGAAATGGGGCTTGTGCCAATCTTGACCGACCTGGCGCGCTTGTGCAGCAACAATGTGTTTATGCCCGAGGGCGTGGGTTGCTGCGGCTTTGCCGGCGACCGCGGATGGACCCATCCCGAGGTCAATGCCTGGGCGCTGCGCAAACTGCGCCGGCAACTCGCCGCGGACCGCATCGAGGCGGGCTACAGCAACAGCCGCACCTGCGAGGTGGGCCTGCAGACCAACGGCGGCGTGCCCTACCAGAGCATTGTCTATCTGGTCAACGAAGTCACGCGCCCTAAACAATAGGGTAGAGGATAAGTGATAATGCCAGTGCCATGCCGCATTCGCTGGCCGGGGTTAAGCGAGCCACATGCGAGCGCGGCCCCCGGATAAACACCCTCCCGTGAGGTGCGGGCTGAAAGCCCGCGATTTATACGCTATATCAAAATAATCCCCTAACTTTGCAAGAAAATATGATAACGGGCAGAGACATATATGTTTGGAAAACACTGGGGGCGTGCCTGATTGTGCTGATGCTGATGCCGTTGGGGCATGCGCTGGTGATTTTGATGGAACATGCGCTCAGTCCTGCCGCATTGCATTATTCGGCCTTTGCCATGGGCTTTGTCGGTCTTGCCGTTACGCTCGCCGGGGTGTTTGTCAAGGGCGACACCCGCCAGACCTGCTTTGGCCTCGCGGGCTCGATGCTGTTTTGGATGGGCTGGGTGGAGTTCCTGCTGGCCTATTATGCCGAGCGCTATGGCGTGCATTGCGACCTTGTGGGCAGCGGTGTCGTGCAGACCGTCACCCAGTATGTGGACGGCATGGCCGTGAACCGCTCGTTCACCATCGACGGCACGCCGCTTGAGGCATTTTCTCGCCAGGAGATTAAGGCCTTGCGCGGTTCCCGGCCAGAGTACCTCATCATGCCCGCCACATTTGGCATGTGGATGATGTGCGTGGTGATATGCGCGTTTTGCACCAGGCATGGTTGCGCTTTCATGAACTGGCTGCAGCGCCGCTGCGGGGCGAAAAATCTGGTGGAACTGCGCCCGATGGCGCATCACTCGAGCATCATCGTGTTCATGGAGTGGAATGTGCTGATGTGGGGCTTGTACTTGTTGTTGATGTTCTGCTACGACCCTGTGTTCTTGGGCGACCGCCATCCGGTGACCTATGCTGTCGCCGTCGCTTGTCTCATCGCCTCGGTGCTGCTGTTCAAGCGGCAACTGCACATCGCCTCGTGGGGCGCCAGCATCCGCATGGCCCTTGTTGCGGTACTCGTCTTTTGGACTTTTGTCGAGGTGATGGCGCGCAATGGATTCTTCAAAGAGGCATGGGTGGATCCTGTGAACCATGTTTGGGAGATGGCGATTGTCGTGGCGGTGATAGTGGCGGCGGCGGGTGCCTGCTGGATGCACGGCGTCTGCCGCAAGGCTAAAAACGACAAGTGACCATCAGTCTAATGATGGTGAACATGCGATATATCCAATCAGTTAGAATTTTTTCGTTGTCATGCTCTCCCTAATGGGAAATTTATAGTACCTTTGCGGAGATAAAAATCGTGTTGAGGTTTCGGGCGGTTGTATGGACCGCCGGAATTAATAGGGAATCAGGTGTAAATCCTGGACAGTACCCGCTGCTGTAACTCCCCACGACACATCGCGCGGCAAGCATGCCACTGGTCAGCAAGCGCCCCTCAAGGCTCTGCATCATCACCGGGAAGGCCGCCAGCGTGATGCGGGAGAAGTCAGAAGACCTGCCTTGGCACCGCCAACATGTTCGTGGTTCACGCGGCACTTGAACCCTGGCGAAGTTGATGATGCAGAGCAGCAATCCCTTGCATGCTTGACATTTTCTTCCCGCGCTAATGTGGATGCCGCCCCTTGCTCTGCAACGGGCCAATCCATGTCGCCTGAATTCACCGAAAAAGAGATTTTTCGTGAAGTTTAACTTTAATATCAATGTAATGATGATGAAAAGAATTTTGACTTTTGCAACCGCAGCCCTGCTGGCAGTGACCGCTTGGGCCGATGTGATTACCCTGGACTTGGACAAGCCCGTCAATCCCGCTGTGCTCGAATTTGCCGACAACGGCGTGTGGGCCGATGCCTACGGCGAGGACTGCATGTGGCTGCAGTTTGGCGACGAGGCGGGTACCGTCAACCTGTCGCACCTCATCGGCGGCACATCGTGGGGCGGGGTGTATTGGGACGGATTCATGCCCGCCAGGGGCGGTGACCGCAACGACTACAGCGAGGGCGCCGACGGCAAGACGTGGTACACCGAGTTTGCCGGGTGCATGGCGGGCGGCGGTGTCAGGACCGACGAGGCTGGCGTTATCGTGCTCAACGGGGACGGCACGGCCCAGGCCGATGCCGACAAGGCCTATATCGTGGGATTCTGGGGCTTCTTCGGCGGCGAACAGACCAACCAGGTGAGGCTGGCGCGCGGCGGCGAGGAGCGGGCGTTTGAGCCCGTGGGCGTGTATGTGTGCAACGCCCCGTGGACCTACTACACCTCGCAGCACGGGTGGCTGTCGTCGCGCGCGTTTGTCGAGGGCGACCACATCGACCTGAATGCTGTGGGCGTGGCCAGGGACGGCTCCGAGAGGACCGCGAGCGTCAAACTGATGGACTACAGCGGCGGCGCGCTCAAGGCGCTCAACGAGTGGACCTATATGGACTTGTCGTCGCTGGGCGAGGTGACATCGGTGTATTTTACCGTGACCTCGACCGACGTGGGGGAGTATGGCATCAATAGCGCTAACTACTTTTGCCTCGACAAGTTCCAGGCGCGCGAGGCCGATGCCGGCGTGACGGCGGTGGCGGCCGACAGGCAAGCGGTGAGCGTGAAATATGTCAACCTGGCCGGCCAGCAGAGCGATGTCCCGTTCAGCGGCATGAACATTGTGACCGTCACCTACAGCGATGGCACGGTGAACACCGCCAAGGTGATGAGGTGATGAGAGGCGTTTGATATTGAGAACGACGAAATGTTTTTTGAATTGGCATCCGCAACAGGGTGCCTTTTCTTTGTATTATCACACTACCGAAAACAGCAGTTTTGTTTTACCTTAATAATATAATTATTAAAATAGGTGGCGGGCAAAAAAAAAGGCGTGGCGGTGTGCCGATTTCAAATTATTGCCTTACCTTTGCACCCGATTTTTGAAACATACACCTTATTATAAGGTATAGCATAAGGAGAAAAAAGTAAATATGGCAAAGAATTTAGTTATCGTCGAGTCTCCGGCCAAGGCCAAGACCATCCAGAAGTTTTTGGGCAGTGATTATAATGTGATGTCGAGTTTTGGACACATCCGCGACCTGCACAAGAAGGACTTCAGCATCGACGTTGAGCACGGCTTCAAGCCCCTGTATGAAATTCCCGAGGATAAAGTTGACCAGGTCAAGAAACTCAAGGCCGAAGCCGCCAAGGCCGACGTGGTGTGGCTCGCCAGTGATGAAGACCGCGAGGGAGAGGCCATCGCATGGCACTTGTTTGAGGTGCTGGGGCTCAAGCCCGAGGACACGCGCCGCATCGTGTTCCACGAGATTACCGAGCCCGCTATCCTCGAGGCCATCAAGCACCCGCGCGGCATCGACATCAACCTGGTTGACGCCCAGCAGGCGCGCCGCGTGCTGGACCGCATCGTGGGCTTTGAACTGTCGCCCGTGCTGTGGCGCAAGATTATGCCGGGACTCTCGGCCGGCCGCGTCCAGAGCGTGGCTGTGCGCCTTGTCGCCGAGCGCGAGAAGGAAATCAAGGCTTTCAAGAGCGAGCCCTATTACCGTGTGTCGGCACAGTTTGCTGGCGACGGGGAATTCCAGGCCGAACTGAACAAGCACCTTGCCAGCCATGACGACGCCCAGGCGTTTCTTGAGCACTGCATGGGCGCCGAATTCCAGGTCAAGGACGTGACCGTGAAGCCGCTCAAGCGCACCCCGGCTCCTCCCTTTACCACCAGCACACTGCAGCAGGAGGCCGCCCGCAAGTTGGGACTGTCCGTCAAGCAGACCATGAGGCTCGCGCAGCGGCTGTATGAGGAAGGTCTCATCACCTATATGCGTACCGACTCGGTGAACCTGAGCAACCTGGCGCTGAACACCATCAGCAAGGAAATCAAGGAGAACATCGGCGAACAGTACCTCAAGGTGCGCCGCTACCGCACGACCAGCAAGGGCGCGCAGGAGGCTCACGAGGCCATACGCCCGACATATATCGCCAACCACACCATCACCGGCACCGCCCAGGAGAAGAAATTGTATGACCTCATCTGGAAACGCACCATTGCGTCGCAGATGGCCGATGCCGAACTCGAGAAGACGACGGCCAACATTGCCGTGTCGGGCCGACGCGAGATGTTCGTGGCCGAGGGAGAGGTGGTGAAGTTTGACGGTTTCCTCAAGGTCTATTTCGAGAGCACCGATGACAATAACGAGGGCAAGCAGCCCCAATTGGACCTGCACACCCTGCCCCAGGTTGTCAAGGGCGAACTGCTGCGCAATGTGTCAATGACAGCCATGCAACGCTTTACCCAGCAGCCCAACCGCTACAGCGAGGCATCCCTTGTGCGCCGTCTGGAGGAATTGGGCATCGGCCGTCCTTCGACCTATGCGCCCATCATCTCCACCATCCAGGACCGCAACTATGTCGAGAAGGGTGAGGACAAGGGACAGAAACGTGAGTATGAGGTGATGACGCTCATGAACGGGCGCATTGCCGCCGGCAAGAAGAGCGAACTCTTCGGCATGGAGAAGGGCAAACTCATCCCCACCGACATCGGTATGGTCGTCAACGACTTCCTCGTGAAGTATTTCCCCGCCATCATGGACTATAATTTCACGGCCAAGGTCGAGAACGAGTTCGATGAGGTGGCACAGGGCAATGTGGAATGGAACAAGGAAATCGCCGACTTCTATGGCACTTTCCATCCCAGCATCGACGAGGTTTCATCGTTGCGCCTCGAGCGCAAGGTGGGTGAGCGCGAGCTGGGCGTGGACCCCGCCACGGGGCTTCCCGTGATGGTCAAGATTGGCCGATATGGCCCCCTGGTGCAGATGGGCAGCGCCGACAACGTGAACAAGCCGCGCTTTGCCTCGCTGCAAAAGGGGCAGAGCATCGAGACGCTCACCCTCGAGGAGGCGCTCAAACTCTTTGAACTGCCGCGCAATCTGGGCGAGTTTGAGGGTGCCGAGGTGACCATCGGAGTGGGACACTACGGTCCCTACGTGAAGCACAACGGCAAGTATGCTTCCATCCCCAAGGAGTTCTCGCCCACGGCCATCTCCCTGGACGAGGCTGTCGGCATCATCATGGCACAGCGCGAGGCCGATGCCAAGAAGGTGCTCAAGACCTTTGACGAGGAACCCGACTTGAAGGTGCTCAACGGACGCTACGGGCCATATATCGTGTACAAGAAGCAGAACGTGAAAATCCCCAAGGGCATGGATGCCGCAAGCCTCACGCTTGAGCAGTGCCGCGAAATCGTTTCGGACGAGGCTAACATTTCCAAGGGTACAGCGCGCCGCCGCACCACCAAAACCAAGAAAACGGCTGCAAAGAAATAATCATATCTAAAGCAACGCTTTAAGCTGCCATTGATAACAAAATCTATGGCAGCTTTTTATGTCTATAAAAGTGATATTTATTGAAAGAAAAACCAATATTTTTTATGAAATAATTTGCGTTTTTGGACCCGTATTCAAAAAAAACATAGTAATTTTACCGACTGAGAGCATAAAATCGGCCTTTTCATGCCGAAATTATTGCAGGATAAATTTTATATCTTTCTGTAAAACAAACCATTCGATATATAGTATTAAAGTAAAGATATAAATTATGGAGCAGTGGCTCCTTTGGATAGAATAATGTAAAACAAACCAATACTAAAAATTACGAGGAATTATGTCATTATTTGATTTGATTAAGAACGCGTGTGGCGGCTCGGACGACAAGGAGTATGATGTGTTCGGTCAGCCCACCACATTTGTGAACCCATTCGCAAAGGACAAAATCGTCGCAAATCATGAGGCCGGCAAGAGCCAGGACGAGGTGCAGGTCGATGTGGACAAGCAAGAGGGCTATGCCATCGACGCTGAGTTCGCCGACAAGGCGGCACGGCTCATGGACGAGCACACCCAGGCCGTGATAGGCATGATCAAGGGCTCGTGGAAGACCGAGCGTGAAGAACTCCTGAAGCAGGTCGAGGACGCCAAGAAGGCGGTAGAGGACATCAAGGCGCAGATGCAGTCCAACGAGGCCAACCGCCGGCAGGCGCAGAGCCGCGCCAACGACATGTCCGCCAGGATTTCGGAGGTCGAGGCCGAGCGCGAGAAGTTTGAAATCGAGAACAAGAGCCTTCAAAGCCGCCTCAAGGCGATGGAGGCGAAGGGCGGCGTTGACAACCTCAATGCTGAACTCGACAGGGTCAAGAAGGAACTCGAGGAACAGACCGCCGAGGTGGAGCGCTTGACCGCTGCCGCCAAGGAGGCCGCCGAGGGACCTTCGGTCGAAGAACTCAACAAGCAAATTCAACAGCGCGACGAGGTCATCGAACAGTTGCGCGTCAACAATTCCGAAATTCAGGAGCGGCTCGCCGAGTATGAGGAGGAACTCAAGGGCGCCGAGGAACTGCAGGCGGCATTGGTCGAAGTGGAGCAGTTCAAGGAGAAGAAGAATGCCGAGATTGCCGCGCTGCGCCAGCAGGTGGCAGAGTATAAGTCCCGCGACACGGAATTTGACCAGATGCGCAAGGACTGCATCGTCTTGAGGGATGACAATGAGAAACTCAACCGCGAAATCGAGGAACTGAAGGCAACCGCCGAGGTGCAGTATCGCCGCAGCGTGGAGGCCGGAAACACCATCGACGGACTCAAGTCGCAGTTGGCCCAAGCCAAGGCCAGCGCCGATGACATCAACAATAAGTTCAACGCGCTCAATGCCGACGGCAACGAGAAGCAGGCCAACTTCGCCAAGATTGTGGCCGAGCGCGACGACGCCAGGGCCGAACTCAAGCGCGCCAAGGTGCTCCAAGACCGCCTGCAGCACGAGGCCAACGCCATGAAGGATGCCATCGTCGAGAAGGACCGCCAGATTGCCGCCCTGCGGCAAATGGCAGCGTCCAAGATGAGCGCCGCAATGCCCGCGTCCGCACCGCTGGACAACGATATCCCCTTCGATAGCGGGGAGGATGCTTTTGTTGACGATGCCGACGACACCGCACGCCCGCCGCATCCCGGCGACGATTCCCAGCTCACGCTGTTCTAGGGATGATAGCTACACATTATATATTATGGGGCCGCCTGCGGGTGGCCCCATAATTGTTTCTCGGGCTCGGAGGAGTGACATTTTCCCTAAAAATTATCTCTTTGATTATCAGCCACTTGTGCGATTTGTTGAAAATTTCTTGAAAAAAAGTCTCGAAAATATTTGGCGGGTATGTGAAAAGGCAGTAATTTTGCATCGCTTTTCGGCCCACGGGACACGTCAAGAACGGTGGGCGGCTTTTTTTTGGCCCTTTGGCGGAAGGCGCGAGAGACCTTTGAAATGTTTGCAATGAGGAAATTTTGACAGTGCAGAAGCAGGGAACGGAACTCCCGAGCTCGCGTCAAGATTCCGAGAAGACAGGTTATACAACGAACAGCACAATCCGAGGCGATTCATGTCGCCGGGCCGGGCAGGGAACGAAACGGCGTTGCGTCTTTCAATTTGGTTTTTCTGAAAAGGAAAAAGACGAGATACAACAACGAAGAGTTTGATCCTGGCT
>CALEJB010000004.1 GCA_937898675.1 uncultured Prevotellaceae bacterium
GTCCCACTTGGGCTTGAACCAAGGACTCCCTGATTATGAGTCAGGTGCTCTAACCAACTGAGCTATAGGACCGGCTTTGATGAAAAGCGGTTGCAAAGATACACAAAAATCGGGAACCGACAATCGTTTGGGTGGATTTTTCTTGCGATTTTGCCACGGCATGCGACGATGCCAGGCTGACAAGGTGCGGCCGCAACGGTGAAATGGGTGGCAAATTGCCGATAATTTCCCAAGAACTCCTGCACTATGCCGCAAAAATGCCAATTTTCGCTGATTTTTTACATTTTTTAATACATAATTTTGTCTCAAATGAGAAAAAATGTATTCCTTTGTTTCACAAATAAAATGCTTTTATGGGGTAAATATAGTTTTCAAGTATTATTTATTCAAGGGTCTCAGCAGCGATGCTCGGCCCCTTTTTTTTGCCCGCAAGTGCTGTTTTAGGGATATTTAATACCAAAAAATGCACCGCATGTGATAAATTTGCAGTACTTTTGCACCGACAATTACGAACACAGTGGAAAAATTTGGCTGCTTGCAACCACTTGAAAAAATGCTAAAACTGCGATAATCCCCTTTATTTTATCGTCTGCTGTTTAGCGTTCATTTCCACATAAAAACAATTATGTTATAATGAACAACAGTATCAGTAAGAAGAATTTCCTGTTCACGTCCGAGAGCGTGTCCGAGGGCCATCCCGACAAGGTGGCCGACCAAATCAGCGACGCCATCCTGGACAAGTTATTGGCTTTTGACTGCAAGTCACACGTGGCCTGTGAGACGCTTGTCACAACCGGCCAGGTGGTGATTGCAGGCGAGCTGGCGACCGATGCCTACATTGACCTGCAGAGGACGGCAAGAGAGACCATCAACAAGATTGGCTACAACAAGAGCGAGTATATGTTTGACGGCAACTCGTGCGGTGTGCTGAGCGCTGTCCACGAGCAGAGCGGCGACATCCGCCAGGGCGTGGAGAAGGCCCAGGACAACGAGGAGGACCAGGGCGCGGGCGACCAGGGCATGATGTTTGGCTATGCCTGCAACGAAACGCCCGACCTGATGCCGCTCACCCTCGACATGGCGCACTGCCTGATGTGGGAACTGGCCAACATCCGCCACAACGACCTGGAGTTGATGCCCTATCTGCGCCCCGACTCCAAGGCCCAGGTGACCGTTGAGTATGACGGCGAGACACATCGTCCCGTGCATGTGCATGCCATCGTGGTGAGCACCCAGCACGACGAGGACGCGGACCAGCAGCGCATACTCAATGACGTGCGCAACATCCTCATTCCGCGCACCTTAAAGCACTATGACGAGGAAATCGGCCGCCTAGTGGACGACCGCACCGAGCTCTATGTCAATCCCACGGGCAAGTTCGTCATTGGCGGGCCTCACGGCGACACGGGCCTCACGGGCCGCAAGATTATCGTGGACACCTATGGCGGCCGCGGAGCGCACGGCGGCGGCGCCTTCAGCGGCAAGGATCCCAGCAAGGTGGACCGCAGCGCGGCCTATGCCTGCCGCTACATTGCCAAGAATGCCGTCAAGGCGGGCATCGCCGACGAGATGCTGGTCGAGGTGGCATACGCCATCGGCCGCGCCCAGCCCGTCAGCTTTTATGTCAACACCTTTGGCACCAGCCATGTGGACATGGGCGATGCCGAGATTGCCCAAGTGCTGCAAGGCGAGTTTGACCTGCGCCCGGCGGCCATCATCAGCGGCCTGAAACTGCTTCAGCCCATGTATGAGGAGACGGCCTCCTATGGCCACATGGGCCGGAAAAACGAGACCGTTCACAAGGTGTTTGAGTCCAACTACAACGAGACCAAGGAGATGGACGTGGAACTGTTCACCTGGGAAAAGGTGGATAAGGCCGATGCGCTGCGCGCCCGCTTTGGCCTGGCCTGACCGGACCACATCTATATCGCTGCCATTTTTTTGCTATCGGGCATTGCGGTTTTGGGAAAATATGTCTAAATTTGCGCAACTCAATCGACGGGCCACCGCCTGTTGCGGCAAATTTTTACTATGACAATTCACCCTCGACAATTCAGGCGCCCATGAAACAACTGTTGGCATTACTCATGTGCGGGCTGCTGGCATGCTGCGGCGCACGGGCCGCCGACGGCGGGCCGGTGCCGGGCGACTACCGGTGCGGCGACGCGCTTGCGGCGATGGCGCTGGGCGACACGGAGGTCGAGCTCGACGATGGCGTGGCGTGGAGCCTGGAGGTGACGGGCGGCACGCGGGTCAAGGTGTCGGTGTACAGCGACGAGGGCTACTCGCTCTATGACGAGGAGTTCAGCCATGCCACGGCGCTGCTTGAGGTTGACGGCAACGGGGACCCCGTCGCCATAGCGGTGGCCGACGGCACTGGCGCCACGCTGCTGCAATTTGCCTTGCGCGACGGCTGCTGGGTGCTCACCGTCGATGACGAGTGAATACCCCAGTTCGGGATAAGATTACTCCCAAATAGAAAGTTGCTTTGAGTGTTC
>CALEJB010000005.1 GCA_937898675.1 uncultured Prevotellaceae bacterium
GAACACTCAAAGCAACTTTCTATTTGGGAGTAATCTTATCCCGAACTGGGGTAATTTATATATCAATATGCAAATTAGGGTTGGCTGTTTTTCTTTTTCGCTATTATGACTGGATAGTCCAAGTCAAACAATTCAAAGCGCCTCCTGAGTTCTTCTTATCATTCATATCTTCAACGATAGAGGTCATATCTTGAGAAATCAGCTCTATCTCATAACTAAGTTCATTTGCTGAAAAAGCCTCTCTTATCTGCTTCAGAGCTTCATTGTCCAAAAGATCATAACCAAGTCTTGGAACAAGTATTCGTGTGCCTACTTGCAGATAATTGATATAGCACCAGGAGCGGTCCAATAAAACACTGAATAGTTTGTTGTTCTTAAATTGTTCTAAATCCGAAAAATGTAAAGAAATAACATTGAATCCAGCCCTCTTGGGCCTTTCTGGCTCCAATGCCTTCATCATCTCGTTATAATGCTCCTCATTATAGTCTTTATAGTCTTTATAGTTGGTAATTAATACTTTGTTCTCATCGATGTATCGAATCATCCCGTCGGCATGGCCTATGGGGTCATATTTAGAACCTTCCCATGGTAAGAGCACGAGTTTCATTTCGGTACCATCAAAATTCTCTTCCCACCATACCTTCCACCATTTATGGAAGTTCTCTAATTCTGTCTTATTATTCTTGTCAATGTTGTTCTCTAGCAGAACCTTGTCACACATGATCATACACGGTTTATCATCCAGAATAGCTTTGACTACATTACCACCATCAAGAATGAGAGGTATCTGGACAACCTTAAAACCATTGAAATCATACTTCTCTGCATGGACATTATGAAGTTTCCAGTTTGTAACACACTTTGCATACTCAGGAGACTTTGTGAGATAGTCAGGCTTATAGGTATATCCCAGATATGTGTTTTTGGTCAGTTGAATAGGCATATAATCACGAGCCCAAACATCTTTAGTGTTGTACAATAGTTCACAGTCCTTTTCAAACTGCATGATGCAAGATTTCACTCTAGCTCGTGCCTCTTCATCAAGGTCACCAGTCTCTGTGTCTATTAAACTGGAGATAAAGACCTTATTCGTCTTATCGTCCGTTATGAAATCCTTTGTCAGAATCTTTTCCATATCTTATTTCGATTTATAGTTCTCTGAATATCTGCATTTAACAACAAAAGTATATCACGAAAGAATCAGAATAACTCATCACGTCTGTAGATACTGCAAAGATACAAATAAATCCTTAAAAAAAGCCTAATCATTAAAAAACTTGACTTTCAACAAACGGGAGGAATGGTAATGTTTGTAGTACCCTAAAAAAAGTTGAATGGATTTTACCTTATCCCTGACAGAAGTTGAATGGTTTTTCGCTTAACCCTGCAGGGAGTTGACTATTAACTCTAAACCCTTGTTTCTATTGAATCGGCACCGCGGAACGCCGTTCAATCGTTTTCAGGGTTTGTGGCGCAAAGGTACATGCACCTTCTTTAATCTCCAAGCTTTCGAGATGTTTTTCTCTGTAGCTGGTCCATCTTTTCTGTAGCCTGCCTGTACAGGCAGCCGCGCGACGGGGCGTGAGATTGTTCAGCGACATGTGTGGGCGCTCATTGTTGTAAAACTCAATCGCTTTGCCTACGGCCCTCCTGACCTCGTCTATGGTGCGGCATCTGACATCCTTGAGCAGTTCATTCTTGATGGTGCCGTTCTGGCGCTCGGCCACGGCGTTGTCCTTGGGGTCTCCGCTCTCGGTCATGCTGATGCTGATGCCGGCATCGAGCAACAGGGAAGTATAGGCCGCGCTAACGTACTGCACGCCCCTGTCCGAGTGGTGGATGAGTCCCGTGGGCTTTTCCTCACCCAAGGTGCCGAGGGCCTGCGTGAGGCACTCCACGCTGCACCAGGACTCCAGCGTCTCGCCCACATACCAGCCGATAATCTCCTTTGTGTAGCAGTCCGTGATCATCGACAGGTAGCAGAAGGTGTATTCCTCATCGCTTAGCCATATCAGTATATAGGTGATGTCAGTCACCCAAAGCTGGTTCTTGCGCTCAGGGATGAGTTCCCTGGTCAGGTCGGGGTATGTCGGCATCCCGTGGGTGGAGTCCGTCGTGCGGGGACGGCGCCTGGGTTGCCTCACGTTCAGGCCGTTCTTTGCGATGATGGCTTCCATCTTGTCCCGGCCTACCATATGCTCATAGCCGCGGCCGAAGCGCTCAAGGTACATGTGGTGCAGCTTTGCGCCCCCGATGCCAGGGTCAAGGCGGCGTGTCTCCTTGACGAACTGGATGACCATCTCTTCCTTCAGCCGTTGCTTGCCTAATGTATCCCTGTGCTGGTAATAGGCCTGCCAACTCTTGCCAAACAGCCTGCAGAGAAGGCCCATGGTCTGGCCCTTGACCTTCTCTGCGGCAAGCCTCTTCACTGTTTGGCACCAGATTTTTTTCTGATCGGGATGTTGAACGTTTTCTCAGCCTCGTCGATCATCACGTCCTTGGCGTGGTTCATCCACTCGGCCATCTTCAGGGCTTCCGACAGGCGCTTGTTCTCTTCCCTCAGGCGAGCCAGTTCTTCGGCCTCCGTCTCTGTTGTTTTCTGCTGTTTCTTGGCCATAGGCAACGGATTTTGTTTGCATCGGGCTGCGGTGCGGACTTTCCGCTGGCAATGCCCCACGGTTGCAAAATTACTAATCCATTTGTAAAGTGCGCTACGGCTGACACCATATCTTTTACATAATTGCTCAACGGTACAGCTTCTTGACAGATAATCCGTCACAATTTGGCGTTTCTTTTCTTCTGTCAGATGCCGTTTGCGAGACAACAACAGTTTTTGAAACTCTAAATCTACTTGTTCTACCATTTTTAAACGTTGTTTTTTATTCAACGTTTTTCAGGGTAAGACTACCGGTTGCCGTACTCCGCCTTCACAATGGTGATGTCGTCGCTTTGTTCGGCGCGGGCGGTGTGGCGGCGGATGGCCTGGACTATCGCGTCGATGGCGCTGTCGTTGGCGATGGCGGCCAGGAGTTGGGCGTCGCCAAACTGGTGTTTCTGGGGGTCCATGGCCTCGGTCACGCCGTCGGTGTACAGCACAAATGCGTCTCCGGGATTGAGGTTAAAGGTTTCGTCCTCATAGCAATAGTCTTCCACCACGCCCATGGCCACATTGGGCTTGAACGCCACATAGGACGGTTTGCCCGCCGCATCGTGGGGGATAAACACGGGACGGTTGTGTCCCGCGTTGCAAACGCTCAGGTTCCCGTGGTCAAGCGTGGCCACTATGAATGTGCAGAAGGTCATATCAGGATTGTTGGGGGCTATGACTTCGTTCATTTGGGTGACGATTTTGCCCGGATCCTGAGTGTAGCGCACGGTATTGCGGAAGAGCGCCACCACCTGGGTCATAAACAGGGCCGCGGTCATGCCCTTGCCCGAAATATCACCGATGCAAAAGATGAATTTGCCGTCGCGCTCCACATAGTCATACAAGTCGCCGCCGGCCTCCTTAGCGGGCTTGATAAAGGCTTTGAGGCGGCAGTCAGCAGCCGTGTATTCGGTCGGTTTCAGGATTGACATCTGCACCTTGGCCGCCATCCTCAACTCCTTGTTAGCCAACTCCTTTTGCACATAATGCTGGCGCACATGGCGTCCCACCAGCCAGCCGCAGAAGAGCAAGAGCACGAGTCCGATGCCGCAGATGAACCACAGGAGATGGCGCAGCTGGGTGGCATGCTCAAAGATGGCACTGCTGTCGCAGATGATAATGATTTTCCACGGCACGCTTTTCAGGCGTATGGAATAGTCGTGGAAAGTCTTTCCGTCATATTTGTTGATATAGTGGCGAACACTTGTCGACAAGTCCTCCTCGCGATGGAAATTGCTGCCCTCATGGTGCCTGAGCGCCCTCAAAGTGCTGAATTGCTCGTAATATGGGTCGGTCGAAAGCAATACATTGTTATTGACCGAATCCACCAGCAGAATAAACGAATACTCCTCGCCATAGGGCAACTTGCGTGTAAGGTAGTTGCGCAGACGCTGCGGGTCCCTGATTTCCCCGTTGTTGGTCCATGTCAAGCGGCTGTCCAAGTCAAGCTGCAGATTGGTGATAATCTGGCTGTTGAGTTGGAACGCGTCTTTTTCCATCTCTCGCTCGATATAGTGCATACAGAGCTCAAAGGTGGCCACAAACACCGCCAGCGAGGCAAACAGGATAAGATAGGTCTTGCGCATTGTTCTTGTGCTTTAGAAATTATATTTCACGCCCACACCCACGACATTCGGAGCCATCTCGTAGTAGCGCTCTTTGCGCACACTGGTGTCGGTCTGGACATCCATAGCCTGCTTTTGCAGGGCAATCTTGTTGAAGCAATAAATAAAGAAATCGTCCCATCGTTTACCCACCGACATCGTGGACATCGTGTAGTCGCTCAACGAACTGTTCACCCTTTTCACCTTGCTGTTATAGGTCAGGCTGACGCTGCCGTGCCAGCCGTCCTTGAGGTTGAAGTGCGGGTTCACCGACAGGTTGTAGTAGGTGTAGTGGTTGTAGTCGCCGTCGATGTGCTGGTTGTTGTTATAGACATTGCCCGTGAAGGAAAGCGAGAATGACCTGAAGGCGTACATCGCCATGAGGTTGGCGCTGACGATGCGGTTGGTGGCGTTGTTTTCAAAGGTGATGTACTTCTGCGTCAAGCCCATGCCGCCCTGTGCGTTGCCGCCAACGAGGACGCTGTTGATGATGTCGTCCACATGGTTGTAGCTGGCGCCGGCCTCGAACAGCAGGGAATGCTCGTCCCAGCGGTAGTCAGACACATAGTCCAGCCGAATCTCGTGGGACATCACGGGGGTGAGGTAAGGATTGCCCTCGACATAGAGCTGGCGCTCGGCGCTGTAGAGGCGGTGGGGGAAGAGCTGCTCGTTGTTGGGGCGCTGGAGTTTGCGGTCGGCCATCAGGCGCAGGTCGCGGTGGGGCGTGAGGTGCCACTCGGCGATGAACTTGCCGGTGAAGTCATTGCTCTCGGTGTCGTAGGTCTCGTCCATCTTGCTGATGTCCCATGAGAAGTGCTGGAACTCGCCGATGACCTTGAGCCTCACCTTGCCGACGGTGGTTTCGAGATAGGCAAACGGCTGTGCAAAGAAGGTGTTGTTCTCGGGCTCATAGCGCAGCGGGTCCGACATATACAAGAGATTCTGGCTGGTGATGTCCTCGTGCTTGAAGGCGCCGTTCATCTTGCATCCCGCCCCCATCTTGAGGTTGTTGCCGCTGGCGCCGCTCCACAGCGTGCTCTTGAATTCCACCTTGCCCGACACATTGTTGGACTTGGCGCGGTTCTTATAGTCCTGTACATCAGGATAAAAGTTGTGTGTATATCCAGGGTTGTAGGTGTATTGCGCCTCGAGCGTGAGCGACGAGCGGCCCATGGTGCGCTTGTAGTTGAGCAACGCCTCATATTTTGAAGCCCTGCTCTTCTCGGTGCCGACCATCAGCGCGTCGTGGCCGGGCGTGTTGACTTGCTTGTTGTAGCGGTATATCTGCGACAGGTTGAGTTTGAACTCATCGTTTGCCGTGGGCCGGAACTTCATGTACACGCGGGCCAGTTGTGCACGGTAGCGCTCGTCGATGTCGTTCCACTGCGCGCCCGTGAACCTGTCGCCGTCATAGGTCCTCGACTCGGTGGAACTGCTGTTGTTGTAGAGTTCGCTCAACAGGACACCGCGCACGATGAACCGCGGCGAACTGTGGCCAATCATCAGTTGGGGCGCGATGTCCAGTGGATAAGACGCCTCCATGCCGACGCTGCCCCACATGTCTCCGCCCGTTGTGCCGTGGTCCTTGAGGATGATGTCGATGCTGCCGCCCACGCCGTTCTTCTGGTAACTGGAGATGGGGGATTCCGAAATCTCGATTGTCTTGATGTCCTCGAGATGAATCTGGTTGAGCGCGACATCGCTCACATCGCTGACGCTCATGCCGTTCACCGTGATGTCATAGTTGGAATAGGACACGGCGCCCGGTCGCTGCAGCAGTTCGGGCATCATGGCCAGGATGGCATAGGCGCTGGTGTTGGCGGGCATGTTGAGCGAGTCGACATGTATCACCTTGGTGTCCAGGTTCACTTTCACGGCCTGGGCAGTCGCGCGACCGGGAAGCGACAATGCAATGGCCAGGCATGCTGCGGCCAGTATCGGTTGGATTCTCTTCATGTATTGCTGTGGTTATCGTCGGTTATTCGTTGGCAGGTGGTATAAACAAAGCCCTTGTCGGCGAGGACATGGGTGTCGAACTTGACGCGCGCCGCCGCGCCGCCGTCAAACAGGGCGGGCAGGTTGTCCGTCAGTCCCTCGCCCGTGAGTTTGAGGTAGGCCTCCTTG
The DNA here is from genome assembly GCA_937898675.1 of uncultured Prevotellaceae bacterium. GTDB lineage: Bacteria > Bacteroidota > Bacteroidia > Bacteroidales > Muribaculaceae > Sodaliphilus. The sequence continues at coordinate 6,376 of CALEJB010000005.1, forward strand.
CGGGTCCACCACACGGTAAAGCGCTCGGGCGGCGAGGGGGCTTGCAGGATGTCGGCCGTCTCGGCGTCGTTGAAGCAATGGCGGCACACGGCCATGTCGAGGGCGTCGCCAATCACCTCGATGTCAATGCCTACGGGACGGTGGTCGAGGGCGCACGCCACGCCGCGCTTGCAGTGGCTGATGTTGAAGTGGATGTCAGGGTAATCGGCCAGCACGGGCTTGCCGTGGGCGATGAAGTCCAGCCTGGGGTGCTCATCGATAGCGTAGCACCGGCTCAGGCCTTGACGCAGCAGATGATAGACCAGCACCGACTGCACCCTACCCGACTTGAACTTGTAGCGCAGGGCCTTTTCGCGCCGCTGGGCTGAAACCGTCTGCAACAGCCGCGCCAGTTGGGCATCGGTGACCGATTGCGGGTTGTCGTGAATCAGGACTTGCATGGCGGTTCGTTATTGGCCTCGGGCGAGGTGCTGATCTTTACCGTGGTCATATTCTCGCCAAACTGGTACTTGTAGCTGATTTGCGAGGCGACGCCGTTGGCAATCATGAGGCCGTAACCCTTGTCCTTGTTCTTGATTGGGTTAAACGGGATGCCATCGTCGGTGAGTGCAAAGGTCACGGCATCAGGCCCGATGACCAGGCGCACATCGGCATAGGCGTTTTTGTCCTTCTGCTCACTGTGGCGGATGATGTTGGACATCAGTTCCTCGGCCACAATGCGCACCTTGAAGATAATGCTGTTCGAGAGGTTCTGCTGCTTGAGCCAGTCGCTCATCTGGTCAAACGAGGCGTGCATCTCCTCGGATGTATAGCCATACGAGAACTCGAGTATCGGATACTCGGTCCGCGGGATAAGGAACACGGGATAGAGGTGCTCCCTGCGGCGGATAACCGCACACCACACGAGCACCACAATGGCGGTAACGACTTGCCCCAGGAAGAAGCCAAACCACGCATAGTCAATGCAATACCTGCACATGGCCCAGAAACCGACGATGGGCAGCAAGGTCTGTGCCACCGACAGGAACAGCGCCAAGTTGTGACGCCCAAAGAACTGGTAATTCGGCATCAGGTTATACAGCAGCGCCTGCATGATGATATTCAGCGAAAATGCGGGCAAGGCAACCAGGATGGAGTCCATTGCATCGGGGCTGTTGGCACCGAGTATCGCTGCTATCTGTGTCGGGAACAACGAAATGGCCGTACAATAGACGGCAAGGCAGATGGCCATGAAAATATAGGCCTTCTTCATCAACAGCAGCATGCCGGTTGAGTCACCGATGCCGCGCAGGATGGCGCCCACAGGCTGAATGGTGCGCAACGTTCCCGTGAGGATAATCATCGAGAATGTGAACAACTGCATGCACACGGCCATCGTGATCAGTCCGCTGTCACCCAAATAGTTGGTGGCGATGCTGTTGTAGCATCCCATCTGCACCGACATGAGCGCCGTCGAGAGGAACAAAGGCACGCCCAGGGTGATGATTTCGCGCCCGTGGATATGCTCTTTGAAATTGGAGAAATTGAAGCGCAACGCGCTTTTTTTGCAGAAGTGCGGCAGCACCATCAGCGAGCACACGATATACATGGCAAATGTCGCCCATGCGGCGCCCGCAATGCCCCACCCGAACACTTTCATGAACAGGATGTCCAGTCCGATGTTGACGATATTGCCCACCACAATGGCCAGTGTCACCCGCTTGGGCGACCCGTCGATGGTGACATATTGGTGCAGCGTGTACATCATCAACTGCGGAATGGCCGATATGATGGTAACCCGCATGAAGTCATTGGCCATCGGGCGCAGCGTCTCGGACTGGCACAGCACACTCGACAACGGCGACAGCATCAGCAAACCGGCGGCAACAAGAATAATGCCCAGCACCGAACTGATGGTCATCGACAGGCTGAACAGCGTGTTGGCCTTCTCGCGGTTGCCGTTGCCTATCGCCATACCAGTAAGCATGGTGCTGCTGGCCACATAGAGCGTCGTGATGGCGTAGATGGCTTGCAGCACAGGTTTGCTGATAACGACGGCTGCCAGTCCCTCGGGGCCGATGATGTTACCCACCAGCGCGGCGTCCACAATGTTGGCGACCTGCGTGGCGGCAACCGTGAGGATAGACGCCAACAGGTACTTGTTGAATGCTTTATTGATCAGAAAACCTTTTCGCTCCATAAAGATTATCGGTGGTCGTTAAAGAAATCAAGGGCGGCAATGGCACGGATGAACCGGCTCACATAGTCCCACGATGTCATGTTCCAGTGGAATCCAAGGCGGGCAAGGACATTGATGGTATAGGGGTTGTACTTGACAAACGACGACACCTTGTCTTTTCCTCCGGCCTGATAGGCAAGCATGGACTGCAGAATCTTGGCCTTCTCGGGGTCTTGCGCGGCCTCGTTGAGTTTAGCCTGGAATTCGTCGTCCTCAACCTCCCTGATATCGATGTCCAGCGTGTTGGCCATCTCCTGGATCACATCGCCCAGTTTAACCATATGGTCATTGAACGGATGGAAGATGACACACTCCTTGGGTGTGGTTGCCAGCAGCAGCACGGCTTGAGCCACCTCGTCAATGGGCGAGAATTCCATCTTGCCCATCGCCAGCGTGTAACTGGTCACGCCCAACATCTGGTAGATGTGCAGGCGGCCCATCGCCGAATTGGAACGGAAGTTAATCTGGAACTCACCGTCCACGGCGCGCGGGGCAAGGTTGCCCAGGCGTACCACCTTGGCCACCAGTCCCTTCTCGATGATGGATTCGAGCACGATGCGCTCGGCAAGGAACTTCGAGTGGGTGTACTTGCTGGTCAATGCTTGACCGAAGTAGTGCGTCTGCTCGCTGTAATTGGTCTTGGGATCGGGATAGCCGTTGACCGACTGTCCGCCCGTGCTGTTGGTGCTCGTCTGGATGAGGTGCGCACCGGTGCGCAGGCAGAAGTCCACACAGTTCTGCAAACCGCCGATGTTGATGTCTTCAATCTCGGTGCCCTCGCTGAAGTGCTTCACGATAGCGGCACAGTTGATGACCGTGAGGTCCTTGTCCGTCGGGATGGAGTCAAAGGCAGCGGGATTGGTCACATCGCCTTCAATGACAATGAGTTGCGACCCGAAGATTTGCTTGTAAGGCTTCTCGAAATAGTAGAACAGCAGATTGCGCAGACGCGCCTCGCTGGTCACGCCGTTGCGCCCGTGACGCACAAGGCAATAGACCTTACGCTCGGGGTGCTGCGGCAGGTATTTCTCCAGCAGTTCGTGCAGGATGTGGATGCCCAGATAGCCGTTGGCGCCCGTGAGTACGATATCGCCCAATTCCAGACGCTCGCCGTTGCGGAAACTGTCGAGCGTGTTGTTCGCCAGCAGGGCATTGATCTTGGTGTAGTCATAGTCGGTCACTTCGGTGTCCACCGACGCATCTGCCGTGTCGCCTGCCACAAGCCGTGCCAACTGCTGCGGCGTGACATTCTTGAAGATATCGGCATACGCCACGGTGTAACCGAGGTTTTGTGCCTCAATCATCACACGCGTCACGGTCAGCGAAGTACCGCCTAGGTCAAAGAACGAGTCGGCGGCACTGACCTTGTCCAGTTGCAGGATGTCGGCAAAGATGCCGCAGAAGTCCTCCTCGGCCTTGTTCTTGGGTGCCACATAGTCGCCGCCCACCTTGGCCAGTTGCGGCTCGGGCAGGTGCTTGACATCGGTCTTGCCGTTGGGCGTCAAGGGGAACTTGTCCATCTGCAGATACGCCGTCGGCACCATATAGTGCGTGAGCGTCTGCCCGATTTCGGCCTTCATCTCCTCGATGTCAATGGGCCGTTCGGCGGTATAATAAGCCGTGAGGTGCTCCACATTGTCAATCTTCTTGACCATGACGACGGCCTGCTTCACGCCCTGCACCTTGCAGATGGCGGCCTCGACCTCACCCAACTCGATGCGCAGTCCGCGCAGTTTAATCTGGTTGTCCATGCGGCCCAGGATGACCACCTTGCCGTCAGGAGTCCAGCGGGCATAGTCGCCTGAGCGGTAGCAGCGGATGCCCTGATATTTCACAAAGCGCTCCTTGGTCTGCTTTTCAAGGTTGTTGTATCCCTTGGCAACGCCCGCGCCGCCAATGTACAACTCGCCCACAACGCCCACGGGCAGCTCGTTGCCGTCAACATCGACCACAAATTCGGTATAGTTGAGCAGCGGCTCGCCGATGGTGATGTGGTCTGTGTTGGTCAGTTCGGCACAGTTCGACGACACGGTAATTTCCGTCGGGCCATATGTATTGAATATGTGTGCGGGTTTCAGTTCATGCAGGCGGGCAAGCAGTTTGTCGCTGTATGCCTCGCCGCCGCTCAAGATGCACTTGCACTGGCGGAGCACCTCGCAGAATTCGGGCAGTTCCATATAGTTGAGCAGGCGCGAGGGCGTGGCGTTGAAGATATCAGCGCCGGTTTCCTTGAACAGCCGCGCCAATTCAATGGGATTGTTGCTTTGTGTCTCATCGGTGAGCACAAGCGTGAGTCCGTTGAAGAATGCCACGCCGTACTCCTTGAGCGACATGTCAAACGAGAGCGTGGTCACGCTCAAGTAGGTGTGGCCCTCGGTCGCTATGGCATAGATGTGGCGGTTGGCGGGATGGCACTGCAGATAGTTGCAAATGCCCTCGTGACGCAGCATCACGCCTTTGGGACGGCCCGTGGAGCCCGAGGTATAGATCAGGTAAACGAGGTCGTCGGGCGTTACCTCGACATTGGGATTTTGCGTACTTGCATTGCTGTCGGCCAGCAACTCATCCACCAGGATGGCCTTGCCCGCATGCTCGGCCATATGCTCCGCGGTCGTGATGACGAAGGCGGCCTCCGAGTCCTCGGTGATGAGGTTGATGCGGTCGGCGGGATATTCGGGGTCGCAGGGGATGTAAGCGGCACCCGCCTTGCTCACGCCAAAGATGCACAGCATGACGGCGCTGGTGCGCGGCAATAGCAGCACCACCCTGTCGCCCTTCTTCACGCCTCTTGCCATCAATGCGTGGGCCACGCGGTTGGCCTCGGCATTGAACTCGCGGTAAGTGAGCGTGCGGTCGGCTGCAATGAGGGCAATCTTGTCGGGCTGCGTCTCGGCATATTTTTCGATGGGTTCGTAGAACAGTTTATACGCAATCGGCGCCTCGGCCACCGTGCGCAGTTTCTCAACCTGCGCGCACTGGCTATCGCTCATGATGGATATGGTCTTGACAAGCACCTCGGGTTGGGCGACAAAGGCCTTGACCACAGCGCCCATCGACTCGGCAAGCGTGGCGGCAAGTTCGGCGCTATAGAGTGCCTCGTCATAGCCGATGACGATGTCGTGCCCGCCGTCGGGCGCGTCATACACGGCAATCTTCATCTTGAACTTGGCGAGGTCGAGCGACAAAATCCGCATCGGGGCCTTCTCGCCGTGCACCTGGTAATCGCTCGTCACGCCCACCTGGTACTCGAACACTATCTCGGGGTGGAAACCATAGTCGGCGGCAATCTGGGCAAACGGATATTGCTCATGCTCGACGGTGGCGGCAAAATTCTCAACCGTCTCGGCAATGAACTGCTTGACGGTCTGCTCCTTTATCTCGCTGCTCAGGGCAAGCGTATTGACAAACATGCCCGCCGTGTTGTAAATCCGCAGGTTGCTGCGGCCGTTCGAAATCGTGCCGATATACACCTGCTTGTTGTTCACAAATCGGCTGACGGTGTAGTACGCTGCGGCAAGGAAGACGCTCATCGGCGTGACGCCCAGCGTCTTGGCCATCTGCTCAACCGGCTTGATGTCGATGGCGTGGCGGCTGTAAATGAGCGAATGGACGGCGTTGTCGTCCTTGGGCTTGTCTGCAGTGATTTCGCTGGCGCCCTCGCACATGCTGAGGCGCTCGTGGAAGAAAGCCTTGGCGGCATTGTATTCCTCTCCGCCATCGGCCGCCTTTTGGTCGTTGGCAAACTGGAGATAGGTATAACCCTCTTTCTCAACCACCTCGCCATTCAGGCGGGCGGTGATTTCCTTGAGGATGATGTCGATTGAACCGCCATCGGTGATGAGGTGGTGAATGTCAATGTACAGGTTGAGCGCCTCGGGCGTCTTGACCACCTCAAAGCGGAACAGCGGGCCTTCGCTCAGGTTAAACGGACGGAGGAAATCACGCTCATACAGCGCCTGTTCCTCGGCGGTCATCTCCTTGACGGGAACCTCGACAGGCATGTCGACCTTGAGCATCTGCTGGGGCTCGCCGCTGGCATTGCTGAACACCAGTTTGAAACTCTGGTGATTCTCAACCGTCGCCTTCACGGCAGTCACCAGTTCATCGGCGGTCACGCCTGAGGGCAATATCAACTTCGACGGCACATTGTACATCGTCGTGCCCGGATTCTTCAGGCAGTCAATGTAAACGCCCGTCTGTGAATAGGTCAACGGAGCAGCGGTGGCAGCAGTTGATGCGGCAGCACACTCCTCACTCCTAGCTCCTGACTCCTCACGCTTACCACCCGACATCCACATCTGCAGTATCTCATTCTCGATGGACTGCAGCGTGCCGGTCTTGGCGAGCGTCTTGGAATCGACCTGAACACCAAATTTCTTATAAATGAGCGTGGCCAGTTTGATGCTTGAAATAGAGGTAAGTCCCACATATCCCAGCACATCGGTAATCCCGAAGTCTTCGGTATTGACCACGCTGGCGATGATTGCCTTGATTTCTTCTTCAAGCGCATTGAGCGGCGCTGCGGGGACATCGCTGGCATGGCTTGCAGATTTCAGTTCGGGCTTCGGCAGCGCCTTCTTGTCCACCTTTTGGTTCACATTGAGCGGAATCTTCTCAATCTGCATGGTCACAGCAGGCACCATGTAAGGCGGTTTTTGGTCAAGAATAAAGGCGTTGAGCGCGTTAATGTCAACGGTGTCATCGCTGACGACATAGGCCGCAATGAACTTGCCGCCGCCCGGATCGTCAAAGGCCTGGACGGTGACATCCTTGATGCCGCTGAAGTCGCGAATGACGGCCTCAACCTCTTTCAGTTCGATGCGGAAACCACGTATCTTCACCTGTCCGTCCTTGCGGCCCACAAACTCGATGTTGCCGTCCCCGCGGTAGCGCACAATGTCTCCCGTGCGGTACCAACGCTTGCCCTCGTGCTCCACAAACACCTCGGCGGTCTTTTCGGGACGGTTCAGGTAGCCGCGGCTCACCTGCGGTCCGTTGGCCCACAATTCACCCACAGCGCCCACGGGCAGGCGGTGCCAGTTCTTGTCGACGATTTTCAGCGTGGTGGTCTCCGTGGGGTGACCGATGGGGATGTTGTGCTCATAGGCGTTCACCTCATACTGCGTGACGGCTACCGAGCACTCGGTGGGGCCGTAGAGGTTGTGCAGTTTGAACTCGGGGTGCGGATTCATCGACATCATCTTCTCGCCGCCCATGCTCAGGTGCTTGAGCGTCTTGCAGCCGTCCACATTGAGAGCAAACTGCTGCGCCACCTGGGTGGTCATGAAGCCCACGGTCACGCCGTTGTCGTTCATGAAGTCGCGCAGGGCCACAAGATCAAGGCGCATCTCCTCGGGAATGATGCACAGTCTGGCGCCCAGGGTGAGCGGTGGGTACATGTCCATCATGTTGGCGTCAAAGCCGAACGATGCGTATGCCGCAACCACGCTCTCAGGCGTCATTCCGTAGTTGTGCTGATACCACCTCACATAGGCCATCACCTGGCGGTGTTCCAGCATCACGCCCTTGGGCACGCCCGTCGAGCCCGAGGTATAGAGCAGGATGAGAAGGTTGTCGGGCTTTAATGCATCGGGAAGTTGAGACGGTGCCCCTTCAAGGTTCTCCAGTTCGCTGGTCAGCAGCACCTCGCCCTCATATTCGTTGATAATGTCCTTCAACTCGGGGTCGGCAATCAGTAGCACGGCGCCGGCATCCTTGACCATAAAGTTCAGTCGGTCCTGGGGATATGACGGGTCGAGGGGCTGATAGGCACAGCCCGCCTTCATCACTGCCAGCGGCAGAATGAACATATACTCGTTGCGCGGGATGAGGATGGAAACGACAGGCTCCTCCTTGCCGCAGTCCTTCACCTTGCCGTAGATGTGGACACCGATTCTATCGGTAATTTCATCAAGTTCGCGATAAGTAAATGTCTTGTCCTTGAAAACGGCGGCTGTGTTGTCGGGATACCGCTCGGCAGCCTGCTTGAAAGCACCGATGATGGTCTCCTCCTTGAAATCAATGTTGTCCTTGGCGTTGAACGAATCCAACAGCGCCAGTTGCTGCTCGTCGCAGCACTCGATGTCGGCAAGTTGCTCCTTGACGAGCATCTCTTGCAGTATCTTGTTGTATGTCTGGAACAGCGTGTCGATAAACGCCGCGCTGAACGGGTTGCTGGGATATTCAACCTTGGCGAAATAGCCGCCGTCCTGGGTGATAATCTGGACATTCAGTTTGATGCCCACGCGGTGGACGCGCAGGTCTTCTTCCTCCTGGGCCTTGCCGTCAAGGATGAGGTTGTAATCGGCGAGGTTGCCCTGATAGACGAAGCAAATCTCACTCTGTATGCCCAGGTCGGCGTGCAGTTCGCCAAACGAGTAACAGGTGTGTTTGCGGGTGCCTGCGGTCTGTGCCGCCGTCTGTTGCAGCAGCCCGGCCACCGTGGGCGTCTGCTGGAAATTCTGATAGACGGGCAGCGTCTTGACCATCATGGCAAAGGCACGGCGCGTGGCCCTGTCGGGGCGGCCGTGGTACACGGTGGTAAACAACGCCTCGTCGTCGCCCGTGAACTTAGACAGCGTGTAGCCAAATCCGGCGGTGAACAGCATGCTCTCCTTGACGCCTGCCTTCTCGCACACCGCGTCAATGGCGGCCTTGTCCAACTTGATTTCCTTCCACACGGTGGTGAACTGCTCCTTGTCGTCGCCATACACATCGGCCAGCGGCATGGATTCCACTTCCACGGCGCCGCCAAATTCCTTGGCATACCAGTCCTTGGCCTCTTGATAGGCCTTGCTCTGGCGCATTGCGGTCTCTTCCTCGGCGACTTGGAAACCGTTCTTGGGCTCTGGGTCAAGCGCCTCGCCGGCGTAGGCCTTGGCCACATCGTTGCGGAAGACGGCAAACGACATGCCGTCAAACACGATGTGGTGGAAGTCCACATACAGGTAGCACTTGCGGGTCCGTGCGGCCTTGTAAATCTCGAGGCGGAACAACTGGTCGTGCATGAGGTCATAGTCCTCGCCCAGGTGCGAACGCACATCCTCGATGTCATTCACCTCAATGACGGGCGTGTGGAACTCATCGGCGGTGTGGTCCTCAACGACCACCTCGCCCGCGTCGTCGGTCGTCAGCCGCGACTTGACATAGGGATGGGCCTCGATGACTTTGTCCAGCGCCTGAGCCAGACGGTTAATATCAACATCATCGTCCAGCGTGTACAGCATGTCGATGTTGTAGTTTCCCTCCTCCTGGGCATTCATGCAGGTCGCATAAATTCCCATCTGAGTCTGCAACAGGGGGTAATTCATTTTTGATAGATTGATTAATTCGGTGATTTCGGGTTAATTCACAGGCAAAGCCGCATGCGGATGACATTCGAAAATCCGTCGTTATACGATTTCGAACATATTGTCCAGGCCGGTCAGTTGGAAGATCTGCTTGATGTCATCACTCATGCCTTTCAAGATGACCTTTCCACCGGTTGCCGACGCGTTCTTGTTGAGTTTCAGCAGCATGCGCATGCCAGCCGATGATATAAACTCCAACTCGGTGAAGTCAACGGTAATCTCCTTGCCCTCGCCTTCCATCAGCGGAGCCAGGTCATTGGCAAACTGCTCGGTAGCCGCCGTGTCCAATTCCCCGCTCAAAATTACAAGCGAATGCCCACTGTCAATGTTCTTAATATTCAGTCTTACCATATTGTTTAATCTTGTTCAATTTTTTGACAACCTTAATTCCGCAACACTATAATTTAACTTTATTTATAAGTACCTGAGCAACAAAAAGTTAATCAGGATTTTGTCATGTCAGATTTTTCACTTAACTTAATGTTGCTATTAGAAATCAAGCAAAAATCTGTATTGACATGGTAAAATTACAAATAAAATCTGAGAAACTAACACCTTTTGGAG
>CALEJB010000006.1 GCA_937898675.1 uncultured Prevotellaceae bacterium
GTTAAAATAACTCATTGATTTTCAAATATTTAAATTAATTATTAACTAAGTATTGCTCAACAAATCTCAAATAAATTTGGTTTTGTGTTCGACTTGCACTAATTTTCTATACCTTTGCTACTGGACTTTAAAACGATAGGACTATGAAACGAATCACGACATTGCAATTGCTGGGCGTCATGCTCATGGCACTGGGCACGGCATTGCCGGCAAGTGCCCTGAAATTCATGGAAGACAGCATCTGCTACACGACAATATGGGATAAGCCAGGCGAGTTGGCGGTGATCTCGATGGGAAACTATGACTCCCAATTGGAGTACACCTACTACCATGGCGACCTGGTGATTCCCGCAAGTGTCACCCATGACAGCGTGACCTATAGCGTGACGCGCATCAATTATGATGCCTTTGAGGACTGTTATAAATTGACATCGGTGACGATACCCGCTACGGTGAATGACATCATGGGGCAGGGCACTTTTTATGGTACCGACCAGTTGCGCGGCTTTTATGTTGACGAGGATAATGCCTGGTACTGCGACATTGACGGCGTGCTGCTGAGCAAGGACAAGACTGTACTCTATATCTTTCCTAATGCTTATGCCTCCTCGACCTATGAGGTGCCCGACGGGGTGACGACGATTGACGACGGAGCGTTCAATAGGTGTAAGGGAATCACTAAGGTCACGTTCCCGTCAAGCATCACGTCTATCGGTTATTCGGCCTTCAGTTATTGCGATGGACTCGTGGAGATTACGGTCCCACCCAGCGTGACCTCGATTGAGAGATACGCGTTTTCTCATTGTACTCATATACAGCGTGCCGACCTGCAATGCCGCGTCATCGGCCAGGAGATGTTGTCAGGATGTAGTGCCTTGGCCGAGGTGACGCTGGGTGACAATGTGGTCAGTATTGGCGCTAATGCATTTAACAGGTGCACATCGTTGAAGAGTATCAATGTGCCGGCCAGCGTGACCAGCATTGGCAGGGGAGTGTTTAACAGTTGCGACTCGCTCTCGACGGCGACCATCGACTGCCCGACGGTGGGCCACGGAATGTTCTATAGTTGCCGTGGCTTGAAAGAGGTCAATCTGCTCAGCCACGTCCGGCAGATTAAAGGTCTTGCCTTCATGGATTGCCGTGCGCTGGAAACACTCAACATCGAGCCTGGCTTGACAACAATAGGCGACTCGACGTTTATGGGTTGCTTTGAACTGCAGGCGCTGGATTTGCCGTCAACGGTGCAGACTGTGGGCACCCATGCATTTGATTTATGCGGCAAGATGACAAGCCTCTCGCTCAACGAGGGCTTGACGTCGCTGGGTTACTTTACGTTCCACGATTGCTCATCGCTCAAGGAGGTCACCTTCCCCTCAACGCTGACCAATATCACCACCACAGCGTTTGTGGGCTGCACGGGGCTTGAGGCGTTTCATGTGGCAGAAAGCAACCCGACATTCAGCGAGAAGGACGGCGTGGTCTTCAACAAGGCCGGCGACAAGCTATGCTTCTTTCCTAGTGCCCATGGCGACGAATATCAGATTCCCGAAGGCACCGTCACGGTGGACCGAGATGCCTTCAACGGTTGCAGCGGTCTGAAACAGGTCACATTCCCGTCATCGCTCACAACCATTGAGTATAATGCGTTCAATCATTGCACTGGACTGACTGCTATCGATTTGCCCGACAACGTGACATCGTTGGGCGGTTCTGCGTTCATGCGTTGCGAGGCACTTGAATCAGTCCACATCGGCCGTGGCATCACTAAAATTTATGGCAGTGTGTTTGCCGCCTGTGGCCTGAAGAGTGTAGAGATACCCTCGACGGTGACCACGTTGGGTTGGGGAGCCTTTGATAACTGCACCCAGTTGACCGAGGTAATGTTCCAGAAGCCGTGCCATATCAGCACCATTGGCCATAACACCTTCTTTAATTGTACCAGCCTGACGCATTTTGAAATTCCTGAAAACGTCAAAACCATTGAAGACTGGGTGTTCTCGTTTTGCACCAATATGCATTCCATCACCTTGCCATCTACACTGACATCGATAGATTGGACCGCCTTTTCCTGGTGCGATCAACTGGACACCGTCATCTGCATGCGGCGCACGCCATTTACCCTCGAAGACATGACTTTCACAACGGCAAAACATGCCACGCTCATGGTGCACCGTGCCAGCATCAAGAAATACCGCAATGCCAACGTATGGAAGTTGTTTAAACGCATTGTGGCGCTGGATGGAGATTATGACGTGAACGGCGACAACACCGTCAACATCGCTGATGTGAATGCCGTTGTGGATTATATCTTTGGCAACGATGCTGACCGTGATATTGGCGACATCAATAATGACGGCGAGGTCAACATCGCCGACATCAACGTCATCATCAATATGATTTTAACTCAAGATTAAATATGAACATGACAAAGAAACTGATGACCCTGCTGCTGGCGATGCTGGCATGCATGACTGTAAGTGCATCATAAAACATCAAAAATGAACAAAAAAGCGGCATTTGCCGCTTTTTCATTATAGTTGAATCACTCAACATCCTCGATAAACTCGTGGAAGCCATACCAGGTGTCGTTGTCCTCATGCACCTCAAGAAAGTCGTCGAGGGCTTGGTCTATGGCTTCGACGTTGGGCTCGACAGGATGACCGACGATATCTGCTACACATTTGGCCGCTTCTTCGATATCCTCGAAATAGAGCGGTTCATCATAACTGTCCAACAGATATCGCTCGGGGAAGTGCTCAAAGCTGTTGGTCGCGAATAACCCGCACCCTGGCTCTTCCTCCTGGAAGTAAACTTTGATGCTGGGCAGTTTCTCCTCGATGATTCTTCTCACACCTTCCTGCTCGCCCCACGCGGTATTCTGCCAGATCATCAGCGTGGTCTCATTTTCGAGTGAATAGCTTGTGATGTCGCCGCGGCAGGGATATTGCTCCCAGTTGCCGCCGAGTTTAGTCACTAAGTTTCCCAACCACCATTTTCCAAAGCCGTTAGGGACGATGGTGGTCTTGCGCTTATCGATATACTTCAGCGCGTCATGCAGCAGTCGGATGTCCTTGGGATCACCGACGCATTCATAGGTTACAGAAGCCCAGTTTGGCATAGTTCAATAAGTTTTAGTTTGATTAATAACTCGGATGTACTTGGCGTTGGGATATTTCTTCATTGCCTTGTAGTGAACATATATCCTGCTTCTACTCATATTTTCGATATGGATTCGCCTACCATCCACTTCCACCTCATAAATGTAGATAGTGGGGATGGGCATTTTGGTGGTAGTGTTTCCAGCCCACCATTCAATCAGTAATTCTTTAATAGTCTTAATCATTTTACAAATTGGTTTTTAATGCGTTGTACAGTTGATATGGAGGAGCCTGTGAGTTTCGCTGTGTTTCTGATGGAGTAGCCTCGTTTCAGCAGCGATATGACCTCCTTGTACTCCTCACGTTTCTTATCCTCGCTCTTGATAGTCCCGGTTTTGCGTCCGAGTTTCCCACCGTTTATCACATATTGGGCGCGACCGGAGTTAAGCCTGTATTGGATATTACTCCGCTCAATATTGCCCATTTCTGCAAGTACGGTGATGAGAATGGACGCGATGGGATTCACTTCTCCGTTGGGTTGAAGCGAGTAGATGCCAAGGTTCTGTATGTAAACCGACACCTTAGCCTCATGCAGCCGTTCCAGGGATTTCAATACTTGCAGCGTCGATCTTCCCAGTCGGCTCAGTTCAGATAGCAACAGGTAATCGATGTTGTTCCCGGTGCAGTAGTCCAAGCACTCGATCAATACTTGTCGCTCCTCATTTTTCTTCGCCCCTGAAATGTGCTCCTCGTAGATTTTCACGATTTCCATATCCTGGGCTTCACTGAATTTTTGAAGGTCTGTGATTTGTCTTGATGTGTCCTGTCTGTCATTCTCAGAACTAACACGGGCATAGATCACGGCCCTCTTGGTTGGTTGTGTCGTCATATAAATCTTTGATAAAATTGATGACATAAAAAAGGTGTATCCAAATGCCTTTACAGATTTTTTTGAATACACCCATTAATTGAACACACTCAGTCACTTCATTGGGTAGGTTGGCCGGTGTCGCTTTCACATAACTCGTTTTCTGTGATAATGCCGTATTCTTGAGATATGCGTTCCTGATAATTCTCACATTTCTCTACAGCATCATCTATCACAGCCACGAGATTATCACAAAAGACGGATTCTATGGTATTCACGATTTTGTCATTTTCGTCAATCAGTGAAACCTCAAATAAATCCAAGCCTTCGTTCAGGGTCACTCTTACAAGGCCGGTATGTTTGAAGCCTTGCACGTGAAATTCAAGTCCGAGTTCAATCGTCTTCACTGTCTTAGGATCAACGCCCCATGACATTACCACAAAAGGATTGGTACGGAAGATGCTAAAGATGTAATTAGCGATCTCCTTGCTATATTCTTCGTCCATATCACTTCCTCCTCTTGTTGATGTCCGCGATCAGTTTACGGTTGAGAGAGTTGAGGGACTTGTAGATCCGCTCATAACTCTTTTCATACTTAGTGTCCTGGAGTCTTAATCCGGCACTCACAAAATGGTTGGCTGCATCGAACACGTCTTTTTGTGCCCATCTCAGCTCTTGTAATTGTTGTTGTTCGTTCAGTGTCATAATGTGTTCAGTTTAGATAAGTGTTGTTTACTACGGTCTTGTAATAGCTTCCGGGGCCAGGTATTCTCACT
>CALEJB010000007.1 GCA_937898675.1 uncultured Prevotellaceae bacterium
CGAACACTCAAAGCAACTTTCTATTTGGGAGTAATCTTATCCCGAACTGGGGTAATATTTGGAAAAAAACCACGATTTCCTTTGTCACGTCATCGAAAAGTCGTAATTTTGGAAAATTTTAGAGCAGGCAATGCGCGGGCGCCCCGACAGCGGTCCCGCCAGCCGCGCTAAAATCATGACTGGATTTAAGTACTGCGTTTTTTAATACATTTATCTATCATTTTTATGAGACTGAAACTGTTTTTGCTATTGGCACTCTTTGCCGCTCTGCCGCTGTTAGCGCAGCGCACGGGTGTGCAAGGCGTGGTGATTGACGTCAGCAGCGGTATGCCCGTCGAGGGCGCGACCGTCATGCTTGACAATCAAGGCAACGCTACGACCACGGGTCCCGACGGTGCATTTGTCATTGACGACGCCCAGCCGGGAACCGACATGCTGCTTGTCATCGGTTACGGATTCAAGGACTGGTCACAGCAAGTCGTCATCAGCGCCGGAACGGTGTTTGATGTCGGCACTGTCAAGGTTTCGATGACTTCGTTTGAAAACGCCGAGTCGCTCGAGAACCGCGAGACGATGGCCGACATGGCCCTGAGCGAGTCGCAGCTCGAGGACGAGGAAGGCAATGTGCAGGAGGTCGCCCTGTTGAGCGGCGCCACCGACAATCCGTTCTACCAGGCCTCGAGTTACACCTTCAGCACCGCCCGTTTCCGCATCCGCGGCTACGAGAGCCAGAAGACCGAGACCTACATCAATGGTGTCCCGTTCAACGACGGTGTGCGCTTCTCGTTCAACTACTCGATGACCGGCGGCTTGAACCAGGCGTTCAAGAACAAGACCATCGGCATGGGTCTGGTGAACAACAGTTACGGCTTTGGCGGCATCGGCGGCGCCAATAACATCAAGACTTTTGCAGCCGACTATGCGCCCGGCACGCGCCTGAGCCTTGCCTACACCAACGGCAACTACCGCTGGCGCGGCATGGTGACGCACAGCACGGGCCTGAACAAGCACGGCTGGGCTATGACGCTCTCGGCTGTCACCCGTTATGCCGACGAGGGTGTCTATCCGGGTTCGTTCTACAACAGCTGGGGTTACTTCCTGGCACTGCAAAAGGTGATCAACCCGCAACACTCGCTCACGCTGACCACCTTTGGCGCTCCCACCAAGCGCGCCGCCAATTCGGCCATCTTTGCCGAGTGCGGCCAGCTCACAGGCAGCAATATGTATAGCCCTGACTGGGGCTGGCAGGACGGCAAGAAACGCAACTCCAAGGTTGTCGAGTCGTTTGACCCCACTGCCATCCTCAACTGGTTGTGGAAACCCAACGAGAGCACCTCGCTGAACACTGGTTTCAGTTATCACAAGTCGTTCTACAGCAAGGCGGCCCTCAACTGGCACGACGCCGCTGACCCGCGTCCCGACTACTATCGCTACCTGCCCTCGTACTATGCCGACGAGAACACCAAGGAACTCTACACCGACCGTTGGGAGAGCGAGAGCGAGTACACCCAGATCCTGTGGGACAACCTGTACCAGACAAACTACAAGAACAATTACATGGCCGAGCAGACCGGCACTGAAATCGGCTCGACCTATATGCTGGAGAAGCGCCACAGCAACCAGTCCAGCTTCACGCTGTCGAGTGTGCTGAACAAGCGCTTTAACAACCAGCTGAGCATGCAGGGTGGCGCCAGCGCCAACTACACGCTGTCGTCCTACTACAAGACTGTCAAGGACCTGCTGGGCGGCAACTTCTGGCTCGATGTGGACCAGTACAGCGAGCGCGACTTCCCCGACCAGACTTCGATGGCGCAGAACGACCTCGACAATCCCAACCGCCATGTCATGGAGGGAGAGCGCTTTGGCTATGACTACGACATCCTCACCTTCAAGGCCGAGCTGTGGGACCAGTTTGTCCTCAACCTGCCCCGCTGGGAGATGTTTGCATCGGTCAAGGGCAACTACTTCCAGTTCCAGCGCGATGGCCACATGCGCAACGGCCGCGCCCCCGACAACTCCTACGGCAAGGGCAAGACCCACAAGTTTGTGACCTATGCCGCCAAGGCCGGCCTCATCTACAAGCTCGACGGACGCAACTCGTTTGTGGGCCACGCGTTCTACGGCACCGAGGCGCCGCGCCCCTATGACGCCTACATCTCGGCGCGCGTCAAGGACGATGTTATCGAGTTGAAGACCGAGAAGGTCTTTGCCGCCGACCTGGGCTACCAGATGAGTTTCCGCAACTTCAAGGCCATCGTCACCGCCTTCTTTGCCGACCAGCGCGACAACACCGAGCGCACGGCGTTCTATGACGATGTGCGCAGCACTTTCATGAACTATGCACTCATCGGCGTCCACAAGCAGTACAAGGGCGTTGAGGTGGGCGCCAGCTACAAGCTGTCGTCGTCGCTCACCGTGAGCGCCGCCGCCAACATCGCCCGCTACCAGTACAAGAACCGCCCCATCGGCACACGTAGCTATGAGAACGGTGTGGAGGAGGATGTGACCAAGCAGGTCTATCTCAAGAACTTCTATGTCGCAGGCACGCCCCAGGAGTGCTACTCGCTGGCTTTCAACTGGGCAGGTCCCAAGCAGTGGTTTGTTGAATTGAACGGCGCGTGGATGAACCGTTCCTATGTGAATCTGTCGCCCATCCGCCACGAGGTGTATGAGGACCTCTACAAGCTCGCCAACAGCGAGGAGGAACTCAAGCAGATGATCAAGGACCTGAGCCTGCAGGAGAAACTCAAGGAGGCCCTCATCATCAACGCCAGCATCGGCCATGTGATTTACATCAACCGCACGGCATCGTTCAACATCAACTTGAACCTGAACAACATTCTCGACAACAAGAACATCCAGACCGGCGGTTACCAGCAGGGTCGCACCGACACCAAGGACATCACCAACACCGCCACCAAGTTCCCCAACAAGTACTATTATGCCCAGGGGTTCAAGATGTTCCTCAACTTGGGTCTGAAGTTCTGACCATCAACAACATTTTCAATTCAACAATCACAACAAGATAAAAATAAAACAAAAATAAAACTGCTATGAAACGTTTTAATTATTATCTCAGTCTGATGCTCCTGTTGGTGTTTGCCGCATCGTGCAACGATGAGTTTGACCAGCCGCCCATGGTGATTCCCGTGGCCGAGCACACGGCCAACATCACCATTGCCGAATTCAAAGCCAAGCACTGGAGCGACGCCCGCAACTACATCGACACCGTCAAGGAAGACGAGGTTATCCATGGCTGGGTGACCAGCAGCGACGAGTCGGGCAATGTCTATAAGTGCCTCTACATCAGTGACGGCACCGCAGGATTGGCCATCTCCATCAATCAGAACAGCCTTTACAACAACTACCGCCTTGGCCAGGAGGTCGTTATCCCCATGAAGGACCTGTTTGTGGGTAAGTACAATGGCCAGCAGCAGCTGGGTTACCCCGAGTGGTATGCCCAGGGCAACTCGTGGGAAGCAACCTTCCTGCCTCAGGCCATGTGGGAGGCGGCAGTGGAACTCAACGGCCTGCCCGACCTGTCCAAGGTGGACACCACCGTTGTGGACCTCGCCGACTTTGTCAACAGCCAGGACAGGGAAACCCTGCTGAAATACCAGGGCAAACTCGTGCGCATCAACAATGTGACCTTTAACGAGGCCGACGGCGTGACGCCCTTTGCCCCCTCCGACGCTTCGGTTAACCGCACCATCACCGACGAGAACGGCAACAGCCTCACCGTGCGCAATAGCAACTATGCCGACTTCCGCGCCGACATCCTTCCCGAGGGTCCCGTTGACATCGTGGGCATGCTCGGCAGCTATGGCACCACCTGGCAGCTTGTGCTGCGCTATGCGAGCGACGTGATTGGCGGCGGCGGCAGCGGCACCAGGGCAACCCCCTACACCGTGGCCGAGGCCATCGGGTTGGCGGACACGGGCACTAAAGGCTGGGTAGCCGGATATGCTGTGGGCGCTGTCGCTCCCGAGGTGACCACCATCACCGGCAACGGCGACATCGAGTGGAAGGCTCCCACCACCCTCGACAACACCCTGGTGCTGGCCGACGACCCCAACTGCAAGGACATCTCCAAGTGCATCATCGTGCCGCTGCCCCAGGGCTCGCCCCTGCGCCAGCAGGCTAACCTGAAGGATTATCCCAATGTTTATCAGACCATCGTCAAGGTCAAGGGCTCCTTTGCTCCCTACATGGGCGCTGTGGGCGTGGCCGGCAACAACGGCCAGAGCGACGAGTTCCAGCTGAGTGTTGTCACCGGCGGCCTCACCGAGCTCACCGAGACCTTTGACGGCGCTATCCCCAGCACATGGACCAATGTCGCCGTGAGCGGTGACAAGAAGTGGTACCAGACCACCTTCAACACCGAGAGCTATGCCGCAATGACCGGCTACAAGGGCACACAGCCGCCCTTTGACGCTTGGCTCATCTCGCCGGCAATCGATATCCAGAAGGCCAAGAGCAAGATTCTCAACTTCTGCAGCCAGGTGAACGGCTACGGCAACAAGACCACTGTGTTTGAGGTTTACATCCTCAACTCGCTCAACCCCGCCGAAGCCACCGTCAAGGAGAAACTCAATCCCGTCATCGCCACCGCTCCCGCCAGCGGCTACAGCGGCTGGGTAGAGTCGGGTGACATCGACTTGAGCCAGTGGGCCGACGGCAGCTACTACATCGGCTTCCGCTTCTACGCCACCCAGGACGCCAACTACGCTACCTGGTGTGTTGACAATGTGACCTTCGGCAAGGGCGCGCCCGCCACGGCTGCCGACTTTGAGACCATGGGCTCGCCGAGCACCAAGCTGGGCACCTACACCTCGCGCAAGGGCTGGGTGGGCTCTAACTGCACCCTGCTGGCAGGCGGCGCTGCCGACGGCAACCCCGTGTTCACGTTCATCGGCTATGTGCTCGGCTCGACTTCGACCTATGCCTACGCTCCCACTTTGAACGGAGGCACCTCCAGCGTCGGCACCCTCGTTTCGCCTGTCCTCAAGGGCGGCATGAGCAAACTGCGCTTCAACTATGGCGCTGCCTACTCCGGCGCTTCCATCTCGTTCCGCGTTGATGTCAAGCAAAACGGCAATGTCGTGAAGAGCTGGACCGTGACCGAGAACCCCGTGACCCAAAAGCATGCCTACACCTTCGAGCAGGAGTGCAAGGTCAACGGCGAGTTCACCATCGAGTTTACCAACCTGTGCCCGTCCAAGGCCACCGGCAACAAGGACCGCGCCTCGATTTGGAATGTCAACTGGGACGAATAATGGAATTGATTCCCCTGTGGGGCGCGCTCAACGCCCCGCAGGGTTATAAAGGATTAAAAACCAAGAACCAATGAAAAGATTATTTTTAGCCGTTCTCGCACTGGTTGTCTTGCTGCCCGCTTTGGCCCAGCAGGACCAGGAAAAGCGCTACCACAGGTATGGCATCATGTTCTACAACCTGGAGAACCTGTTCGACACCATCAACGCCAACGGCACCTACGACAAGGAATTCTCGCCGCAGGGCGCGCGCCAGTGGAACTCCACCAAGTATTGGCAAAAGGAGCACAACATGGCCTATGCCATCAGCCAGATGGAAGTGGCCGGCTCGCCGGCCGACGGCCCCGTCATCGTGGGCATCAGCGAGATTGAGAACATCACCGTCATCCAGGACCTGGTGCGCCAGCCCGAAATCAAGGATCGTCATTACCAGATTATCCACCACGACAGTCCCGACCGTCGCGGCATTGATGTGGCGTTTCTCTACAACCCCCGCTACTTCAAGGTGCTTAACGTCACCTACCAGAGCATCAACCCCTATCTGCCCGACTATCCCACCTTCCGCTCGCGCGACCAGGTCACCGTCACCGGCATGCTGGCTGGCGAGAAGGTGTCGCTCATGATCAACCACTGGCCCTCGAGGCTGGGCGGCGAGGAGCAGTCGAGCTACCTGCGCGAAGCATGCGGGCGCATGGCGCGCCACACCGTGGACTCGTTGCTGCGCGACGACCCCAACCAGGGCATCATCATGATGGGCGACTTGAACGACGACCCGCAGAACAAGAGCTGCTGCGAGGCCATGGGCGCAAAAAAGGAAATCAAGGATTGCACCGAGCCTGGCTCAATCTTCAATCCCTGGTGGAATATCCTCAACCAGGGCATCGGTACCCTTGCTTACAAGGGCAACTGGAACCTGTTTGACCAGATTGTGCTCACCGACTATTTCCTCAAGTACTATGAGGGCAAGGACAAGCCACGCTTGACCTATTCGGGCGCCGAGGTGCTCAACCGCATGTTCTTGCGAGACTTTGAGGGCACGCGCGACGGCTACCCCAAGCGCACCTTCTCGGGTGGCGTGTTCCTCAACGGATACAGCGACCACTTCCCCACCATGATTTACCTGGTCAAGGAAGTGAAGTGATGCAACTCCAATAGGCTTTAAGCCGGCGGGCAGGGTTCAAGCGGACTTTGCCCGCCGTTTTTTGCCCGCCCATGCCCCGCGTCAGCGGCATGGTGCTGGCTGTCGTGGCACATTGTCAACGTATACATGGATATGATGACAATTTGCCAAATAATGCCATATTTATGGCTGACCTAGCCAAATATTACCCATAAAATCGCCATTTTTGATAATTCTTGTCTAATTTTTTTGATTTTTCTTTGTTATTTTGAAAAATATGTCTAATTTTGTATAATTATTGTCATGTGATTATTTCATTTTTTTGTGGCAATAGGGTTCAAATGTTGACAAAATTGACAGATGCCAATAGTTAGTAGGGTTGTTTCCCTCTTGACGATGGCAACGTTCCAAACTTGTGAGAATTAATAATAATAATTAGCGTAAACCATAATTATGAGAACCTTAACTAAAAACCTTTTATTGTTTGCATTGCTGTTTGTTGCAGTGCTAACGGCGTCAGCGCAGTCGCGTCAGCGCATTGGACTAACGGTTACGCCTGCGAGTCAGTATTCTACCGTGGATGAATGTAACCACTATTCTAACACACTCACTTTAAGCCAGCCGAGTCAAAACAAGCTCTTGGCTGATGTCTTGCGCGAGGGCAACAATTACCTTGTTTTCCATCGTACCAACGACAAGGACAATTCCGATGTCCAGTTTGCGCGCATCAACCTCATCAACATTCTTGGCCTCCCGACCGAGATTGGCAGTGTGGACTTTTCAACTTATACTGTCAAGACGGGTACGTACTCCGATGGCAGTACTGTTCAGTATATCGAATTGGCGAGTCCCTGGTCGGGCCAGCTTGCAGTATATACCAAGGGTTTTTATACCTTTACTACTACAGGATTCAGCTATACTGTACCTGCGGGCGTCAGCAATGCCAAAATCACCGCTACCATCAATACGGCAAACTCTGGCACTGACTCTGAAGGCTATTTTAAGATTGGCAACGATGTTTGTCATGTTGCAGCCAACACATCCAATAGTTTTGAACTGAGCGGAACCTATAAAACGGGCGATGTGATTACTTTCATTGGGTGTGATGCAAGCGGAGAAGTGGCCGCTTCGCCCGACATGGTTACAACGGGCAAGGCTGTTGTTATATCCATTGGCTCGTCGGCCAACACGATTACGCCATGCCTCCAGCGATGGAACGGCAACGCATGGGGCGCCTATACCTTGATGGCCAGTGCGCAGCAGGCTTCGGCAGGCACCGAGGTTAACCTGAGCGCCCTGGGCAGCATCGTCGATGAGTTCACGGCAAGCACGGCATTGAACGACCACCCCAACTCCTATGGCTATCAGGTCACTTATAACTCGGCGGCTACCGAGGTCGTTGATGACCCCAATACTCCAGTCCTCACGGCTACCCCCACAACGGTGGCCATCGATGCCGATAACTCTTTGTCGGCAACTTTTAATGCCAGCGGCACCAACTTGCTGGGTAATGTCACCGTCACCGGTGATGCCAACTTCACGGTTAGTCCTACCTCTATCTCAGCAGCCGATGCCATGCGGGGCAATGTGCGAGTGACGGTCACCGCCAAAAGCCAATTCACCGCTGCCACCACGGGCACCATCACCCTCACCAGCCCGGGCGCACGGACTGTTGCTGTCAATGTGAACTACAACCCGCCCGCACCCTCAGCATACCAGATTGATCCTTCGCTCCAGTTGTCGTCGTTCAGCGGAACCAATTGGCAGACTTTGAATGACGGACCATGGTCGAGCAACAGCCAGGGTGTCTATGTTCAGAAAAACTATTTTGTTATTCGCAATGGTAGCTACAGCAGTGACTACATCCGCTACACAGTGCCCGCTGGCATTTCGAATGCCACGCTCACGTTTGTTGTCACCAGGTATAGCTCGGACAACACCAGTAACAATTATCTGAAGGTTGACGGCACGCCTTACCAGATTAGTAAGACCCAGCCCAGCTACATCCATGTTACCGGCAAGAGTTCCGGCAATGTGATTGAGTTCAAGGGATGCACCCAGACCGGCGGCAATGCCGATACTCCCTATCTGACCCGAATCGATGTTTGGTACGGCGAGTACAACGGCAATTAAGCCAATCAATTAATTAGTAACGTTCAATGACAAAAAATCAAGAAGATATGAAAACGATATTCAACCGATTTGGAAATTTACGTCTTGCGCTGCTGGTTAGTTTCTTGGCAGTAGGCATGACGATTTGGGGCCAGGCGCTGCCCGCACAGGGCAAGCTGTCCATCTCTACCCAGATGTTCCTTGACGAGATGGCGGGCAAGATTACATTTGACGAGCCCGCGCAACCCAAGGTGATTACCTCCAACGGCATCGAGCGGCACCTTTACAGCCCGCGCATGATTGCCAGCCCTGATACCATCGACGGCAAGATCTTTATTGCCGCAACGCTGCGCATTGCCGACGAGCGCGCGCTGGCCGAAGTTGAGCGGCTGGGCGTCGAGGTCCAGTGCAAGTTTGACAAGGGGCTCGTCACCGTCAACATCCCAGTTGACAAGATTCTTGAGGTGGCCGACGTTCCCGGCGTGAAGCGCGTGAATGTGGCGACGCTGATGCGCCCCTTGACCAACTTGTCGCGCCAGGCGAGCAATGTCGATGACGTGCTCACACTCTCCCAGGATGCCCGCAACGCGGGTCTGTTGCAGACCTATGACGGCACGGGCGTAATCCTGAGCATAATTGACACTGGCATCGACTACCAGCACAAGGCGTTCAAGAAGGCCGACGGCACCAACCGCGTGGTGCGTGTCTATAACTATAACGGCAGCAGCGCCACCGAGTGGACCGGCTCGGGCACCATGCCCACCACCGACGACGATACCGGTGACCACGGCACCCACACCAGCTCCATTGCCGGCGGCTCGAGCGTCACCGTGAGCGTCACCAATGTCACCGTTACCGACAACCATGCCAATGCCACCTATGGCGGCATGGCTCCCGGTGCCGACCTGTATCTGTGTGGTGTCAATGGCTTGAGCACCAACTATCTCATGAACTCGTTCCAAAAAGTTGTCAACTATGCCAACCAGCAGAACAAGCCCCTCGTTGTTTCCAACAGCTGGGGCAGTGGCTGGGGACCGCGCGACGGTACCAGTGACGTGTCTGATGTCATCAACCAGTACTTTGGCGACAGTCATCCCAACCGCGTCTGCCTGTTTGCTGCCAGCAACGATGCCGGCAAGGCGGCTGGCGGAACGGCCGGCGGTCTGCATGTCGAGGGCACCGCTACCCAGTCCAGCCCGTTGGGCACCATCGTGCGCCCCGAGCAAATGGTGGTGAATGCTGGATATCCTTCCTATTACGGCGGTCTGATGATGACGGCATGGATTCGTAACACATCGGCAACCGGAGTTGGCATGAATGTGTATGTCATCAACAAGAGCAATGGTTCCATTGTGCAGACTTTCTCGGGACTGACCGCTAACACAACATTGAATACGAGTACCTATTTCGGCTCCAACATTCTTGCCTATTTTGACTATGTGGAGTCCGACAACAAGCATCAGGCAATGCTCTATCTGAACGCAAGCTATGCTTCCAAAGGCAACAGTTATTATTTAGCCTTTGAGGTCTATCCCCGTGGCACCACCAGTTCTGTAATGGATATCTGGGCTGGTGGTTATAACTACTTGACTGGTACGCCCTCGACTTCTGGCCACACTTGGCAGACCGGCAGCGATGACATGAGCGCCGGCGACGAGGCCACCATGTCCAATGTTGTCTCGATTGGTTCCTATGTGACGCGCAGCAGTGGCGGCAACAGCGTGGGCGACATCTCGGACTTCTCCAGCTATGCGGTCGAGGGCCAAGGTCCTTTGGGCGTGATGGTTCCCTGGATTTCGGCTCCCGGCGAGGTGATTATCTCCGGTTTCAACCACTACACCAGCGACCATGAGGGCACGGTTACCATTAATAACTCGTCGGCCCCCTATGGCGAGATGTCGGGCACCTCGATGGCAACACCGGCCGCTGCCGGCGTTGTGGCGCTGTGGATGCAGGCAGCCACCGAGTTTGGGCACCAGCTCACCCACTCCGAGATTAAGCAAATCATGAAGGAGACGGCCATCCACGACGAGTGGACCGACACGCGTTCCAACCACACCCACTTTGGCAACGGCAAGATCAATGCCCTGGCCGGCATTCAATATATCCAGAACCATTGGGGCCGCACCGACCCCGTGATCTATGCCGATCCCGAATCGCTCACCATGACAACGGTTGCCGGCGGCACCGTGACGGCTACCATCAATGTGTCGGGCATGCACCTCACGGGCGCAATCAATGCCACCCTCTCGGGTGCGGGCGGCGTCTTCAGCATTTCGCCTGTCAAGATTAACGACAACGGCACCATCACGGTCACCTTCAGCCCCGTGGACATCGGCACTACCAATGCCACGATTACCCTGTCAAGCACTGGCGCGACCAGTGTGGTGATTACCCTCACGGGCATCGCCACCGACCCCGAGGCCGACTTGCTCATCAGCAACACGGTCACCGTTGATGTGCCGCACACCGACGCACAAGTGCTGGCGCCCTACACGTTGGAGCAGATTGAGAACGACGTGGATTACTACAACGGCCTTAAGCCCATCACCAACACCCAGGTGGATGTGCTGGCCAAGAAGGAAACGGGCGTTACCAGTTACCACCTGTATCACAAGCAGGCATCGAGCACTGGTTCCTCCAACTGGGCAACCGGCAACATGAACGATGCTGTGGCACGCGCCGACCGCCAGACCAACAGTTATGTCCCCTATTCCAAGAATGCCAATAACAACAATTGGACTCAGGGAACTGCCGTTAACATTCCCGCCAGCACCAGCGAGGTGTGGGTATCCCTGACTGACAATATCGTTGTTGAGGATGACAACACCCTCTACGCTCCCGTGGTTGTGGCCAACGGCGGCAGCACCTATGGCTCGCCCATCAAGGTGAGCCGGCTGGGAAGCTGCAATATCTCTGTCGGTTACGATGTTTCCAAGGAGAAATATACGGCTGGCGAATACAAGATTTGGACTGCACAGGTCAATTTCAACAACTGCCAGGTGCCTGTTATCGACAACGAGAATTATCACTACGAGCCCTACAAGGTGCGCGCTTGGCGCGAATATGTGCCTTACGTCGTTGGCGTGGGCGCCCAGTCTCGAGTCATTGAATATATGGGTGAGCAGGCTTTGAATGGCAACACCAGTGGCGTTGTCGGTACCGAGAACTTCGTCATTACTGATAATGTATGGGTTCCCAACGAATTCTGCTTCTACACTCCCGCCGACGAGACGCCCACCTTCTACGGACGCTTCTACTATCGCCTTGTTGCCAACAATGCCAGCAGCATGTTGGCCGCTGGCGGCGGCGGTGGCGGCGGCGTCGGTGACAACGGTGCTGACGGTGTGCTCCCAGGCTCCGTTCCCACCGGCCTGCATGAGTTCGCCTTCAACAGGGGTGTCATGGATGTGATGTATGTCAATCCGCAGGGCATGACCTCGCGCCATCCCTTTGACGGCATCAACATTGTGGTCACCCGTTATGACGACGGCACCACGACCACCCAAAAGGTGATGATGAAGTAATCATTTTATAGAAAGATGTGAAGAGGCAATCGTTGCCTCAACGGCAAGGGCGCGCCACACGGCGCGCCCTTGTCTGTTTTCGGCTAAACAGGGCAAAATTGGGGCGTTTCTTGATTTTCCGCGCCAAAAGTGTTAAAGCTCCAAGATTTTTTGCTAATTTTGCATGCTATGTCAATTTCGCTTCAAGATATCCAATCCCAGCTGCAGCCGCAACTCGACGCGATGAATGAAATCATCGCGCAGACTTTGACCAGCGGCAGTCAACTGACCAACAGCATCGTGGCCCAGTACCTCAAGAGCAAGGGCAAGATGCTCCGGCCCATTGTCACCCTGTTAAGCGCCAAGTTCTTTGGCGGCATTACCGAGAAGGCGCTGCTGGGGGGCGCTGCACTCGAAATCCTGCACAACGCCACGCTCATCCACGATGATGTCATCGACCAGGCCAAGGAGCGCCGCGGCATCGCCACCGTCAACAGCGTGTGGAACAACCATGTGGCGGTGCTCGTGGGCGATTTCTTTGTCACTGGCGCGATGCGTTGCGCAATCAAGACCGGCGACGGCCGCATACTCGACGCGCTGGCCGACATGGGAAGCGACTTGTCGCTGGGCGAGATTGACCAAGTATATATTGCCCGCAACCACAGCATCGACGAGGATACTTATATGGCCATTATCCGTGCCAAGACCGCCTCGCTGTTTGAGTGCTGCGCCGCTGTGGGCGGCTATGCGAGCAATGCGCCGCAGACGGCAATCGACGAGTTGCGCCGCTTTGCACGCCTGCTGGGGCTTTGTTTCCAAATCAAGGACGACACCTTTGACTACTTCCACGACCCCATCATCGGCAAGCCCACGGGCAACGACTTGCGCGAGGGCAAGGTGACACTCCCGCTCATCTATGCCTTGCGCCGTGACGATATGCCCGAGCACGACGAGATGGTGGCGCTGGTCAACAAGCCGCAACTCACCAGCGAGGACATTGACCGCCTCATCGACTTTGCCAAGACAGCGGGCGGCATAGACTATGCCTATCAGACGATGGAGCGCCTGCGCGACGAGGCCTTCGCGGTGCTCACGCCTTATCAACCCGACGAAACGGTTGAGCAGTTCAAGCAAATCTTTGACTACGTCATCGAGCGTAAACTATAACCAGTGAGGAGTGATGGCCAAGGAGTTGACCCCTCTAACTCCTAACTCCTAACTCCTAACTCCTAACTAAGCGAAGCGCCATGCTTCAACCCTATTTGATAGAAGGCCGCATCGAGGCGGGATGTGACGAGGCGGGGCGCGGATGCCTTGCCGGGCCGGTCACGGCCGCCGCCGTCATCTTGCCGCCTGACTTCCACAACGACCTGATTAATGACAGCAAGCAGCTCACCGAGCGCCAGCGCGAGCAACTGCGTCTTGTCATTGAACGCGAGGCGGTGGCCTGGGCGGTGGCCATGGTCTCGCCTCAGGAGATTGACCGCATCAACATCCTCAAGGCATCGATTGCCGCCATGCACCGCGCCTTGGACCAGTTGCAGGTGCGCCCCCAGGGCATCCTCGTTGACGGCAACCGCTTCTATCCCTACCAGGGCATCCCTCACACCACCATTGTCAAGGGCGACGGCAAGATGATGAGCATCGCCGCGGCATCCATTCTGGCCAAGACGCACCGCGACGAGCTGATGCGCCGGCTGGACCAGGATTTCCCGCAATATGGATGGGCCCAAAACAAGGGTTACCCCACGGCCGCCCACCGCGCCGCCATTGCCCAATACGGAGCCACCCCGCACCACCGCCGCACCTTCCAGTTGCTGCCGCAGCCCACGCTGTTTGACGGCATGGAGTTGTGAAAAGGATTTGTCTTGCAAACCGCCGCCGAATATATACAAAGTACAAACAAAAGACTCATCGCTCATGGAACCAGTACCCAATGCCAAGAAACTGCTGTTGCTTGATGCCTATGCGCTCATCTTCAGGGCCTTTTATGCCATGGTGCGCAGCGCGCGGACGACTTCAACCGGCATCGACACCTCGGCCGTGTTTGGCTTTGTCAACACCCTGCAGGACCTGCTCAAGCGCGAGCAGCCCTCACACATCGCCGTGTGCTTTGACCCGCCGGGCGGCAACACGTTTCGCCACCAGAGTTATGAACCCTACAAGGCCAACCGCGACAAGACGCCCGAGGGCATCCTTGTTGCCGTGCCCTATATCAAGCGCATCCTTGAGGCCTACCGCATCCCCGTCTTTGAGGTCGAGGGCTATGAGGCCGACGATGTCATCGGCACGCTGTCGCGTCTGGCCGAGCAGCAGGGTTTCTTTACCTATATGGTCACCGGCGACAAGGACTTTGGCCAGCTGGTGACCCCCAATATCAAGATTTACAACCCCGCCAAGGGTGAGATACTGGGCGTTGAGCAAGTCAATGCCAAGTACGGCATCGAATCGCCTCGCCAGTTGATTGACATCCTGGGGCTCATGGGCGACTCGGCCGACAACATCCCCGGCTGCCCCGGCATCGGTCCCAAGACGGCCGAGAAACTGATTCAGCAGTATGGCTCGGTCGAGAACCTGCTGGCCCGCGCCGACGAACTCAAGGGAGCGCAAAAGCAGCGTGTGATTGACAACGCCGAGCAGATACGCGTTTCCAAGTGGCTGGCGACCATCGTCACCGACGTGCCTGTTACCCTTGACGAGCAAGCCCTGCGCCGCGTGCCCGTTGACATGGATGCCCTGCGACAGGTGTTCAGCGAACTGGAGTTCCGCACCCTCACCCAGCGCATCATTGACCTGGGCGAGGCCAATGTCGGCCTCAATGTCTCCGCTCCGCCTGCCCCGTCTGTGCCACAGCACCAAAGGCCAAAGCCTGCGGCAGGCACCCAGTTGTCGCTGTTTGACCTCGATGAGCCGGCCACCGCCGCAGCCCCAGTGCCTCAGGCACCCTCGTCGCTGGATGAGGTGGAATGCAACTATCGCCTCATTACAACACCGATTGAGGCTGCAATGCTGGTGGACGAATTGCTCGTCCAGCCGCGAGTCGCCGTGAGCCTGATGGCCACGGGCAGCAGCGCCATGCAGGCAAGCATCATGGGTGTGGCCCTGTGTGCCCGTGAGCACGAGGCGGCGTTTGTCCTCTGCCGGGGCGACCAGGTGATGCTCAAGGCGCTTGCCCCGCTGTTTGGTGGCATGTCCTGCATCGTGAGCGGTGACGTCAAGCGCTTGATGGTCACGCTTGACTGCCATGGCATTGCTTTCACGGCGCCCTACTACGACACCGCCGTGGCCCACTATCTGCTGCAGCCCGAGCGCGGCCACTCGACAGCCGAGGTGGCCTATGAACTGATGCACTACTCCGCCATCACGCCCGAGAGCCTGCTGGGCCCCAAGGGCCGAGACCAGCTCAAGCCGCATCAGCTCGCTCCCGAGGCGATGTGCCGCTGGGCATGCGAGGCGGCCGACCTTACCCTTCAACTGCCCGCTATCCTTGACGCGGCGCTTGACGAACAAGGCCTGGCCAAACTTTTTACCGAGATAGAACTGCCGCTCATCCCCGTGCTGGCCAGCATGGAACTGGCCGGTGCGCGCATCGATGTTGATGCACTCAAGCAGTATTCTGTGTCGCTCACGGGCCAGATGGACAGCCTTGAGGCCGAGTGCCACCGGCTGGCTGGCGCGCCGTTCAATACCGCATCGCCGGCGCAGGTGGGCGAGGTGCTGTTCGACCGCCTCAAGATTGACCCCAAGGCCAAGAAGACCAAGACGGGCCAGTACAGCACCACCGAGGACATCCTCTTGAAACTGCGCGACCGCCATCCGCTGGTCGACAAGATATTGGAACTGCGCGGTATCCGCAAGCTGCTCTCCACCTATGTCAACGCCCTGCCGGTACTCATCAACCCCGCCACGGGCCGCATCCACACGACTTATAACCAGACGGTGACCGCCACCGGCCGCCTGTCATCGACCAACCCCAACCTGCAGAACATTCCCGTGCGCACCGACGACGGCAAGGAGATTCGGCGCGCGTTCATCCCTGCCGACGGCAATGTGTTCTTCAGCGCCGACTATTCGCAAATCGAACTGCGCCTGGTGGCCGACATGAGCGGCGACCGCACGATGCTCGACGCCTTTGCCCACGGCCATGACATCCACGCCATCACCGCCGCGCGCATCTATCACAAGCCGCTCGAGGATGTGACTGGTGATGAGCGCCGCAAGGCCAAGACGGCCAACTTCGGCATACTGTACGGCATCAGTGCCTTTGGCCTGGCGCAGCGCCTCAACATTCCGCGTGACGAGGCCAAGCGCCTCATCGACGGTTATTTCGAGACCTTCCCCACGGTGCGCGGCTACATCGACCGCTGCATCGCCCAGGCGCGTGAGCAGGGTTATGTGACCACGCTCTACGGACGCCGCCGCATGCTGCCCGACATCAACTCCCGCAACGCCGTGGTGCGCAGCTTCAGCGAGCGCAACGCCATCAACGCTCCCGTGCAGGGCACCGCCGCCGATGTCATCAAGCTGGCCATGGTGCGCATCTTCAACCGTTTCAAGCAAGAGGGCCTGCAGTCCAGGATGATTTTGCAGGTGCACGACGAACTCAACTTTGACGTCGTCCCCGCCGAACTGGAAACGGTGCAGCGCATCGTCGTCGAGGAGATGGAAGGCGTCTATCAGGGCAATGTCAAACTCACTGCAACCTACGGCGCCGCCAGCAACTGGTTACTCGCTCATTGATAGGAGTTTATAGTAATAGAGAGAAATATTTTTTCTTTTTATTGCTTGATTTCCAAAATTTAGCAGTATCTTTGCACCGCTCAAAGAGCTTCGGGGTGTAGCACAGTTGGTTAGCGCGCCACGTTCGGGACGTGGAGGTCGGAAGTTCGAGTCCTCTCACCCCGACTCAATGACTTCAAGGCCGATGCAGTTTATGCGTCGGTCTTGTTTTTTCTCGCTAGACTGTCCCATATTTGTTAATTTCTGCCTAAAAATGGTCAAAAAATCCTCATTTTCTTGCTTGAGAATAGAAAATGACCCCAGTTCGGGATAAGATTACTCCCAAATAGAAAGTTGCTTTGAGTGTTCGAG
>CALEJB010000008.1 GCA_937898675.1 uncultured Prevotellaceae bacterium
AGGCCAACGGCATCTGCATCGCTGTTACCACCTACACCGACGGCACCACCAGCGCGGCCAAGGTGATGAAGTAAACCACGACACCGCCCGCCCCTCCCCGCATGGGGCGGAGGAGGATAAACTAAAACGGGGACCTGCCGCGGCAGGCCCCCGTTGTGTGTGTTGTGGCATCACTCGCGCAGGGGCGAGAGGTAAGTCACAAGTGGAGGTGATTAATCCTTCTTGGCTCTGAGGCAGGAGATGGCGAGGAAGGCAATCAGGGCCACATACATGACGATGGCGAGCCAGTTGCTCACGGTCTCGCTCAGCGGGCTGGTGTACTGGAAGCCAAAGTAGAGCATCGCTGCGCTCACCACGCCCATGAGGGCGCCGCCGGCGATGAAGCCCGAGGCGAGCAGCGTGCCGCGCTCCTTGCGGGCGTTGTTCACGGCCTCATCCTTGCTACGACTGCCGACAAACCAGCTGATGATGGCGCCCACCAGCAGCGGCGCATTGAGCTGCAGGGGGATGAACATACCCAGCGAGAAGGGCAGTGCGGGCACCTTGAGCCAGTTGAGCAGCAGTGCCAGGATGGCGCCCACCAGATAGAGCAGCCACGGCGTCTCACCGCCCATCATCAGCGGGTCGATGACCGCCGCCATAGCGTTAGCCTGGGGAGCGACGAGGGCGTTCTCGCCCGTGAAGCCGTAGGTCTTGTTAAGGATAATCATCACGCCGCCCACGGTGGCTGCCGACACGAGGGTGCCGACAAACTTCCACGTCTGCTGTTTGGCGGGGGTGTTGCCAATCCAGTAGCCAATCTTCATGTCGGTGACCATGCCGCCGGCCATCGACAGCGCAGTGCACACCACGCCGCCAATCACCATCGACGCCACAATGCCCTGCGAGCCCTTGAGGCCGATGGCCACAAAGATGACGCTGGCAATGATGAGGGTCATGAGGGTCATGCCCGACACGGGGTTGCTGCCCACAATGGCGATGGCGTTAGCCGCAACGGTGGTGAACAGGAAGGCGATAACCATCACTACCAGGAAGGCCACTACCGTCTGGTAGAAGTTGTGGATGACACCTACATAGAAGAATACAAAGGTCACTGCCATGGCAGCCAGCAGGGCAAACACGAGAATCTTCATTGAGATGTCGCGCTGGTGGCGCTCCACCTTTTCCTGCTTCTGGCCCTTAAAGGCCTGTCCGGCAAGGCCTGCGGCGCTCTTGATGACGCCCCACGACTTGACGATGCCGATGATGCCGCTCATGGCGATGCCGCCAATGCCGATGTAGCGTGCGCCGTTCTTGAAGATGTCATCCGGGGCCATTGCCGCCCACTCGGGGCTCATACCCAGCAGGGGAACAATCACCCACCAGATGAATGCGCTGCCGGCAAAGATGATGAAGGCATAGGGCAGGCCGATGATGTAGCCCAAGCCCAGCACAGCGGCGCCGGTGTTGATTTTGAAAATCATCTTAAAGTGGTCCGTCAGGTTCTGCAGCGCGGGAATGGCCTGGGTGGTGAGCACCTCGCTCCACCACTTGAAGGTGGACAGCAAGAAGTCATACAGACCGCCCACGAGTCCTGCAACCAGCAGGGGCACAGCCTGTTTGCCGCCCTTTTGGCCGCTCACCAGCACCTGGGTGGTCGCCGTGGCCTCGGGGAACGGGAACTTGCCGTGCTGGTCGCTCACAAAGTACTTGCGGAAGGGGATAAAGAACAAAATGCCCAGCACGCCGCCCAGCAGCGAACTCAGGAACACTTCCAGGAAGTTCACCGTGATGTCGGGGTACTTGGCCTGCAGGATGTAGAGCGCGGGCAGCGTGAAGATGGCACCCGCCACCACGATGCCCGAGGCGGCGCCGATACTCTGGATAATCACATTCTCACCCAGCGAGTTTTTGCGCTTGGTGACTGCGCCGATGCCCGCCGCAATGATGGCGATGGGAATGGCGGCCTCGAACACCTGGCCCACCTTCAGGCCCAGGTAAGCGGCCGCGGCGCTGAAGATGACCGCCATGATCAGGCCCAGCGACACCGAGTAACCCGTGATTTCGGGATAGCTGCGGTCGGGCTTGAGGATGGGGACATACTTCTCACCGTCCTTCAACTCGCGAAAGGCGTTTTCCGCCAAGGAAATGTCCTCGTTGACGGGTTCTTGAACAATCGTTTCTTCGTCTTTCATAATGTTTGGTTGGTTTTAGGTATATTTGATGATTAGTAGTTTACAAACTGCGAAGATAAGTAAAAATCGGCAACATCGCATCATCACAGGAGCAAAATGTGCGTTTTTTGGCACCCATGCGCCGAAAATGTTGCCAAAAATTCGTGAATCAAAAAAAATCATTATCTTTGCCGTCACCAATTTCAAAAACACGGCACAACCATGATAAAAAGATTTATATTGCTGGCACTGGCTGTCGCGCTGACCGCCGCGGGCGCTGTGGCACAGGAGAATGACGAGCGCGCGGCCTACCACCAGGCGCGCACCGCCGCCACCGTCGAGGCGTGGGAGAGTTACCTGTTGCAGTACCCGGCAGGGTGCTACACCGAGCAGGCCCGCAAACTGCGCGATGCCGCCATCGTGAGCGACTACTGCAACGAGAAGACCTCGCTCGAGCGCCTCTCGGCCTATCTCGACACCGTGCGGGCCTACGAGCCGCGCATCAGGCTGTTCTATGCCAACCTGGTGAATAATCCCACCAGCAGTTACCGCATCGAGCACCTGGACTTGGGCTTTAACGGCACCGCGGGGCGCGTTGACGAACGGGTGACGCTGGCCGATGGCACGGTGCGCAACAATGTGTTCCTGTTCAACGCTCAGGGATTGCTGGTCCAGAGCGTCATTCAGGGTGCCAAGGGCACGGCGACTGTGGACTATGCCTATGCCTACGACAACCTGCACGGCCACACCCTCAAGTCCAGCCAGCGCAAGGGCGGCAAGGCCATCAACTATGCTTCCATCTATGATGCCGGCGACCGCCGCGTGACGCTCAAGGGCGACAACGGCACCCGCCAGGAGTTTACCTATAACGACAACGGCCAGTTGACCAAGCGTGTCGTCACCCAGGAGGGGCAGCCCCGTCACACATGGCTCTACAAGGACGGCTACATCATCCGCGAGGAGGTGGGAGACAGGGTCTTCCGCTACCATTACGACTTGGACACTGCCACCGGCAAGAAGTTCCTGATTTCCATCGAGGAGGTGAAAGGCAGCGATGTGGTGCACAAGCGCGCCTTTGACTACGCCATCGACACCCACGGCCGTTACACGCGCGTGGCCATCACCCTCGACGACAAGCCCCAGATGACCATCGAGCGCTCCTACAAGGACTAACCGCCCAATTATACAATATTTCACGGTGGCGGCTCGTTTTATAAGGGAATAGTATCACTATTGTTTCATGAAACGAATACTCTACATCACTGTGGGCATGGTGATGGCGTCGCTGGCGCTGTCGCTGGCGTCGTGCAAGGGACCGTCGCTGCGTCTGGCCGACGAGGCCTATGACCGCGGCGAGTACTTTGACGCCGCCACCCAGTACCGCAAGGTTTACAACTACTATAACCAGAAGCAGGACAGTTGGATACGCGGCGAGGTCGCCTTCCAGATGGGCATGTGCTACCTCAAACTCGGACAGGGCAACCGCGCCGCCGCGGCGTTCCAGAACGCCATTCGCTACGAGTATGAGGACTCCACGACGCTCTTGCGCCTGGCCCAGTCGCAGCAACTCGAGGGCCAGTGGAACGAGGCCGTCAAGAACTACCGCGCCTACCTCGACATGTTCCCCGGCGACCGCGAGGCGCTGCTGGGTGTGCGCGGCTGTGAACTCGCCCCCGAGTGGAAGGAGGCCGGCTCGCGCTACATCGTCAAGCCCTACAAGATGTTCAACTCGCGCCGCGCCGACTATGCGCCGCAGTTCCTGGACAAAAATGGCGAGCAGATTTATTTCACCTCCACCAACGAGAAATCCACCGGCGAACTGCGCAGCGAGATTACCGGCACCAAGAAGGGTGACATCTACTGGAGCAAGAAGGACGAGAGCGGCAAGTGGACGCGCCCCGAGGTGGTGGAGGGTGGCTTGAACACCGAGCACGACGAGGGAGCGCCCGCCTTTACCCCCGACGGCACCACAATGTATCTGGCGCGCGCCGTGAGGCAGGACTGGCCCACCACGGTCGAGATTTACACCAGCAGCCGCAGCGAGGCCAAGTGGAACGCGCCGCAAAAGTTTGAAATCACCGCCGACACCCTGAGCAACTACAGCGACCCCTTTGTCAGCCCCGACGGCAAGTGGCTCTACTTTGCCAGCGACATGCCGGGCGGCCAGGGCGGCACCGACATCTGGCGCATCGACATCAAGGACAAGCACGGCACGCTGGAAAACCTGGGCCCGTCCATCAACACGCCGGGCAACGAGCGTTTCCCCAATGTGCGCACCGACAGCGTCATCTGTTTCTCCAGCGACGGCTATCCCGGCATGGGAGGCCTGGACCTCTATACGGCCACCCTGCAGCCCCGCCAGCAGGGCGACGACCCCGCTGCCCCCGACAAGTGGGTGGTTCAGAACATGGGCGTGCCCATGAACTCGGCCGGCGATGACTTTGGCATCACCTTTGGCAAGGGCGAGAGCGGCTTTTTCTCCAGCAACCGCGGCGACGCGCGCGGCTATGACCACATCTTCAGTTTCGTCAAGCCCGACCTGCAGATTTGGATTTCGGGCTATGTGGTGGACAAGGACGACGAGCCGGTGCCCAACGCCACCATACGCATCGTGGGCGACGACGGCAGCAATCAAAAGACCGCCGCCAAGCCCGACGGCTCGTTCCGCTTCGACCTGCAGCGAGGCGTCAAGTACACCATGCTGGCCAGCGCCGACGGCTATCTGAACAACCGCCAGGAGTTTGAGAGCGACAGCACCGAGGAGGACGCCGAGTACAATGTGGACTTTATCCTGAGCGCCATGTTCAAGGCCCAGGTCATCGAGAATATCTTCTACGACTTTGACAAGGCCGTGCTGCGCGACGAGTCCAAACTCGCCCTCGACAGCATGGTGATGCTGCTCAAGGACCACCCCAACATCGTCATCGAGATGGCGTCGCACACCGACCGCATCGGCACCGACAAGTACAACGACGGCCTGTCACAGCGCCGAGCCCAGAGCGTGGTAGACTACCTCATCGCCAACGGCATACCCAAGGAGCGCCTGCGCCCCCAGGGCTACGGCAAGTCGCGACCCAAGACGGTGACCAAGCGCATCCACGCCCAGTATCCGCAGTTTGAGGAGGGCGTGACGCTCACCGAGGAATTTATCAAGACCTTGAGCGACGAGGACCGCAAGGCCGCCGACCAAATCAACCGCCGCACCGAGTTCCAGGTCATCGACACCGAGTTCCAGTACTGACGCGAGGCGGCTACGCCGCGATTTTTGATGAAAGATTAATGGGGCATCCGCAATCGGGTACCCTTGCTATGCGCCATGCAGGCCAATGCCGTCGTCAGGCGTTGGGCGTTTTGCCTTCGCGGCACATCTTTTGGAACGCCGAGGGCGTCAGGCCCACGATGTCCTTGAACACCGCCGCAAAATAGCCCCGCGACCTAAAGCCCACGCTGTTGCCGATGCTCTCAATCGTGTAGTCGCCGTAGTGCTCGGCGTCCATCAGGCGGCGGCACGCCTCCTTGATGCGGTATTCGTTCAACAGCACATTAAAGTTCCCCTGGCTGCACGAGTTGATGGCGCGCGACACATATTTGCTGTTCACGCCCACCAGTTCGGCAAGGCGCTGGCGCGAGAATCCGTCGTCAAACACCTCGCTTGATGTCGCCAGCGTTTCCTTAATCTTTTCCAGCAGTTCGCGGTCGGCCTGGGTGGGCTTGCCGTTAGCGGGTTTCTCGGCGGCTTCGGCGGGTTCATCAGCCTCATCAGTTTCGTCAAGTTCGTCGGGCGTAGTGGCGGCGACTGCCGAGGCAGGCCGCAGTTCCTGGTTGGCGGCGAGCAGGGCGACATTCTTTTCATACAGCAGGCGGTTGGTGCGGCGCGTCTTGCGGTAGTTCACCCACAGCACGCCCAGCAGCGCCAGCGCCAGCAGCGCGATGATGATGGCGCTCCACAGCACGATGGTCTGCATGCGCTGGCGGTAACTCATCTCGCTGATGCGCTCGCGCGTCTGCTCCAGTTCCACATTGAGTTTCGCCTGGTCAATCTTGCCCATCTTGCTCTTGTTGATAAACTCGTCCTTTGCGATATAGTATTGCAGGGCATATTTGTCGGCCATCGCTTTATTGCCGTCCGCCTCATAGTGCTGCCAGATGAGTTGCAAGGCTTCTAACTGTTCAAATGTTATCTCGTTATCGCGTAGCAACTGCTCATGTTGTAGCAATAGTTTCAATGCCTCGGCCCGCTTGCCGCCTTTGAGCAGAACTGCATATTTGGCGATTTTGAGCATAACTTGAGCATGACTATAGTCATGTTCACTATAAGCCCTTGGCCGGCTTAATGGTATCTGCAGAATTTTAATCGCTTTCTCATAATCGCCGACGTTGTAATAGTCAATTGCATAGCACATCACCTCGGCAAAATTGCAGCTGGTGCCATATCGCTTTTGTGCCTCTCGATAAGATCGGATCTCTGTTGCCACATTATCGGTTTTATCAAACTTGATGGAAAGGTATAGCAGATTGGATACTGCGGTTTCAATAATAATCCGGTTACTTTCTGTATTATCTGACGTGGTTTGTTCAATGGCAAGGTCGAAAGCTTTCTTGAAATCGTCTATCACATCTTCATTATAGTCAAAGTTATTTACCAGGTCGTTTTGCGTGGCAGTCAAAATTGCTTTATCAACTGCTACTTGTTCCCGTAGTGTGATAAAACCGTATTTGTTAGCAATTTGTTCCGCTTTCAGCAGATTTTCGGCAGCAGTTTGGAAGTTGTAGAAATGTTGAAGATATTCAAAGCTAATATACCTAAATGCTCCACAGCATGCCTCAACTTCATCGGTTGTTAATTTTTTATTGTCATATTTGTTGGCTTGTATATCGGCGCACAACATGGCGCTGTCTATTTGATTGTGCTCAATATAGTCATTTAGTTGGTCTTCAAACTCTGCGGGAGTAAGGTTATAATATTGCTTAAACGTCTTGTTGTCAATAGCGCGGGCAAAGACCGTCAGGACACCCAACACTGTTGCAAGTATGATAAGGTATATTTTGATATTCATTTTCATTGCTGATTGTTGTTTACCACAAAGGTACACATTTTTTCAAACAACATAAA
>CALEJB010000009.1 GCA_937898675.1 uncultured Prevotellaceae bacterium
GCAAAGATAACTTTTATTGTTTATTCTTTCATGACACAGTTCAATTTACACTCTCACTGGTAGTCACCCATGTCTAGGTTACTGTTCTTGTACTTAAATCCCTGAAAAGCTAATCGCACACCAACAGCAGGTGTGATCCATTTGCCTACATAGGCATTGAATGAAGGCATGATGCGGTCGAACAGGTCGCCACATCCTATCGGGTTCCCAATGAATGCCGATGCACCACCTTGGGCACCAACAAACCAGTGCTGACTTGCTATGCCCAGCTGTACATAGTCAGTCGTCAATGTCGGAGTCAGACGATGTAAATCTGGGTTGTCAACTGTAACCCGTTGAAGGCTGTCAATCATACTTGCGTGGACGCTTGTCGCCATGGACAAGGCTAAAAGTGAAATCAGAATACTTTTCTTCATGATGTAATTGATTTTGATATTACTAATGATACTGATATGACTTGTATTACTCATATTGATGATTATCTGCTTCTTTTGATTTTTCGACCCGCAGGTCTGACCATTGCGGCTGCCTGTAGGATGCACCTCATCCACCAGCGCTCATCATCGTCATCCTTGTCTCGTCCCCATCCAGACATATTACCGCTGCCTCCGCCGCCACAAGACTCTGCATAGGTCGTGGCCTGACTGATGTAGTTGATGGCCAACAGAAGGGCGCAGTTGATGATGTGTTGAGAATTGTTTCTGAGGTCAAAGAAGCCGGACTTATCTAAAATCTCATGTTGTTCCGCATTGAGGGTAGGCAAAAGAGGCTCCATCGAAGAAGCCATCATCTTATAATACGTGGCATTGATGTTTGAGTGAACTATTTCAGCCTTTCTGTCAATGTCATCTCCGATGAATCTAGACATTTTGCTATGGGCTTGCTTCATTTTTTCAAGTTCCGTTTTGGCATTCGATAGTTCAGATTCCGCTTCGTCCAGCATCCGTTGCTTGTCCGCCATCTTCTGATCGATGTCTTCCATCTGTTTACGGAGCTCTTCCATGCGATTGGCTAACTGCTCCTTGTCCTGTCCGTCCTCTCCAAGTTGCTGAGCGATAAGTTTTATTTCTTCGTTTATTTTTTCTTTCCGGGTCTGTAAGTTCGCTATCATCGTGGACAATCCTTTCAGTTTGATCTCGGCTCTACGAATCTGTCTTTGTAATCCTTCTCTAGTATTCTCCAACTGCTGCACCTGGTTGATGAGGTCACGTTTGTATTCCTCTGTCGAGCGATGCCTTGCGCCTGTTTCCGCCTTATTGCTGCCACGTTCAAGCCCCCAGTGTCTGTTGACTTCCTCGTACAGCTCATTGTGAAGTCGTGTAAAAGTTGCTTTCTCTTCCATGGGATTCTTCCCGAAAACGCTTGTCCATGAAATCCGATGGTTCATTTCGTCAATGGGAAGGACGGTACAGTGGCAATGAGGATTTGTTTCATCCAAATGAACGTAGAAACTGACGATGTTTTCCTCGCCGAATTTTCGGGCAACAAAGCCATAGACTTCAGTCGCCCATTTCTCCATGTCTTTGCTTCTCGTCAGTTTTGAGTTGTCCGCCCCTTTATTGAGATTTACGTCCTGATTTCCAAAAGCCAATTCCAACATGCGCCCTCTACTGCCGCCGAATATCATCTGGGCAAGGATCCGCTGCTTTCTGCGTGCCTTAGCCCTTGCGTTCGGATTCATGATACCACGTGAGTTGAGGATGTCATTCATCCTCTCGTCAATGCTCTTGGACTTGTCTATCGGCTGGACCCGTCCTCCTTTTGTGACCTCGAAATTCAGATGGGCACGAGTCGGGTCGTAATTGGCGAGGCTGTCTTTGGATTTTCTGTCCCAAAGGTTTTCTGACCAGTTGCGCTGCTGCTCATTGCTTTCCTGTTTTGATATGCCATCCTTGTTTGGACGCACATCCATTACTTGTTTCTTTTCTGCCATTTTTTGTTTCTATTAATCTCTTCTGCCTGAGCTTGCTCCCCGTAGGAACTCTTTCAGGAGAGGCAGCCTAACGAGTTAATGAATGTTAACTCTTATTAGGCTAAGAGTTTTTATAAAACTCCCTTCCTTTTGTTCGACATCATATCTCTTTGTTCGGAGGAGCAATCTCCCCATTTGGGAGAGTGAAGTTCCGATCTTTGATTGTGGCTGCCTGCTCATATTCGAGAAGATTGAAGAGTATGCCATCAATTCACTTGATAAATTTCTCTACTTCGGCACTCAGCGAATAGGCAAAATATTTGCCGAAACGCTCCCGTCTGAGTAAACCCAGATCGATGAGTTCCTGAGTAAATTTCTGGACGCTTGGGCGGCTCCAATGCCATCTTTTTGCCAGTTCAATGTTTGTGACTTTGTACAGTTGTAACTGGCCTTCTTCTTGGGAACAAAGAAATCCATTAAGGATATGCTCAGTTAACCACATGAATGCGTCAAAACGAGACAGCTTGTGATTGTCTTTCGTTTTAAGGATATCCAGAAGAGTTATGTCAAACGTCATCTTGTGGATGGTTCTATTTGTCTGATTCTTTTTCATGACGAATTGGTTTTATTATTGTTAATGTTTATTTTCAACTAAAATAGGAGTCTACGAATTTCTTGTCCATTCCTTCCTCATTAAGATGCTTCTCCTGGAAGTCCTCAGATTCCTTGGATGGAAAGAATGTTGCACATTCCAGAATCAATGCCAAAGAGAAAGAAGTCGAGAATGTGTGAGGTGCGAATAGCAGAGCCACGCTTGCAATGGCCAGGAGCCGATACAAGACCTTATTCCGTCTGGTGGCGAGCATCAGCCGGACAGATGTTCTGGTTGCAAACATGAAGAATACAATGAAGGAGGAAAAGATAAAACCGTAGTCTTCGGGAAAGACTGCGAAGTATGTTACATGAAAGAAAATGAGCACGAGTTGTGTGATATTCGTTGCCATCTTTCTGGCATTGTTGTCGAATGCCAAGCGAAGCCATACCTTGATGTACGGTGGTTTGTATTTCCGATAAAGCAAAAAAGGAAGCAATATCAGTAATAAGGGAAATACGAAGAATAAGATCTTTGCTACCATATGTGATTTTAATAATACAGGTAATACGGATAATATGGAATTAACTGTTCTCCGAGTAGATGTCGTAGGCCGTACTGACAAGCTTCAGTTTAAGCGCTTGGAATGATGCCCGACGCACGATGACCTCAATGTCAAACAGGGTCGGCTCACCATTGTCAATCCGCTGTGCAAACGCCTTATCCCTGCGACTGATTTTTGTGATAATTCTGTCAATGTCATTTTCATAAATGTTCCAGATGCTCCGATTCACATGGTTCTTCGGTCGGGTCGTCACCATAACATTAAGGACAAGACAAGTGGACTTGACAAGGATTTTGCCCTGTTGTGTCATATACTGCCTTTTAGCGCGAGGGATGACAGCACGGTATTTCGTGCTGTTGGCGTTGATCATGTCGGCTATCTTATATAGGAGTTCTGTTCTCATTCCAACAGACAGAATAAGCCAAGCACTTCAGAAACCTCCATGGCCTGTATGAAGTCGAAACTTTTGGCATGTGACGTCAGATCTGATTCCAGCTCATTCTCCATCGTGTCAAGTGAGTCAAAAATGGAAATGGTCAGGTCACTGACATATTCATGGTTATCTGAGACCATGTTGAACTTAAACATGTTCTTTCCATTGGCTGTAAAGAAACAGCAATGATGCAGCTTTGCGTTGTCCTTACTTGTGCCATGATAAAGCAGCGACAGTTCCATGTCATCTTCAAGCATATCCATCACGAGGCTGATTGGCAATGCCTCCTCCAATGTGAAATACAATATGGCGGAATCGTCTGTGATGTCCGTTTCTTCGGCTGTCGTGTTTTTTATCAACTTTGGCAGCATGAGCGGAGCTAAGGCCATAAATCTGGTTACTTCGTCTTTAATCATATCCTTGAATATTTAGAGTGTTAATACATACATTTTCAAGAGTTGTTGAGGAAGGAGATAGTTTAAGGCACGTTGGTCAATGCCGAATGTCTTGGCAAATTTGACCGACTTCGG
The DNA here is from genome assembly GCA_937898675.1 of uncultured Prevotellaceae bacterium. Taxonomy (GTDB): domain Bacteria; phylum Bacteroidota; class Bacteroidia; order Bacteroidales; family Muribaculaceae; genus Sodaliphilus. The sequence continues at coordinate 4,033 of CALEJB010000009.1, forward strand.
CAGTTGTGCGATGATGTTGTTGAAATGACTATGCTCCTGTGGCGTGAGTGTGGCGATCGAAAACTGGTCAATGCTGATGAACGGCTGAATAATCATCCAGAGATAGGCATTTCCCTGTGCCTTGCTCATTGTCTTCTGACTGTTGATGTCCGATATGCAGGCGGTGGAGTTTTGCAAAAGCCGTCTGACCGTCCGCATAGACATATAGACCATGGCGTCTCGTGCAGCAATCTCTCCGTTTTTCGCAGCAATAAAGATGTTCCGGCAAATCCGTTCCGTTTCTTGTGTGATGTCAGATAACGGCTCGTTATCCATCTCATAGATGTGAATCAGGAATGAGCGGAACAAAATATCCTCCTTGCCGATGAAGTCAAGCATGGCAGCCTTATCATGGATGCCGGATTGTATGGTGTGCTTCAGTAGGCTACGATATTGAGAAAGAATATCTTTCTTGTTGGATTCTATGACAGGAAGGCTGTCTAATACGACAAAGAAAGGCTGCGCTTCAATGACGGCCTCGTGCAGCTCATTGTCCTCATGGAATATGGATGTCTGCTCCTTGATTTGCAGAACATCCTCGTATGAGTACCGCCATGTCTCAGTCAGTCTGAGAAACTCAAAACGAATGGAGTCGTGGATTGATGCATAGTCATTTGCACAATGTAAGTCTTTAATGAATGTGGAATCCTTCATCAGAAAGTGGTAAACGGTATCTGAGATATCCTTCCATACCTTGATTTCTTTACAGAATGATGAAGTGTTGCAGATCTTTGTTTCTTTGACGGAACTCAGATAATCCTGATATGCTCTTAACGCATCATTTGAAGATCTGAAATCAAGTTTGTCATCACTGGAGCATGATGAAAACAGGAAAACCGTCAGGCATAATAAACATAGTTTTAATGTCAAATGTTTTGATTTTTTGAACGTGTTAAATGTGATCATATCCTTATAAATATGTTTGGGTTGATTTACAGGATGCAAAACTACTGTGTTTTGCTCAAAATATTGATATTATTTCCTAATATTTTAATTATTGGTATCATTTTATTGAGAAATAGAACCAAACAGAACCAAATTGCTTATTTGATTGCAAAACAAAGTGTTAAAGTTGACAAATAAAGTGTCTATTAAATAATTATAATATAACTTTGCGCTCAATATTTGCAGCAATAGGTACAATATGAGTCGCGTCGGCTATATAAATAATGCTCAATATGTTGATAATATTGAAGTGGGGGTTTCAAAGATGAAACAGCTTCAATGTTCCCCTATCCATATTGAGGACAAGGATGACAATGATCGTCTTGAATGGAAGTGTTTTCTCGGCAAACTCAATGAAGGCGACGCAGCGGTGCTTCTGTCATTTGACAATGCCTTCAAGAATCACACGGATCTGGTGTTTTTCCTGAAATACTGCCTAAGTCGGCACATTCGGATTATTTCTTTGTTCGATGGTTTGGACACCTCCGATGAGTTGTTCCCAAATGGCAGCACCAGGAATGTGCTCTCTGCCATTGTCAATGTGCGTACAGACAAGCGTGATGAAGGTTTTGATGACTTTGAGGCGGAACTCATTGCAGATAAGCACCAGGAGAAGAAACTGAAGAAATACCGCATGGTCATCAATATGTACAATGCGGGTTACAGCATCAAGGAAATCATGTCAAGGACGGGCTATCACGGGAAGAGCAACATCTACAGGATTCTCCACATGTACAATGTGGAGCTGGAATACCCAACGATGGTCCGCACAAGACACCAGTCACCAAATATCATTCAAAGGAACCTGTAAACAGAATCGTTATGACAGTTTATATTGCAGAAAAGCCGGACATCGCCACAGCTATAGCATCTTACTTGTGGACTGATTATGCCGCCTGTCGGAGCAAGCACTGCTACCAGAAAGATGATGTCATCGTGACATGGGCGTTTGGCCACATTTTGATGACGGCTATGCCTGAGGACTATGATAAGGAATATGCTGATTTTAAGAAATATCCCATATTCCCGACAGAATGGAAGAAACTCCCCTCGCCAACAGCCAAGGGACAATTTGAGTATATCCGCACTGTTTTGAAGAAGGCGGATGTCGTAGTCAATGGCGGCGACCCCGACCGTGAGGGACAGTTGCTGATTGACGAAATATTGGAATATGTAGGCTATAAGGGGGATGTGCAGCGCATTCTCATCAATGCCAAAGACAACGACAGTATGAAACGGGCGTTTGACAATATCGTGCCGAATGAACGGTTCCGTTCATTGTACCATGCAGGCATGGGGCGTGAACGGGCAGACTGGTTAGTAGGCATCAATCTGTCGAGGGCATATACGATCAGTGCCAGGACAGGCGGGAATGGTTGTGTCTGGCGTGTAGGGCGCGTGAAGATACCCACGCTTGCTTTGGTGGTCAATCGGGAAAAGGAGATAAAAGATTTCCATTCCATCAACTACTATGAATTGAAGGTCAACCTCTCAAAGGGCGGCATCCCCTTCGCGGCAACATTGACACCATCAGCAGACGCTCCGACTGACTGCGAAGGGCGTATCATTGACCGGAAATATCTGGAGCGGATCAAGGAAGAAATCAAAAATAAAACCGCAAGGGTCACCCACTGCGAGAAGCGTAGCCAGACAGAAAGTTCGCCATTGCCTTACTCCATCGATACTTTGCAGGTGGAAGCCAATAAGCGTTATGGCATGTCTCCGTCGAGTGTGCTTGCAAGGGTCCAGTCCTTGTATGAAAAGAAGTTCGTGAGCTATCCGCGTTCTGACTGTAATTACATCCCATCAAGCCAACACCAGGATGGTGCCCGAATCTTGAAATCCCTTGGCGATTATGGCATGGAGGCTGTACTCCATGCCGACTCCACAATTACGAGTCGCTGCTTCAATGACAGCAAGGTCAGCGCACATCATGCGCTGATACCTACTGGAGTTGTCCCAAAAGACTTGGACGAATGGGAGCGCAAGATCTATGACATGATAGCCATGCGATACATCATCCAGTTCTTTCCCCCTTGTAAATACAACGCCATCAAATACGAAATAGAGGCTCACGGACGTATGTTCGCAGGAGCAGGCAAGGCAGTTGTCAGTCCAGGATGGCGAAGCGTTGCGAAGTCGGATGACAAGGAGGATGAAGTCAAAGACATTCCAAACCTTGTGGTTGGCGATGAGTTTCCTATACCTGTATATATTATAGAGGATAAAAAGACCTCTCCCCCTAAGCGTTTTACGGAAGGCTCGCTGCTGGCAGCGATGACCAATATCTGGCGTTTTGTCAACCCAGACAATCCTAACAGAGAGAAACTGAAGGAGTGCAAAGGCATTGGAACGCCGGCAACTCGTGATAGCATCATTGCTGACTTGCTCGCCATATCGTCAGGAAAGTCTCATTCGTTTCCCTGTATTCAGAAAAAGGGCAAGGAACTCGTTCCGACTGACTTCGGTATGGCGATGATCGAGAGCATTCACGAATCATTGACCAAGCCCGACCTTACGGCAGAAATGGAGTATAATCTCTCGGCTATTGCTGATGGCAAGATGGGGTTAGGTGACTTTATGGAGCAGACCGAGAGGATGGTTCGGGAAAACATTAAGTTCGCAGAAGAGAGCTCCCCTCATATGTCATTGACGTTCAAGGCAGCTGAAGACCAGGAAGTTCCCAATAGGGAATGTCCTGTATGCCATCGTAAAACGCTTGTGCGCAAGTATTCCCCGAAGACCAAGAAGCACTTCTGGATCTGTCAGGAGAATTCTTGTGTGCATCCGACTACCATGAAACCAATCTTCTATGCGGACCTGCGGATGAAGCCTGTCATCAAGTTTTGCCCGATATGCGGTCTGCCGCTGATAAGCGTGTATAGTAAAAAGAAGAAGCAATCATACTGGTACTGTCCAAAGTGTAATGAGTTCAGATAATCGCAGCAATACAAACACCAACTAACTTTTTTCATTTCATACGACTAGTTTTTAATAAAACAATGCAGGGGTCACCTTTGGCAGGCCGCCCCTGTTTTTTGTAGCGAAACAAAACCTGAAATAAACCATGTAGCGAAGCGTAAGTCGCTGATATTTAAAAAGAAAAATGGGGTTGTTCGTGCTTCGCTACATCGCTACAAGAAAATAAAGCAATCTCATATGAAGCTATTATATTTCAGATGAATGAGGGTGGTGATGCAGTCCATGCCAACAATGAATCTGCCTGCCAGGCCATTGTATGGTGGTGACCTGTGAGTGTCGTCGAAAAAGAAACTCCGTGTTATATGTACGGAAAAGAGAAGGCATGCCTGTTGTCAGACTTGCATTCTCCAGTACATACATCACAGAGTTTCTCGGCGACTCTCACTGGTCATTGTCCAATACTGCGAAGGCTTTCATGCTTGCACGAAAGGCCGAGACGTGATGGACAAAAGCGATGCCAATGGCTGGCAAGGAGAAAGTCACAGAAATTTGGCATGGGCGCATCGTGGGCAGGGCTGAGTCATCTTCGATAGAGTCCTTTGGGTTTTCGTCTGAATGAAGCCAGGCGCATGTCATTCTCTTCGTCTGGATTCAAGCAGCTTTCCTGGTTCTTCCTGCCGCCTTCAAGCCAATGTACAAGTTCATCTTTGAAGAAAATGAAATTTTTTCCTCGTTTGGTGACTGTGATGTTTCCACGTTCTACGTGATAGTACATTGTAGATTTCTTCATCTTCAGGAAGTCACATGCCTCGTCAATAGTCATTGGAATATGTTCGGCTGAAGATGTGGAATTGCCGTCTATCCGTTCTCTGATGGTTTCAATTACACGTTCAAGCCGCTCCACTTTGCTGAGCACCTGTGAGACCATCATGGGAAGGTCGTTGAATGTAATCTGTTCTTGCATATTGTCGAAATTATTATGATTCCGAGGGCAAAGTAACAGACTGATTCAATGCTGGATGATATCATCAAAAGTTAAGTTTGGAATAAGTCAGAATAAGTTGTAACAAGCGGGTAAATGTTTTATGGCAAGCTGGCGGATGGGGTATGAAACTTGAAACAGCCTTTGTCCGGGATGTCTATCGGGATGATGCAAGTACCATGCTGTCGCAGGTTTTGCCGGATTGATTTGATTTCTAGATCTCGGAACTCATTGGGGAACGACCGCTTGATAAATATGGCCCGCTGCTCACCATTCCACTTGAAACGTTCTCCGATGTTCCAGGCTAAATGTCTGAGGTCCAATGTTGAAAGTTGACCGTTGGTTATGGACGGCGAAGGTTCAATGTCCTTTGAGGTCTCCCAATTCTTGATGTTGTCACAAAAGACATGGAGGTCAGAGGTCTTCATGTAGGGGGCCAGTGTGAGCTCCACGTACTCCAAGACACATGTCATAATTTGACGCTTGCGTTGGATGAGCTGCTGCTGATGGCGTTCTCTGATGACCTCAGTCTTATCTTTCTCTGGCTCTTCTGTCATTGAATCGTTTTTTGATCCAGTGACAAGACGCAACTGCTTACTATGAGGGATAACAACTACCGTCTTGCCCATTGCATAACTGATGAATGTCATCCTGATAAGAACCAGCAGCGCCAGGATAATATATAAGATGGGTGCGAAGGCTTTTGCTTGCTCATACTGTCCGCTGATGAACTTTGAGGGAAGTGTGAACCAGTCGGCACAATCAATCCATTCGAAAAGCATTGCTATATAAAAACCCATTGCAATACAGCCTACAACCAAAAAGAAAAGTTCCGTAACCTTGTTGCTCTTCATATCAATGAAATATCAATAATTTGAGCGCAAAGTTACGGAATTATCCACTAATAACAGCAATTATTCCATAATAATTATGGGTTTTGTGGTTAATTGGCTTATTTCTTCATTGCCTCAACATGTTGAGGGATTTCGCAATCTTTAGCCACAATTCTTCGTTTTCTTGGTTTGAGCAGTTACTTTTTTACCATCATCACCGAGAAGCATGGATGATATTCTTTCGGCAGCTTCCCGTCTCTTTGGGTCGGCATGACAAGCATAGATTTGTGTGGTTGTGACACTCTTGTGTGCCAGGAGCTGCTGGACAGTGTAGAGATCAGTGCCAAGTTCCACTTGAAGCGATGCGAAAGTATGCCGGAATGAGTGGAATGTTATCCGCTTTCTGATACCAGCCTTAGCAAGCCAGGTTTTCAGCGGTTTCCGTGCCATGTCTATCTCAAACCCGTCAAATACAGGCCCATATAAGGATTTTCGTCCCTCAGAGATGAGTTCGTATGCTCCCATGGTGATGGGGATAAGGTTACGTGTTTTAGTCTTTTGTGCAAAGAACTCGACATACTTGTTGCCGTCGGCGTATTCCTTGATGTTTTCCCATCTAAGATTGATGATGTCACTTCGGCGCATACCTGTTAAGCAAGCGAAAATTGATGCCTTTTTCAGTACGTCGATGTCACATGGAGTACGGTAAAGCCTGCGAAGCTCTTCCATTGACAGACTCTGCTTGTCAACAGGAATGGTCTTGATTTTGTCCAAGAAGTCATTGGGGTTAGTTCGGATCATCTTGTCACGGTAAGCAATATTCAGGAAGCCACGGAATGTTGACCAATAGCCAGCGACTGAGTTGATGGCCATCGGTCTGCCGTTGCGCATGTTCTTTGCTGTCAGAAGGTATTCGCGGAACTTGTTGCACAGATCAACGTCGATTTCTTCGCAGCGGCACTTGCCGCCAACAAAGTATGAGAAGTGTTCATAGACAAACCTCCACTTGGGGTCTTTGTTTTGAAGCATCTGATAGAAGTAGGCAAGGAAGTCGCCGTTGAATCTTTTTTTGTCAAAAAAGTTATAACGTTCGTTCACGATGGACTCAAAACGCCTGCAACGGATGGCTTCAGCTTTTTCAATCATTACCTTATTGAAGTCCTTCTCACGCTTGTTTTGGGGCTTGGGATAAATGTAAATACCAAGCGATTCACGACGGATGGTCTTCATGGAAATGATGTCACGATAGCCTGGATAATAGTCCAGATAGAGGGAAATCATCCCGCATTTGAGGATGCGTTTCCGAAGTGTGATTGTCTTGCAGTACTGCATGTTTTTATTGTTTTATTAGTTTGCAAATATCTTTACTTATTTTATGCTGATGGCAATCAGCGGATTATAATTGAAAATAATACTGGGATAAGTCTGAGCTTATTATTTCTTATTGTCCTTCTCTTGTTTATCGGAAAAGCACTTATCGATGGCGGATTTAAGATACACTCTGAACTGGCCGTCTTTGACGCTCGGGATTTTTTTGTATCTGACAATACCATACACAGTTTCCCTGTCAACATGATACTTGGCCATAATCTGCTCGACCATGTAGTAGTCTTCGGCATATTGGAGCCCTGGATTACGTGAAAAGTCAACATGGAGCTTGGAGTAATACGTGATGCCATACTCCTTTTTTGTAGGGATATTGTGACGATGAGTAAAGCTGCGTCTAGCCACAGGTGTCATGTTGTACATCTTTTCTATATCATCTGTGGTGTACCATTCTGTGATAGAGGCTGGTGACGAATATCTGCTGAAGACATCTTCAACCGCTGTCTCATCGTAGAGCAGGATTCCTGCTACCTGCACCCTCGGTATTTTTTTCTGACGCAGCAGGAAGCCAACCCACTTTTTACTTTGTTTGTATCGTGCTGCTATCTCTTCGGCACTAATATAGCCTTCGTACCCATCTGCATCATTCTCTGATTCCACACTTGGTATGATTTCAATGCTGCCAGAATGAGGTGTGATTTGCTCTGTTCTTGTTCGATCATCCTTTGCTTTTTCATTCTTTGCGTTGAGTTCAGAGATGCTTGTGAATCCATTCATGCGTTCCTTGATTGTCTTGTCAAACTCCTTCCGGTTAATCATTGTAAAGGTGCCTCGTTTGAAGCGATCTATATGATAGGTATGGAGATAATGGCTCACTTGATCTTTTGTGAATCCATACTTCTCCATCACCTCCTTGAAAGTGTAGTAGAGAGGATCAATAGCTTCACCATTACCTTTCAGGCTATCGATATGGGGTTTGGAATAGAACACTTCCCTCCGCCTGGTAACCCTTGGTAACTTATGCCGTTTGGCAAAAGAAATGACGGCAGAGTAGGACATGTTGAACTTCTCCATAACCTGTTGGATAGTGTAGTAATTCTCCTTATCAAAGTCCTCGATGAGTTCGGAAAAGTACCTGTCAACGGCAGTTTTTGAGAAGGACACATTGCGTCCCTCGTATATCTTTGGGATGTCAAACTGCTCAATCCGTCGCATGGCCACTTTTCGGGTCACTTGATATTTCTCACAAATCTCCTTCATTGTATAGCTATCGTGCTCGATCTTATGCCTGCGGTTGTTCCGCTTGACATATGCGGGGGCATTGTCAAACCATGCTTCTAGATCACTCCATCGGATAATTGTTTTTGCCGGTGTTCTCAATGCTTTGAACATTCCTTTTGCCATATATCTATATATAGTCGGCAGACTTATGCCAAGAAGGTACGCTGCCTCTTTTGGTGAAAGGAATGGTTTTTGTCCGATACTCTCCACTGTTGGCAGTTTTGAGTCCTGCTCTGATTCAATTTCTTCTTTCTTCATCTGTCTCTTTTTTGCCTTGTAAGCCTTGTTAACACAGGTTGAAGAGCAGTAAAGAGTCGTCATTTTGTGTGCTATGAATTGTTTCCCGCACCACTGACATCGTTTCTCTATTTCCATAAATGTGCGTCATTATAAAGGTTTAACTCTGCGGAAAATCCGCCATTTTTGTCTCACTCTTTCTCGCAATTTCTCACTGTGTATCATATTGTCCCGTCGATAGCGTTTTTGGGGTTTCTCATGGTGTATCACGTTTGTCCCAAATATTGCATACTGGAAGACAATTTGAACACAGTTTACACTCGCGGTAGAAATATGATACAAAAATAGTACGAGAAAGTTGAAGAAAAAAATATGCAACCTGAAGTGTTAAAAACGAGTAAACCGCTAATTTATAGCGGTTTACTTCAAGTCGTTCAAAGTTGTTCAGAGTTGTTTCTAAGGCTCTATTTGCCGATGCAGAATGTTATTTTCCAATACAGAAAGAAAATTGAGAGGTTTATATCATTGATAATCAGATGGGTAGAGATTATCTTTCGCAAAAATCACACTTCGGGGGACAGAATAGGGACGGACTATTTATAGTAATACTGATGTTTCTGTCATAGTCGTTGAAAAGAAACTCGTAAAAAGCGATGTCTTTTCTTTTCCGATGTTTGGATTGTTAAGAGCCATTAACACGTGTTCTTTCGTTTGTTTATACTCCCAAAAAACCATAAACGGTGAGTCTCTTTTGATGTCCAGAATTGTTCAATTTTCTTTTCCGTTAGTATGCTTTTTTTTGCATATTGGTCTATTTGTCCTTAATCGAAGCAATTTAGATGTATAATTAGAAACGTTAGTTTCAAAGCCTAACTCCACTGAGTTGCCTTTTGCGTCCTCCGAGGGACAGATTAGTGTGAAAAAAGTGTCCCTTGGGACAGATTCGTAAGGGAGTTATCTCAACTTACTATTTCCACTATGTCAGTCATTTAAGAACCAACTCTAATCTGAGTGCAAAATTACAAAATTTTTGCCGAACAAAAGAAAAAAAGGTTTAGTTTAACACTTGTATGTAGTAAAAAAAATAAACTAAACCGAATTTTGTGGCAATCTGCTCAAAAAGGTTTAGTCCAAGTTGATATATAAAGCAGATAAACTAAACCGAAATGCGCTTTTCGACAATCGAAAAATTAGGTCGATTAGTCCTCCTGACGAATGTATTTACACATTTCTGCAAGCACAAATCTGCTCTTGGATTTGAACATCTTTTTGAATTTCTGCGTGCAGAAGTTTGAACCTCCGCCAATCTCTCTACAATCTTGTCGAAATCATTGGAGGTTCTTTTTCTTTTGCACGGCAATAGAATGTTTTATACACACATTGATGCCTTACATTTAATAGGGTACAGACTTCTTTGATTCTGTATTCTACAAAAAAAGAGAACCATCAGATGACAGCTCTCTTTCTTTTGGACGGCAATTATATTACCATTTCTCGTAATGTACCTTATCCGCATCCCACTTGTCTTTTGGTGCAGGATGTTCAGCAGGATAACCAACGGCAATCATGCCAAATGCTTTGATATTGTCGGGCAATTCGAGCAAGTCCTTCAGAAGTTCATATCGTTCCTTCTGAGGATAGATGCCCATCCAGATAGTTCCAAGTCCCATAGCATGAGCTGCGAGCATGACGTTCACTGTTGCCGCTGAACAATCCTCTGCCCAGTAGTCGGGTGCAGCTTCAAAAGTGTGATCCATGTCACCGCATACAACGATGACAACAGGAGCCTTGGAAGCTGGACCTGCTGGCTTGATTTGTTCGCTTATTGCTTTCTTGACAGCCGGGTTGGTTACGACTACAAATCTCCATGGTTGGAAGTTGCATGCTGATGGTGTTGCCATTCCTGCGTTCAAGAGTGTTTCTATCTCCTTATCACTTAATGGCTCGTTAGTATATTAATCATTAGAAGAATGTTTTTGAGGACATAAACTATTTTCCATCAAGTTTATCCAAAAATATTTGATTACGATGCTGCGCTCTCTCCAAAATATCAGAATACTTTATTACCTCGGTATATAGGGAACCATCTTTTCTTCCAAACTTTGCAGACACGGGTAAATATGGTTTGAATATGTAGCCCAAATTAGGTGCTTCCTGAAAATATGGATCACTATCACGTATTTCTTCAATATCAATATTTTCGCCAATCAAATAGCCATAATACTTACGAAATCCAAATGATGGGTCTGACAAGTTGTTAATCAATCTAGCATACCGGTTAATTTGATGTAGGTGATTGGCAACGTCTACATCAGGTGCCTTAAATTCAACTATGACGCAACGTCCTTCTTTTGGAAACAAGAAAATATCTGGGCGACGTTTTCCGCCGTCATGTCCAGCTTTTACAAGATATTCTTCCTCCTCATTTGTCATAATTTCTTTCAGTAGTTTCTTGCCGTTAATCTCAATTTGTTTAAGTTCTAAATCAGATGTTCCAGAAAAATAGATATACTCATCGTTTAGAAGCCACATATCACTGTTTTCAGGATTTTTATTATCTGTTTTCTGGCGAAATATCAGATTATGCAGAACATCTTCATTGATGCTGCCTGTATTCTTTGCATTTTTCTTTTCATTCTCCAAAATTGTCTTGAAGATTTCTAATACTAACTTGCGTCTTGCTATATACTTAGATAAATTTGTGCGATTCTGCAACGGTATAAGTTTTGAAAAAGCGTCAACATGTTCTTTTAACAGTTGTTGATATTCATTTTTATCAGGTGTAAGAGCTTTAACCTTCTCAAATTCTGCTTTCAACGCAGCATCACGACGAGCAATCTCTTCCATCTCTGTCTTATATATCGTTGATAATATGTGTTCGTCACTATCTGATGATTTAACTTTCTTACGGAATGCTTCAACGGATTCTTCATCAATAAGGAACATGCTCTGAAGTTCATCCAAATTGCGTAGAGTTTCCTCCCTTTTAGCAGAGAATATAGGATATACTTCTGCAATTTTCTCATTTGCCTGAGCAACAATATTGTCAACCAGGAGTTCTTCTTCTGCAAATAAGTTTGCCTCATTCTGTTTTTTGAATGCAGCTTCTTTTACCAAATGAAGATTTCCCCTTAAATCATCATCTATATTGTCAAAATAATCTCCACTTAACAAGAACATATAACGATTGCCATCAATAGAATCTTTTTTAGGCAGACCGTCAACTGCATTTTCTTGAGCTAGAGCACCATTGCTAACATAATAAAGAGAATTCTGAGACAAAGCATCTTTATTTTGAACAAAAGACATAAGTGTAAATACGGCTGCACGATCAGTGTCAACGACTTTATTATGCTCATCGAGCTTGCTATATTTGACTATGATTTCCTCTGTCTTGTCTGCCGTAGGGATATGTTCTTGAAGAATGTAAATGGGGTCTAACGCTGTGCCGTCTTCATATCGAACCAGTTCAATAGTTGGGAGATTTGACCGGCTTTCGCATAATCTTGCAAGAAAGTGATGCTTCAGTTCAATCATGATGTTTTCTAGTGACATCTCTCCGTAATATTTGCCATCCTTCTTCTCATCCAATATTCGTAACAAGGTCACCTTTGTGTATGGTTGCCAGTCTGTGACACTCTCTTCAAATTCCTTGCGGAGTATAGCATTATTATTCAAAAAAGCTTGCTTCTTTGATAAAGTCATGACGATATGCTTACCATTATGTTCGTCAATGGAATACATACTGTCAAAAGTGGTTTCATCAAAGTAGTGTGCAAACTGTATTCGTCCAGTACCTTTATTACAAACAGATTTGCTATTATCTCGTAATGTCAACAATCTATTGTAACTGGCAGGATTGATGCCAGCACCATTGTCAATAATTACAATTTTATCCAATGCAGCTGTGCGGTTATCTGCATCATCCTGAAAGAGTCCCATTGTATAGTGGAATTCCATTCGTATTTTGCCATGTCGCAAATGCTCCTGTGGAAATCTCTCAGCAATCGATTCCCATGCATTTGAGAAAGCCTCATATACTGGTTGAAGTGGGGTGCTACTTTTTTTTATAGCATTCAGCTCGTTTTTATAATAAATACCGATAGCTCTGATAAATTCTGACATGTTGATTTTGTTTAATCGTTATACATTTTATGATAGCAGATCATCTAATGATAGCTTACCTTGAATCGAAGAAGAGTACATGTTCTGTTTTATTCCCGAAGAGGCTATCATTGTAAGGCGAAGAGTTTTCTTTGTTCCTGTTACTTCTCGAAATAAATCCCTACGTTCACGCAGCCATTCTACATAGTCTTTCTTTAACTCATACTCGTGGTCAGAATATTTCATCTCGCATAAATCGATAGCTTTATCTCCACGATCTATTATCAGGTCAATCTGAGCACTTTGTTCAGTGCCACGGTAAGTCCAGGAGCATACATCGCTGGCAATGCCAGATATTCCAAGCGCTGTCCTAATTTGATTGATATGAAGAATGCATACCTGTTCGAAAGCATATCCTGTCCATGCATTACGTTTACCTTCTTCCATATTACTCCATGCGTGTTCATTCATGCCATGATAGTTTTTGATAAATCGTAGGTAGAAGAGTGTGTACATGTCTGAGAGTTGATACAACATATCCCTCTCTTTCTTTCCGAATGCCTGATAACGGCGAAGGAAGTCGCATTTTACTAGATTATCTAAGGCTTCCGTAATCTTACCACTATCTTTTACCTTTAGATGATCAATAAGTTCTGACCTTGTCATTCCCTTTAGTTTTGTTGCTAGTACTTCAACAACACGCCTATACAAATTTGCTTCATTGAACAGAGAATTAAAGAGGAAATTGTACTCAGTTTTCAGTACAGCATCCTGACTAAAGAAGAGATCGTCGATGTTTTGCCATAATGTAAGCTCCGGTCGAAGAAGTGATAGATAAAATGGTGTACCACCGAGTATCATGTATGTGTCAAGAACATCTTTGCGCTCCCATTCAATATTGATACTCTTTAGGTATTCCTCTGTTTCTTTCAGTGTAAAAGGTGCAAGGCGGATTGGTCGGGTGACACGGTTGTGTAAACCTCCCTTATCGCCAAGCAGTTTGTTTGTCATCCATGTCGTTGCACTGCCACATACAACTAATTTTAAGCCACGACGTTCTGCAGCCCACCCATTCCAAAACAATTCAAGTGCACGTATGAAACCAGATTTCGGGGTGTCAAGCCATGGAAGTTCATCTATGAATATTACTATTTTCTCCTTTTCGCAAACAGTATCAATGTATTCACGCAATTGACTGAAAGCCTCAAACCAATCTTTGGGCTTTGTCCTTTTTACTCCGCTATATTTAGCAAGTTGTTCTTGCCAAAGTTTCAGTTGCTCTGACCGTGTAATCTTATATACACCTGTTGCATAGAAATCGAAAGACTCAGAAAAGAATTGTTTTACAAGGAAAGTTTTTCCAATACGTCTTCGTCCATAAACAGCTATAAATTCTGCTTTATCAGATTCGATGCATTTTGAAAGTATGTCTTGTTCATGCTTTCTGCCTATGATTGTACTTTTGTAAGCCATATTACCTTTATTCTGATTTTGGTTGCAAAGTTAATAAAAAAATCGAAAAAACAAGTGATAGTAGGGCGGTAAACTCAAAAAAAAATGCGTTAGCGTCCTGTTATAGGTGGTTTTTGTGCGTTTTGTTTCTTGTTTTCGTGTCATATATAAAACAGTTATAGGGAAATTACAAAAGTATAATACTCCCATGATTTCGGACTGGTGCTTAAGTCAAACAAAATACTTAACTTTGCACCATTATGGGAAAGAACACAAGAAGAAAGTTCACGGCCGAGTTTAAGGCTCGTGTAGCGATTGAGGCTTTGAGGGAGCAGTCAACATTGGCCGAATTGGCCAGCAGGTATGAGGTTTCTCAGGCTCAGATAAGCCGTTGGAAATCGGAATTTGTGGCCAACGCAGCAGCAGCGTTCGGCGGCAGCACTCCGCGCACAGAGAAAGAGGCACAGGCCGAGCGCGACCGCCACCTACGCAAGATCGGTGAACTTGAGATGAAACTGGATTTTGCAAAGCGGGCATCAAGAGCCTTGGGGATACCGATGCCCGACGACGATTAGTATCCCCAGGCAAGAAACTGAGCGTGAGCGCCCAACTTGAAGTGCTCGGCTTGAGCAAAGGCGGCTATTACTACAAGCCCAAGCCGGAGAGTGCCGAGAGCCTGGCCATCATGAGGGCGATAGACCTCGAGAACACCGAGCATCCCACCAAGGGCGTGCTGGGCATGGTTGACCATCTGTCGCTTCTTGGTTTTGCTGTCGGTCCAAAGCGTGTGCGCCGTCTGATGCGCAAGATGTGCATCACGGCCATCTATCCCCGCCGCAGCCTGAGCAAGGGTGGGGCCGCCAAGTTCCGCATGCCCTATCTGCTCAGGGGACTCAGCATCACACGGCCCAATCAGGTGTGGAGCGTCGACATCACCTATGTCCCTATGGCTCACGGGTTCATGTATCTGACGGCCATCATCGACGTGTACAGCCGCTGCATCGTCGCGTGGGGACTGCACAACACGCTGGACAAGGAGAACAGCGTTGAGGTACTCGAGGCGGCGGTGGCCTCACACGGCGCACCGGAGATCATCAATTCCGACCAGGGCAGCCAGTACACCAGCCAACTGTGGATTGACGCCTGCGCCAGCCACGACATCAGCGTGAGCATGGACGGACGAGGGCGCTGCAAGGACAACATCTGGATAGAGCGATTTTGGCGAACCATCAAGACAGAATATGTCTACATCAACCCCATGGACACTGTGCGCGAACTCAGGCACGGCATCGAACAGTACATCGAATACTACAACAATCGGCGGCCACATCAGGGCATCGGACATCAGCTACCGATCAAGCGATATCGACAGTCAGCTTGAACAAAATCATGAATTTGCTTTGCAGAATGGAATATAATAACTATCTTTGCACTGCCCAAGAAAAGGACGACGGCGATTGCTATGCTGTTGGCCACGAAAATGGCGGGGCATCGAGCCACACCATTTTCACCCAAGAAAAGGACTCAGGCACATGCTGTCTGTTGTCTTAAAAATCAATTCTGCCAGTCTGATTTTGGGGAGTACTATACTAAAACAATGAAACGTAATGTGCTTATTTATCTTTGCTTTTCTAATCCATTTATCTATATGTGTAGTAATTAGAGTGGCAGTTAAGTTCGGGAATACCTTCCCTTTACTTTTATGACTCCCCAGTATTTTTACTGCTTGTATGGACAAAGGGAGCTGAACATGAGTACCAGTCTTTTGCATTGTAATACTTATGTATGCTTTTCGCCCTCTTTCGAATATTATGTTCTCCCAGCGTAATGCTAAAATATCGCTTCTTCTTAGACCTGTGTATATAGAAAATAGTCCAGCTTCGTAAAGTTCTCGACAATCTTCATAGTTGGTACTAGATAACTGTTTTATCTCGCTTGTTGTAAGATACTCTTTCTTTGTATTGTGATCCCATGTTATTCTGTCTACCATGGTAGAGAAGTCCTCTGGCAAAATATTGTCTTTATAGGCGAACTGCACAATACCTAAGAAGGCATTGAAGTAAGACGACGCAGTGTTTCTGGACAGTCTGTCGTTCTTATGATACAATCCCTTTCCGCGAAGCAGATATAAACGAAATCGGTCACATAAGCTGGCATTGATGTCTTTGAAGTAACATTTACCATCACAAAACTGTTCGAAATGAAGTCTGCTACTTTTGTACTTAGCCCCATGACAATCACCATTGATTCTGAAATATTCAAGAAAATCTTCATCAAGTCTAGCTTTCGGTAAGAATGAAAAATCATGCTGAACCAGTTTTATATACCTTTCGCATCTGATTCTTTCGGCTATATCTTCGATAGTTCTGTTATATTCAATCTGAGTTTCTGTATTCGGATTTGAATATATCTCAAGATTTAGACACTCGTATCTGACTCTTTTACCTCGTGAATCTTTAACTGATGGATTATATTCAAGATAGATGGATTTCATCTTACCTTTTGCTATTGACTTATAACTTAGCTTTACTCTAGACATACTCAACCTCCTTTTTTGCTAAATCCATTATATCCTTTCTCGAATATAGAATAACGTTGCCCGTATGCTTTACACGTATTCTACTTTTCGCTATTGCCCAATAAATATTAACTGGAGGTAATTCGGAGATAGTGATACATTCTTCAATAGTTACCCACGGTTTTATTTTGATTCTTTCTAGATTCCATACCTCCATGCAGGTGGTTTTGCAAAAACGCCTGTGTCTGCCTACGTAATAAGAAGGAATGTTGTATCTGGATGCAAATTTTAGAACCCAACATCTGCTCATGCCAGTATATCTTATAAGTTCACTCAAAGACAGACTTGCATAACCAATAGGTGAGGTGGGAGTTGATGGTAACGAAGAATACCATTTGACAAAATGTCTCCATTTGATAACAGAATGCCCATGCTCATTTGGCAGTGAATTAATAACACCACGTTTCTGTAATTTGTATAAGTACTGCCGGCTGAATCCCGAAAGAGTAGCCGCTTCTGCTATGGATAAGTAACCTTTATCGATTACTAACTTCCATCCTACATCCAAACTATCGTATGGATCATAGAAGTGTTTAATAAAATTGTTTGTCATATTATTTGTTCGCATTAGTGCGAGTCATATAATATAACGATGCAACAATATATGTCAATAATCAAATTTAACACATTGTGTTGTGTAAACAAGGATAAAATCAAGTTGCATTCTATAACAAAAAAGTTACACTTTCTTACGTGGAAAGTGTAATTTATGGAGTTAGATTTACTAGAAAAACTATTGATGTAGAATTATACAATATTGATTATCAAGCAAATAATAGCAACACAATCATACGATTATTGATTGTTAAAAATGCTTAATAGAAATATATAACATGTTGATACATAGGCAGTTATAAGCTATTTGCCGATGCAGAAGTTGGCGAAGACTTCTCCCAGGATATCGTCGGTGGTGATTTCGCCGGTGATTTCGCCCAGCCAGTGGAGGCATTCGCGGATGTCCTGGTCGAGGAGGTCGCCGCTCAGTCCGCCTTCGAGGCCGCTGATGGCGCGGGCGATGGCGGCGCGGGCGCGGACGAGGGCCAGGTAGTGGCGGGCGTTGGTGACGATGACGGCGTCGCTGTCCACGTTGGGCAGGGCGGCGGCGGTGACGATGAGGCCGCGCAGGGCGTCGAGGCTGTTGCCCCCCTGGCGCGCCGCGGCGATTTCTTGGGCATGCTCATGGTTGCCGGCTTGCTTGGCGCAGATGGCGGCGACGGGGGTGCCCTGGGGGAGCAATGCGGATATTTTTTCCTTGATTTCGGCGGCTGGGGCGAGGTCAGTCTTGTTGAGCACGGCAATCAGACGCTTGTCGCAGCAGCGTGCTGTGATGTCGCGGGCCATGTCTTCAAGCCCCCCGGGGCGGGCGGTGTCGATGACCCATAGCACGATGGCGGCGCGCCCGATGGCCTGATAAGAGCGCTCGATGCCCATCTGCTCGATGGCGTCGGCGGCCTGGCGCAGTCCCGCGGTGTCGATGAAGCGGAACAGCGTGCCGCCCATCACCACGGTGTCCTCGATGGTGTCGCGCGTGGTGCCGTGGATGTCGCTCACCAGGGCACGGTCGTCGCCCAGCAGGGCGTTGAGCAGCGTGGATTTGCCGGCGTTGGTCTGGCCCACGATGGCCACGGGCGTGCCGTTGCGTATGGCGTTGCCGTCGCGGTAGCTGTCGGCAAGGCGGCCAATCAGGTCGCTGATGCCGCGGGCCAGGGCGGTGACCTGGGCGCGGTCGGCAAAGGTGACATCTTCCTCGCCGAAGTCCAGCTCCAGCTCGATGAGCGACACAAAGCGCAGCAGCTGGCTGCGCAGGGCCGCCAGCTGGTCGCTGTAGCGGCCGCGCATCTGGTTCATCGCCACGTGATGGGCTGCGCGCGACTGGGCGTCGATGACGTCGGCAACCGCCTCGGCCTGCGACAGGTCCATCTTGCCCGATGCAAAGGCGCGGCGCGTGAATTCGCCCGCCGCGGCATGACGGCAGCCCGCGTCGATGAGCGCTTGGACGACCTGCTGCTGAATCCATGTGGAGCCGTGCAGCGAGAGTTCGGCCACATCCTCGCCCGTGAATGAGTTGGGCGACCTGAAAACCGTCAGCACCGCCTGGTCGAGCACGTCGCCGCCCGCGTCAACCACGTGTCCCAGATGGGCCGTGTGGCTGGCCATGCCGGCGACGGCCTTGCCCCGCCAGCAGCGCTGCACGGCGGCAAACGCCTGCGGGCCGCTCACGCGCACCACGGCGATGCCGCCTCGTCCGGGCGGGGTGCTCACGGCGCAGATGGTGTCGTTGGGTGACATTTTTTAGTTAGGAGTTAGGAGTTGGGAGTTATCGGCTGGGGTAGTACTTGGGCCAGTCCTTGATGTTTTCCTTGCTCTCGACCACGTCCTCGATGCTGTCGTCGAGCGACGACAGGAAGTCATAGCCCGTGAGCGTCTCCACACGGTCGATGGTGGTGGCATAGTTGGTCCAGCTGTTGGGCATGTACTCGTTGGGCATTACAAAGGCGATGGCCCTGTTCTGGCTGGGCGAGTAGATGATCTTGAAGTACTGCTCGGGCACGGCGATGTCGCGGTGCTTGCCGATGCGCTTCATGTTGTTCGAAAACACGGGGCCCGTGAACACAATCAGGCGGTCCACCGAGCGCGACCACTTGTGTACGGCCTCCTCGACGTGGCGCCACTCGCCGTCGTTCATCTCGTCGTCCTGCGGGCAGATGTTGGTCATCATGAAGCATTGCGTCATCGGCGTGCGGCCCCAGCGCATGTCCATGGCGGGCGCCATGTGGCCGCGGGTGTAGCCGCTCTCCTTATATTCCCACCAGTCAGGGCAGCCGCTCACGCTGCCGTCTTTCTCAAACTTGTAGTTGTCGCGGTTTTGCGCGTCGCGTGAGTCGGCCATCGAGGTCTGGGTGCGCGTCAGCTCATAGGCCACGCAGTTGGGCACGCGGTAGTACTTGTTGAAGTACACCACCATGGCCTTGTACTGCACGCGCTGGTTGTCGAGCCGCTCGGGCAGCTTGACGTCGAGCAGCGACTGGTCGCCGGTCGATTGGTATTCCTTGCCTTCCTGGCCGGCCTTCTTGTCGCGGTTAGCGCTGTAGAACGAGTCCACCTGGCTCCCGTCCTGGCTGCTCTGGTTGCCGCCGCAGCCCGCCGCCGTCATGGCAACTGCCGCCAGCAGCACATATATCCAATGTCTCTTCATCGCCAAAATATCGTTTGTTGGATTTGACACGGCAAAGATAGCACCTATTGCCCAAAGGGCAAAGACTGCACCGCGCAAAAGTGTCCAAATTGTGAAAATCGTGTGATAGTGATGTCCTATATAAATAATTGTACGTATCTTTGCGCGCCACATGATGGCTGAGGACATCATGTCTTACACTATATATAAAAATAAAAATCAGACATTTATGCAAGTTAAGTCTATTATGCCCGCGCTCATGGGCGCAATGCTCCTATTAGTCTCGTGCAAGAAAGAGGTTGCTGATGTGATTGTAACTGACTATGAAAGCGGCAACATGCCCACCGCAGTCACGGTGACCCCCAACGTTGCCGGCATCAATTCGCTCGTCTTGTTCCAGCTCGACGACTATGACTTCAACAAGATGGTGGCCGCCGGAGGCGTGCTCTCGCAGCAGGGCGCTGCCTGCTCCGAGGTGCGCGTGGGCGAGTCGGTGGTCCGCAACCTGGACTGGTTCCAGTACGACCAGGCGGCCTATGTGGTGGCTGTCCCCGAGACCGACCGGCACCTGGCCTCGCTGCAGGTGTGCGGCCTCAACGATGCGGTCAAGCATGACTACAACAACCTGCACCCCGACATGGAGATGTGCAATCTGCTGCTGGCCGGCACCAACGACGGCATGAACAGCGCCGGCGTGTACATCGGCGTGAACGTGGTGCCTTATGGCCAGATGAGCACCGACGGCTCGACGGGCGATGTGAACTACAAGCCCGCCGACGGAGCCCGCTACAGCAAGTGCGAGCCGCTGGAACTCGTTTACCTCACCCGGCTGGTGCTTGACCATGCCACGAGCCTGAAGGATGCCGAGGACATCATCAAGGGTACTCCCTGGAAGGACTCTCCCGCGATGATTAAGAACGGTTTCCAGTTCCACTGGCTGGTGTGCACCGCCGAGGGCTCGTTCGTGTGTGAGTTCATCAACGGCAAGCCGCAGTTCATCTATGCCCGCTCGACGACGGCCCCCGACTATGGCAACCTCATGACCAACTTCTCGAACTACCTCATGGCCAACGGCGGCAACGTGCAGAGCCACGGCGCCGGCTATGAGCGCTTCGACATCCTGAAGCAGAACTACGGCAAGGCCACACCCGAGCAACTGGCAAAGCTGGCATTTTACTCCCTGATGTACACCGTTGACTACAACGACCCCAACTACATGTGGAGCGAATATGCGTCGGACAAATATACCGCCCAGACGCTCATCGGCTGGAAGAACGACCCCGCCAGCCGCACGGGCCAGCTGTGGGACGACTTTGTCCAGGCCTATGAGCGCAACAAGGCCACCTATAACTGGCGAGAACTGGGCTACGACACCGACCGCACCCGCGGCACCTGGTACACCGCCCACTCGTCGATATGGAACATCAACACCCGCGAACTCGTGCTCGACATCGAGGAACAAGGCACCTTTGCCGCCAAGTTTGACCTCAAGGGCAACATCCTGGCCAAGTAATCTCCGCACCCATCAAACAGGCGGCCCCGGACCGCGGATGTGCCCGCCCATGCCCTCGCCGCGTGTGGGGCGTGAGCGCTGAAAGCGCGACATGTGAGCAAAGCGAACTGTAACCGGGGTTGAGCGAGCCTCCCGGCGAGCGAGGCCCCGGACCGCGGGCACACCAGCGGGCGCGGGCTGCAAGTCCGCGATTTGCCCCAGCGCTTTGTACCCCGCATCAGTCACCGCAGGGGTTGGTGCAACTGCTATATCATTGCCAAAAAAAAGCGATGTTGCCCCGTCATGCCGGGCAACATCGCTGTGCCGTTGGTGTGCCGTAGCGTCACTGCAGCTTGGCGAGGGCGGCGGCGATGCGCTTGGCGGCCTCGCGCAGGTTCTCGTCGCTGGTGGCGTAGCTCAGGCGGATGTAGCCCGGGCAGCAGAATGCGGCGCCCGACACGGTGGCCACATGGGCCTCGTTGAGCAGATACAGCGCCAGGTCGCCGTCGTCATTGATGACGGTGTCGCCGTTGCGCTTGCCAAAGTAGTAGTCCACCTTGGGGAAGGCGTAGAACGCGCCGTCGGGCATGTTCAGTTCCACGCCGGGAATCTCCTGCAGCAGGCCCACGATGAGGTCGCGGCGGCGCTCAAAGGCCACGCGCATGTCCTCGACGCACTGCTGGGGGCCGTTATAGGCGGCCTCGGCAGCCTTCTGGGCAATCGACGACACGCCGCTGGTGTACTGGCCCTGCAGCTTGGTCACGGCCTTGGCCACCCACACGGGGGCAGCGATGTAGCCAATGCGGTAGCCCGTCATGGCATAGGACTTGGACACGCCGTTCACAATCACCACCTGCTCCTTGATGGCGGCGAACTGCGCCAGCGACTCGTGCTTGCCCACATAGTTGATGTGCTCATAGATTTCGTCGGCGATGACCATCACCTCGGGGTGGCGTTCCAGCATCGCGGCGATAGCCTCCAGCTCGTCGCGGGTGTAGATGGCGCCGCTGGGGTTGCTGGGCGAGCAAATCATGATGAGCCGCGTCTTGTCGGTGATGAGCGCCTCAATCTCGTCGGCGTTTACCTTGAAGTTCTTCTCCATACTCGAGGGCAGCAGCACGTTCTTGCCGCCGGCCAGGGTCACCATCTGCATGTAGCTCACCCACGCGGGGGTGGGGATGATGACCTCGTCGCCCGGGTTGATGAGCGCCATGATGGCGTTGCACAGCTCATGCTTGGCACCGTTGCCGATGACGATGTTGTCGGGGGCGTACTCGAGGCCGTTCTCGCGGCGCAGTTTCTCGCACACGGCCTGGCGCAGCGACAGGTAGCCGGGCACGGGCGAGTAGAACGAGAAGTTGTCGTCAACAGCCTGCTTGGCAGCGGCCTTGATGTGGTCGGGGGTGAAAAAGTCAGGCTCGCCCACCGAGAGGTTGATCACGTCAACGCCCTGGGCGCGCAGCTCGCTGCTCTTTTGCGACATGGCAAGCGTGGCGCTGGGCGCCAATGCGTTAATGCGGTCCGAAAGTCGGTTCATCATAGTAGTTTGGTCTTTAGATGTTGTTGTTGTAAAGGTTAATTTTTCTTTGTGCAAAGGTACTCCAATTAGTTGGACCTGCCAAACAAGGCGGGAGATAATTTCGCCCCCGGCGGGTTTCAAAAGCGCACCTCGCCCGGCACGGGTTTCAGCAGGAACATGATATAATATATCGGCAGATAGGTGACATTGCCCTCGCGGTACACCCGTGCATCGTTGCTGAGCACAAGGGCTTGCTTGACATTGTATTCCGTGATGCCCATGAATCTGTCAAGCGCCCGGTGTTTGAAATAGTCTTTTCCCGACTTGACCTCGACGGGCATTACCGTCATGTTGTCATAGTCATCGACAAGGAAGTCCACCTCGCCGTTTTTCTTGTTGTCGTAGTAGTAGAACAAATTGAAGTCATGCGCCGCCAGTTCTTGCGCCACCAGTGTCTCATATACCGCCCCCAGGTTGATAGATCTCTCGTCTTGCATGACCGAGCTGATGTCTTGATGATAAAGCTGGCCGGTAAAAATGCCCACGTCATTGAGATACAATTTGAGCAGATTCTTGCCCATGTTTTGCACGAGCGGATAGGATGGCTTGCTGATGGCTTGGACCGAATGAATCAGAGATTTAAATTCGTCTTCATAGTCAGCCATGCGCGCGTTTGTCTTGTCTTCAATGCGGCGTGCAACAACACGTTTCTTGATGTTTTCAAGATTTGACGGAATCATGTCATAGATGCGCTGAATCTTGAGTTTGCGGCCGCTGGCTTGTTCATACCGTGCGGCGTCCATCCTGTACAGTCGATGGATGTCGCTGTGGATGCCGCGCACCGCAACGATGTTGGTTGTTTCAAGGTAGCAATTGATGGCATCGGGCAAGCCGCCAATGAGCAGGTATTTCTTGAACAATCCCATCATTTTCCCATCTACTCGTGTCTACTTTTTCGAGAGCAGCAACCTGGCTGGAGTGGCATGACCTAACGCTCGATGACGCGGCCGCGGACTACCATGAAGCGGCGGTCAAACTCCTCGCGGGTGCGTTTCCAGCGGTTGTGGCTCCACAGCCAGTACTGCGGCGCGCGGTTGATGGTCTGCTCAAAGCGGCTGAAGTAGATGTCGGTCAGCTCAAACTCGCCCAGCTCTGCCGGGTCGCGGGTGATGACCTGGAACTCGCACTCATAGTATCCGCGCCGCGGGCACTTCACGTCCAGGTAGATGACGGCCTGGTGCTGCTGCCGCGTGATGCGCTCCACGCCGGTGAACACGGGCGTGTCCTGGTTGAGGAATGTGAGCCAGTGGTGGATGTTCTGCCACTTGGGCACTTGGTCGTTGATGTATCCCAGCATGGTGACGATGCCCTGCTGCTTGTTGCCGATGACCCATCGCAGGCCCTCGTTCTTGGGCACGCACACGGGGCCCATGCGGTTGCGCATCTTGAGCACCAGGCGGTCAAACACCTTGTTCTCGAGCGGGTGGTAGAGCTGTGCCAGGATGACCTCGCGCTCGACGGGCGGCAGCCACAGAGCAAACGACGTCACCCATTCCCAGTTGCCGTAGTGCCCCAGCAGCAGGGCGATGCTCTGGCCGCTGTTGAGGATTTCGCCCACCTGTTCGCAGCCCTTGAACGTCATGTGGCGCATGATGCTCTTGCGGCTCATGCTGGTATATTTCACTGTCTCGGCAACCAGGTCGCACAGGTGGCGGTAAAAGCCGCGCATCAGGCGCGCCCGCTGCTGCTCGGTCTTGTTGGGGTAGGCGTTGCACAGGTTGCGCCACACCACCTTGCGGCGGTAGCCAACGACATGGTACATGAGCACATACAGGATGTCGCTGAAAAAGTAGTGCACCCGCAGGGGCAGCAGCGACAGCCCGTACCACAGGCCGTACAGGCACCAAAAGGCGATGTCGTTGAGCAATTTTTTCATGTTTCTGGACTGCGAAGGTACTGCAAATTTGTGTGACGGGCAAATTTGCAGTAATTTTGCAGCGCAATGAAGGCCATTATCACTTTTTTGAAAAACTGGACCTTGCCCAGCGCCATCGTGTCGGGCACGGTCATCTACCTTATATTCTACTGGGTGCCTGCGCTCGACGGCGCGGGCAACATGCTGGCACCCGTCTTCGACACCATCCTGCCGCTGTTCATGAGCCTCATCCTGTTCACGACGTTCCTGCGTGTGGACTTTCACAAGATGCGGCCCGCCATGTGGCACCTGTGGGTGTCGGTGCTGCAGGTGGCGATGGTGGCGCTCATTGTCGCCGTGATCATGGGCCTGGACCTCAAGGGCAACGATCTGGTGCTCATGGAGGGCATCCTCACCTGCGTCATCTGCCCGGGCGCCAGCGCCGCGCCTGTGGTGACGGGCAAGCTGGGCGGCAACCTGGAGACGATGACCTCCTATGTGTTCCTGTCCAACATCGTCACGGTGTTTGCCGTGCCCGTGGTGTTTCCGCTCATCGACAGCAGCGTGGACATCAGCTTTTGGACGGCGTTCTGGATGATACTGTACAAGGTGTTCCTGGTGCTCGTGGTGCCACTGCTGGCGGCATACGTGTTCAAGCACTATCTGCCCATGATAACGGCGCGCCTGGTCGCCATCCGCGACCTGTCGTTCTACATGTGGGGCGTCTCGCTCACCATTGTCACGGGCTGCACCGTCAAGAACATCGTCCACAGCGGCGCGCCCGTGCTGTTCCTCGCCGTGATAGCCGCCGTGTCGCTCGTCGTGTGCCTGGCGCAGTTTGCCGCGGGCCGCTACATCGGGCGCTTCCACGGCACGGTCATCGAGGCGGGGCAGGGCCTGGGGCAAAAGAACACCGCCTTTGCCGTGTGGATTGCCTATGCCTACCTGAGCCCGCTGTCGGTGGCAGGCCCCGGGTGCTACATCCTGTGGCAAAACGCCATCAACAGCCTCGAGATATGGCATCACCGCCGGACCCACAACTCCTAACCCCTAACTCCTAACTCCTAACTTAATGGAAGCAATAGATGTAAAGAAAAACAAGCAAGAGTTTATCGACCTGCTGCGCTCCACCGGGCGAGAGGGCATCGACAATGTCATCGAGGACCTCGAGGACATGGGATTTTTTGAGGCGCCGGCATCGGCGAGCCACCACCTCAACGTGGAGGGCGGGCTGGTGCTGCACTCCCTCAACACCTGCAAGGCGGCGCTCGCCGTCTATGAGGGGATGCAGCCGCTGGAGCCACAGCTCGCCCGCATCGTCAAGCGCGACAGCGTCATCATCGCCAGCCTGCTGCACGACGTGTGCAAGAGCGACATCTACAAGCCCACGGTCAAGAAGCGCAAGAATGTGCTGGGGCAGTGGGAAAGCTCCGACGCCTACAAGATTACCTACAAGAACTTCCCCATGGGCCACGGCGAGAAGTCGGTCGTCCTGCTGCTGTGCAGCGGACTGGAACTGAGCGACGACGAGATGCTGGCCATACGCTGGCACATGGGCGCCTTTGGCCTGAACCAGAACAGCTATGAGGACGTGCGAAACTATGATGCCGCCCGCCTCAAGCATCCCCTGGTGCCCATCATCCAAGTGGCCGACTCGCTCGCCGCCAGCATCCTGGAAACCATGGGCGAAGACCTTGACGAACTATAATGCGACAGAAGATGAAGAAACTAATCAATCCATACCTCAACAAGCAGGGGTACAACTGCTTTGGCTGCAGCCCCGACAACCCCGTGGGCCTGCATCTGGAGTTTTGGGAGGACGGTGACGAGGTCGTCGCCATGTGGAAACCCTCTACCGACTACGACGGCTGGGTGCACACCCTGCACGGCGGCATCATCAGCCTGCTCATCGACGAGGTGGCCAGCTGGGCGCTCTCGCGCAAACTGCAGGCGGCGGGCGTGACGACCAGGCTGGAAGTGAAATTCCGCCGGCCCGTCTCGACGCTCGACCCGCAGCTCACCATCCGCGGCCGCGTCACGGGCAACGTGCGCAACTTCTACACCGTTCACGTCACCCTGCACGACAGCCAGGGCAACCTGTGTGACGAGGGCGACGCCACCTACTGCATGTTCGCCGAGCAACGCTCCCGCGACATGGGCTTCACCGCCTGCCTCACCGAGGACGAGGCACGGTAGTCCTGTCACCCCCGTGCCGCGCCAGGACGCACTATAGGGCACCGCATGGCAGAAAAAATGCGGAACTATTCCCAAATCTGCCATCTTTTTTCCGTTTTTGTCTACACGGCGTTGCCCTTTTAGCAGTAACTTTGCAACATCAAAGCAATAAAAATATTCATCATTTACAAACAATTAAAACATCAAGATTATGGCAAAGAAATGGATTTGTACCGTTTGCGGTTATGTACACGAAGGCCCCGAGGCACCCGCGCAGTGCCCGCAGTGCAAGGTTCCCGCTTCCAAGTTCAAGGAGCTTGAGGAGCAAGAGGGCGGCATCGAGTTCGTGCAGGAGCACGTGATTGGCATCGCCAAGGAATATGGCGTTGACGAGGAGATGATTAAGGACCTCAATGCCCACTTCATGGGCGAGTGCACCGAGGTGGGCATGTATCTGGCCATGTCGCGCCAGGCCGACCGCGAGGGCTACCCCGAGGTGGCCGAGGCCTTCAAGCGCTACGCTTGGGAAGAGGCTGAGCATGCTGCCAAGTTCGCCGAGCTGCTGGGCGATGTTGTGTGGGACACCAAGACCAACCTCGAGAAGCGCATGAACGCCGAGGCTGGCGCTTGCGAGGACAAGTTCCGCATCGCCAAGAACGCCAAGGCCAACAACTGGGACGCCATCCACGACACCGTGCATGAGATGGCCAAGGACGAGGCGCGCCACGGCAAGGGCTTTGAAGGCCTGTTCAACAGGTACTTCAAGAAATAAGCATTATTAGCGAGTTCCTGAATAATCAACACCGAGGGCAAGGCGGCGCATGCTTCTTTGCCCTCGGCGCCATATTGTGCAGGCGTGAACTCTATTGCAGCGACTCGGCAATGAGCTGGGCGGCTTTGTCGGTGCAGATGTCGTTGCCCAGGGTGGCGGCCAGGCGGCGGTAGCCGTCGAGCATGGCCTGGCGCTCGGGCGTGTCGCCCAGCAGAGCGGTGAGGTGCTTGTCGATGCTGTCCATGGTGCAGTAGTGCATGAGCAACTCGGGGATGAGCGGCTCGTCGGCGATGAGGTTGGGCAGCGTCACATAGTTGCCGTGCAGCAGGCGGCGGTAGAACCGGTAGGTCCACTGGCTGCCGTTGAATCGGTAGCATGCCACCTGGGGCGTGCCCAGCAGCGCGGTCTCGAGCGTTGCCGTGCCCGATGTCACCAGCGCCGCGCACGCGAGGTGGACGAGAGGGTAGGTGGCGCCGCGCAGCACGGGCACCGCCATGCCGCCCATGGTCTCGCGGTACAGGCTGTCGTCGATGCTTGGCGCGCCCGCGACCACGGCCTGGTACTCGCGATGCCGCGCCGCGGCTTGGAGCATCACCGGCAGGTTGTCGCGGATTTCCTTGACGCGCGAGCCCGGCACAAGGGCGATGATGGGCTGTGACGACAGGCCGTGCTGCCCAATGAAGCGGCCAAAGTCGGGAAACTCCGTGCTGGCCTGGGCCACCTCTTGCACCGTGGGGTTGCCCACATAGGTGGCCGTGTAGCCGTGCTGACGGTACCACGCCGGCTCAAACGGCAGGATGCTGTACATGCGGTCCACATAGCGGCGGATGCTCTTGACGCGCCACTGTTTCCACACCCACACCTTGGGCGAGATGAACCAGTGCACGGCAATGCCGCGGCTGTGGGCAAATTTGGCGACCTTGAGGTTGAACGACGGGTAATCGACCAGGACCACCGCATCGGGCCGCCATTGGTCTATCGCCTTTTTTGCCACACCCAAGAAACCTAGAATCTTGTTCAGATGCTTGATGACCTCGACAAAGCCCATATAGGCCATGTCGCGGTAGTGGATAATGGGCTGGACGCCAGCCTGCCCGGCCATCAGGTCGCCGCCCAGCAAGCGGAACTCGGCCTGCGGGTCGCGCTGCTTGAGCGAGGCGATGAGGTGCGAGGCATGCAGGTCGCCCGAGGCCTCGCCGGCGATGAGGAAATATTTCATGGCTGATGGCGGCGTTTGAGGGTGATGAAGTCAAACTCGTAGGCGTTGCGGTGGTCGCTGGCGTGGTACTCGCGCTCCACTTCTTCCCACTCGTCGAGGTCGAGCGCGGGAAAAAAGGCGTCGGCCCCGGCCCAGCGTGCGTTGATGCGTGTCAGGTGCAGCACCTCGACGAGCGGCAGCGCCTCGGCATAGACCGATGCCCCGCCGATGATGAAAACCGTGTCGGTCGGGGCGGCGGCAATGGCCTCATCAAGGCTGTGCACCGTTGTAACGCCCGGATATTGCCAGGCGGCATTGCCGGTAATCACGATGTTGTGGCGCCCGGGCAGCGGGCGGCGCGGGAACGACTCAAAGGTCTTGCGCCCCATGACCATGCTGTGGCCCATGGTCACCTGCTTGAAGTGGCGCATGTCGGCAGGCAGGTGGCACAGCAGGTTGCCCTGGCGCCCGATGCCCCAGTCGCTGGCCACCGCCACGATGGCTTGTATGGATTTGTCGCTCATCACAGTCAGGTTTTTTAGCGTTAAACCGACACCTCGCCCTTGATGGCGGGCCAGGGGTCATAGCCCTCGAGGGTGAAGTCCTCATACTTGTAGTCGTCGATGCGCTTCACCTCGGGGTTGAGCGTCATGCGGGGCAGCGGGCGCGGCGCGCGCGACAGCTGCTCACGGACTTGCTCAAAGTGGTTGCGGTAGATGTGCGCGTCGCCAAAGGTGTGGACAAATTCGCCCGCCTCCAGGCCCGTGACATGGGCGGTCATCATCAACAGCAGTGCATAGGACGCGATGTTGAACGGCACGCCCAGAAACAGGTCGGCGCTGCGCTGGTAGAGTTGCAGGCTCAACTTGCCGTCGGCGACATAGAACTGGAACAGCGAGTGGCACGGCGGCAGCTTCATCGTCGGCACCTCGGCCACGTTCCAGGCGCTCACCATCATGCGGCGGCTGTCGGGCGTGTGGGTGATTTGGTCGATTACCTGGGCTATCTGGTCGATGGCGCCGCCGTTGCCGTCGGGCCAGGCGCGCCACTGGCTGCCGTACACGGGACCCAGGTCGCCGTTCTCGTCGGCCCACTCGTTCCAGATGCGCACGCCGTGCTCCTGCAGCCAGCGCACGTTGGTGTCGCCGCGCAAAAACCACAGCAGCTCGTAGATGATGGACTTCAAGTGCACCTTCTTGGTCGTCAGCAGCGGGAAGCCGTCGGCCAGGTTGCAGCGCAGCTGGTAGCCAAACACGCTGCGCGTGCCCGTACCCGTGCGGTCTTCCTTGTCAATGCCGTGCTCCATCACATGGCGCACCAGGTCAAGATATTGCTTCATGATTGTTGATGGTTTATCGGGCACAAAGTTATAAAAAAAATCAATGACACAGCAGCTGGCCCATGGAATTATATGATGGCCCCCTATCCCCCCACGCCCCCACGGGCACCGCGGCCCATAGACCCGGACAGCATGGAGAGATGGCCAGAGCAGGCTGGGGACCCGCACAAGGCCGGCGGCCTTGACCTGAAGAAAACCCCATGGCGAGCAGGTCGGAGACCTGGGTGGCATGGGGTAGAGGCGGCCATCAGAACCGGGCCTCGTAGAGGGCCACACGCCGTGGCAGATTCTTGACTCGGCTCACTGGCCGTGCATTGTCCCGCGGGCGCGGGCTGAAAGTCCGCGATTTGCTGCAGCGCTTTGTTCCTCCATGGGCGACGCAGGCTCATAATTTGGTTGAAAATTGATTTTTTCCAAAAATATTCAATAAATATGTTGTTTTGTTGGGATATTGTGAGTAACTTTGCAAATCATAACAGAAATTCAAACATTTATTTCCTATGATTGACGAGCCTACAAACAAGAAACCCAGAAAAAAGAAAGCATTAGTGAAGAAGAAACGTGACCGTTTACAGTTGATTGCCGATTTGATTAAGACAAACTGCATCGGCAGCCAGAGCGAGTTGGCCGAGATGCTGTCCCAGCACAACATCAAGGTGACCCAAGCCACGCTGTCGCGCGACCTGAAGGCATTGAAAATCTCCAAGGTGGCCACCGACCGCAACACCTACATGTACATCATCCCCGACAGCAATGAGCTGCAGGACAGGCTGCTGAGCATGCGCCAGACCGATGCCCACGCTGCCAAGCAGGTGGGGCTGGTATCCATCAACTTCTCGGGCAACCTGGCCGTCATCAAGACGCGCAACGGCTATGCTCCGGGCCTGGCCTATGACATCGACATGAGCCGTCCGCCCGAGATTTTGGGCACCATCGCCGGCGCCGACACCGTGGTCGCCATCCTCGCCGAGGGGGTTACCCACGAGCAGGCCTTGGCCACATTTAAGCAGTTCATGCCCAAACAGGGGCTTGTCAACACATTAGGCGGGTCTGATGATTAACGTTGGCGTCATCGGTTGTGGCATGTTGCCGGCGGCCGAACTGATAAGGATTCTCATCAACCATCCCGATGTGGATCTCAAGTGGGTTGCCGACGGATGCTCACACGGCAAGCGTCTCGACGCCGTCGTGCCGGGCATTGTGGGCGAATGTGACCTTGAGGTGACCGACGAGGCTCCGCTCGACGATGTGGATGTGGTGTACGTGTGCGGCAGCCGTGAGCAGGCGGCAAGCCGCCTGCGGGCCATGACCGTGCCCGATGGCCTGCGCGTCATCGACCTGGGCGGGTGCCACAATCTGGACCATGGCGAGGGCAGCCCGTGGACCTACGGCCTGAGCGAGATGCAGCGCCGTGTGCTCGTGCACGACGCGCGCCTGGTGACCGTGCCCGGCAATGCCGCCGCGGCATCGTTGCTGGCCCTCATGCCGCTGGCCCGCAACCTGCTCATCAACAGCCCCGTCGAGCTGTGCGTGGCCATGGGCAGCACCGCCCGCTGCGATGACCGCGAGGCGTGGGCCGACGACCAGCGCCGCGAGGTGGCGTCAGCCCTGGGCGCTTGCCAGGCCAGTTTTGGGCAGCCTGTGACGATGACCGTCGTCCCGCATGACCAGCGCAGGGCACTGGCGGTGACGGCACGCCTCCAGTGCGCCGTCGAGGCCGCCATGGTGAGCGAACTGTATGAGCGCTACTACGATGACCACAACTTTGTGTTCATCGTTGACCGCCCCGTCACTGCCGCCGACGTCGAGAACACCAACAAGTGCCTGCTGCGCCTCTGCAAGGACGACGCCACCGGGCTACTCACCGTCGAGGCCATGATGGACGTCTTGCTCAAGGGCTGTGCCGGCAACGCTGTCCATGCCATGAACCTCATGTTCGGGCTGCATGAGCGCGTGGGCCTTGCCCTGAAGGCCACCGGATGCTGACGGTGCTCAACACTCATACATTATATATAATATAAATACAACATCACTTTTCTACACAACTTTTCAAAACCATTACTCATCATGTCAGTCAATAAAGTCATACTTTTGGGCCGTGTGGGTAAAGACCCTGATGTGCGCTACATTGCACAAGGCCAGCCCGTTGCGTCGTTCACTCTCGCCACCACCGACAGGGCGTACACCAACGCCAACGGCACCCAGGTGCCCGAGCGCACCGAGTGGCACAACATCGTGATGTGGGGCAAGAACGCCGAGGTCGCCGAGCGCTACATCCGCAAGGGCACACAGATTTACCTCGAGGGCCGTCTGCGCACCCGCATGTGGGAGGACCGCAACCAGGTGAAGCGCTACACCACCGAGGTGTATGTGGACACGTTTGAACTGCTGGCCCGCCCCCGCAACGACCAGCAGGCCGCCGCACAGTGACGCGGCGCCATCCGTCCAAAAAAATAAGAAACAGCACAGTCCCGCCGGCAGCACCGGCGGGACTGTGCTTGTGTGTTGTAAAGCAGTAAATTACAGGTATTTGTCCCCGTACTTGGACTTCACCTCGTTGACATAGAGGCGAATCTTTTGCTCCTCCTCCATGGGGACGATGAGCAGCGCGTCGTCAATGTCGGCGACGATATATCCCTCCAGGCCCGAGGCCACCAGCAGTTTGTCGCCCTTGAGCGCAACGATGTTGTTGTGGCTGTTGAACATCAGCGCGTTGCCGTTCTGCGTCACGTTGCCGTCCTCGTTCTTGGGCGAGTTGTCATACAGCGAGCGCCAGGTGCCCAGGTCGTTCCACCCAAAGTTCACCGTCTCGACATAGACATTGGGCGCTTTTTCCATCACGGCAAAGTCGATGCTGATGTTGGGGCAGGCGGCAAAATTGGCGTTGATGTACTCCTGCTCCTGCTCGGTGCCAAAGTAGCCAATGCCTTTCTCAAATATCGTGTTGACCTCTGGCGCACAAGTGCTTAACGCCTTGATGATGCTGTCGGCGGTCCAGAAGAACATGCCCGAGTTCCAGAAGAATTCGCCCGACTCAAGGAACACCTTGGCCAACTCCTCGTCGGGCTTCTCGGTAAAGGTCTTTACGGCCCAAAAGTTGTCCTCGACGCACTCGCCCGCCTGGATGTAGCCATAGCCCGTCTCGGGCCTGCCGGGCTTGATGCCCATGGTCACCAGCGCGTCGTGCGACCCGATGAACTCAAAGGCGCTGTTGACACATCGTTTGAACTCTTCTACGTTGATAATCAGGTGGTCGCTGGCAGCCACCATAATCTGGGCGTCGGGGTCCAGCGCCTTGATGTGGTGGGCCGCCCAGGCGATGCACGGCGCCGTGTTGCGGCGTGCGGGCTCAAGCAAAATCTGGCCGGCGCCAATCTCGGGCAGCTGCTCCTCGATGATGGGCCGGTAGGTCGCGTTGGTGATGACGATGACGTTCTTCACCGGCACGATGTCCTTCACACGGTCAAACGCCATCTGCAGCAGGCTGCGCCCGGTGCCAAAGAAGTCGATGAACTGCTTGGGCATCGCGGCCTTGCTGTAGGGCCAAAAACGGCTGCCCACGCCGCCGCACATGATGACGCAATAACGGTTGTTGTTCATGATAATCTGTTTGATGGGTGTTTTTTTTATAGGGTTAGCCCCTGCCTTCGGGTTACATGCCGTAGTTGATGGGCAGGTTGCGGTTGATGCTCTGTTCCAGCGAGATAAGCGTCTCGGTGGCGGCCACGCCCGGGATGTTCTGGATGCGGTCGTTGACCAGCGTCATCAGGTGCTCGTTGTCGCGTGCATACACCTTAATCATCATCGTGTAGTGGCCCGTGGTAAAGTGGCATTCCACCACCTCCTTGATTTTCAGCAACTCGGGCACCACGTTGCGGTACATCGAGCCGCGCTCGAGCGTCAGGCCGATGAACGTGCAGGTGGAGTAGCCCAGCAGCTTGGGGTTTACGTTGTAGCCCGATCCGGTGATGACGCCCTCGTCGATGAGGCGCTGGATGCGCTGGTGAATCGCCGCGCGCGACACGCCGCACACCTGGGCGACGTCCTTGCTCGGGATGCGCGCGTTGCCCATGATAATCTCCAGAATCTTTTTGTCAAGTGTATCAATTTTGTCCATAGAAAATCATTTGATTTGAAGTTTGCCGCAAATTTAACTCATTTTTCTGTATCGGCATGGGATTTGGGGCTAAAATTTTGCCTTTTGATGTCATTTTGCTATGCTTGGGCGGCCCCTAACCCCTGAAATGGCGCAAAGTGTCACATTTCGTGGCGGCGCCGCCATGCTGCAACGCCAAATGACCCACCCCCAAAAATGCGTCCGTTTTTGCACTTGTAAATTTTTGGCAAAATAATTATAACCCATTGATTTACACGACATATAAAGTTATTGACAAAAGCTGTTGATAAAAAAAGTTTCTATTTTGTAAATTTTTAGCATTTAGGTTTGTAAATTTCGCGAAAAATGTTGTACCTTTGAGGTCCTTAAACGATAGGAGAATAGCATAGCGGCAAAACGAAATGGAACAAGTGGTTTACCACATACCCGCGTTGCTCGTCGAGAGCATCGACGGACTTGCTATCAAGTCCGATGGCGCCTATGTGGACGTCACCTTTGGCGGTGGCGGCCACAGCCGTGCCATCATGGAGCGCCTGGGCCCCGGCGGCCGCCTGCTGGGCATGGACCAGGACATGGACGCCTGGGCCAACCGCATTGCCGACGACAGGTTTACATTTGCACACGGCAATTTTGCCTATCTCAAGAACTTCCTCCGCTACTACGGGCTGGACCGCGTTGACGGCATCCTTGCCGACCTGGGCGTGTCGTTCCACCACTTCGACGACGAGGAGCGCGGCTTCTCGTTCCGCGCCGACGCCCCGCTCGACATGCGCATGAACAGCAACGCCCCGTTCACCGCCCGCCAGCTCATCGACACCTACAGCGAGGAGCGCCTGGCCGACGTGCTGTGGCTCTACGGCGAGCTGCGCCAGTCGCGCCGCCTGGCCAGGGCCATCGCCAGCGCCCGCCCCATCGCCACCACCGGCCAGCTGGCCAGTGCCGTGCGCCCGCTGCTCAAGCCCTCGCAGGAGAAAAAGGAGCTCTCGATGGTGTTCCAGGCCCTGCGCATCGAGGTCAACAACGAGCTTGACGTGCTGCGCCGCCTGCTGTCCCAGTCGCTCGAGGTGCTCAATCCCGGCGGCCGCCTCGTCGTCATCACCTACCACTCGCTCGAGGACCGCATGGTCAAGAACTTCATGCGCACCGGCAACGTCGAGGGCAGGCAGGATAAGGACTTCTATGGCCGCGTCAACACGCCGTGGCGCCTCGTCAACAACAAGGTCATCGCCCCGGGCGCCGACGAGGTGGCCCGCAACCCGCGCTCGCGCAGCGCCAAGCTGCGTGTCGCCGAGCTCATCGCTCGCGGCGCCGACAAGTCTAACCCCGATTCCGGCAAATAACATTTCGGACCATGGCATCTAAAAAAAACAATATAGCCCGTGAAGCAGGCAGGCAAGCCGGCAAGGGACTCGCCCAGGGCAGGTTCTTCTCGCTGGACTTTTTCAAGCGCAACGCGATATACATCATCGCGCTGGTGCTCATGGCGCTTGCCTACATCGCCAACAAGTTTGTGTGCCAGAGCAACATGCAGGAGGTCATCACCCTCAAGACCGACCTCGAAAACGCCCAGACCGACCTGGTGGACGCCAGCGCCCGCTACAACTCGATGATTCGCGAGACCGAAATGACCAAGCTCATGTCGCAAAAGAACATCAACCTCACGGCACCCCAGGAGCCGCCTTACCAAATCAAGTGATATGGCCATGAAACAGAACAACAAGCGGCATATCCTCATGCGGTACCTCCTGGTGGTGGGCATCATGTTCCTCTTCTCGGCGGCGATTCTCGTCGCCCTGTTCAGGACCACCGTCGTCAGGGCCGACGAGTGGAACAGCAAGGCCGAGTCGATCCTGACCGACACCACCTTCATCGAGCCCGAGCGAGGCATCATCTACTCGGACAACGGCAGTGTGCTCGCCGCCAACCTGCAGTACTACACGCCGCGCATCGACTGGTTCACCCAGGGCATCAGCGACTCGGTGCTGATGAAGAACATCGACCCCCTGTGCGACAGCCTGGCGCTCATCGACACCACCCTGACTCCCGTGCAGTGGAAACAGAAAATCCTGGGCGACCGCAAGGCCATCCTCGACAAGGGCAAAGCGGGCGGCAAGAAGAACAGGGCCTACAAGCTCTTTGACCGCCAGCTCACCCACAACGAGTATGAGCGGGTGAAGACTTTCCCCTTCCTCAGCCTCAGGCCCAACAAAAACGGATTCTACTACGAGAAGCACAGCCGCCGCATCAAGCCCTTTGGGCAAATGGCGGCGCGCAGCATCGGCATCGTGGGCGAGGACACCGCCAGCGTCACCATCCACGGCCGCTCGGGCCTGGAGATGGCGCTTGACTCGCTGCTGTACGGCACGCCCGGCGTGGCCCACAACATCCAGCTCACCAACGGCATCTTCCTTGCCGAGAAAGTGCCCGCCATCAAGGGCTATGACATCACCACCACCATCAATGTGCAGCTGCAGGACATCGTCGAGGAGGAACTGTACGGCATGTGCGTCAGCTCGGGCGCCGAGTGGGGCACCTGCGTGCTGATGGATGTCGCCACGGGCGAAATCAAGGCCATCAGCAACCTGGAGCGTAACTCCAAGACCGGCGAATACTTTGAGGGCCGCAACAATGCCGTGCTGGGCTATGAACCGGGCTCGGTGGCCAAGGTCATCTCGATGATGGTCGCCCTTGAAGAGGGCATCGTCACCAGCGTTGACCAGTACTTTGCCACGGGCAGCAGCTGGACCTATGCCGGCGGCAACCCCATCACCGACCACACGGGCCGCGGCTCGCTGTCGGCACGGGAGATTATCGAGATGTCGTCCAACATCGGCATGGCCAAGATCATCACCAGCAAATATGGCCAAAACCCCCAGGGCTTCCACGACAAGCTCAGGGAGATGGGCTTCTTTGACCCCTTCAACACGGGCATCGCCGGCGAGACCACGCCGTGGTATCAAGACGTTGACATCGCCACCGGCGGCCGCGTCGTCCTCTCCCGACAGGCCTTTGGCTACGGCATGAAGATTCCGCCCCTGTCCACCCTGGCCATCTACAACGCCATCGCCAACGACGGCAAGTATGTGCGGCCACGCCTGTTCAACAAGCTCTCGCGCGAGGGCGAGCCCGACTCCATCATCCCCGTGAACTACATCCGCGACCAGGTGTGCACGCCCGACCAC
This sequence comes from uncultured Prevotellaceae bacterium, assembly GCA_937898675.1. Lineage (GTDB taxonomy): Bacteria > Bacteroidota > Bacteroidia > Bacteroidales > Muribaculaceae > Sodaliphilus. The sequence continues at coordinate 41,616 of CALEJB010000009.1, forward strand.
GCGCGCATGCTGCGCCTGATGATGCACGACGTGGTGTGGGGCAACCACGGCACCGCACGCAACTGGGTGCAGGACGACAGGGTGGAGATTGCCGGCAAGACGGGCACGGCGTTCAATGCCGTCAGGGGCCAGTACACCGGCCGGCGCAGGCTGACCTTCTGCGGCTTCTTCCCCTACGAGAAGCCCAAGTACTCATGCATCGTGGTGCTTGACGGCGCGGGGGGCTCGGCAGGCTCGACCAGCGGAATGGTGCTCAAGAACATCGCGCTCAAGATGTATGCCTACGGCTTGCTCGACATCAATCACGAAATCACCGCCGCCAGCGGGTCCACGCCCTATCCCACGCTGTATGCGTCGATGGGCGACAACCTGCTCAAGAACGTGGCGCGGGGCCTGAAACTGCAGTCCCCGCACCAGTATGCCCGCCCGGCCAGGCAGGCCCAGGGCGTTCCCGCAGTAGTGGGGCTGAGCGTGCGCGAGGCCGTCAGGGTGCTCGAGAACGCGGGGCTCTCGGTCACCTTCTCGGGCACGGGCATGGTGACGGGCCAGAACCTTGCCCCCGGCTCGGCATTCAACCGCGGACAACGCATCAACTTGACATTGAGAAACTGATAAAAACAATATACACCGATTGGAAATGAAGAAACTGTCACAACTGCTCGCATCTCTCAAGCCGCTCAAGGTCGTTGGCGACACCGGCGTGGACATCACCGACGTCATCAACGACTCGCGCCAGGCCCGCCAGGGCGTGCTCTTTGTCGCCGTCAGGGGCGTGGCTGTCGATTCCCACCGCTTCATCAACGATGTGGTGGCCGCCGGCGCGCGCGCCATCGTGTGCGAGGAACTGCCCGAGGCCATGAGCGAGCGGGCCACCTACATACAAGTCGAGAACAGCATCGTTGCCCTGGCGCACATCGCCGACGAGTGGTTCGACCACCCGTCGCGCCGCCTGCGCCTGGTGGGCGTCACCGGCACCAACGGCAAGACAACCATCGCCACGCTCCTCTATGAGATGGCGCGCCTCATGGGCCACAAGGCCGGCCTGCTGTCCACCGTCAAGAACGTGATTGACACCGCCGAGCATCCCGCCAAGCAGACCACGCCCGACCACCTGACGCTCAACCGCCTGTTGCACGAGATGGCCGAGGCCGGCTGCGAGTATGCCTTCATGGAGGTCAGCTCCCATGCCTGCGTGCAGCGCCGCATCGAGGGCATCACCTTTGCCGGCGGCGTGTTCACCAACCTCACCCGCGACCATCTCGACTTCCACAAGACCGTTGACAACTACATCGCCGCCAAGAAGATGTTCTTTGACGCGCTGCCCAAGGGTGCCTTTGCCCTGGTCAATGCCGACGACAAGGTGGGCGAAGTGATGGTGCAGAACACCGCGGCCGGCAAGTACCGCTACTCGCTGCGCGCGATGGCCGACTACAAGGGGCGCATCGTCGAGCCGCGCCTCGACGGCACGTCGCTCGAGCTCAACGGCCGCCAGGTGGAGGTGCTGTTCACCGGCCGCTTCAACGCCTATAACCTGCTGGCCGTCTATGGCGCGTCGCTGCTCTTGGGCTTTGACCCGCAGCAGGTGCTCGTCAACATGAGCATGCTCGTTCCCGTGGCCGGCCGCTTCCAGACGCTGCGCTCGCCGCGCGGCTACATCGGCGTGGTGGACTATGCCCACACGCCCGACGCCCTGGTCAACGTCATCGGCGCCATCCGCGAGGTGCTGGGCACACGGGGCCGCATCATCACCGTGTGCGGCTGCGGCGGCAACCGCGACAAGGGCAAGCGCCCCATCATGGCGCAGGAGGCCGCCAGGCGCAGCGACAAGGTGGTGTTTACCAGCGACAACCCCCGCGACGAGGACCCCGACGACATCCTGCGTGACATGCTCGCCGGCCTCACCCCCGACGAGCAGGCCCTCGCGCTCACCATCACCGACCGCCGCCAGGGCATACTCACCGCCTGCCAGCTGGCGCAGCCGGGCGACGTGGTGCTGGTGGCCGGCAAGGGCCATGAGGACTACCAGGAGATACAGGGCGTCAAGCACCACTTCGACGACCGCGAGCAGCTGCTCGCGGTGTTTGAGGCCGAGAAAAAGTTAGAACATTGATTATAAACCAGATAATGACAAGCAGATATGTTATATCATCTCTTTCATTTCTTGCAAGACTACAACGTGCCGGGCGCACGCCTGTTTGAGTACATCACCTTCAGGTCGGGCTTTGCCCTCATCCTGTCGCTGTTCATCGGCATCGTGATAGGCCGCCGCATCATCAAGCGGCTCAAGAGCCACCAGATGTGCGACGAGGAGCGCGACGAGAGCCTGGGCGGCAACAAGTCCAAGCAGGGCACCCCCACCATGGGCGGCATCATCATCATCATCTCGATACTGGTGCCCTGCCTGCTGCTGGGCAAGCTCAACAACATCTACATGCTGCTCATGATCGTGTCCACCATCTGGTGCGGCGCCCTGGGCTTTGCCGACGACTACATCAAGGTGTTCAAGCACCACAAGGAGGGCTTGAAGGGCAAGTTCAAGATTGTCGGCCAGGTGGGCCTGGGGCTCATCGTGGGCCTGACCATGTACCTCAGCCCCGCCATCGTGATGAACGAGAACGTGCACGTCACCAACCGCAACGAGACGCCCGAGCTGGTCGAGATCCACAAGTCCCAGGCCGTGAAGGCCACCAAGACCACGCTGCCCTTTGTCAAGAACCACAACTTTGACTACGCCTACTTCACGGGCTGGATGGGCAAGTACAAGCAACTGGGCGGATGGGTACTGTTCATCCTGGTCACCATCTTCATCATCACCGCCGTGAGCAACGGCGCCAACCTCACCGACGGCGTGGACGGGCTGGCGACAGGCACCTCGGCCATCATCGGGGTGGCGCTGGCCATCATGTGCTACCTGGGCGGCAACGTGATTTACTCGTCCTACCTCAACATCATGTACATCCCCGACAGCAGCGAGCTGGTCGTCTATGCCGCGGCATTCATCGGGGCGACCATCGGATTCCTGTGGTACAACTCCTTCCCGGCCCAGGTGTTCATGGGCGACACCGGCAGCCTGTGCCTGGGCGGCATCATCGCCGTGTTCGCCGTGCTCATCCGCAAGGAGTGGCTCATCCCCCTGCTGTGCGGCATCTTCCTCATCGAGGAACTGGCGGTAGTGCTGCAGGTGGCCTATGTGAAGCGCCACGGCAAGGACCACAGGCTCTTCAAGATGACGCCGCTGCACCACCACTTCACCGCCGACCCGGCGAAGATACACTGGACCTATGCCTTCAAGAAGCCCGACCACCGCATCCCCGAGTCCAAGATTGTGATGCGCTTCTTCATCATCAGCATCCTGCTGGCGGCACTGACCTTTGTGACGCTCAAGATCAGGTGACGCGGGACAACGGCAACAGAGAAACATTACCGGCAATAACAACAATCAAACAACACAACGACATAGAAACATCATGGCTAAACGATTAGTAGTATTGGGCGGAGGCGAGAGCGGCGCGGGAGCCGCAGTGCTGGGCAAGGCCAAGGGCCTGGACGTGTGGCTCAGCGACGCCGGCACCATCGGGCAAAAGTACAAAGACCTGCTCGACAAGCACGGCGTGGCGTGGGAAGAAGGCGGCCACACCGCCCACAAGATCCTCAATGCCGACGAAATCGTGAAGAGCCCCGGCATCCCCGACACCGCTCCCATGGTGGCGCAGGCCATCGCCAGGGGAATCCCCATCATCAGCGAGATTGAGTTCGCCGGACGCTACACCACGGCCAAGATGGTGTGCATCACCGGCAGCAACGGCAAGACGACGACCACCAAGCTCACCTACCACATCCTCAAGAAGGCGGGCCTGAACGTGGGCCTGGCCGGCAACGTGGGGCAGAGCCTGGCGCTGCAGGTCGCTACCGACCCCCGCGACGTGTATGTCATTGAGCTGAGCAGCTTCCAGCTCGACAACATGTATGACTTCAAGGCCAACGTGGCCGTGCTGCTCAACATCACGCCCGACCACCTCGACCGCTACGACTACAAGATGGAGAACTATGCCGCCGCCAAGTTCCGCATCACCCGCAACCAGACCAGCGAGGACTGCTTTATCTACTGGCAGGACGACCCCGTGCTCATGGCCCAGCTGCGCCGGCACCACCTGGAGTCCAGGCTGTTGCCGTTCTCGGCCATCGAGGGCGCCAAGGGCTGCGCCGCCACGCTCAACGGCGGCACCGTGCAGTTTGACATCGACGGCGACCGCTGGGACATCCCGCGCGACCAGTTGTCGCTCAAGGGCATCCACAACGTCTATAACTCCATGGCCGCCGGCCTGTCGGCCCAGGTGCTCGACATCCGCAAGGACGTCATCCGCGAGGCGCTCGCCGACTTTGAGGCCGTGCCCCACCGCCTGGAGTATGTGGACACCGTCGACGGCGTGCGCTACATCAACGACAGCAAGGCCACCAACGTCGATGCCTGCTGGTATGCCCTCGACAGCGTCAACGAGCCGTGCGTGCTCATCCTGGGCGGCATCGACAAGGGCAACGACTACAGCCAGATAGAGCCCCTGGTCAAGGACAAGGTGACCGCCATCGTGTGCCTGGGCAAGGACAACGCCAAGCTGCACGGGTTCTTTGACGGCAAGGTCGCCGTCGTGGCCGACGCCGGCAGCATGACCGAGTGCATGGACAAGTGCCGCAGCCTGGCCACGCCGGGCACCACCGTGCTGCTGTCGCCCTGCTGCGCCAGCTTTGACCTGTTCAACGGCATGGCCGACCGCGGCAACCAGTTCAAGGAATATGTCAAGAATCTGAAAAAATGAATAGTATAGATGAGCCCAGCCCAACAAAAACGTTATTCCGAGATATCGCTCAAGCACGGTGACCCCTGGATATGGGGCATCTACATCATGCTGCTCATCATCTCGGTGATTGAGAGCTACAGCGCGTCGAGCCGCGAGATAGCCACTGCGGGCATCTACATGCCGCTCATCAAGCAGTGCTTTTTCCTGGGCACCGGCGCCTTGTTCGTCATCGGACTGCACAAGGTGAACTACAAGAAGCCGGCGTTCCTGTACACGATGATTCCCGGCCTGTTCATCTTCACGCTCATCACGCTGGTGTATGTGATGTTCTGGGGCGAGACCATCAACGGCGCCCGCCGCGCCATGACCGTCATCCCCGGCGTGCTCACGGTGCAGCCCGCCGAGCTCGCCAAGCTGTCGATTGTCATGCTGCTGTCCTATGTGTTCGCCAAGACGCAGAAGAACAGGGATATTTCCAACAATGGCATCGCCATCGCCGCATTCTTTGTCATGCTCTATGGCGGGTTCATGTTCCACAGCGGCCTGACCAACACCCTGCTGCTGATGGCCATCAGCGGCTCGATGCTGCTGATTGGCGGCGCAAAGTTCAAGAAGATTGGCTACATCTTCCTGTTCTTCATCTTCCTGGGGGGCATGTACCTGATCATTTCGTCGCACAACGACGGCCAGGACGAGGTCATCAAGGAGGGGCAAAAGGAACTGGCCATCAAGGCCGATGAGCCGCCGGCCGCCGGCGACAAGGCCGACATCAACCGCATGAAGACCAGGACCAAGCGCATCGACGACTGGGTGAGCAACGACTCGCTGCTCAAACTGCCCGTCACGCCACAGAACCAGCAGCAGATTTTCTCGCGCATGGCGCAGGCCCACGGCCGCGTCTTCGGCACGGGCATCGGCCAGTCGCGCGAGTGCAGCCGCCTGCCGCTGGCCTTCAGCGACTACATCTTCTCGATCATCGTCGAGGAACTGGGCTTTGTGGGCGGCGCGGGCGTGTTGCTGCTGTACCTGTCGCTGCTGGCGCGCGCCGCGCTCATCGTGCGCCGCAGCAAGCGCGTGCTGCCGGCGCTGCTCGTCATCGGCATGGCGTCGTTTATCACCTACCAGGCGCTGTTCCACATGGCCATCAATGTGGGCGTGTTCCCCGTGTCGGGCCAGCCTTTGCCCCTCATTTCCAAGGGCGGCACGTCAATCATCGTGGTGAGCGTCGCCTTTGGCGTCATGCTGAGCGTGAGCCGCACCATTGCCATCGATAACAGTAATCACAAAAACGAGGAGGACATTCCCGACATCGAGGGCCTCGACGCTTGGAATCCTACCGAAATACCCATCAATCATGAGTGGAAATAACAATTATAAACAGCTCAACATTCTGGTGAGCGGCGGCGGCACTGGCGGGCACATTTTCCCCGCACTGTCCATCGCCAACGAGGTGCGCCGACGCCATCCCGGCGCCAATATCCTGTTTGTGGGCGCCGAGGGGCGCATGGAAATGGAAAAAGTCCCCGCCGCGGGCTACCGCATTGTGGGACTGCCCGTCAGCGGCTTTGACCGCAAGCACCTGCTGCGCAACTTCAAGGTGCTGTACCGCCTGTTCAAGAGCATGCGGCTGGCGCGCAAGGTGCTCAAGGACTTCAAGCCCGACATCGCCATCGGCGTGGGCGGATATGCCAGCGGCCCGATGCTCAAGGCGGCCCAAAAGCGGGGCATCCCCACGCTGCTGCAGGAGCAGAATTCCTATGCCGGCGTCACCAACAAGCTGCTGGCCGCCAAGGCACAGTGCATCTGTGTGGCCTATGAGGGCATGGAGCGTTTCTTCCCTGCCGGCAAGATTGTGATGACGGGCAATCCCGTGCGCCGCAACTTGCTGGAGTGCGACGCCACGCCGCAGCAGGCGCGCCAGGCCCTGGACCTCGACCCCGACAAGCCCACCGTCCTCATCATTGGCGGCAGCCTGGGCGCTCGCACGGTCAACGACGCCATCATCGGCGGCCTCGACACAATCGGCGCCGCCAGCCAGCACGTGCAGGTCATCTGGCAGACGGGCAAGCTCTATGACCGCCAGTGCCGCGAGGCGCTGGACGCATCGGGTGCCGGCAATGTGGTGCAGATGCCCTTCATCAGCAACATGGACATGGCCTACCGTGCCGCCGACCTCGTGGTCTCGCGTGCCGGCGCCAGCTCAATCTCCGAGCTGCAGCTGTTGGGCAAGCCTGCCATACTGGTGCCCTCGCCCAACGTCGCCGAGGACCACCAGACCAAGAACGCGCTCGCGCTGGCCAACCGCGACGCCGCCATCATGGTTACCGACGCCGACGCCGGCGCCCGGCTCGTCGACGCGATGCTGGCAACCGTCGCCGACGGCGACAAGCTGCAGGCGCTGGGCGCCAATGCCGCGGCGATGGCCCTGCGCGACGCCGCCGAGCACATTGTCGATGAGGTCGAGAAAATCGTTGGCCTGGAGTAGGCAATAAATACCTGGAAGCAATGAAAGACTTTGACTCACTATACTTTGTCGGTGCCGGAGGCATCGGGATGGCAGCCCTGGAGCGCTATTTTCTGGCCCAGGGCAAGCGCATCGCCGGCTATGACCTCACGCCCAGCGACCTCACCAGGGCACTGGAGCAGGAGGGCGTGCACATCGACTACGACGAGGACCCCGCGCTCATTCCCGACTACTGCCGTGACCCCGGGCGCACACTGGTGGTCTATACCCCCGCCGTGCCCGACAGCCACAAGGGCCTTGCCTACTTTCGCGCGGCAGGCTTTGAAGTCGTCAAGCGCGCCGCGCTGCTGGGCGTGGTCACCCGCGGCAGCAAGGGCCTGTGCTTTGCGGGCACCCACGGCAAGACCACCACATCGAGCATGGCGGCCCACATTCTGCAGAGCGGCGGCACGGGCTGCAACGCCTTTTTGGGCGGTGTGCTGCGCAACTACGGCAGCAACTTCCTGCTGTCGCCCCACAGCCCGTTCTCGGTCATCGAGGCCGACGAGTTTGACCGCTCGTTCCACCACCTGCAGCCCTATATCGCCGTCGTCACCTCGACCGACCCCGACCATCTGGACATCTACGGCACGCCCGAGAAATACCTCGAGGGCTTTGCCCACTTCACCAGCCTCATCCGCCCCGGCGGCGCGCTGGTGGTCCACACCGGGCTGGCGCTCAAGCCCCGCGTGCAGCAGGGGGTGAAGACCTATACCTACAGCCGCGACGAGGGCGACTTCCATGCCGCCAACATCCGCAAGGGCGACGGCAACATCACATTTGACCTGGTGACGCCGTGGGAGACCGTGGCCGACATCGCCCTGGGCGTGCCCGTGGACATCAACATCGAGAACGCCGTGGCGGCGATGGCGGCCTGCCGGCTGGTGGACACCCCTCCCCAGGTGATGCGCGAGACCATGGCCACGTTCATGGGCCCCAAGCGCCGCTTTGAGTTCTGGCTCAAGGAACCGGGACGGCAGGGCAGGGTGATGATCGACGACTATGCCCACCACCCCGACGAGCTGCGGGCAAGCATCTCCAGCGTGCGCGACCTGTACCGTGGGCGGCCCTTGACGGTTATCTTCCAGCCGCACCTCTACAGCCGCACCCGCGACTTCGCAAGTGACTTTGCGTCAGCACTTTCGCTGGCCGACGAGGTCATCATGCTGCCCATCTATCCCGCGCGCGAACTGCCGATTCCGGGAGTGGACAGCGAAATGATTCTGAATCAGGTCACTACATCAAAAAAATGCATTTACACCAAAGAAGATTTGATTAAATCAATAAAATTTAGTAATTTTGGCGTTTTATTGACAGCGGGTGCTGGTGACATTGCCAATCTGCTGCCACAGATATGCGATGAATACAAGAAACAACAGCGTTGACGCGCCGTTGTCAATCGTGTGACATTGAAGTTGAAACGACTGATACAAAATATCATCCTGCTCGTGATGGCGGTTGCGCTCGCCACAGGTGTGCTGTGGGCGCGCAACAAGGCCAAGGGCGAGCTGTGCTCGGCCATCGACGTGATTGTCGTCAATGGCGACAGCACGTCGTTTGTCACCCCCAAGGGTGTCCTCGAGGACCTCAAGCTCAAGGGCATCAGCGTCGTGGGCAAGCGCATGGGCGACATCGACGCCGGCTACATCGAGCAACAGCTCAGGATGTCGCCCTATCTGGAGAGCGCCGACTGCATCAAGTGCCAGGACGGCAAGGTGCTCATCAAGGTGAGCCAGCTGGTCCCGGTCATCAGGATATTTGACGGCGACAACTCCTACTATGTCAACCGCGTGGGCAAGCGCATGGAGGCATCGCTGCTCTACCACTGCGACGTGCCGGTGGTGAGCGGGCACTTCAACAAGCAGTACCCGCCCACCAGGCTCCTGCCCCTCATCGCCTATGTCGAGAGCGACACGCTGCTCTCGTCGCTGGTGACCATGTACTGCGTGCGCGACACCAACAACATCATCCTGGTGCCCTCTATCGGCGGACACGTCGTGAACATGGGCAATGCCGACGGCTTTGAGGGCAAGTTTGCCAAGCTCAAGCTCTTCTACAGCCAGGTGATGCCCGCGCGCGGGTGGCAGGCCTACGACACCATCTCGGTGAAGTGGAACCACCAGGTGGTCGCCACCAGGCGCATCAAGGCGGTGAAGCAGGAAGTGCAAATCGACGACACCGACGACACCGAGGTCCCCGATGCCGGCACCATGTCCACCGCCACCGTCGATAATAATGGGAATTAACCAATAAAAAAAATCATATAAAAGAACAAAAAATATTTATCAACTCAGTTTATGGAAAAGAACCAGTACATTGTAGCACTTGAGATCGGAAGTTCCAAGATTGTTGGAGCCATCGCCGAGAAGACCCCGGCGGGATACCTGAACGTGAAGCATCTGCTTGAAGAGAAACATATCAACAGCGTGAGATATGGCATCGTGCAAAATGTCGAGAACATCAAGACCAGCGTGAGCCGCATCCTGCGCCAGCTCGAGAGCATGGTTGACGGCCGCATTTCCAAGGTTTACATGGGCGTGAGCGGCAGGTCGCTGCACAGCGTGGGCAACGAGGTGAGCCGCAGCATCGGCACCTCCGAGGCCATCACCCGTGACCTCATCAACCGCATCCTCAGCGACGCCACCAGCTCGCCCATCAAGGACCACGACACCATCGACGTGGTGCCCAGCGCCTACTATGTGGACAAAGCGCTCACAACCACTCCCGTCGGCCAGTATGGCTCGTCTATCAGGATGATCGTCAACCTCATTGTCGCCAAGCCCAAGCTCATGGCCAACCTCAACCGCCTGATGACCTTTGGCGTCAATGTCAAGGACTATATCGTCACCCCGCTCGCCGTGGGCGAGAAGATTCTCACCGACAACGAGCGCATGCTGGGCTGCATGCTCGTGGACATGGGCGCCGAGACCACCTCGGTCACCATCTACAAGAACGGCGCGCTCAAGTACGTCAACACCCTGCCGCTGGGCGGACGCAACCTCACCCGCGACCTCGTGAACGGCCTGAGCGTCATCGAGGAGATTGCCGAGAACGTCAAGAAGAACATCAACAATCCGCTTGACCCCGCCACCGTGAGCAATGTGGTGATTGAGGGCATCAAGAGCCGCGAGGCCTCGGAGTACATCTCGGCACGCATGGGCGAAATCATCGCCAACATCAACCAGCAGCTCGTCAACGCCGGCATGACCTGCGACGATGTCAAGAAAATCGTCCTCATCGGCGGTTGCGCCAACATGGGCGGCATACAGCAGAAGCTCGCCGAGACGCTCAACATCGGCGTCAGGCTGGGACAAAACCCCTCGTCGCTCAACGTCATGTCACCCGAGCACAACAGGCTCGAGTACATCCAGATGTTCTCGCTGCTGGCCGCCGCTGCCGACAAGATCGACGCCAACGACAGCTGCGTGGAAATGAACACCTATGACGACGGTCCGGGCATCAACATCCCGCAGCCCGAACCCGAGCCCGAGCGCAAGCCCGAGCCCGAACGCAAGCCCGAGCCCGCCCGCAAGAAGAAAAGCCGGTTTGCCAGCTGGCTCGACAAGGTCAACAGCATCATGTCCGAAGACGACGACAACGACCAGTAAACAACGCATATAACTTCACTCTGACAACAAAAACCAAATACATCACAATATGCAAGACGGAAGTATCAATTTCAGCGGAATCGCCCGCGACGAGCATGAGCCCGGCATGGACATCATGTCAAAGGTGGGCGAGAACCCCGGGTTCCAGGAGGAGACCAAGTTGCCCACCATCATCAAGGTGATGGGCGTGGGCGGCGGCGGCAACAACGCCATCAACCACATGTATCAGCAGAACATCGAGGGCGTGTCCTTTGTCGTGCTCAACACCGACCGCCAGCAACTCAACGAGTCGCCCGTCCCCAACCGCGTGCTGCTGGGCCCCAACACCACCCACGGATTGGGCGCAGGCAATGTGCCCGAGACCGCCAAGCGCGCCGCCGAGGAGAGCGAGGCCGAAATCGCACAGTTGTTTGACGACGACACCAAGATGGTGTTCATCACCGCCGGCATGGGCGGCGGCACCGGCACCGGCGCCGCACCTGTGGTGGCCCGCATCGCCCAGCAAAAGGGCGTGCTCACCATCGGCATCGTCACCATCCCCTTCCTGTTCGAGGGCCAGAAAAAGATCCTCAAGGCGCTCTCCGGTGCCGAGGAGATGGGCAAGTATGTCGACGCGCTGCTCATCATCAACAACCAGCGCCTCAACGAGATTTACAGCGACCTTGACTTTACCAACGCATTCGGCAAGGCCGACGACACGCTCACCATCGCGGCCCGCAGCATCAGCGACCTGATTACCGTGCGCGGTGTCATCAACCTTGACTTCAACGACGTGAACACCACGCTGCGCAATGGCGGCGCCGCCATCATCAGCTCGGGTTACGGCAAGGGCGAGCGCCGCGTGACCAAGGCCATCGAGGACGCCCTGGAGTCGCCGCTGTTGAAGAACCGCGACGTCTATGGCTCGCACCGCGTGCTCATGAATGTTTACTTCAACCCCAACAGCGGCCAGCCGCTGCTCATGAAGGAGCTTGACGAGATCCAGGAGTTCATGGCCCAGTTCTCGGAGGAGGTCGATGTCATCTGGGGTACGGCCCACGACACCACCCTCGAGGAGGAAATCAAGGTGACTGTGCTCGCTGCCGGATTCAACGTGTCGCTCGACAAGGAGGCTCCCGTCAGGGAGGTGTCTATCCGCCGCCAGCCCGAGGCCGCTGCCGCCAAGTCGGACGAGGAGAAACTCAAGGATGTGTACGGCGGCGAGGCCATGACCGGCTACAACCGCACCGTGCAGCGCGCCAAGTTTGTCGTCCTTGAGTCCGTTGCCATGGACGACGACGATGTGATTGACATGCTCGAGAACACGCCCACCTTCAAGCGCAAGCCCGAGCTGCGCACCGAGATTAACGAGCGCATGGCCAATTCATCGGGCCGCACCCCCGAGGTGCCCAAGCCCTTGAAGCCTGCCGGCGAGAGCGGCCCCGCCACCATCTCGTGGGACGAATAACCGCGCGCCGTTGTCATCCATAACCCCAAACAGAGAAAAACGAAGACAATGATTTTTGAACAAGTCAATGCAGGCATCAAGGAGGCCATGAAGGCCCACGACAAGGGACGCCTGGAGGCCCTGCGCGGCATCAAGGCCGAGCTGCTCATCGTCAAGACCGCCCCGGGCAACAATGGGGAAGTCACCGACGAGAACGCCCTCAAGGTCCTCATCCGCATGGCCAAGCAGCGCAAGGAGAGCGCCGCCATCTATGCCGGACAGAACCGTCAGGACCTGGCCGATGTGGAACTCCTGCAGGCCGGCGTCATCGAGGAGTTCCTTCCCAAGCAGTTGAGCGACGAGGAACTCACCGCCCAGCTCCAGGCCATTATCGCCCAGACCGGCGCCGCCGGCATGAAGGACATGGGCAAGGTGATGGGCATCGCCGCCAAGCAGCTGGCGGGCCGCGCCGACGGCCGCGCCATCTCGGCAAAGGTCAAGGAACTGCTTGCCTGACACTGGCTTGTGGAAATCTAACCGCATTATTGACCCAGATAAATGTTAACGCTACAACTCATCAACCAGGACCCCGAGCAGGTGATTAGCCGCCTTGCCGTCAAGCACTTTGACGCACGCGAGCCCATCATGGCCATCGTGGACCTGGACAAGCAGCGCCGCGCCCTGCAAAAGCAGCGCGACGACAACGCCTCGCAGCTCAACAAGATGGCCGCCGGCATCGGTGCCCTCATGAAGCAGGGCAAGCGCGACGAGGCCCAGGCCGTCAAGGCCGAGGTGGCCACGCTCAAGGCTGCCAACAAGGAGATTGACGACAACCTCAAGGCTGCCGAGGACAAGATTACCGAAATACTGCTGAGCATCCCCAACGTGCCCTGCAGCGCCGTGCCCGAGGGCAAGACCGCCGCCGACAACATCGTCGAGAAGACGGGCGGCCCCATGCCCGACCTCGGCGACGACGCGCTGCCCCATTGGGAGCTCGCCAAGAAGTACAACCTCATCGACTTTGACCTGGGCGTCAAGATCACCGGCGCCGGGTTCCCCGTTTACATCGGCAAGGGCGCACGCCTGCAGCGCGCGCTCGTGCAGTTCTTCCTCGACGAGGCCGGCAAGGCCGGCTATGTGGAGATTGAGCCGCCCTATGTGGTCAACGAGGCGTCGGGCCTGGGCACCGGCCAGCTGCCCGACAAGGAGGGACAGATGTACCACTGCCAGGTGGACAACTTCTACCTCATCCCCACCGCCGAGGTGCCCGTCACCAACATGTACCGCGACGTCATCATCCCCCAGGACGAACTGCCCAAGATGAACTGCGCCTTCACGGCATGCTTCCGCCGCGAGGCCGGCTCCTACGGCAAGGACGTGCGCGGCTTGAACCGCCTGCACCAGTTCGACAAGGTCGAGATTGTCCGCATCGAGAAACCCGAGAATTCCTATGCCGCCCTCGAGCAGATGAAGGACCACGTGCAGGGCTTGCTCGACAAGCTGGGCTTGCCCTGGCACATCCTGCGCCTGTGCGGCGGCGACATGAGCTTCACCAGCGCCATCACCTTTGACTTTGAGGTATGGTCGGGTGCCCAGGAGCGCTGGCTCGAGGTGAGCAGTGTATCCAACTTCGAGACCTATCAGGCCAACCGCCTCAAGTGCCGCTACCGCGGCGACGACAAGAAGACGCACCTGTGCCACACGCTCAACGGCTCGGCGCTTGCGCTTCCGCGCATCGTTGCCGCGCTGCTCGAGAACAACCAGACGCCCCAGGGCATCCGCGTTCCCGAGTGCCTGCAGCGCTACACGGGCTTTGACCTCATCAACTGATTGAATTAACCATCACGAAAGGCGCGCTCCACTGTCGCGCCTTTCTTTTCTCAATTGTGACCACCCATGCAGCAGCGACGCGCTTTTCTCGACTATCTCAAGTTCATCGCCATGTTCCTCGTGGTGGTTTACCACACGCCGCCGCGCTACGACAAGGCCCAGGAGGCCGCCCTGTTCAACCTGGGCGCCCCGGTTTTCTTTTTTGCGGCGGGCTATCTGTTCAACATCGCGCGCCAGCGGGTTTTTTGGGCCTTTGTCAAGCACCGCGCCCGCCAGTTGCTTGTGCCTTACGCCACCTTTTTCATCGTCTTTTACCTGCTGTGGCTGCTGGTTGGCCGCCGCATGGCGGGTCCCGACGAGATGGCCATCGACACCCTCACGCCCGTGTGGCAGTTTGTCGAGGGCACGCCCGACGTGGTGCTCGGCACCTTTTGGTTCATCGCGGCGTTGTTCACCATGCAGGTCATCTATTGGCCCATTGCGTGGGTGTCAGCCCGTGTGAAGCTGCCCTGGCTGCCGCTGCTTGCCGCCCTGCTGCTCAGCCTGTCGCTGTTTGTCCTCCCCGATGTGCCCTGGCTGCGCTGCTGGAACATTGACAAGGCCTTGCTGTATTTGCCCCTATATGCCGTGGGCAATGCCGTGGGCAACCGCTGCCGCGGCTGTGAGGTGAAGTCCCCGTCGCCGGCCAGCTGGCTGTTGCGACTTGTCGCCGCCGCCGTCGGCCTGTCGTTTCTCATCTATGCCCCGCTCAACATGCGCCCCGACGTGGCCTATGTGCTCGCCCCCGAGGCGGTGCTGCTGTGCCTGCCGCTGTGTGTGGGCGTGTGCCGGTGGCTGGAGCGCCGTTGCGGCGCCAGCCGTGTCGCGCAGGTCGTTGCCGTCACGGGCATCACTTACCTGGCCGTGCAGAACTACATCATCGGCGTCATCAAGATTGCCGCCGAGCGCGTGATGGGCGCGGGCGCCCTTGACGACAAGGTGTGGCTCAAGGTCGTCATTGCCGCCGTTGTCATGGCGATTATCTATCCCATCGCCCTCTTTGTCGAGCGCCGCATGCCCTGGATGCTGGGCAAGGGCTATAAGCAATCCAAATAAAACCCTCGCGCGCGCACGCGTGTATATTAATAATGTGTGTTCGCTGTAGCGGTGCTTGCGTCGGCAGGGCGTGGCCCTCTGCAAGACCGAGGACTGCAATGCGGCAGGCGCCGTCGCAAATGTAGCGGCAGGCGCCGCCGTCCGCATGAGATAGCACTGAAAGTGCGCCATGTGAGCGAAGCGCAACTGTAACCGAGGTTGAGCGAGCCAAAAGCTCGCGAGGCCCCGGACAGGCAACCACCCGCAAGGATGCGGGCTGAAAGTCCGCGATTTACTGGGGGATTTTATTGCTCGTCTATATTGAAAATGTGCTGTGTAAACAAAATGGGAGGGTTGCCAATTAGTTGGATGTCAAATTTCAAACTGCTGTTTAATGGTCCATCGGCACTATGAATCCTAAAACTAACTTGCCAACCTTCATCAAGCACCATCATTAGGGTCGTCTTTGAGTTACGTTTATATTCAAACTCGATTATACGGGAAGGCAATTTAATTTTAGGAACTCTTGCCCTTGGAACTTGCCCGTTAACTCTCTTGTTCAACGCGTTGCTGATAGCACTTTCAAGGTTAAACGCTTTAACGATGACAAGATTGTTGGCATCATCCTTGATAATCTTGTAGAAGGGATAACGACCAATCAAATAGCCCAACAATTTCTCGGGTATATCATCAAATTCATCGTTCAATCTCAATAACTCTTTCCTAAACGCATTAAGCACAGGAACATAAACGGATTCTTGTTTTTCAGGCACATCAGCCCAGAGCATATTAGGATTTTGTTGTTTATATTCCAGCAATTTGTCAAAAACTGGCTTGATTTCCTCAAAGTAAGCATTTGAGCAAGGATAGCCTAACCAAGTTTCTCCAAAATCAATTGTCATTGACAAACGAGAATGCTTAACGGCCTCATGATTGTTTTTTGCACTGAAACCAACTTGCCACCGAGGTCTAATTTGATTTCTAGTAAAGATAACATCCCTTACATCACCGTTCTCGCCCTCTGCATCGGTAGCAATACGGATTTTCAACACATCGTTTGTGTTTACTTGATTAGAAAGACTAGGTTCAAGGACCAAAAGTGTTTCTATTGTCTTAACCGCCGCCCTGTCAAATGCGATTTTTGCCCTTTCTTTCTGAATATCATAACAATTTTTAGTGATATAATACTGTTCATCTTTTTCAAGAACCACATTCAGACCTTTTTCCAGCAGATATTGATAGTAATTTGTGGCAATGGCATATTCAAATGCTTTGCCGTTTTGAACTTGGGTTGGCATAATTGGTTATAATTTAGAGACTTTCTTCAAGGCGGATTTAATTGCGTTAGCCATGGCAAAGGCAAGCATGACAGGCACAGCGTTTCCAATCATCTTGTAACCATCATTCAGGTCGTTATAGATGAATTTGAAATTATCGGGAAAGCCCTGTATTCTTGCGGCCTCACGAACAGTTAAGCGACGATATAATTTCTCTTTGCCCTTAACAAATTCCTGCTTGTCGGTATCAATTTTGACCATTTTAGGCGCTTGTGGATGAAGTTGTGACTGCCTGCCGCTGGCTTGAACTGTAAAGGCTGGTTCATCCCAAGAACGGACACGATTGCGTGACATGAAAATTGGCGAAAAACCACCAACAAAGTATTCATGATTCGGTACGATGCAACTTTCCCCGTTGGTCTTGTTTTTATCCCTTGCCGGTATTGCATTTTCTCGCAAGTCCCAAATAGCATCCTTTAATGTCGGCTTAATATCAAACGGCATAGGGTATGCAAAATCTTCAATTTCAAGGTCTTTTCTAAAACCGACATAGAAAACTCGTTCCCTATCCTCGGGCACATCGTAATCGTTGGCGTTCAACAATTTCAAGAACACATTATAACCTGCATCCTTGAAACTTTGAATGAAATCATCAACCGCCTGCTTGTGACGCGCGGCCATCATTCCTGAAACATTTTCAGCAAGGAAAAATAATGGCTGTTTTGCTTTTAGGATACGGATATATTCATAGAAAAGTTTACCTCTCATGTCCTCAATGCCCCTTTTGCTACCACCTTCAGACCAACTCTGACACGGGGGGCCTCCGATAATTCCTATGCAGTCGGGAATTTCTTTTGAATCTATGTCAACAATGCTTCGACGGTCGAGCGGCGCAGAGTGGTTGGCCTCATAAGTTGACCAAATGTTCTTGTCAAATTCATTTGCCCAAATAATATTGAAGCCTGCCATTTCAAAGCCGAGGTCTAAACCACCAGCACCAGCAAAGAGAGATATTATTGAATTTGGGGCATCCTTGACAAAATCGGGATTAAGGGCCTCATAGTCAAAAATAGACATAGAAGGCTCTGCTACAATGCTATTGTAGTCATCGTCACGGTCGTAGTTATAAGCCATGTTAGGTTTTTGGGTTAAGTTGTTAATGAAGGACAAAATTACAAATTTGATTTCAAACTGCAAAGAAATAAACACACATGTCTATTTTAGGCGGTTTTTTTGTGTCTTTTGCTGGAGAGATGAGTGTCTAAGGCGAGAATTTCGCCGTATTGATGCCCATTGTGCAGGCAAACTCAAAAAAAATCACTATCTTTGCCCGTTAATAGAAAAATCAACCAACAAAACTACGATACAGCAATGAATGTACTTGAACTGAGCGAACAAGAAATTATCAGGCGTAACAGTCTGGAACAGTTGAGGGAACGCGGCATCAACCCGTATCCCGCCGCCGAGTATGAGGTGAACGCCTACAGCGATGACATCGTGGCCCGCTTTGACGACGACGCTGCCGAGGCGCGCCAGGTGAGCATCGCGGGACGCATGATGAACCGCCGCATCATGGGCAAGGCCTCCTTCTTTGAATTGCAGGACTCCAAGGGCCGCATCCAGGTGTATGTGAGCCGCGACGACCTGTGCCCCGGCGAGGACAAGGACCAGTACAATGTGGTGTTCAAGAAGTTGCTCGACATGGGCGACTTTGTGGGCATCAAGGGCTTTGTGTTCAGGACCCAGACGGGCGAAATCAGCGTCCACGCCCAGCAGCTCACCCTGCTCAGCAAGTCGTTGAAGCCGCTGCCCGTGGTCAAGCAAAAGGACGGCGAGACGTTTGACGCCTTTGAGGACCCCGAGCTCAGGTATCGCCAGCGCTATGTGGACCTGATTGTGAACAACGGCGTCAAGGACACCTTCCTCAAGCGCGCCACCGTCATCCGCACCATGCGCCAGGTGCTCGACCAGGCCGGATACACCGAGGTCGAGACCCCCACGCTGCAGGCCATTGCCGGCGGCGCCAGCGCGCGTCCGTTTATCACCCACTTCAATGCGCTCAACATCGACATGTATATGCGCATCGCCACCGAGCTGTATCTCAAGCGCCTGATTGTGGGCGGCTTTGAGGGCGTGTACGAGATTGGCAAGAACTTCCGCAACGAGGGCATGGACCGCAACCACAACCCCGAGTTCACCTGCATGGAGCTGTATGTCCAGTACAAGGACTACAACTGGATGATGTCGTTCACCGAGAAACTGCTCGAGACCATCTGCATCGCCGTCAACGGCAAGCCCGAGACCGAGATCGACGGCAAGACCATCAGCTTCAAGGCGCCCTACCGCCGCCTGCCCATCCTCGAGGCCATCAAGGAGAAGACCGGCCACGACCTGGAAGGCAAGAGTGAGGACCAGATACGCGAGGTGTGCAGGCAGCTCAACCTCGAAATCGACGACACGATGGGCAAGGGCAAGCTCATCGACGAAATCTTTGGCGAGTTCTGCGAGGGCACTTTCATCCAGCCCACCTTCATCATCGACTATCCTGTCGAGATGTCGCCGCTGACCAAGATGCACCGCTCCAAGCCCGGCCTCACCGAGCGCTTTGAACTCATGGTGAACGGCAAGGAGGTGGCCAACGCCTACAGCGAGCTCAATGACCCCATCGACCAGGAGGAACGCTTTGTGGAGCAGATGCGCCTGGCCGACAAGGGCGATGACGAGGCCATGATCATCGACCAGGACTTCCTGCGCGCCCTGCAGTACGGCATGCCGCCCACGAGCGGCATCGGCATCGGCATCGACCGCCTGACCATGCTCATGACGGGCAACAGCTACATCCAGGACGTGCTGCTGTTCCCGCAGATGCGCCCCGAGAAGGTGCCCGCCCGCGACAAGGCCGAAGCCTTTGCCGCCGTGGGCGTGCCCCAGGAGTGGGTGCCCGCCATCCACAAGGCCGGCGTGCTCACCGTGGCTGCCCTGGGCGCACTGGAGAAGCCCGGCAAGCTGTTCCAGGACCTGCTGGACATCAACAAGAAGTACAAACTGGGCATGAAGGTGCCCGTGGTTGACGAGATTGGCAAGTGGATCGCCGCTGCCAGCGACAAGGACGCTGCCCAGTAGCCTGCTCTTGCCAGCGGCCTCGACTGTGTGACACACTTGAGATTTTGCAAATTTTAAGAAACTCATTATGCTGATATTTCGGTCAGGATGGGATTTCTTTGGCAAAAAATTTATAACTTTGGCATTTGATTCAGTGGGTTTTGTGCATAATTGTCTTGAAACTCATTGATGGTTAGTGTATTAAAGTATAAATAACTATAAAACGACAAGATATGTTCAAGAAACAATTCATGCTCGTGCTGCTGACGCTGTTGGCTGTATTGAGCGCCGATGCCGCTACCTGGAAGATGCACGGCACCTTTGTGGCATCTAAAACGAAGAATGTGTATGACATCGGGGACAAGGTGTACTATGTTGACATCTCCACGCTGTTTGTCTATGACAAGGCGTCGCAGACGACCATCGGCCTGAACAAGCAGAACCTGTTATCCGACATGATGGTTGACCAGATTTACTTCGACAGTGAGCGGCGCTTGCTGTTCGTGGCCTACTCCAACTCCAACATCGACGTCATTGACGAGAGCGGCAAGGTGACCAACATCAGCAACATCAAGGACGTGACGCCGCGTGTGCACGACTGCACCCTGGACAACGGCGAGCTGGCCAACAACGCCACCTACACCACCAAGACGATCAATGACATCACCTTTGCCGACGGCATGGCCTATGTCGCCATCGGCTACGGATATGTGACAATCGACGAGACGACGCTGACGGTGAAGAATAGCTACGAGCTGGGCCAGTCGCTCACCGTGAACTCTGTCGCCGTGGTGGGCGATGAGATGCTGCTGGTGACCGACGGATATCTCTACTATGGCCCCAAAGGCCAGGACGACCCCATCCACACCTATGCCAAGAAGAGCGGAACATTCTCGGGCTCCAAGCTGTATCCCTATCGCGACAACGCCTTCTTCATGTTGAGGTCCAACGCTTTATACCGCTACGATATGGTGGATTCAGAGCCCACGGGCACCAAGCTGCTCGACTATGGCCCCACCTGTGTCCAGCGCACGCCCGCCGGCTTTGTCGCCAATTTTTCCGGACAGTCGTTCTACTACACCATCGACGCCGCGGGCACCACGGTGACCAAGGCGGCCAGCACGGCGCTCTTTGCCAGCTCTGACCCTGCTGGCGACGGCACCCTGTGGCTGCTCGGCGCCAATGGCTTGTACATCTCGGGGACGTCAAACTACCACAAGGTTAACGGCCTGACGATGACCACCCCCTTTTGGATGAAATACAATGCGGCGATGGATAAATTATATGTCGCCAGCTCGGCCAAGAACCTGTGGTACATCAAGAAGGACTACAACAACGCCATCAACACCTATGACGGCGCCGACTGGAAGCTCGCCAACGCCTACGGCACCGGCACGGGATATGCCGGCTATGAATTCGTGTTTGACCCGTTTGACCCCTATACCTATGTCCGCGCCAGCTGGACCCAGGGCATCCTCAAGGTGACCAACGACGCCCTGGCCAAGCAGTTCACCAAGTCGAACTCCGAAATCGGCACCTACAAGGCCACCCCGGCCTTTGACCGCTACGGCAACCTGTGGGCGGTAAGCTCCTATGGCTATGCCAGCGCGCCCGTCGTTGTCCTGCCCAGGGCCAAGTTCGAGAACCCTGCATCGGTGGCCAAGGCCGACTGGTTTGTGCCCAGCGGCCTGCTGAACGTGAGCACCGGCAACATGCAGGCATCCCAGTTCATCATTTCCAGGAAGAACAACGTGAAGTTATACACCGACGGCGACTATTCCCAGGCCGGCCCCTACGTCGGCCACATCTTGTGCTGGGACAATGCCACCGAGGATCCCAAGGCGGGCAGTTACCAGTTTGTCACCCTTGGCAGCTTTGTGGACCAGAACAACAAGACGGTGGACTGGACCTACATCAGGCACATGGAGGAAGACCTTGACGGCAACATCTGGGTGGGCACGATGTCGGGCCTGTTCTATTTCGACCCCGACGAGGTGTTCAACGCCCGCCCCAAGGCCGTCCGCCCCTTTGTCACCAAGTTTGACGAGGGCACGGGCAACCTGTGCGAGGGCTATGAGGTGTACGACATCGGTGTTGACGCCGACAACAACAAGTGGATTGCGACCAACGGCAACGGCCTGTTCTTTGTCTCGCCCGACGGCAGCGAGGTCTTCAAGCACTTCACCACCGACAACAGCGACATCCCCGGCAACGTCGTGTATTCGGTCGAGTGCGACACCGTGAACAACCGCGTGTTCATCATCACCGATAACGGCCTGGCCGAGTACATCTCTGACAGCGACGCCGCCGCCCTGGACTATGGCAGCGTTTACGCATTGCCCAATCCTGTCGAGCCCGACTACACGGGCATGGTCAAGATTTCGGGGCTGATGGAGGACACCTGGCTGGTCATCACCGACAGCGAGGGCCGCGTGGTCAAGACCATGGGCCCCGTGACGGGCAGCGCGCTGTGGGATGCCAGCGACGAGCGCGGCGAGCGTGTGGCCACGGGCATCTATCGGGTGTATGTGGCCCAGGGCGCACAGCCTGCTGTCGATGGCGAACCTGCCGCCACGGTCATGGTGATCAAGTGACCCCCGGCAGTGTGATCTCAAGAGAATAACAACATCTGTGGCAAGAGGGCGTGGCCGGCGAGGCTTGCCCTCTTGCGGCATCAGGACAGCGGCATGGACATCAACTCGCCCGAATTCTACACGATAGCCTTTGTCGTGGCGGTGGCGCTGGTGGCGCTGCTCATGGGGCGTGTCGAGAAAGGTCCCGCCAGCACCTTCATCGCCCCGCTGGACACCCGGCCCGACGGCGATGCCGGCGACGGCGACCTGCTCACGCTGCAGCCGCTGGACAACGGCAAGGTGAAGATAACCCGCACGGGGCTGATGCTCGGCCCCGGCGAGACCGTCAACCTCGTGTTCACCATCCGCGGCGAGGAGTGCTCCATCGTCGAGAAAAAGGGCGTGAAACGCCGTGGCGAGCCGGGCGAGCCGGTGTGCGGCGAGGCGAGCGTCAAGTGGCTGCGACGCGGTACGCGATACCGCATCCGCTACGAGAGCCAGGTCACCAGCGCGTGGGCAACGTTTGCCTTCAACACCGCGGACGGGCAGGCCAGGCAGGTCCAGCTCAAGCTGTGACGCCTCGCCCCGTGCCCTCTCCTACGGCCGCTTGAACAGGCCGGGCGGAATTTCATACAGGTTGCGGCCCTCGGCGCGGGCGCGGGCACGGTCGGCCTCGACCTGGCGGCGGTGGCGCTCACGCTCGCACTCGGCCTCACGCCGCTCGCGCTCGTCGATGGCCTCGGCGCGCTCGGCCATGAACCGCTGGCGCAGCGCTATCATCACCGACATGGGGTCCATCGCACCGTAGAACTTGCCGTAGCGGCCCGACTTCAGGCGGTACAGGAACAGCATCACCTCGCTCACCTTGAGGTAGCCAAACTCAACGGCAATCATGCTGGCGAGTTCGCGCATCTGCCTGTCGCTCAGCTTGTCGCGGCAGCCGCAAAATTCCGTCACGCTGTGCAGCTGCGGCAACAGCCACTGCTCGGCGGCGTTGGGGCCGTAGGCCAGCCCCACCACCGTCATCGTGGGCGCTGTGCCAAACAGGGCGCGCTCCACGTTTTTGGCGGCTTCGAGCTGTAAGTCGGGGTTCATCGCCGTCATGAAGGCGGCGAGGTCAGAATGGGAGCGGACGAGGGTGTCGAGCTTCGTCTGCAAGTGCTGCAATCTGGCGGGCAACGGCGGCCTGACGCGAGGCGTGCTCGGCTTCGGCGCGAGCGACTGGATCGTAGATGTAATGCTGGATGCAAGCGTTTGCGGGCTGGCGCCACGCGTTGCGGGTGTGGGTTGTGTCTGCATGGTGTTGCTGGTTTTTGTAAAGTTTGATGATGTATGGTAATTGGTTGACAAAGTGCGTCTTGGCTTGGCTCAGCGTCTCGCGCGAGTCCTGCTGGCGCAGGTAGTTGACAAAGTCCGCGACATAGGTGGCCATGTCGTCGCGCCCGATGCGACGCGCCATGCACAGCTGCTCGAGCCAGGGCTCCTCGCTCAGCATCATGCGCTCCAACTCGTCATAATCGGGAACTTGGACGCCGCTCGCCCGCGCGGGAGAGAGAGAATTGGTTTGAGAATTATTTTTTTTGATTTTTTCTTCTATAGGGGGTGTGGGGGGAAGGTCTTCTTTTTTGCTTTTTTTTACCTCCGCCTTTGGTTTGACCTCATTGTCACGGCAACGGCAGTCGTCAGCGCCGGTCGCCGTGTCACCGCCCGGGGCGGGCGTGTCGCTGCGGCGGGGGCGGCCGCCCTTGCTGCCGTTGCTGCGGCGGGCGGCGCGGCGCTCAATGCTCTGCTCGATGCTGGGCGCCAGCAGGTTGTAAGCCAGGCGGATCGCCGAGCCGGTGACATGTTCACTGCCGTCCAGACCGTTCATCGTCGCTGCCAGTGCCTGGAACAGGCGCCCCAGTTCGGCGGGCTTGAGCGACCGCGCTACCACCAGATAGGCATCGGTGTCATAGGTGAGTGTGGTTTTCATGGCTTTTGGTTTTGTTTGGTTTTGTTTGGTTTTTGCAGCGTGTTGCTGCTCTCTTGCCGCAAAGGTAGAACCACCCCCATCGCCTGCGCCATGACAAAAAGCAACGATTCACCTCCCCGCCCTCGGCAATGGCGGAGGCATCTGCGGTCCTCGGGCAGTGAGCTGTGTCCAGAGACGCAGGCGCCGGCCGTCACACCCGTCGCCCTCAAGGGCAAGGCCGGAGGCCTTGACTTGCCGAAAACCCCGCGGCACACAGGCCGGAGGCCTGGATGGCGTTGGGGATGTGGCGGGGGTCAGAATGTCAGGCCCAGCTTGAGCTGGCATGCTCCTGTGGTGAAGCCGAGGCTTCCTTGCTCTGAGAAATGCTGGCTCGTGTAACCGACTTGTGCCTGAAATCGCTTGTGCTTGACGCCGACGGCCGGCGAGCACAAGAAGCCGCCTGCACTGCTCACCCCCTTGGTCAGCCCTGTGCTGTAGCCAAGGTCCAGCGCGATGAACGGCGCGAAGTGGCTGTTGACAGGATAGTAGCCCTTGAGGTCCACAAACACGGGCAGCATCAGTTCGCCCCAGCCTGTGCCGTCGTCCTTGAGCTGGTGATAGAAGTCAACGCCCAGTCCCAGTCCGGCATAGGCGTAGTCGCCAATCCTTGCGCCGTGAATGGTGTGCAGGTTGACGCGGCCGGTGCCGTTTGCCCCAATCCCGACGGAGTAGCCCAGGTCAACTTGGCCCTGGTACCTGGCTTGTTGCGCGCTTGCCGCTAATGTTGCCGCGGCAAGGGCTATCAGTAATGCTATTTTTTTCATGTCTTGGATATTTTCGGTTAGTGTATCAACAATCGGCTTGATGCCGCTCCCGGCCGGGTTACAGTAGCGTGAGCGACGAGAGTTGTCCGGCTTGCAGGTATTGGGCGGCCTGGGCGATTTGCCCGGGGGTGACGGCCTGGATGGCGGCAATGGTGTCGCCGATGGTGTCCACGCGGCCGTAGCAGAGCAGCCCGCGTCCCGCGCGCATTGCCATGAACTCGGCGCTGTCGGCGGCGACGATGAGCTGTCCGCAGTATTGCTTCTTGTAGGCGTCGAGTCGCCGCTCGGGCAGGGGAGTGTCTGCCATCCGGGCGGTGATGCGCTCGATGACGCGCAGGCTGGAGCGCACGTCGTGGGGGTCGCAGCCCAGGTATATCTCTATCCACCCGCAGTCGCTGAGCAGCGTCAGCGTGGACTCGACGGTATAGACATAGCCCCGGCGCTCGCGCAGTTCCACGTTGAGCAGCGAGTTCATGCCGGGGCCGCCCAGGATGTTGTTCAACAGCGCCATGGGGTGCCGCAGGGGGTGGCCCATGTGGGGCACGCGTGCGCCCACGACGGTGTGGGCCTGGTGTGAGCCGATTTTCACCTCGCGGCAGAAGGGCGCCACCTGCTGGGGCGGCGTGCGGCGGGGTGCGGGCGTCTTGTGGTCCATGCCCCCGAAGTATTTCCCGGCCATGGCAAAGACGCGCTCGGGCCGCTCGGGGCCGACGCTAAAGAACGCCATGTTGCCGGGCACATACAGCGACTTGAGGTAGCGCATGCAGTCGTCGCGGGTGAGGCGTTCCAGGTCGTCTCGCCGGCCCAGGATGTTGTGTCCCAGGCGGCTGCCCTCGAGCAGGAGGTCCTCGAAGTCGTCATAGACGGCATCGGCGGGCGTGTCGCGGTAGCTGGCGGCCTCCTCGAGCACCACGTCGCGCTCGCGGTCCAGCTCGTCTTGCGGGAACACCGACCACTGCACGAGGTCGGCGAGCAGGTCCATGGCGCGCTGCAGGTGCTCGCTGGGGAACACCGAGTAGAGCATTGTGCCCTCCTTGGTGGTGTAGGCGTTGAGCTCGCCGCCCACGCGCTCCATGCGGTTGAGGATGTGCCACGCGCGGCGGTGGGCGGTGCCCTTGAAGATGGTGTGCTCGACAAAGTGGGCGAGGCCGCACTGGCCCTCGTCCTCGTCACGGCTGCCGGCATTGACGGCAAGCCCGCACCACGCCACCTGTGACGCTGTGGCCACGTGCACAAGCCGCAGCCCGTTGGGCAGGGTGTGATAATATATGTTGTTGTTCATCAGAGTCTTGTGTTGAGATGGATGACGTGCTGCACCAGCAGCATGCCGCGGATGTCGGCGCGGCGCACGTCCATGTCGTCATAGTTGGGGTTCTCGCTGCGCAGCACCACCATGTTGGGGTCGGTGTGGCGGCGCACATACTTGAGGACGCGGAAGTCGTCGAGCTGCACGACATAGATTTGTCCCCAATAAATCTGGTTGGGGTTGGTCATCTCGCGCACGGCGACAAAGTCACCGTCCTGGACCACCGGCGCCATCGAGTCGCCGCTCACGCGCACGATGCGGCAGTCGGGGCTCACATTGGGCAGGTTCACCCATCCCACGATGTTCTCGCTGGCGAACATCGGGCTGCGCCCCGCCGTGCCTGCCGTGACGTCCACGTTATACACCGGCGTGCCGCCCGCCGCGGGGTCGTCGGCCTGGGCGACAGGCAGCGAGGCCTTGGCAAAGGGCAGGTCCTTGCCGTCGAGCAGCCACTGCTTGGACACGCCCAGGTTCACGACCAGGCGGTTGAGCAGGGCGTCGCTCAGGGGCATGTGCCCGTTGAGGTACTTGGACAGGTTGGACGTGTCCACCCCGATGCGCTCGGCCAGCTGCACCTGGCGCAGGCCCAGTTCCTTCATCAAGTATTTGATGCGTGCGATGATTTCGGCGTTCTGTTGGCTATCCATGTCGTTGAATGTGTTTGTATAAAGTCAATATGAATCAATGTGTGCGGCAAAATTACCACAAAATGTTGTAATATGCAAATATTGCCGGCACCCAAAACGCTCACAGAAATTGTTTCACGCTTAGCGTGAGAAATAAACTGCTGTGTGGCGTCTTAGCGTGAAAATCAGGGGCGGGGTGGGGGATTTGGCGCGGTGAGTGTAGCTTTTTTGCTCTGACTGGTGGATAACTCGGGAATTATTTCTAAATTTGCACCACTCAAACAACCAAAACAAGATAAGACATGTCATTACAATGTGGAATAGTGGGGTTGCCCAATGTGGGAAAATCGACCCTGTTCAACTGCTTGTCGAATGCCAAGGCGCAGTCGGCGAACTTTCCTTTTTGCACCATCGAGCCCAATGTGGGCGTCATCACCGTGCCCGATGAGCGTCTCAACGAGCTGGCCAGGCTGGTGAACCCGGCGCGCATCGTGCCCACCACCGTGGAAATCGTGGACATCGCGGGCCTGGTCAAGGGCGCCAGCCGCGGCGAGGGCCTGGGCAACAAGTTCCTGGGCAACATCCGCGAGACCGACGCCATCATCCACGTGCTGCGCTGCTTTGACGACGACAACGTGACGCACGTCGACGGCACCGTGGACCCCGTGCGCGACAAGGAGGTCATCGACCTGGAGCTGCAGATGCGCGACCTGGAGACCATCGAGAGCCGCATCAGCCGCGTGTACAAGCAGGCCCAGACCGGCGGCGACCGCGACGCCAAGGCGCAGTACGAGGTGCTCAAGCGCTACAAGGAGGCGCTGGAGCAGGGCCGCAGCGCGCGCACCGTGGAGCTGATGAACAAGGACGAGGAGAAAATCGCCCACGAGCTGTTCCTGCTCACCAACAAGCCGGTGCTGTATGTGTGCAATGTCGATGACGCCAGCGCGGCCAGCGGCAATGCCTATGTGGACGCCGTGCGCGAGGCGGTGAAGGACGAGAACGCCCAAATCCTTGTCGTGGCGGCGCAGACCGAGAGCGAGATTGCCGAGCTCGAGGACTATGACGAGCGCCAGATGTTCCTGAGCGAAATCGGCCTTGAGGAGAGCGGCGTGAACCGCATCATCAAGTCGGCCTATGCCTTGCTCAACCTCGAGACCTTCCTCACCGCTGGCCCCAAGGAGGTGCGCGCGTGGACTTACCGCCGCGGCAGCAAGGCGCCGCAGTGTGCCGGCGTCATCCACACCGACTTTGAGCGCGGATTCATCCGTGCCGAAATCATCAAGTATGACGACTACATCCACTACGGCAGCGAGGCCGCCGTCAAGGAGGCCGGCAAGATGCACATCGAGGGCAAGGAATATGTCATGCAGGACGGCGACATCGTTGTGTTCAGGTTCAACGTGTGATGGATAATCCCCGCGACAGGAACAATATGGCAAAACGCGTACTGCTGGTCAACAAGTTCTACTATCCGCGCGGCGGCGACTGCGTGGTGGTGCTCAACACCCAGGCCCAGCTCCGCGAGAGTGGGGTGGAGGCCGAGGTGTTTGCCATGGACTACCCCGACAACCTGCCCGCGCGCTACCAGGACCGGTTTGCCAGCCGCGTGGACTTTGGCGGCAGCAAGGCGGCGCAGTGGCGCGCCATGCGCCGTGCGCTGGGCAATGCCGGCGTCGGGGAGTGCTTTGAGCGCGTGCTCGACGACTTCAAGCCCGACGTGGTGCACCTGCACAACATCCACAGCTACCTGTCGCCCGTGGTGGCGCAGCTGGCCCGCGCCCGCGGCGTGCGCGTGGTGTGGACGCTGCACGACTACAAGCTGCTGTGCCCGCGCTACGACTGCCTGCTCGACGGCAAGCCCTGCGACAAGTGCATCGTGGGCAGCAAGTTCAACGCCGTGAGCCACAGGTGCATGAAGGGCTCGCTGCCCGCCAGCGTGGTGGGGTGGCTCGAGGCCCTCAAGTGGAACCGCCGCACGCTGGAGCGCTGTGTGGACACCTTTGTCTGCCCCAGCGAGTTCATGGCCGGGAAGATGAGGCAAGGCGGCTTCCAGCCCGGCAAAATCACGGTGCTCAACAACTTTCTTGACCCCGTGAAACTGCAGCAATACCAGGCCGTGGACAGCGGCGCGCCGCGTGACGGCTATTACTGCTATGTGGGCCGCCTCTCGGCCGAGAAGGGCGTGGACGCCCTGCTCGACGTGGCGTCACGGCTGCCCTACCGCCTCAAGGTCGCCGGCGGCGGCCCGCTGGCCGAGGAGATGCAGCGCCGCTATGCCGGCTGCGCCAACATTGAGCTGCTGGGCATGCTTGACGCCGGGCGCGTGGCGCGCCTGCTGAGTGGCGCCAGGCTGAGCGTGATGCCCAGCCAGTGCAACGACAACAACCCGCTGAGCGTCGTGGAGTCGCTGTGCGCCGGCACCCCGGTGGCCGGGTCGCAAATGGGCGGCATCCCCGAACTCATCGACGGCGACAGCGGCACCGTGTTCCGGCCCTTTGACCGTGAGGCCCTTGCCGCGGCAATTACCGCATCGATGGCGCGCGACTGGGACCATGCCGGCATCGCCCGCCGCGCCCTCCAGCGCTTTGCCCCCCAGCGCCACATGCAGGCGCTCATGCGCGACATTTACCGGCTGTAGATAACTTGTTACGTTTTTTTATCATAATTGCACAATAATTTGCGGTGCTAAAAGTTAATAAGGTGTACGGTGTATGGCATGCACCGGATGGCATATTGACTTATACACTTATGAAAAATGTGATACAGGGGAGTCTGATCACGACATTCAGGTGCAACGCGCAGTGCAACATGTGCAACATCTGGAAGTTCCAGACCAGTCCCGACGAAGAAATAGACGCCTCCTACTATGAGAAACTGCCCGCGGGGTTGCGCATCAACATCACGGGCGGCGAGCCCACGTTGCGCAAGGACATCGACAAGATATTTGAGATACTGTATCCCAAGTCGCGCCTGCTGGAACTGAGCACCAACGGTTACAACACCAGCAAGATAGTAGAACTGGCGAACAAATATCCCAACATCCTCATCCGCGTGAGCGTCGAGGGCCTGCCCAAGGTCAACGACAACAAGCGCGGCCTCAAGGACGGCTTTGACCATGCCCTGCGCACCATGCTCGAGCTCAAGAAGACCAAGTGCAAGAACATCGGCTTCTCGGTCGTCATCTCGCCCGACAACTACATGGACCTGCTGCACCTCTACGACCTGTGCGTAGCGCTGGACGTGGAGCTGGGCAACTCGGCCGTGCACAACTCG
Source organism: uncultured Prevotellaceae bacterium (assembly GCA_937898675.1). Lineage (GTDB taxonomy): Bacteria > Bacteroidota > Bacteroidia > Bacteroidales > Muribaculaceae > Sodaliphilus. Next base: position 71,785 of record CALEJB010000009.1, read on the forward strand.
TGGTACTTCCACAAGGAGGACAACCAGCTCGAGAGCGAGGAGGCCCTGCGCCAGCACGAACTGTTTGTCAAGGCCCTGCTCACCAGCAAGCGCCGCCGCCTCAAGGACCGTCTCAAGGACTACGGCCGCGCCTACTTCAACCGTTCCATCCACCGCCGCCTGCGCGGCGACACCGATGAGTACCGTCCGCCCTGCGGCGCCCTCAGCGACTTTTTCTTCATCGACCCGTGGGGCAATGTCACGCCCTGCAACGGCAGCTGCGAGGAGTGGAAACTGGGCAACATCAAGCAGGACAGCCTGGAGAACATCATGCACAGCGACAAGGCGCGCGAGGCGATGGAAAAGGTCAAGGCCTGCAAGCGCAGCTGCACGTTTATCGTCACCGAGCGCCACGACATGGTGCGCCGTCCCTGGATTCCCATCAAGTGGATTATCAAGAACAAGTGGCGCACGTTCAAGGGCAAGGACCTGTGCTGGGATTAACCGTCCCCGCCCCGTACCATTATACAATCAATTACCATGAAGACGATAGCGGTGATTGGCACGCGCGGTTTTCCCGGCATCCAGGGGGGCGTTGAGGCCCACGGCTATCATCTTTATACCCGCATCACCGATGCCCGCGTGCGGCTCTACCGCCGCCGTTCCTACTTGACCGAGCAGTCGCGCCAGGCGCTGCCCGGCATCGAGTATGTGGACCTGCCCTCGACGCGCATCAAGGGCTTTGAGGCGGTGTGGCACACGCTGTTGAGCACGCTGCACATCATGCGCCACCGCCCCGACGTGGTGCACATCCACAACATCGGGCCCGGCATGTTCGCGCCGCTGTTGCGGCTGGCGGGACTGCCCGTGGTGCTCACCTACCACAGCCCCAACTACGAGCACAGCAAGTGGAGCGCCCCCGCGCGCTGGCTGCTGCGCCGCTGCGAGGGGCTGTCACTGCGCTTCAGCAACCGCATCATCTTTGTCAACCGCCGCCAGATGGCCAAGGTCACCGAACAGGCGCGCCGCAAGAGCGTGTACATCCCCAACGGCGTGGACCCCGTGGCGCGCAGCACCGGCACCGGTTTCCTGGACCGGCACGGCATCAAGCCGCAGGGCTATCTGCTCGCCGTGGGGCGGCTCACGCCCGAGAAGGGGCTGGAATACCTTGTCGAGGCCGTGCAGCGCCTGCCGCAGGTCCGGCAGGTGGTCATCGCCGGCGCCAGCGACCACGATGCCGCCTATCGCGAGCGGCTTGAGCGCCTCGACGTGGAGCACAAGGTGGTGTTCACGGGCTTCACCACAGGCGAGGACCTGCGCCAGCTCTACAGCCATGCGCGGGCGTTTGTGCTGCCGTCGGTCAACGAGGGCTTCCCCATGGTGCTGCTCGAGGCCATGGCCTACGGCCTGCCCGTGGTGTGCAGCGACATCCCCGGCACGCGCCAGGTGGACCTGCCCGCCGAGGACTATTTCGCCATGGGCGACACCGCCGCCCTTGCCGCCGCCCTCGCGCGCTTGATGGACGCCCCCGCCGCAAGGTGCCGCTACGACCTGTCGCACTATGACTGGCAGTCCATCGCCCGCAAGACGCAACACCAGTACGACCTGGCCATGAACGGCTGACCATGCCCGCGCCGTTTTTTTCTCACGCCCCCCGCCGCTTTTTTCTCAAGCTAAGGCGCTAAGCAAGGCCGTCGGTGTGTTTTTTTCTCAAAAAAGGCGCGAAAGATTTTTATTGTTTTGCTTTAATGATAATTTTTAATCTTTTAAACCTTAAAATCTTAGCGTCTTAGCGTGTAAAAAATCGGCCGGCGGCGGAGCCGGTATGGGGCCTGTGGCTGCCTGTGCCATTATTTGGCAAAATTATTGACGGAATATTTGATATGTTTTTGGAAAAGGACTAACTTTGCGAGGTTATAATGCAATAAAACTATTCCAAAGACAATATGACTATGAACAAGACAGGATTTTATCTGTTGATGGTGGCGGCATGGATGTCGCTGACATCTATGGCGACATGCAACAGCACCAACGGGAAAGCCGCAGGCGCTGCCGGCCAGTCCGAGACGGCCGAACAAACAGCCGCCGTCACCCCCGCGGCCAGCGGCGAAGTGGTGGTGGGGGCGGCGCGCACCGACCAGTATGTGCCCCTGCTCAAGGGCAAGCGCGTGGCGCTGCTGAGCAACCAGACCGGCATGGTGGGCGACAAGCACACGCTGGACCTGATGCTCGAAAACGGCGTGAATGTGGTCACCATCTTCTCGCCCGAGCACGGTTTTCGCGGTAAGGCCGACGCGGGCGAACACGTGTCGAGCAGCGTTGACGAGAAAACGGGCATCAAGATTGCGTCGCTCTACGACGGCAAGTCGCCGATGCCCAGCCGCGAGGTGATGGACAGCATCGACATCATCGTCACCGACATCCAGGACGTGGGCCTGAGGTTCTACACCTACTATGTGACGATGATTAACCTGATGGACGCCGCCATCACCTACGACAAGCAGTTCATGGTGCTTGACCGCCCCAACCCCAACGGCATGTATGTTGACGGCCCCATCCTGGACATGACGCTCAAGTCGGGCGTGGGCCGCCTGCCCATCCCCACCGTGCACGGCATGACGCTGGGCGAGCTGGCGCAGATGGCCAACGGCGAGGGCTGGCTCAAGGACGGCAAGAAGTGCGGCCTCACCGTCGTGCCGTGCCTCAACTACACCCACCAGACACGCTATGTCCTGCCCATCGCCCCGTCGCCCAATCTGCCCAACATGCTCTCCATCTACCTCTATCCGTCGATGTGCTACTTTGAGGGCACGACGGTGAGCCTGGGGCGCGGCACCGACTGGCCCTTCCAGGTCTATGGCCACCCCGACATGACGGGCTACTCGTTTTCGTTCACCCCCACCAGCCGCTTTGGCGCCAAGGAGCCGACGCAGATGGACAACGAGTGCCACGGCGTGGACCTGCACCAGCTGGACCCCGAGGACGTGATTGCCAAGGGCATCAACCTCGAGTACATCATCGACGCCTACCGCAACCTCACCAAGGGCGGCAAGCAGTTCTACCTGCAGAGCAACTTCTTTGACAAACTCATGGGTTCCAGGCAGGTGCGTGAGCTCATTGCCGAGGGCAAGAGCGCCGACGAGATCAAGGCCACTTGGAAAAACGACGTGGAACTCTTCAAGGTACAGCGCAAGCCCTACCTGCTCTATGACGAATAACGAATAACGAATAACTCCTAACTCCCAACTAAAAATGACCCCCTGGATAGTACTTGCCACCATCGTTGGCTACTTCATCTTGTTATTTATCATCTCGTGGGCGGCGTCGCGCAAGAGCGACACGGCCACCGCGTTGAGCGGCGGCAGGCAGGCGCCCTGGTTCATCGTCGCCATCGCCATGCTGGGCGCGCCCATCTCGGGCGTGACCTTCATCTCGGTGCCCGGCTATGTCGTCGGTTCGAAGTACAGTTACCTGCAGATGGTGCTGGGCTTTGCCGTGGGCTACTTTGTCATCGCCTATGTGCTGCTGCCGCTGTTCTACAAGCGCAATCTGGTGTCCATCTACGGCTACCTGGAGCAGCGCTTTGGCGGCAGTACCCACCAGAGCGGCGCGTGGTTCTTCTTCATCAGCAAGATGCTGGGTGCCGCGGTGCGCTTCTTTGTGGTGTGCGTCACGCTGCAACTGCTGGTGTTCGACCCGCTGCACATCCCGTTTGTCATCAACGTCATTGTCACCATCGCGCTCATCTTCCTGTACACCCTGCAGGGCGGCGTGAAGACGGTTATCTGGACCGACACGTTGAAGAGTTTTTGCCTCATCCTGTCGGTGGTGCTGTGCATCGTGTTCATCGCCAAGTCGCTGGGCCACAATGTTGTGGACATGGTCAAGGCCGTTGCCGCCGCCGACACGTCGCGCATCTTCTTCTTTGACAATCCCAAGGAGGGGACCTACTTTTGGAAACAGTTCATCGCCGGCATCTTCATGGTCATCGCCACCACGGGCCTCGACCAGGACCTGATGCAGCGCACGCTCGCCAGCAAGAACGTGGGCGAGTCCCGCAAGGGCCTCATCGTGAGCGGCATCACCCAGATATTTGTCGTGGGCCTGTTCCTGGTGCTGGGCACCCTGCTGGTGCTCTACACCCGTCAGCAGGGCATCGCCATCCCCGACAAGACCGACCAGCTGTTCGGGCAGGTGGCCCAGGACAGCGCCATGCCCGTTGTCATGCTCATCCTGTTTGTGCTGGGCCTGATTGCCGCGGGCTATTCGGCTGCGGGCTCGGCCCTGACGGCATTGACCACCTCGTTCACCGTCGATATCCTCAAGGTGGACAAGAAGCAGCTTGAGGAGTCCCGGCTGGCGCGCACGCGCCGCCTGGTGCACATCGTCATGGCGGTGGTTATGGGCATCGTCATCGTGGTGTTCAACGCGCTCAACAACGACAGCGCCATCAAGATGGTTTACACGCTGGCCAGCTACACCTACGGCCCCATCCTGGGCCTGTTCGCCTTTGGCATGATGTGCAAGCGGCCCGTGCGCGACCGGCTGGTGCCCATCGTGTGCATTGCCGCGCCCGTTATCAGTTTCTTTGTCCAGATGTGGCTCCAGGAGCGTTATGAATACACGCTCGGCTTTGAGCTGTTGTTGCTCAACGCCGCCCTCACCATGATAGGCCTGGCGGCGCTCATCAAGCCGGGCAAGCAGCCCGTCGCCGACTGACATGGCACGCAATCTGATTAACCGCTATGTGTGGCTGGTGGACACCATCAGCCGCTATGGCCGCATCACGCTCAAGGACCTGAGCAGCGCCTGGCTTGCCAGCCCCATCAGCGAGGGCACGCCGCTGGCGCGCCGCACGTTTTTCCACTACCGCGACGGCGTGGAGGAGATGTTTAACATCAACATCAAGTGCGACAAATCGACCTTTGAGTACTATATCGACGACAGCGTCGGCGAGAACAACCAGCTGATGCAGTCGTGGCTGCTGGACGCGGCCTCGGTGAGCGGCATGCTCACGGGCGCCCACGACATCAGCCACCGCATCCTGCTCGAGAACGTGCCCTCGGCGCGCAAGCACCTGCCCATCGTGATTGACGCCCTCAAGCAGGACCGCCGCATCAGTTTCTCCTACAAGGGCTACACCCGCGCGCTGCCCACCGACGGCATCGTCCTTGAGCCTTACTTTGTCAAGATTTTCAAGCAGCTGTGGTATGTCATCGGGCTGAATGTCAAGGATAAGGCCATCAAGACATACTCGCTGGACCGCATGACCGGCCTGCATATGCTTCAGGACACCTTTGTGATGCCCGAGGGCTTTAGCCCGGCAGATTTCTTCAAGGACTGCTTTGGCATCACAATCAACCGCAACAGCGCCAAGCGCATCGTGCTGCGCGTCGAGCCGATGCAGGCCAAATACTTCCGCGCCCTGCCGCTGCACCCGTCGCAAAGCGAGGAAATCCACGACAACTATTCCATTTTCACCTACCAGATGCGCATCACCTACGACCTGCAGGAGGAATTGCTCTCGCACGGCTCCAACATTGAGGTGTTAGAGCCGGTGGAACTCAAGATGCTCATCAGCAACGAGCTGAAAAAGGCGCTCCAGAACTACGAACATTAACCCGCAAACAATAGCAACAACAATGAAACGCCAACTCCTATTTCTCGTCACTGCGATAGCGCTGACATTGCTGTCGGCGGCACAATCCACCAGCCTGCCGCGCAGCACCCCCGCCGCCGAGGGCATCAGCACCCAGGCCGTCATCAACATGATGGACACCCTCATGGCCATCCCCAACTGCGACATCCACCACGTGATGGTGCTGCGCCACGGCAAGGTGGTCGCCGAGCTGCACCCCGCGCCGTTTCGCGCCGTTGACAGCCACACGCTCTACTCGGCCAGCAAAACCTTTACCTCGCTGGCGGTGGGCATGGCCATCGACGAGAACCGCCTGCGCCTCACCGACCGCGTGGCGTCGTTCTTCCCCGACAAGATGCCCGACAGCATCGCCGCCGACCTGGCCTCGGTCACCGTGCGCGACCTGCTGATGATGGCTGCCGGCATCAAGCCCGACTGGCCCTTGCGCGACAACAGCGAGGACTGGGTGAGGGACTGGCTCTCGCAGCGCTGCAACGCCCAGCCCGGCACGCTGTTCCAGTATGACTCGATGTGCACCTTCATGCTCGCCGCCATCGTGCAGCGCGTCACGGGGCGCAACATGAAGGACTACCTCAACGACAAGCTGCTGTTTCCCATGGGCGTGACCGACGCCGAGTGGGAGATGAGCCCCGACGGCATCGCCACAGGCGGATGGGGTCTGCGCGTCACCAGCGAGGTGATGGCCAAGCTGGGCGTGCTGCTGTGCAACAAGGGCAACTGGAACGGCCGGCAACTCGTCAGCGCCGGCTATGTGGAGCAGGCTTGCTCCGGCCTGATTGCCTGCGGCGACCACTCCAAGCCCAAGGGCGACGGCAACAGCGGCTACGGCTACCAGGTGTGGCAGTGCAAGCGGCCGGGCGCATTCCGTGCCGACGGCGCTTTTGGCCAGTACTCGGTGGCCATCCCCGACAAGGACATGGTGGTGGTCATCATGGGCATGGTGCTCTATGGCCACTCCGAGCTTGCCGCCATCTGGGACATCCTGCTCCCCGGCGTGCAGGACGCCCCGCTCAAGCCCGAGCCCAAGTTGCAGAACAAACTCGACAAACTGCTGGCCACCGCCACGCTGCCGCTGCCGCAGGGCAAGTCCGGCGGCAAGCGCCTGCCTGGCGGGCAGCTTCAACTGCAGCCCAACAAATATGGTCTGCAATGGATTTCACTAAGTGCCGACGGGCTGCGCTTTGGCCGTGCCGACGGCACCCAGGAACATTATGCCATGGGCTGCAAGCAATGGCACTACAGTCCCGTGAACGGTTTCCCGCCTTACTCCATCACGGCCATGAACCGCATGCAGGACCTCACGCACAACTTCACGGCGGCGACGGCCTACGCATGGACCTCGCCCACGACGCTCGAGGTCAAGGTGCACTATGTGAACTGGATTAGCGGCACGACCTTCAAGTTTGACTTTGGCAAGAACACGGTCACCGTGTGCGACAATTTCCCGACCTCCAAGCCCGAAACCATTTCATTCCAAATCGTCAAGTAAATGCGCAAGGCTTACTGTCTGCTGATGTTGCTGTGCGCCTGCCTCGCCGCCGCGGGGCAGACGGGCGAGCTGCCGCGCTCCACCCCCGAGGCCCAGGGCATCTCCACGGGCCTGCTCAACAGTTTCTACCGCCACCTGGCGGCCAAGCCCGGCGTGGATGTGCATCACATCATGATTCTGCGCCACGACTCGGTCATCAGCGAACAGCATGTGGCGCCCTACGGCGCCGACGACATGCACAACATCTTCAGCGCCAGCAAGACGGTGACGGCGCTTGCCATCGGGCTCGCCGTTGACGACGGGCTGCTCGAGGTGGACGACAAGGTGTCGAAATACCTGCGCGACAAGATGCCCGCCACGCTCTCGCCCGGGCTGGACAGCCTCACCATTCGCGACATGCTCATCATGGCGGCGGGACGCAAAGTCGAGGTCAAACTGTTTGAGGACGAGGGCACCGGCGACTGGCTCACGGCGTGGTTTGCGGGCGATTTCAGCAATGTGGGCCGGCAGTTTGCCTACGACTCCATGATCACCCACGCCCTGGCGATGATTATCCGCCGCGTGACGGGGCGCACGATGCTCGACTACCTGCGCGAGCGCATCTTCACGCCCCTGCACATCACCCGCGCCGACTGGGAAATCGGGCCCGACAGCGTGGAGATTGGCGGCTGGGGACTGCGCCTGCAGGCCGAGAGCGAGGCCAAACTGGGCCTGCTGCTGCTGCACGGCGGCAACTGGCACGGCCGGCAACTCGTCAGCCGGCAGTGGGTGCACGACATGACGCAGCGCATCATCAGCACCGACCTGCGCAATGCGCCCCAACTGTCGGCGGGCCAGAAATTCATGCGCTGGATGCGCGGCGTGTGGCATGCCATCCGCTCGTGGTTCACGGGCTACAACATCGATGACTACTTCCTGGGCTACGGCTACCATACCAAGGCGGTGCTCTACCCGCGCGCCGAGGTGTTCTTTGCCGCAGGCTATGGCGGCCAGTTGATTTATGTTTACCCCGCGGCCGACATGGTCATCGTCATCAACGGCAGGGCGGGCAACTATGGCGACGAACTGAACACCATCTACAACTACCTGATTGAGCCCATGCTGGACGCAAGAGACCTCAATGAGGGGCCCACGGCATTGACGATTGACCTGCCCCGGGGACAAGCCTCCAGCCCGGTTGAGCAACGCTTGCTGGGTGGCCGCATCGACCTGGAAGACAACATCTTGGGCATCAAGAGCATTGAGGTGCGGCGCGACGGCAACGACCGCATTTTCACCATGACCGACAAGCGCGGCCCGCTGGTTGCCCGCGCGGCGTGCGGCCGGTGGAAAACCGCCACCGGCGACCACCGTCCCGTCTATGGCGTGGAGTGCGTGTGGCAACTGGTGGGCACCGGGCGGCCGTTCACCAGTGCGGCGGCCTATGCCTGGACCGACGAGCGCACGCTGGCCATGCGTCTCGAGTGGGTGGACGGCGGCGAGTGCCGCGAGCTGGAGATGGCCTTCGACGGCGACAACGTGACGGTGCACGCCGTCGATGACAACGACCCCGACTGGACATGCACCATCAACGGCAAACTGCATTGACGCCATGCGCGACATCACCGACATCAGCGACCTCAAGAAGCGTTTTGTGGGCCACCTCAGGCTCGAGAAAGGCATGAGCGCCAACACCGCCCAGGCCTACAGCGACGACGTGGACAAACTCGTCAGGCACCTGGCCGACGCGGGCGTCGCCGTCGAGCACGCCACGACCGACGACCTGGAACGCTTCGTCTGCGCCCTGCAGGACGTGGGCATCCAGCCCCGCTCCCAGGCGCGCATCATCAGCGGCGTGAAGAGCTTCTACAAATTCCTGCGCATGGAGCGCATCATGGACAGCGACCCCACCCGGCTGCTGCTCACGCCCCGCATCGGGCGCCACCTGCCCGAGGTGCTCTCGGTCGCCGAGATTGACGCGATGATTGCCTGCATCGACATGTCCAAGCCCGAGGGCCAGCGCAACCGCGCCATCATCGAGACGCTCTACGGCTGCGGCCTGCGCGTGAGCGAACTCGTGTCGCTGCAACTGTCACAAGTCTTTGCCGACGAGCGCTATATCATCGTCCACGGCAAGGGCAACAAGCAGCGCCTCGTCCCCATCTCGCCCGTGGCGCTGGAGCACATCGCCCTGTATATGGAGCAGACGCGCTCGCGCCAGACCGTCCAGCGCGGCAGCGAGGACATCGTGTTCCTGAACCGCCGCGGGGCCATGCTCACGCGGCAGATGATTTTTCACATTGTCAAGCAACTGTGCGAACTGGCGGGCATCCGCAAGGTCATCAGCCCCCACACCCTGCGCCACAGCTTTGCCACCCACCTGCTCGAGGGCGGCGCCAACCTGCGCGCCATCCAGCAGATGCTCGGCCACGAGAGCATCACCACCACCGAGGTCTATGTCCACATCGACCGCTCCCGCCTGCGCGACGAAATCCTCACCCACCATCCCCGCAACCACCCCCGCTGAATGCAATATCACCGTCGCACTCAAGGGCAAGGCCGCAGGCCCCGGACAGCAGTCGCTCTCACTGGTGCAGGCTGAAAGTCAGCAATTTACACCGCCCGCCACCAAAGCCCCCCCCAAGAGCCGCGGGGATTTCTCTGGCAGCGCAAGATGGCTGGCATTGCTTAGCGCCTTAGCGTGAGAAAAAAAACGTAGCGTGAGAAGAACAGCCCTGAGGGCTGGTGGGGTTCTTATTTTTTACGAGAATTTGTTTTATTTTAATGCGGATTTCGCTTTGTGGTGTGGCAAAGATGCAGTACCTTTGCATCTTGAATTGTTGTGCTGTTGTAGGGCACGACACAAATCACTAATTATCAAAAAGTTATTATGGTTAACATCAAGTTTCCTGATGGCAATGTAAGAGAATATGAGAGCGGTGTTACGCCTCTCGACATTGCCAAAAGCATTAGCGAAGGCTTTGCGCGCAACGTGCTGGCCGCATCAATCAACGACGAGGAATGGGATATCTCACGCCCCATTTGTATGGATGGCGATATCAAGTTCTTCAAGTGGGAGGACGCCGAGGGCAAGCACGCCTTTTGGCACACGTCGGCCCACTTGCTCGCCGAGGCATTGCAAGAATTGTACAAGGGCATCCAGTTTGGCATTGGCCCGGCCATCGAGAACGGTTTTTACTACGACATCGACCCGGGTGAGAACCAGTTGACCGACGCCGACTTTGCCAAGATAGAGCAGAAGATGCTGGAGCTCGCCAAGAAGGATGAGGCGGTCGTGCGCCGCGACATCAGCAAGGACGGCGCGCTGCAGTTCTTTGGCGACAACGGCCAGCACTACAAGTGCGAGCTCATCAACGACCTTGAGGATGGCCACATCACCACATACACCCAGGGCAGCTTTACCGACCTGTGCCGCGGCCCGCACATCCCCTCTACCGGCGCCATCAAGGCCGTGAAGGTGATGTCGCTCGCCGGTGCCTACTGGCGCGGCGACGAGACGCGTCCGCAGCTGGTGCGCGTGTATGGCATCTCCTTCCCCAAGAAGAAGATGCTCGACGAGTACCTGGTGCTGCTGGAGGAGGCCAAGAAGCGCGACCACCGCAAGATCGGCAAGGAGATGGAACTGTTTGCCTTCTCGCAGAATGTGGGCCAGGGCCTGCCGCTGTGGCTGCCCAAGGGCGCCGCGCTGCGCAACCGCCTGCAGGACATGCTGGCCAAGATTCAGAAGCGTTACGGCTACCAGCAGGTCATCACGCCGCACATCGGCAACAAGATGCTGTATGTGACCAGCGGCCACTATGCCAAGTACGGCAAGGACTCGTTCCGTCCCATCACCACTCCCGAGGAGGGCGAGGAGTACATGCTCAAGCCCATGAACTGCCCCCACCACTGCGAGATTTACAAGACGGCACCCCGCAGCTACCGCGACCTGCCCATCCGCTATGCCGAGTTCGGTACCGTTTACCGCTATGAGCAGAGCGGCGAGCTGCATGGCCTGACGCGCGTGCGCAGCTTTACTCAGGACGACGCCCACCTGTTCTGCACCCCCGACCAGCTCAAGCAGGAGTTCCTGGGTGTGATGGATATCATCTCGTTCATCTTCAAGGTGTTCGGCTTCAACTACGAGGCACAGATCTCGCTGCGCGACCCCAACAACAAGCAGAAGTACGTCGGCAGCGACGAGGTGTGGGAAAAGGCCGAGCGCGCCATTGTCGAGGCATGTGAGGAAAAGGGCCTGGTGGCCAAGCAGGTGACCGGCGAGGCCGCCTTCTACGGTCCCAAGCTCGACTTCATGGTCAAGGACGCCCTGGGCCGCCGCTGGCAGCTGGGCACCATCCAGGTGGACTACAACCTGCCCGAGCGCTTCCAGCTCGAGTACACCGGCGCCGACAACCAGAAGCACCGTCCCGTGATGATTCACCGCGCCCCCTTCGGGTCGCTCGAGCGCTTTGTGGCCGTGCTGCTGGAGCACACCGCCGGCAAGCTGCCGCTGTGGCTCGTGCCCGACCAGTGCGTGGTGCTGCCCATCAGCGAGAAGTACAACGACTATGCGCACCACGTTGCCGATGAGCTGAATAGGCTCGACGTGCGCGCCATCGTCGATGACCGCAACGAGAAAATCGGCCGCAAGATTCGCGACAACGAGCTCAAGCGCATCCCCTATCTGCTCATCGTCGGTGAAAAAGAGGCAGGAAGTGAGGAAGTTTCGATAAGAAAACAGGGCGAAGGTGACCAGGGTTCGAAAAAAATTACTACCTTTGCAGCCGATATTAACCGTGAAGTGGCCGAGATGACCAACTTTTAAGCATAGTCCAAGCGGTGAAAACCGCTCGGATTAGCCTGATTGTCACGATATTATATTAATATTTAAAACTGCTGAATGAACAAAAAACCGCATTGGTCTGGACCCAAGCGTCCAGCCGGTCCCCGGCCCAAAGGCCGCAATCGTCGTCAAGAAAAGAAAGACGAATTTGAAAAACGAATCAACGACGAGATTACCGCCGACAAGGTGCGTCTCGTGGGCGATAATGTGGAGCAGGGCATTTATCCTGTGGGACAGGCCCTGCGCATTGCCGAAGACTTGGGACTGGACCTCATCGAAATCGTCGAGCAGGCCGACCCGCCCGTTTGCCGAGTGATGGACTACCAAAAGTTCAAGTTCGAGCAGAAGAAGCATGCCAAGGAGATGAAGGCCAAGTCCACCAAGCTCGTGGTGAAGGAAATCCGTTTCGGACCCCAGACCGACGAGCACGACTACAACTTCAAGCTCAAGCATGCCATCGGCTTCCTCAAGGAGGGCGCCAAGGTGAAGAGTTACGTCTTCTTCAGGGGCCGTTCCATCCTGTTCAAGGAGCAGGGCGAGGTGCTGTTGCTCAGGTTTGCCAACGACCTTGAAGAGTATGGCAAGCTGGAGCAGATGCCGGTGCTGGAGGGAAAGCGCATGACCATCATGCTCTCGCCCCGCAAGCCCGCCAGCGGCAAGAAGAAGGAAGCCGACGCCGCGCAGCCCAAGGCCGACGACGCCGGCAAGGAGTGAGCCGCAAATGTGAGAGAGAAGAGCATCAGGCTTGGTAAGTGCCTGGTCTCCATTTATTAATAATTTTTTAAACAAAAAACAAAATGCCAAAAGTTAAGACGAATTCCGCTGCTAAGAAAAGGTTCACCTTTACCGGCACCGGAAAGATTAAAAGAAGACATGCTTACAAGAGTCACATCCTGACCAAGAAGAGCAAGAAGCGTAAACGTAACCTGGGCCACATGAGCATCGTTGACAACGCCAACCTGCCCATCGTGCGCAAGTTGCTCGTGAAGTAATTCGCGGCGTTGTCTCGCACAATTCTTTTAATCCAAGATTTTTATCATTTTATTTATTAACCGAATGTTTAGCTCCAAGTGCCAGCAATGGCCGCTAACAGTCAAAACAATTTAAAAAAATGCCAAGATCAGTAAATCACGTGGCTTCAAGAGCCAAACGCAAGAAAGTCTTAAAACTTACAAGGGGCTACTTTGGCGCTCGCAAGAACGTCTGGACCGTTGCCAAGAACACCTGGGAGAAGGGTTTGACCTACGCTTACGCCGACCGTAAGAAGAAAAAACGCAACTTCCGCGCACTGTGGATCCAGCGCATCAACGCTGCCGCACGCCTGGAGGACCTCTCCTACAGCAAGCTGATGGGCCTGATTCACAAGGCAGGCATCGAGATCAACCGCAAGGTGCTCGCCGACCTCGCCGTGAACAACCCCGCCGCGTTCAAGGCCATCGTTGACGAGGCTAAAAAGCACGCCTAATCCGTCACGACGACAAGCGGTCCCTTGACAAAGGAGCATCCGCAACAAAAAACAGACACCCAGCCGGGTGCCTGTTTTTTTGGGGTTGTTCACGCAAGGGGGGGCAAGTTTTGTTTAGCTCACGTTTTTTTCACGCTAAGATGCTAAGTTTTAGTGATATAAGATAAAAAAATCTTGTTGGACATAAATAGAGCGATAAGTGATCTTAGCGCCACAGCGTGAGCATCATTTCGGGGCGTGCCTTGGGGGGTGTTGCGTCCGGGCAATCAATACTCCTGATAGAGGTTGATATACTCCATGATGTTGTCGATGGCTTGCTGGCGCATGTCCAGACGCAGGGCGCCGTTGTTGAGCACGCCGGCGACAACGGGATAGATTTGGCTCCAGTCGTTGTCGAGATAAATCTGGGCGTCGATGAGCGCCGCCGCCATCGCCACGCTGAAGCTGTGGCTCTTGTCCTTCTTCACGGCCTTGTGCGCGAGTACGCTGGCCTGGGTCACGTCAAAGTAGTTGCTCATGGCCTTGGCATAGGCATAGACCGCAAGCGTTCCCGCGTCAAGCTTCTTGACCAGCTTGCCGGTGTTGGCGCAGTTGTGGCGGCCCATGAGGTACTGGAGCAGCTGGTCGCCGGTTGACTGTCCCTCAAAGGACCAGCCCAGTTGGTTCACCACGGCAAGGCGCACATCAACCGGGGCCTTGGGGTTGGCCAGGTAGTTGAGCAGGGTGGTGGAGAACTCGCCTTGCGCACCGGCTGCCATCTGCACCATCGGCTCGTCGGCATAGGCTTCGGCAAAGTGGGTGGAGGTCAGCGGCGAGTCGGCCCAGCCAGCCAGGCAGGTCATCGCCAGCACTGCGATAGCAAATAGTTTCTTCATCATAGCATTGATAAGTATTTATTGGTTAGTATCAGTTTTGATTGCAATTTGCGTGCCAGTGTGCAAAGTTAGGAGAAATTTTGCCAGCAACAAGCACTAAGGCATGAAATTATCGGCTTTTTTGCCCCAAAAAAAGGCAATGATACATCAGTTGGCCCTCTCCGAGGGCCACACGCCGTGGCAGATTCATGGCTCTGGGACAACATCTGTATTATTGCCCCCCCCAAAAAAAACATCATGGCCGGGCGGTTGAGGGCTCGGCCATGATGTAATGTGTGCTGTACTTCCTTATTCCTTGACGAGGAGGGTGCCGGTGTGGCCCTTGAGGGCCTGGGCGGCCTTGTCGAGGCTGGTGATGAGGGCGGTGCCGCAGGCGGTGTTCTCCACAAAGCTGATGCACGACTCCACCTTGGGCAGCATGCTGCCGGGGGCGAAGTGGCCCTGCTCGATGTATTGGCGCGCCTGGGCGATGGTCATGCGGTCCAGGTCCTGCTGGTCGGGCTGGCGGTAGTTGATGGACACCTTCTCCACGGCGGTGAGGATGACAAGCATGTCGGCGTTGAGGTCGAGCGCGAGCTTGGCGCTGGCGCGGTCCTTGTCGATGACTGCCGCCACGCCCTCATAGTCGCCGGGGCCGTTCTCCACGACGGGGATGCCGCCGCCGCCCACGGTGATGACCACGCTGTGCAGGCCCACGAGCTGCTCGACGACGGGCAACTCCACAATCTTGACGGGGATGGGCGAGGGCACCACGCGGCGGTAGCCGCGGCCGGCGTCCTCGACAAAGGTGTAGCCCGTCTCGGCCACGATGCGGTCGGCGTCTTCCTTGCTGTAGAACATGCCCACGGGCTTGGTGGGGTGCTGGAAGGCGTCGTCGTTCTTGTCCACAACCACTTGGGTGACGACTGCCGCACAGGGCTTGTCGATGCCGCGCACTGCGAGTTCGCGCTCAACGGCCTGCTGCAGGTGGTAGCCGATGTAGCCCTGCGTCATGGCGCCGCACTCGGGGAATGGCATGGCGGGCGTGCCGCCGCCGTTGTTGGCCGAGTACTCAAATGCCAGGTTGACCATGCCCACCTGGGGGCCGTTGCCGTGGCCGATGACCACGTCATAGCCGTCGGCCACGAGGTCGACGATGGTCGATGCGGTGCTCTTGACCAGCTCCAGCTGCTCCTGGGGCGTCTTGCCCAGGGCGTTGCCGCCCAGGGCGATTACAAGACGTTTGCTCATATCTGTGGCCGTGTTACTTCAGGGTTGCGTACATCACGGCCTTGATGGTGTGCATGCGGTTCTCGGCCTCGTCAAACACCTTGGACTGCTTGCTGCGGAACACCTTGTCGGTGACCTCCATCTCCTTGAGGCCGAACTTCTTGTGGATGTCGGCGCCGATGGTGGTCTCGAGGTCGTGGAACGAGGGCAGGCAGTGCAGGAAGATGGCGTCGGGGTTGGCGTTGGCCATCACCTCGTCGTTCACCTGGTAGGGGCTCAGCAGCTTGATGCGCTCGGCCCAGATTTCGTCGGGCTCGCCCATCGACACCCAGATGTCGGTGTAGATGACGTCGGCGTTCTTGGTGCCCTTCTTCACGTTGTCGGTGAGCGTGATGGTGCAGCCGTTCTCCTTGGCGATGGCCTTGCAGGTCTTGACGAGCGCTGCATCGGGCATGTTGTCCTTGGGGCCGCAGGCCACGAAGTTGATGCCCAGCTTGGCCGATACGACCATCAGCGAGTTGGCGACGTTGTTGCGGGCATCACCCATGAACACCATGGTCAGGCCCTTGTAGCGGCCAAAGTTCTCCTCGATGGTGAGCACGTCGGCCAGCATCTGGGTGGGGTGGAACTCGGTGGTGAGGCCGTTCCACACGGGCACGCCTGCATGCTTGCCGAGGTCCTCGACAATCTTCTGGTCAAAGCCGCGGTACTCGATGCCGTCAAACATGCGGCCCAGCACCTTGGCGGTGTCCTCGAGGGACTCCTTCTTGCCCATCTGCGACGAGCCGGGGTCGAGGTAGGTAACGCCCATGCCCAGGTCGTTGCCGGCCACCTCAAACGAGCAGCGGGTGCGCGTCGAGGTCTTCTCAAACAACAGCACGATGTTCTTGCCGGTCAGGTACTTGTGGGGAGTGCCGGCGCGCTTCATGCGCTTGAAATCCTTGGCAAGTTCCAGCAGATATTGAATCTCCTCGGTGGTGAAGTCGAGTAACTTTAAGAAATTTCTTCCTGATAAACTTCTTGGCATAGTAGTAAAATGTTTAGTTTTGATTGTTAATATATAATGTATTAGTAAAATGTCGATGGATCAGTCCTCGCGCCACAGGGGCATGCTCATGCAGCGGGGGCCTCCCCTGCCGCGCGACAGCTCGCTGCTGGGAATCTCCAGCACCGTGAGCCCATATTGGCGCAGGATGGCGTTGGTGACGTTGTTGCGCTCATACACAATCACCTTGCCCGGAGCGATGCACAGCGTGTTGCTGCCGTCGTTCCACTGCTCGCGCTCGGCGGTAATCAGGTCGCCGCCGCCGCACTTGATGAGGGTGACATGCGCGATGCCCAGGGCCTCGGCGAGTATTTCCTCGAGCGTCTCCTCGTGGCGCAGGATCTCCACCTCGCCATCGGCGCCCTTGGTGAGCTTGAACACCTCCAGCGGCCCCAGGATGCCCGGATGCACGGTAAACTTGTCGGTGTCGATCTGGGTAAACACCGTGTCGAGGTGCATAAACGCGCGCGTCTCGGGGATGTGGATGGCCAGCACCGTGTCGATGCGGGCCGCCGGGTTGTTGAAGATGTCCCTGGCCAGCTGCTCGATGCCGTCGGGCTCGGTGCGCTGCGAGATGCCTATGGCCAGCGTGTGCTCGTTGAGGTTGAGCACGTCGCCGCCCTCGATGCGGTAGGGCAGGGTGCGGTCATAGTAGCGCTCCACGTCCTTGAAGTCGGGATGATACTTGAAGATGTAGTCGCCATAGATGGTCTCGCGGCAGCGCGTCACCGACGACATGCGGTGAACCGACACGCCGGTGCCGATGCTGGCAAACGGGTCGCGGGTGAAATACAGGTTGGGCATGGGCTTGACCACAAAGCGGTTGTCGCCGCACACGAGGTCAACAAGCGAGCCGCGGCGCTGCCCGCGGGGCAGCTCGCTCATGTAGATGCCCTCCATGGTCTTGAGGACGAGCTGCTTGCTGTCCTGGATGCTGTCCAGATAGGGATAGATAATGTCGCTGTACCTGTTGGCCCCGATGCCGGCCTCGGCAATGAACTGGCGCAGGAACTCCTCACGCACCGCGGGCGACAGGTCCAGCACCTGGGCCACGAGGTCCTCGAGGTAAACCACCTCAACGCCGTTGTCGCGCAGCACCGCGGCAAAGGCATCGTGCTCATCCTGGGCGACCTTGAGGTAGGGAATGTCGTCAAAGAGCAACTCCTCCAGGGTGTTGGGCGTCAGGTTGAGCAGTTCACGTCCGGGACGGTGCAACAAGACCTTCTTCAACGGTCTTATCTCACTTGTAACATGAATACCTTTCATGGTTGATATTGTGTAATATTTATGTTGTCAATGGTCGTGCTTGATCAGTGCACAAAGGTAATCAATTTCCCCCAACCCTGCATCATGTTTGCGCCATTTTTTTGTTGACACGGCGCTTCAGCCCCGGGCCGGCGTCACAAAAAATCTTGTGTTAAATGTGTGCCCCGCTATTGCAGGATTAACAGGAATGGCCTACCTTTGCGGTGTCAATCATCGACACGAGCCCATTGAAATATTGTCCACATCAGAGTGATTGGGATACTCTTCAAATTTTTATGAAATGCCGAGCAAAGCGTTGTGCCCAATGGCGGGCCTCGACCGCAAGGTGCCTAAACAGCCGGAGGATTACAAAGGACATGACGCCCTCAAATCCTGTATTTATCGGAGTTTCATCTAAATCCTTTGGTGTGGCTTCCCATAGGCAGGGAGCAGGGCGCGCCGCAGCGCCCCGCTCCTCTTTTTTTATTGCCCGCCGGCATAAAAACGCCCCCCAATGTTGCCCATGTGGCAGAAATAGACTAAATTTGCGGCACCAAAAACCAACAACAACACAACACAGCACGATATGAAGGCAAGTTTATATGAAGAAAAGGCCCAGCCCGTCGAGCCCGTCGACGAGCACAAGCTGGCCATCGCCGAGGAAAAGCCCTCCAAGGCCGACGCCCCCAAGCAGGGACTGTATGTCGTCAACTACAAGCCCGTGGCCGCCGCCACCGTCATCGCCCTGGTGATTTTTATCATCTGGGCGCTCGCCACATGGCTGCTCAACTAAGGTCCTGACAGCCAGCCATGCCGCCTGCAACGGCATGGCGGCCAAAAATATTTTTTTGCAAAAAAGTCGCCAAAAAACTTGCCAGGTCCAAAAAAAGCAGTACCTTTGCATCGCTAAAACAGAAAAATGGTCCCTTAGCTCAATTGAATAGAGCGTTTGACTACGGATCAAAAGGTTACAGGTTTGAATCCTGTAGGGATCACAACTTTTAAGACGTAAATGTCTGAAAAACAACTAATTCGGTTGTTGGATGGTTAAAAATTGACAACCATTTGACAACCGAAATTTTTATATATAATTAACAAATTTACTATGACCAGAGAAGAATTCATAGCCAAAATTGAGAATCCCGATGACGTGGAACGTGTCATGGCGCGCGTGGATGAAGGTATCCAGTTGATGAAGTACACTGATGCCACTAAGATTGCTGAATGGTATGATTTCTGCGCGAAGTTGTATGACCAATCCATTTTGCCGTCCACGATAGAAGGCGTCCCTGATATGGTGACTGGTGAAGAGCACGACATGATCGTGAAGGAGTTTTCTTTTCTCCATTTCAATGCCTTGTTGTCAGAGGCGTTCGATCGCTATAGGTCATTAATGTTTAGCGTCGAGCGTGAAGATCTCGTAACAGATGAAGTTGGTGCCGCGAAAATGAATCTGAAGAAGAATGTGGATGCCTATGTTGAACGTCCTTTCAATCAGTACAACGACCCCTCATTTGTACATAAATTGCACAAGGTGGTTGCGAAGTATTTAGGCGAGTATAAATTAGCCGCAGATACTCGAGTTCAAGATCTGGAAGATGCGATAGCCATTCTCAAGATCAAAGAACACATGGATATCGCTGCTGCCCATGACCATAGTATCAAATACTATATTCAATCGGTTTCGTTTAAACCAAATGAAGGCAGTTCTTGGACAATCAAGGGAGAAAATGCTCTCAAAATGATGGCTGATGTTTTTGTGCCTTACTACTGTGACCGTTACTTAAGCAAGTTTGACCTTAAGCATTTGGAAAGTCAGCAAAAAAGGTGGGCTGCGTTGGAGAGTAAGACATTTCACATGACTATCTTCGAGATTTACAAACTGTTCATCGAGTTCTATAACGAGAAATTCAGCTATGAACTTGATGAAGATAGATACAATCTTGGTGAAAGAAACGGCAAATATCCTGGCCTTATAAATGAGATATCGGTTTGGATATTTGACTTGATGGCTGAAATTTCAGACAAATTCAACAAGAATAAGAGTCGCCCAGAAAAAGTTGATGCTATCAGGACTCGCATGCAGGCAAAATTATATGGCCTGGATAAAGTTGATTTGCCGAGGGAGTGGTCATTGTTCCTGTATTGATACCCGCCGCTGCAATCGCCCTAAACCCTTATATACAAGAGACAATAATACGCCCCCTGAGAGGACCGCTGGCAACAATGTGCACGGCGGCATGAGGGGCAAAGACAATATAAAACCCGATGGTATGGACCGGTCGGCGAAGAGTCGTCCAGCACCGCCATCATCCAGGCGCTATCACCTGTCGGGGAGACCGTGCCCTCAAGACGGCATAATCAAACCGACAGCGAGTCTGGAAAAGAAGTAGCGAGGCTTTCACCGAAGAGGTGTCGGTCTCGCCTTCTTTTTTTTCGCCTCAATATCGCTTTTTGGCGTTGCTCAGTGGTGAGTTATGCGTCGGCAGGTCGGCACTTCCACAAAGCCATTGGATGGTTGATGACGCGATCTGCTATGTTGCCATGGCCAAAAAGGATCTCAGGCCGATACTCGCGACGATTAAAGTGGGCAACAAAGTCGTGCTCACTCTCTGAGAACTGAAGGAAACGACCCAGGTAGTCAAGAACATTCCTTTTGGCTTGCTCAAAGTCAAACCGGTCACTGCGACGAAGGACAGGTATCAATTGAGCCCGAACCTGGGCATAGTTGGCTGATTCAA
This sequence comes from uncultured Prevotellaceae bacterium, assembly GCA_937898675.1. Lineage (GTDB taxonomy): Bacteria > Bacteroidota > Bacteroidia > Bacteroidales > Muribaculaceae > Sodaliphilus. The sequence goes on from CALEJB010000009.1 coordinate 92,314, forward strand.
TCTTGGGCATGGCGGTGAACTGCAGATTAACGTCCTCGGCCTTACTGGTGGCACCAACTGAGTGATAAAACACAAATAAATGCCTCAGTAGGTCTTGTTCACCCTGCTGGCTGAAAAGGTTGTTGTCGATCATCTCGTTCACATCATACAAGTCACGCATAGCACCACGATTGACCAGGGCATTAATCTTGCTAGCGAAGAGCTCGACAGGTGCCAATGTATTGATTTTGGCATCTCCAAGGATATCAATACTCAGCGGGCTCTCGATGGATGGGAGGGCATGGCAACGGTCACTATAGTTGATTTCAATCTTGATATTGTCAGGATTGCCACTGGCGTTTGTATAACCGAATATCCAAGAATCAAGAGAGAACGGGCTTTTTGATGAAGGCTTGAGGCCGTATCCTTCATTGGCCATATAGCGCATGATCAAGTCGTTGATGTCTTCACGTTGAGTGAGCATTTCTTCCCTGCTGCAATTATTGTTGAAATCAAGGTCGATGTCAACCGATAGGCGAGGCATATCGAATACAGTCAGGTTAATGGCTGTGCCTCCCTTCAATACCAAGGCCTGTGACAATAAAGCGTGGTTGTGGAAGAACTTCAGGATTTCGACAAGGCGCAGTACTTTTTCAAGATTGTCACGGATGAACCCGCTCTCTGCAGCCAGTCGGTCCAGATATGTTTTATCAAATGATAGCATAATCGTTATTATTTACTGTGGTCATTAAATCGTTGGGGACGTAGAGTTTCCATCGGCTTACGTAGTGTGTCGAGTCACTGGCGTTGGTGAGCCGCTTAACACTGTTGCCTGCCTGCTTGCGGCAGAAGTCTATTAGCTCATCGGAGATGTGCGCCTGTGCCTGTATGCGTTCAAGCATGAAACCTGTTTTCTGGTAGAGAAAAGCTTTGCCGTACAATTGCAGGTATCCGCGCAGCTTGTCCTCATTGAGCATCAAAATGCCTTCAAAACACTGAACCAATTCACCGGCGCCTCCCGAGCGGTCAAGCCTATCACAGCAGTCCACAAAGGTCCGTTCCAGGTCAGTCACCCTGACGTGTGGGCTATGAGTAGGCGTGATGACTCCTGCCTGGGCATCGGCAGATATGGGGGTCATACAGTGCTCAAATTCAGTTCCTCCAAATGTGAACCGATTGAAACGGCTCTCACTGCCCACATAAGCGTTGTAAAACACCTGGTGCGCCAAGCCATGAAACTCCAATGCCGTGTGCCAGCCAATATAGGAAGAGGGAGAAACCGACGATCCCACCTCATACTTGTCGGCTATGGGCTGCCCTGAGGCAAGGTCTATGGTTGTGTACAGATTCTTGCGGATGTGCTGAACGATGCCCTTATCTCGAAGACGCTGCAGTAACTTGGCAGCCGATGGCTTTGTGACAGAGAGAGCATCCATCACATCTTCGAGAGAAAAGATCCTCAACCGATATATTGCCTTTAAATCCATATTTGGTTTCAAAATTAACGCAGAAACGCCTTAAATGCGTCCATTATCGCGCAAAATTAGAAACTTTTTATTTTTTGTGCAAATAAATAAAGCTAAAAAGAGACATTATCGTTACCGGGAGAACATGGTAGGTGTTGTTTGATGATTTATTTGACATACGTTTCACTAGCTTCTTAGTGTTTTTATTGGCTATTCCCTTTCTTTTTGCTCCGACCGAACCGAAAAAAAAAGAAGAGTGACATCAACACTTCTCCAGCATTGATATCACACTTCGATCGGACTCTCTTGGTTGAATCGACGGTGGCAGCTTAAGGCCGGTGTCTATCCAAAACAAGATAATAGCGTCCGGGATGGTGGTTTTCCAGTTTGCTCTTCACATAACGGGTCCTTCTCCATCATAATATTGTTGTCGCCCCTTACATCTGCCGGCATGTCTCTTCTATTATAGCCAGCAGTCCAAAATGGGGCGTAATTCTCTTTAGTTATTTATAAGGCAGCTGGGGGATTTCAGGCGGAGGAATTTATCTGTAAATCAAGGAAATACGAATCATAAGCACTTAAAAAAGTCAGCCGTTTTCAAAAAAAAATCTCGAAAATGGCTGATTTTTATGGCAAATAATGTGCTTTTATTTTTCTGGAATGAGGGTAAAATGGGTTGTTCCAGAAAAATAAAACGATGTTTATCTGGTGTGATTGTCGGTGTTATTTGCTTGAAACCTTCGGATATCTATTGAAAAAATGGACTTATCCGAAGAATTCAGGCATTTTTTTGGCATATTTTCATCGTTGGTATTGATAATTGAAGTAACTTTGCAAAGTGATAAAACAAGAAGTATTATGCTCATTGGCAGAGAGAAAGAAAGAGAGACTTTGTTGAGGCTGATTGATTCGGAGCAGTCAGAGTTTGTTGCCGTATATGGCCGTCGTCGTGTCGGGAAAACGTATCTTGTTCGTGAATCATTCAATTACCAGTTCGCATTTCAGCATACAGGCCTGTTGGATGCTCCGTTGAAGGAGCAGTTAGCGGAGTTCCGTGAATCTCTGTATGCTGCGGGGATGGGGAAATGCACTATGCCTCACTCATGGAGCGAAGCCTTCAGGTTATTGCAGCGCCATCTCACTTCAGCCCCCGAGGGGAAGAAGGTTATATTCATTGACGAGCTGCCGTGGATGGACACGCCCCGATCCAACTTCATTCGCGCCCTGGATCACTTTTGGAATGCATGGGCCACGACTCGCAAGGATATTGTGTTGATTGTGTGTGGCAGTGCGACTTCATGGATCATCGAGAATATCGTGATGAATTATGGTGGGCTCCATAACCGCTTGACACGGCAGATTCATCTTCAGCCCTTCAATCTGCATGAGTGCGAACTATATTGCAAGCATCAAAAACTTGGCTTTACTCGACGACAGATTCTTGAGGCTTTCATGGTGATGGGAGGTGTTCCCTATTACTGGAGCTTCTTGCAGAAAGGTCTCAGCCTCGCTCAGAATATCGACCATATGTTCTTTGCTGAGAATGGTGAACTGACCCATGAATACGACGCTTTATACGCATCCTTGTTTAGGAACCCCAGAATACACTTGGCTATCATCAACACGCTAGCGACCAAGAAAGCCGGCATGTCACGTGAAGAACTGGTCAAGAATACTGATCTGGTGGATTCTGGATCTTTCAGTACCGCTTTGAAGGAACTTGAGCAATGTACGTTCATCAGGAAATATACCTATATCGGCAAGAAGAACCGTGATGCCGTATATCAACTGATGGACAACTACACCCTGTTCTATTTCAAGTTCATTCAACAGAACGTAAACGGAGATCAGCATTTCTGGACATCCCAGCTGTCGACCTCTATCCACGACACATGGGCTGGGTTGGCCTTTGAGCGGGTCTGCCTTCAGCATCTGGATCAGATCAAGAAAGCACTCGGTTTCTCGGCTGTCATAAGCACGGCTCATTCGTGGACACATAAGCCCAAAGATGAGAACGATAAGGGTGTGCAGATTGATCTCCTGATCGACCGCAACGACGACATGATCAACTTGTGTGAAATGAAGTACTCAAAGGACGAGTACCAGATTGACAGTGACGAGGACCAACGTCTGCGCCGTCGGGTATCCACATTCCAACGCGAAACAGGCACCAAAAAGGCCATCCATCTCACGATGATCACCACCTACGGCATCCAACCGGGAGGTTATGCCGACGATATCCAAAGCCAAGTCACCATGAACGACTTGTTCGTGGAGTAAGAACCCAACAAACAGGTGAACGGGTATCGGCCGGAATTACGGAACTGGAAACTTCGACACACTCTGAAAATCCCCCAACACTCTCAGACTTATTTTCAAAATCTCAGAGAATCCTCCGACTTCTCTGAGACTCTCTACCCCAGTTCGGGATAAGATTACTCCCAAATAGAAAGTTGCTTTGAGTGTTCGA
>CALEJB010000010.1 GCA_937898675.1 uncultured Prevotellaceae bacterium
GGCGGCGCAGCATAGCCGTTTCGCCATATATCGATTTTTTAACGAACTATTGTTACATATAAGGTATTGAAATTGTTGTGTATCGGAACAAAAAAGGTGAATTCGGCATACACTTGGCAAAAAATACTAATATTATTTAAGAAACTCACACCTTATGGTGGATTTTTATGCGAGGCGACTTGCAATGCCGCCGGTTAGTTGGCCCATACACCATTCAGCAGATAGTCAATCAGAGCCGAGATGTCGCCGGGGTCGATGCAGCCGTTGAGGTCGCAGTCCGAATTGCCCTCATCGACGGGGCTGCCGTTCAGCAGGTAGTCGATTAGAGCCGAGATGTCGCTGGGGTCTGCAAAACCGTCGCCGTTCACGTCGCCCCGCAGGCCTTGCTCGATGTCGCCGGCATACAGCGCCACGCGGTTATAGAGCTGGAAGCGCTGCTCGGCCTCGTTGCCGCCAGTCATGTACCAGTATGTGCGCTGATTGATGGACCACCCTGCCAGGCCGGCCTCGCGCACATAAAACATCTGGTTGGCGACAATCAGGTCGTTGATGTAACCGCTCTCGGCCTGCCCGCTGTTTTTCACATACAGGCCAAACAAGGGCGCGTCATCCTTGCGCAGCGCGCCGTTGTCGCGGTAACTCTTGGCATTGCGGCCCGAAAAGTGCGTGCCGTAGTCCGTCACGCTGTAGCACAGCACGGTATACACATGGTAAGTCACGCCGTCAATCACCTTGTCGATGTTCTTTTTCCACGAGATGCTGGTCACGCTGGGCAGGCGGCCGCCCTGTTCATAGCTGCTCACGTCGCCCTCGTCGTTCTCCGTCGTCACAAGCTCGATGCCGTCGGGCAAGTACAGGTCAAGCTGCAGCGAGTTGTAGGTAATCTCGTTGTACAGGTCGCCGGTGTTGTTGTAGGCGATGGGAGTCAGCGCCTGCACGGCCTGGTTTTGATAGATGGCATCGTCGTCGAGCCAGAACCACACCAGTTGCGGACTGTCATCCGGCAGGCTTACTTTGTTGTCGTGGGTCACGCCGTCATAGGTCATGCGGGTGAATACATGGTCGGTCGTTGCAGTGCCGGCCATGGCGGGCTCTCCATTCTCCAGCCAGCCATATTCGCCCACGGTGACATCGGCAATGGCAAACGCGCTGCCCACCAGCACAGCGGCACACGATAAAATAAAACTCTTGATGCTCATAGTGATATAGTGTTGTTGATAAATAATGTCGCTATCATCGGTCCAGTGAGAATATCAGTTACAAAATTAGCAAAAAAAGATAAAACCAGCAAGAAAAGTAGCGGCAAAAAACATGCGGACACCCCCCGTTTCATGTCACGCCTGATAGATAAAAATAGCTGATAATCAAACGATTATCAGCCTATAACTGTACCTGAAGTGGGACTTGAACCCACACGGCCGCAATGGCCAAGGGATTTTAAGTCCCTCATGTCTACCGATTCCATCATTCAGGCATGTGTTTCGGTCGGATTCGGGGCAAAGGTACAACTTTTTGCCGAATCACGGGCAACCTGGGCGAAAAAAACGCCTATCACCCCTCAAAAATTTCGTTTTTCTCACACGAGGTCGAGCAGGCGAACGTCGGCGACGGCGCCTTGCTGGCGGCTACGCAGGTCGGCGATGCGGCCCAGCAGGCGGGCAAACTCGGTGTCGGCCTTGGGGACGACCTGCGTGTGCCCCATGTCGGCGATGGCGTTGGCGGCGGTGTTGACGGTGAAGTCGTCGGGGTCGTAACTGGGCACATAGCCCGTCGTGCGGCTCTTGGCATCCATGGCCACGGCGGTGAGCAGGCCTGCCCGCTGCAGGCGGTCGAGCAGCGTCTGGCTCAACGGGCCGGGGATGTCATAGTCCTTGACCAGCGCGTCGAGGGTGAGGGCGGGTTGCCGCTCCTTGAAGCGCTTGACGGCCACGGCCAGCACAGCGATGGCAAGGTGGCTGGCAAGGGTCTGTGAGATGTCTTTGACCTTGCCGCTGTGGGCATAGCTGGCGAAGTTTTGGCTGGCGAAAGTGACGACTGCGCCCGACAGGGTGATGAGCCACGACAGCTGCAGCCACACGAGCAGCAGGGGCAGGAAGGCAAAACTGCCGTAGATGGCGTTGTATTTCGACACATACACCTGCCCGCTGACGAACAGCCACTGCACGAGGTGGAACAGCGTGCCGCACAAGATGCCGGCTGCCAGCGCGCCCTTGAAGCGCACCTTGGCGTTGGGGATGAAGTAGTAGGCGGCGGTGAACACTATCCATGCCAGCACGATGGGGGTGAAACTGAGCACCCATTGCACCACCGGAGACATGAAATTATCGCCCAGCAGGCGCTGCACGCCGTTGCTCATGAAGATGGAAACGCCAGCCGAGCAGATCATCAGCACCGGCAAAATCAGCAGCAGGGCGGTGTAGTCGGTGAACTTGCGACGCAGCGGGCGCCCGTTCTTGGCGCCCCACACGCGGTTGAAGGTGCTTTCGATGTCGCTCATCAGCGAGATGACGGTCCACAGCAGCACCACCACGCCGATGCCCACAAATGCGCCCTGCGATGCCTGGGCAAGGTAATTGTCGATGAAGGTAAACGCTGTGTCCAGCACCTGGCGCTGGGCGGGGAAGTAGCGAAAGAGCTGGGTGGTGAGCAGGTTTTGGAACCCCAAACCCCGTCCGATGGCAAACAGCAGCGCCAGTGCGGGCACGGCGGCCAGCACGGTCTTGAACGTGAGCGCGCACGACCGCATCTGCAGGTCGCGGTCCAGATAGGACCGTACGCTCAGGTTGGCGATTTTCACCGCCTTGACGCGCCACGTGTCGCGGTTGTCGTCCCACACGCCGCTGATGCAGTACCTGGCCCGCGCCATCATGCGCTGCCACAGGCCGGGCTTGGTGCTGTTGTCCTCCATCGATGCGTTGCCTTGGTCGTGTCAGGGGTCAATCCAGCGCCTGCTTGATGAGTTCAAAGATGTCGTCGATGGAGCCGTGCCCGTCAATCTCGTGGTACTTGCCCTGCTGCTCGTAGAAGGCCTTGAGGGGCTCGGTCTGCCTGCGGAACACTTCGATGCGCTTGCGGGCAGTCTCCTCATTGTCGTCGGCGCGGCCCGAGATTTGTCCGCGCAGCACGATGCGCTTCACGAGTTCATCTTCGGGCACTTCGAGGCCTATCACGGCGCTGACGGCGGTGCCGCGGTCGGCGAGCATCTTCTCGAGCGCGTAGGCCTGGGGCATGGTGCGGGGAAATCCGTCAAAGATGACGCCGTTGCGCGTCTGCTCCTTGTTGTCGTCGAGCACGCTGGCCAGGATGCCGGTCATCACCTCGTCGGGAACGAGTTGGCCGTTGTCGATGAGGCCCTTGGCGATTTTGCCCAGCTCGGTGCCACGCTTGATGTTGTCGCGCAGTACATCGCCGGTCGAGATGTGGAACAGGCCGAAATGTTCAATGAGCTTGTCGCTCTGGGTGCCTTTGCCTGAGCCGGGACCACCAAAAATGACGATGTTAAGCATAGTAGTAGTATGGATGATTGTTAAGTCGTTGGTTGAATGATAGTTTTTTGGGGGGTCATGCCTGGTCTTTCAGGACATAGATGTCGGGCAGGTTGCGTGCCATGCCGTCGAGGTCCAGTCCGTAGCCCAGGATGAATTTGCTGGGAATCTCAAAGCCCACATAGTCGGGCTTGTCGCCGATGACGAGCGCGTCGGGCTTGAATAGCAGCGAGGCCGTTGCCACCGACTTGGGGTTGTGCTTGGCCAGCTCCAGTTTCAGCTCGTGGATTGTCACGCCGCTGTCGATGATGTCCTCGACGATGATCACGGGGCGGCCGGTGATGTCTTCGGTCAGGCCCATAATCTGCTCGACGTGCCCCGACGACTGCATGCCCTCATAGGACTTGAAGCGGATGAACGCTATCTCGGCGTCGTGCAGGCTACACGCGCGGAACAGGTCGGCGGCAAAGATGAAAGCACCATTGAGCACACACAGGAACACGGGGCACTGCCCCTCATAGTCCCGCTTGATTTCGCAGGCCACGCGTTGCACCTGTTTGCTAATCTCTTCACGCTTGATATACGGCACAAACGTCAGGCCTTGATAAGTTAATTCTTCCATTGTCGTTGATGTGGGTTGTAATGAAACTACAAAGGTAGAGAAAACTTTTCAGTAACGGTTTCCCCGCCTGCCAGTTTTTTTACCCGTAACAGAAAAATAATGCCCTTTGGGCAGGATGCTCGATGTATGAACGTTGGACTGGCCCCCGCCAATATTCAAAATCATGGGGACGGACCCGGCATGCCGGAACCGCCCCCGCTGTTGTCAAGGGAGGGATGTGGCGCGCAGCGTTATTGGCAGACTTTCTCCAGGCGCTTCATCATCGCAAACATGAAGACGGCGGCGACGAGGCACACGGCCAGGAACACGCTCCAGCAAGCCCACAGGGGCACCTTGCCCCACAGCAGGCCGCCAACAACAACCAGCTGGTTGCCGATGGCGGTGGCCACAAACCAGCCGCCCATCATCATGCCCTTGTACTTGGGCGGCGCCACCTTGGACACAAACGAGATGCCCATGGGCGACAGCAGCAGTTCACCAAAGGTGAGCACCAGGTAAACCGAGATGAGCAGGTTGGGCGTCACGTCGGCCACATGCTGGCCCACGCCGTCGGCGCCAACTTGAGGCATGGGCAGCCCCAGCGAACTGAACGCCATGATGCCATAGGCAATGGCGGCCACAATCATGCCGTAGGCAATCTTGCGCGGCGCCGAGGGCTCCTTGCCCTTGGCCGCCAGCGCGCCAAAGATGGCCATCGACACCGGCGTCAATGCCACGACATAGAACGGGTTGAACTGCTGGAACAGCGGTGCCGAGATGTCGATGCTCTCGCCGCTCAGGGTGTACTTGTAGCCCAGGATGGCCAGCGCGGCCACGATGACGCCGCCCGAGACGGCCTTGCCCTTGGCGCTCTTGCTCTGGAACAGCGAGAACAGCGCATACACGATAAAGATGACCAGCACCAGGTTCCACACGTCAAACGGCATGGCCTGCAGGCCGCTGGCCGTGTTGGCGGTGAACTCGTCGGCAAAGTAGGTCAGCGACAGGCCGTTCTGGTGGAATGCCATCCAGAAGAAGATGACCACCGTGAACACCAGGCACAGCGCAACAATGCGCGACTTGGTCTCGGACTTGCTCAGCTCGGGCTCGACGCGTGCGGCCGCCGCCGTGACGTCCTTGCCCTTGCCATTGTTGCCCTCGGCGTGGCGGAAAGTGCTGCGTGTCAGGTAGTAGATGGCGATGGAGATGATGAGCGACACGCATGCCACGGCAAACGAGAAGTGGTAGGCGTCGTTGCCCGAGAACCCCCACACGGTCTCGGCATACTCCTTGATCTTGACCGCCGCGCTCGGCGCAAACAGGGCGCCGATGTTGATGGCCATGTAGAAAATCGAGAAGCCCGAGTCGCGCTTGGCCGAGTACTTGGGGTCGTCATACAGGTTGCCCACCATCACCTGCAGGTTGCCCTTGAACAGGCCCGTGCCCAGGCCGATGAGCACCAGGGCGCCCAGCATGGCAATGAGCGCCGTGGTGTTGCCGCCCAGCGGCGCCGACAGCAGCAGGTAGCCCACAAACATGATGATGATGCCCGTGGTCACCATTTTGCCAAAGCCGAGCTTGTCGGCCAGCATGCCGCCAAACAGGGGCAGGAAATACACTAACATGAGGAATGAACTGTAGATAGCGCCTGCCACGGCGGGCGACAGTCCATAGTTGGCTCTCAAGAATAGGGCAAACACGGCCAGCATGGTGTAGTAGCCAAAGCGTTCGCCGGTGTTGGCCAGCGCCAACGCGAATAGTCCTTTAGGTTGTCCTTCAAACATGATGTCTTTTACTTGTTACAGTGATAAGCACTGTCCCGTCAAAAACGGGTGACGCATTCGACGGGACAGCATTTAGCGGTATATTTATATAATGTGGAATCGGCTTATGCTTTGTCGCTCGTGACGCGTTCAAGCCATTTAACCATGGCCAGCATCACGCCCATCGAGATGAAGCACACGCAGATGAAAACACCCCAGCATTGCCACAGCGGAATCTTGTTGTACATGAGGGTGCCGATGGGCAATAGCATGTTGCCGACAGCGGTAGTGCCCAACCACAGGCCCTGGCACAAGCCGAGCATGGTCTTGGGAGCCACCTTGGATACAAACGACAGACCCAGCGGCGAGATGAACAGTTCGGCTACGGTAAGCAGGAAGTAGGTGGCAATCATCACCCATGGACCGGCCTTCATGCTTTTAACAATTTCGGCATCCATTGCCTTGAACTCGGTGCCCGAGGGATATCCGGCGCAGTAGGAATAGATGGCGAGGAAGCAGTAGGCCAAGCCGGCAATAAACATACCGTAGGCAATCTTACGGGGAGTCGAAATCTCCTTACCCCGCTTGCTCATAGAACCAAATATCATCATGATGATGGGGGTGAGCACGATGACAAAGAACGGGTTGACGGCTTGCCACAGCTCAGCGGGCAGCTGGTCGCTCATGACAAAGTCACGGGCAAAGAACGATAGCGATACGCCGTTCTGGTGGAACGAGAACCAGAAGAAGATGACAACGCCCAGCACTGCAAACAATGCGTAGAGGCGCTGCTTGAGCTCTTTTGCCATCGACTGCTTCTCTTCAGCGGTCAGTTCAACCGACGCGGCGGCAACCTTCTTGCCCGGAGTGGGGAATATTCTTTTCTTGGCCAAGAAGATGGCAAGCGATATCAGCATGGCGATTACCGATGCGATGAATGCAAAGTGAACGCCCTGGTTGAACACGGTCAGGTAGTTCTGGCAGGCATCGACATTGACAGCGTTAATGCCGGCGTCTTGCAGGTATTTGGTCAGGTTAGCCATTTGGTCGGCGGGCAAGGTGCCGTTGCCTTCAATAAACTTGTGGCACAGTGCAGGCAGCTCGGCAACATACTTGTAGCCAAAGCGACCTAACCACCATGTGCGCAGGAACGGGGCAATGAACGGGGCAATCAGACCGCCAATGTTGATGAACACATAGAAAATCTGGAAACCGGTGTCACGGCGGCCTTTGATTTCCTTGATTTCGGCCTCGCTCTTACCGTCGGCGGCAGCCTGGGCTTCCAAGTCGTCATACATCTGACCCACGATGGCCTGTAGGTTGCCCTTGAACAGGCCGTTGCCAAACGCGATGAGAATCAGGGCGCCGCAAGTGAGAACCAGCAGCATCGCCATTGTTCCCGCTGTGGCGGTGATGGGGATAGCGAGCAATACGTAGCCGATGGCCATGATGACAATGCCCCATTGAATGGTTTTCTTGTAGTTCTGCGTGCGGTCGGCGATAATGCCGCCCACGAGACTCAGCACATAGATGGCTGCCAGGAAAATTGAGTAAATCAGCGCAGCCTTCTCATCGGCTAGACCGAACTTGGAGCACAGGAACAACGACAGCACGGCGGCCATGATGTAGTAGCCAAAGCGCTCGCCCATGTTGCTCAACGCGGCAGGGATTAGACCCTTGGGATGGTTTTTGAACATAAGTCTTTTGGGTTTTAAAGTTAATATTGTTAGTCTATAGTATTTGCTTTTTAGTCGTCCTTAGCCCATAGCCCGGAACGCCAGGGCATAGGCGCGCACCTGCTTGACCATGGCCAGCAGACCGTTGCTGCGCGTGGGCGACAGGTGCTCCCGCAGCCCGATGCGCTCGATGAAGTACAGGTCGCTGTCCAGCACCTCCTGCGGCGTGGCGCCGTCCAGCACCTCGATGAGCATCGAGATGATGCCCTTGACGATGATAGCGTCGCTGTCGGCCTGCAGCCGCATCTTGCCGTCCACCATGTCGGCCTGCAGCCACACGCGGCTCTGGCAGCCGTCAATGAGGTTGTCGGGCGTCTTGTAGCGCTCGTCGAGCGCGGGCATGGCGTTGCCCATGTCGATGATGCACTGGTAGCGGTCCATCCAGTCGGTGATGCCCTCAAACTCGTCGATTATAGCGTCCTGTCTGTCGTTGATCAATGACATTGTATATTTTGGAATGTGTAATTAGTTTTAACCTCCAAAGTTAGGCAATTTTTTTGAATCCGCCTCTTGTTAAGGCACAAAAAAATCAAAAATCAAGCAATGTTGTCCTAAATAACGTGAGTTCGATGAAAAATAATCAAAAGATAGTCAATCGTTTATCGATTTCACGCTCTAATTGTAACATTGGTTTCTTTGGGAAAAAGCAGCTCAAGGTCAAGGCCGAGTGTCTGGATGGCGTGGGGGTTTCGGCACTATAAACGCAAGGGGCCTCGAAGAGGGCCAACTGCTATATCATTACTTATTTTATCTCGCAAGCGGCGCAATGGCCCATGCCGGGCACAAAGCGCTGGGGGCGCGATGTGTGAGCCGCAACGCGGCGCAACTGTAACCGGGGTTGAGCGAGCGGCGCGAGCGAGGCCCTGGACGGGCACTCTCCTATGGTGATGCGGGCTGAAAGTCCGCGATATCCACGCCATCAACGGTCGCTATGGCATGGGCGGCCCCACCCGCGGGTCGCCCATTTTTGCGCAGCCATCGGGGCGGGGTGCGCCGTTTGGCACGACAATTGCACGATGGACCGATGAAAAAGGAGAGAAAAGGTCAGTAAACGACAAGTCCCGCGGGCAGTGATGCCGGCGGGACTTGGATTTTTTTATGGGTCGATAGCCTGACCCCTTATCAATAGAAGTCAATGAGGCTCTTCTTCACCTTGGTGGCCTTGCTCAGGATGCCGTTGATGGCCTGGCGGCTGGCGAACAGGCTGGCGCCGCGGCTCTGTGCATAGCGGCGGTCGAGTTCTTCCTTGGTGGCCTTGCGCTCGGCCTTCTCCTGCTTGATGGCCTGATAGACATAGACGCCGTCCTTGCCTGCCCAGGGACCCATCACCTTGCCGGTCTTGGCAACGCTCATGCGGCCCAGCAGACCGGTCTCGTTGCCAATCTTGGGATTGCCGTTGGTGCTGAACACCACGCTCGTGGTGTCAACCTGGCAGCCCATGGCAGCGGCATAGCCCTGGATGTCGGTAGCCTTGCCGGTGTACTGCTTCACCAGAGCCTCGCCCTTCTTGCGGTTGCGCACGCGCTGCTCGAGTATCTTGCGGCCCTCGGCAAAGTTCCAAGGCAGGTAATCGCCTTCATAGATTTCGTCGATGGCAACGGCCAGCAGCACGTCCTTGTTGTCGCTGAAGATGGGCGACACATCACCCTTCTTGCTGTCAAACGCCCACTTCACGGCCTTGCGGCTGTCCTTGATGCCGCCCTGGCCAAACTGGTTCATGCCCAGTTGAGCGGTCGAGGGACCGATGAGCATCTCGGCGGCGTTGTAGCCGTTCTTGGCGGCATTGTCCTCAAACGCCTTCACGGTCTTGTTCTTGTTCAGGTAGGCCTGGAACTTGTCGAGCGTGGCCTCGCTGGTCTTGGTGCTGGCATAGGCCTCGTGGTTCACGACGCCCAGGGTGTAGAACGTCTTGGCGGGCTTGCGCTCGTTCACCTTCACGAGCTGGGCTCCCTGCTCGTTGCTGTTGAACACAAAGTACTCGCCGATGGTGGCGTTGGCCACCTTGTTCTTGATGGAGTCGGGCGAAGCAAACACGCGGTTCCAGCTGTTGAGCTTGCCGTCAACCTTCTGCGGGAACGCCTTCTTCACGTCGTCAAGGCTCTTGCCGCTGTTGAGCTGTGCGAGCACGTCCTTCTGCACCTTGGCGTCGCCCTGTACAATCACATAGCCCATGTCAACCGAGTCGAGGCTGACCATCTTGTTGATGAGCTTGTACATGGTGTACTTGTTCTGGCTCTTGACATAGGCAGCGGTGTCGCGCGTGGTGGCGCCCACGTTGGCGTTCAGGAAAAAGTCCTTCACGCTGGCGGGCAGCTCCTTGGCGGTGTACATGCCCGTGTCCACCATCACCGAACCCAGCTGGCGCACGGCTTCCACGCCGGTGCCCACTTGCAGCTTGTTCCATGCCTCGGCGGCCAGCTTGTCGGCCATGGCGATGTCCTCGGCGCTGGGCTCAATGTTCACGGCGATGTAGTGAATCATGCGGGCGGGCTCCTCAATCTTGAACATGGGTTTGAGCTTCTCCCACTCGGCCTTCAGCTCCTCGTCGGTGACGGGGAAGTCCTTGTCGTCGAGCGATGCATAGTCCTTCTTGGCGAACAGCAGCACGTTGGTGTTGGCATCCTCTTCCTCCATGGCCTTGCGGTCCAAGTCGTTGGCCTGCATGCAGCCGGCAACGAGCATCATCAGCTTGGCGCTCTGGTATTCCTTGGTGATGTTGTCCTGCATCTCCTGCCACTTGGCGCGCAACTCAGCCACCTGTGCCTCCTGGACGCCCTGCTTGCCGGGGTTCATCAGGAAGTCATAGAACTCGGCGGGCGACTGGGCGCCAGCCTGCTGGCAGAACTGTACCACAGCGGGCGCGGGGTTCTTGCCCACCATCAACTCGCTGATTTCGTTGTCGCTCACGACAATGCCCAGCTTTTCATACTCCTGCTGGAACAACTTCTCGCTGATCATCTCGTCAAGAACCTGCTGCTGGCGGATCGAGCCGTCAACGTCCTTCTGGCTCTCGTCGTTCTGGGCCAGAGCGGCCTCTTTCTCAACGCGGTGCTGATAAGTCATGATGTCAATCTTCTCACTGCCAATCTTTGCGACGGCGCTGTTTCCACCGGAACGACCGATGGCCTCGACACCAACCTCGATAATGAATGCGAGCAATGCGGCGCCGATAACGATGGCAAGAATCTTCTTCCTTTGCCTAATTTTCTCTAATGTAGCCATTTACAATTGTTATTATAATGTTATTGTTTTCAATTTTCGGACTTTTCGCCAAATAAACACGCAAAATTAGTCATTTTTTACATTATACCAAAAAAAACGCTTGCTTTTTTATCAACACCCTGTCTCGGGCGGGCCATCGGACGGCGCGTGACACGGCAAGGCCCCGCGCCGTGCTTGCCGGTGCGGGGCCTTGGAGGATGGGGGTTTGTCCGTGCGGACTGCCCGTTACTGTGCGGCCTTGTCGTCAATGACGCGGCTGTCGGGAGCGGGCTTGCCGGCAGGAACGGGCTTGAGGGGTGCCTCGTCGATGGCAGCGCTGTGGCGGGCCTGTACGGCCTGCGAGGGCTGCTGCGGGGCCTTGAACAGCTGGCTCAGGTCCACGGGCTTGCTGTCCACGGGCGCGGCGGCGCTGTGGCGGGCGGGCATCTCAAGGATAGAGAGCGCCTTGTCGGCCGCGGGCGCCATCAGGGCACTGGGCCATGTGCCGTTGAGCAGGTAGTCGATGAGCGCGCTGATGTCGGCGGGGTCAACGGTGCCGCTCTGGTCGCAGTCGGCGTTGGCCTCGTTGATTTGTGCGCCGTTGAGCAGGTAATCGATGAGCGCGCTGATGTCGGCGGGGTCAATGTTGCCGTCGCCGTTCACGTCACCGCGGGTGACGATAACGGGAGCCTCGCCCGGGCTGATGACGATGGTGCCGGCATGGGCGCGGCCGTTGGCGTTGCACACCCAGCCAAACAGATAGTCCTCGGGCGTCTCGTCGATGCTGCGCCAGTAGCCGCCCTCGGGCTCGGAGATGTAGCAGTCGTTCAGCGTCATGTACTCATACCACTGGAACGGGTAGAAATTGCCTTCGGGCACTAACTCGGCATAGATGTTCCTGAACACTACCGTCGGGTTGATGCCCATGCCGCCCCACATGACGACGGAGCCTTCGAAGTGGAAGTTGCCGTCGGCCAGCGTCGTGAAGGACACGCTCGTGGTGTCCACGCTCTGGTGCATGACGGGCGTAGTCTCGGAATAGATGTTGAGCGAGTGGTCTTTGCGGGTGTAGGATGCGCCCTCGATGCTGAGGTTGGGGCCGTCGGCGCAGATGCCGAGGTCCACGGGGTTGTCTTCCAGACCGATGCTGTTGTCGTGGCCGGTAAAGAAGACTCTGGCGTCCTTGCCGTTGTGGAAGTTGATGGCCACGTCATCGGAGAGCAGCGTGGCGCCGTTGAGTGCCACGAGGTTGCCCTCGGGGATGTACTGTACCGAGCCGCTGATGCCGGGGCCGGTGATGTTGTTGCAGTTGGCGTTGGTGACGGGGATGCCGCAGATGTCAACGCCGTAATAGGTTCCGGGCTCGATGACAGCGGGCTGGTCAACCACGACTTCGCCATATTGGTCCACGATGCCGCTCACGCCGGTGCTCCATTTGCCGCCCAGGGGCTGAGCGATGTAGCAGTCGGTGAGCGTGAGGTTGTGCATGTAGCTGATGGGGTAGTAGCGGTTGGTGCCCGCGGGGTTCATGGCCACGCGCGACGAGGTCACGGTGAGGGTGCCCCATGTGGTGTACATGTCGGTCGAGGGACCCTGGATGGGGCAGTACTGCTGGCTGGTGAGGTCCAGCGCCACGTTGGTGATGGCGCCGCCCAACTCGTCGCCAAACACCAGGCATGCCATGGCCGTGGTGGCGGTGAGCTTGCTGTTGCCATAGCCGTTGCCCGTCACGTTGAGGCGGCCCGCCGACACGATGCCGTACATGGGCTGGGCGTCGGCGGTGCCGATGCGGTTGCCGGTGCCCACGATGCGCACGGTGTTGGGACGGTTGGCGTCGATGACGTTGAACGAGATGGCGTACTCCGATTCGCCGCCGGTGATGGTGGCGTTCTCGAGCGTGAGCGTGTTGCTCGACGGGTCATAGGTCACCTTGCCGCCCACGATGTTGGGGCTGGTGATGTTGTGCATGTTGGCGTTGGTCACTTGCACGCCGCCCACCCACACGTCATACCATACCAGCTCCTCGGTGGTGGTGATGCTGTAGAATTTCTTCCAGTAGTCGGCGGCGCTGTAGTCGGTGACGGCGGCCTGCGTCGGCACGTGCAGCGTGGCGCGTTGCTGGTCGGGCTGGTAGAAGGTGTTGCTGGGCACCGTCGCCGGCGTGGTGTTCATGACATGCAGGTCGGTGAGGTTGGGCATGTAGTATATCGAATATTCACCGTAGTTTGTCACGCCGGAGGGCAGCGTGAGGACCTCGGCTTGACTTACCCAAAAGGCGTCGTGCCCCACCTTGGTGAGGGCGCTGCACGGCTTGAAGTTGAACTGCTTGATGGATGCCGACGAGCTGTAGAATGCGCTGTCGCCAATCTCGGTGATGAGGTAGCGCTTGCCGCTGTGGCACATGTCGTCTTCCTCATACAGCGACGGCGAGTAGGATGTCGCTGTCGTGGTCTCGATGTTGGGGTGATACACATACTTGGCCGTGCCGGCAAAGGTCATATTGCCATAGGTCACCGGCTGGTTGCTGGTGATGGTCATGTGGTAGATCGACGAGGCGTTGTAGCCGCTGGCGCCGTAGTTGTAGTCATAGGCGCCGGCCTTGACGGTAAATCTGTCCCAGCCGCTGGCGTTGTTGTACTGGCGCACCGAGCCCACCGGGCAATACATCCGGCACGACCCGGGAGCGCAGGTAAAGACCATGTTGGCGGGCGGCGTGGCCATGTTGCAGTACACGGTCTCCAGGTTGTCGCAATAGTTCAGTGCGTTGTAGCCCAGCGAGGTCACCGACGACGGGATGAGCACCGTGTGCAACTTGCTGCAGCCGCACAGGGCGTTGCTGGCCACCGTCTTCACGCCATAGGGGATGATGGCCTGCGTCAGGCCCGTGTAGGCCAGCGCGCAGTAGTCTATCGACGTGATCCAGTGAGGCAACGCAAAGTCGCTCAACTCGTAGCAACTATAAAAGGTGTAATAGGGGATGTTGGTCATGCCCGTGCTCCAGGTCGCCGTCTTGAGGCTGTCGCAGCCATAGAACGCGCCTTGGCCCATCCACGTCACCGCGTTGGGAATGGTAACGCTCGTGAAGTGGTCGCAGTTCATAAAGGCGTAGTTGCCGATGCTGGTCACGCCCTCGGGGATGATGAGCTGGGGCAGTATCTTGCAGCCCGAGAATGCATAAGCGCCAATCTTGGTGATGGTGCTGGGCAGCGTGCAACTTGTCATGCCCGTGCAGTCCTTGAACGCCGAGTCGCCAATGGCGGTGCAGGTGTACATCACGCCGTTGTAGATGGGGTTGGCGGGAATGATCCACTGGGCGCTGTACTTCGAGGGGCGCTGTGTCACCTCGCAGGTGCGGTTGGTCGTGCTCGTGATGTTGAAGCACACGTTGTTGTAGGTGAAGTCATAGGCACCCGCCGTCAGCGAGGTGCACAATGCCAACAGCAACAGCATGCGCAGCGTCACGCGCGATAATGTCGTTTGTCTGTTCATCTTGTTGTTTTTTTTAGTTGGTTAATATTGGTTTTTGGCTTTTTGATAATTCATCAACTTGCAAAATTACTCACATAATTTAATATATACAAAAAAATCGTGCATATTTGCTGCCGTCTGCTCTCGCTCGGCAACAAGGCCCCGCAGGCGCACGTGTGCCGGTGCGGGGCCTTGACAGGTCTTTTTTTTGCAGTGATATGGATGCCGGCCACAGCCCTGCGGGGGTCAGACGGCCTTGTTGTCGATGATGCGGCTGTCGAGCGGCGTGTCCAAGGCGGGAACGGGCTTGAGCGGCTGGTCAGCGCCGGCGGCGGGCGCCATGAGCGATGCGGGCCAGCTGCCGTTGAGCAGGTAGTCGATGAGTACGCTCACGTCCGACACGTCCACGCTGCCGCTGACATCGCAGTCGGCGTTGTCCTCGTTGACTGCCGCACCGTTGAGCAGGTGGTCAATAAGCGCGCTCACGTCCGACACGTCCACATAGCCGTCGTCGTTGACGTCGCCGCGCATGCCAACGACCTCGCTCACGATGCTGTAGAACTTCTTCCAGACCTCGGCGGCCTTGTAGGCGTTGACGGCGGCACGGTTGGGCACATGCAGCGTCACGCGGGCCTGGTCGGGGCCGTAAAAGCAGTTGACGGGCACCGACGCGGGCGTAGGCCTGGCAACATAGAGG
>CALEJB010000011.1 GCA_937898675.1 uncultured Prevotellaceae bacterium
TTTACAATTTTTTAGACCACTATTTTCGATAATTTCTTATCCCGAACTGGCGTAATTCATTGAGCGCACAATGCGGCAAGCCGAACAAAGGTCGTTGTCTGGAATGTATGCCAGGTTGGTCTTGCCCTGGGCGATGTCGCAGTCCCGGCATCGGCTGATGGTGTAGGGATTGTAGTCCGGGAAGGTCTTGCCCTGCTTGCCAGGATTAAAGCGGAAGATGCCGCGTGTGTCACGCTGCAGTGCCTCCTCGCCTCGGGCATAAGCCTCGGCAGGATCGGTTGTCGGGTACTTTGTCTTGCGGACCTGTGCGACTGTGCAGCGGCAGTTCCATCCATTGGGCGGGTAATATGATTCCCAAAATGGGTCGGATGGGGGTAGCGTGACCCCATCGAGGGCGGCGTGTTCCGGTCTCACCTTGTCATCGTGCTGTGTGCGGTACTTTGGCCGCCATGTCTGTGTCGATGCGGGATGCGCAAGGCGCCCGTGGAGCGCAGTTGACATGGCACTGGGGGAGAATGGCATAATTTTTGAAATAAAACCGAGAAAACTTTGGCGGTTTCCAAAGTTTTCAGTAATTTTGCCGGCCGAATAGAATAAGGAGAATCGTAAAGCAACCAACATGACCATAGAAAAAATCATGGATACCCGGGAGCGCATTGTTGAGGAATGTAGCCATCTGCTGATGACCACCGGCCCATCATTCACAATGGACGCCGTGGCGCGCGAGTGCGGCATCTCCAAGCGCACCCTGTACGAGACCTTCCCCGACAAACGGACGCTCATCGGCGAGTGCATGCGGCGCGACCGCGAGGCCAAGAATGCCGAGGTCAAGGAAATCTTTGAGACATCGCCCAACTGCTTTGTGGCGATGTTCAAGGTGTACACGCGTGCCCTCAAGATGTTCAGCAGCGGCTCGATGGGCTACATGAAGGAAATCAAGCGCCTGTACCCCGACATGTTTGCCCACCACCTCGAGAGCGAGCGCAACATCGTCAATGGCTTGGCCGGAGTGCTGCGCCAGGCACAGCGGCAGGGACTGGTGATAGACCGCGTCAGTGCCGAGATTGCTGCGTTCCTGTTCATCAAGTCGATGAACGAACTGCACGACCGCGAGAGCGTGGCCGCCTACGGGTTTGGCGAGGCCGAGGTGTTTGAGCAACTGTTCGTCAGTTTCTTGCGCGGCATTGCCACGGCCAAGGGCATGTCAGTGTTGAGCGAGTTGGGAGTCAGGAGTTAGGAGTGCATGGCCTATCATGTAGAAATCAACGACAAAACAAAATATATCACGATGTTTAACAAAAAAATTGCTTACATTATTTTATTGATGTTATCGTGCGGTGCATTGAGTGCCCAGGGCCAGATGGCGCTGTCGCTCGACGAGTGTGTGCGCATCGCCCTCAACGAGAACCCCACCATCAAGGTGAAGGACATGGAGATTACCCGCGTGGACTACTCCCGCAAGGAGGCCATCGGCGCGCTGCTGCCCAGCGTGAGCGCCACGGGCCAGTACACGCGCAACCTGTCGCTGCAGACCATGTATATGGACACCGAGCAGGGCACCATGGCCATCAAGATGGGCAGTGACAACAACCATGCGGGCGGCTTCAGCGCATCGATTCCGCTGTTTGTACCCCAGTTGTGGCGCTCCATCAAGTTGAGCGAGAACCAGATACTGCAAAACGTGGAGGCGGCTCGCGCCAACAAGCTGTCGCTGGTCAACCAGGTGGAGAAGGCCTACTATGCGCTCATGCTCGCCATCGACAGCAAGCGCGTGATAGAGGAGAACCACGCCACCGCCAAGTTGAATGCCGATATCTATCAAAAGAAATATGAACTGGGCGCCGCGTCAGAGTATGACGTGCTGCGCGCCAATGTGGCCGTGACCAACCTCGAGCCCTCGATACTCGAGGCCGAGAATTCCATCAACGCCCTGATGCTGCAGCTGAAGGTGCTGATGGGCATGGACGTGCGCTCCGACATCGCCCCCAGCCAGCAGTTGAGCGACTTTCGCGCCACGATGTACGAGCGCGCGATGAACAACACCGTGGGCGCCGACACCGCGCTGGCCAGCAACACCAGCCTCAAGACGCTGGACCTGCAGACCGACTACCTGAAGAAGGCCCTCGATGTGCAGAAGGCGTCGTGGTATCCCACAGTGACGGGCAGCGCCAGCCTGATGTGGCACTCGATGAGCAACGGCAGCCCCCTGTCGGGATTTCGCTGGAGCCGCGCATCGAGCGTGGGCCTGAACATCGCGTTCCCCATTTTCCAGGGCGGCCAGCGCTACTATAAGCAAAAGGAGGCCGAGATTGCCGTCGATGAGATGAAGTGGCAGCGAGAGAACCTGCAGCGCAGCCTGCAGATGCAGGTGGAGACGCAGAACGACGCCATTGCCAAGAGCCTGAAGCAGATTGAGAGCAACGACGCCGGAGTGCGCCAGGCCGAGAAGGCCAACCAGATTGCCCAGGAGAGCTTCAAAATCGGCGCTACCACCTTTATCCAGATGCGCGACACCGAGGACGCCCTGATGGCCGCCCGCCTGGCCTATTATCAGGCCATCTACAACTACCTGGTGGCCGAGAGCGACCTCGAGTATGTGCTGGGCAACACAAGTTATGTGAAGGAGTAACGGCCCTCGCGCCATTGCCCGATGACCGAGACAATAATAACAAAAACAAATATTTACATCATCAATGAAAACAAGACATTTTTTCCCGTTTGCCATTCTCGTCATGGCGCTGCTTGCCTCGTGCAACGGCAAAGACGACAAAAAGGCTGCCGCCAACCCCAAGGATGAACTGCCGTTGGTCGAAGTGGCCACCGTGGGCGTCGAAGCTGTGACGCAGACCAGCGAGTACACTGGCACCGTCGAGGCCTTCAAGACCAACAACATCTCGTCGAACAGCGGCAGCCGCATCAAGCAGCTGCTCGTCGATGTGGGGTCGCGCGTGTCGCGCGGCCAGCGCCTGGTTGTCCTCGACGACGTGAACATCGCCCAGCAGCAGATTGCCCTGGCCAACACCAAGCGCGAATTGGACCGCGCGCGCCAGTTGCTGAGCATTGGCGGCGGCACCCAGCAGGCTGTGGACCAGCTGCAGGCGCAGTATGACGCCGCAGCGCGCGCCATCCGCACCATGCAGGAGAACACCGTGCTCACCTCGCCCGTGAGCGGCGTGGTGGTGCAGAAGAACTACAATGCCGGCGACCTGCCCTCGGGCCTGCCCATCCTCGTCATCGAGCAGCAGCAGCCCCTCAAGGTCGTTGTCAATGTCAACGAGACCGAGTTGCCCAATGTCAAGAAGGGCATGCCCGTGAAGGTGAAGTTTGACACCTACGGCGACGAGACCTTCTCGGGCCAAGTTTATCTGATACATCCCACGGTTGACGCCACGAGCCGCACCTTCCAGGTGGAGGTGACCATCAGCAACAGCCAGAACAGGGTGCACTCCGGCATGTTTGCCCGCGTGGCCTTTGACTACGGCACCGTGAGCAGTGTCGTCGTTCCCGACATCGCCGTGCAAAAGCAGGTGGGCTCGGCCGTGCGCTATGTGTGGGTTTACCAGGGCGGCCAGGTTGAGTTCCGCGAGGTGGAACTGGGCGACCGTCTCGAGAACCGCTATCCCGTCAAGGGCGGCCTGGCAGCAGGAACCCAGGTGGTTGTCGCCGGCGCGGCGCGACTGACCGACGGCTGCAAGGTGAATGTGAAAAAGTAAACACTAATCCCCCCTAATCCAAAAGAGAATAACATTCAATTATGAGTCTATATTCCAGTTCAGTAAAGAAACCGGTGACCACGGCGATTATCTTTGTGGCACTGGTTGTACTGGGCCTGTTCTCGCTCAAGAAACTGCCGGTTGACCTGTTCCCTGACATCGAGACCAACACCATCATGGTGATGACATCCTACTCGGGCACCAGCGCGTCGGATATTGAGCAGAACCTGACCCGCCCCCTCGAGAACACGCTGAACTCGGTGGAGCACCTCAAGCACATCACTTCTAACAGCAGGGAGAACATCTCCATCATCACCCTCGAGTTTGAGTATGGTTACGACATCAATGTGCTGACCAACGACGTGCGCGACAAGCTTGACATGGTGTCGAGCATGCTGCCCGAGGACGCCAGCACTCCCGTCATCTTCAAGTTCAGCACCGACATGATTCCCATTGTGATGCTGTCGGTGTCGGCCGACCAGAGCATGCCGGGCTTGTACAAGATTCTTGACGAGAACGTGTCCAACCCGCTCGAGCGCATCGACGGCGTGGGCACCGTGTCGATTACCGGCGCCCCCGAGCGTGAGGTGCATGTGTACCTCGACCCCCTGAGCATGGAGGCCTATAACCTGAGCGCCGAGACGGTGGCCAGCCTCATCGGAGCCGAGAACCGCAACATCCCCGGCGGTACCTTTGACATCGGCAACGAGACCTACCCCCTGCGCGTGCAGGGCGAGTTTGCCGACCCCACCGAGATGGGCAACATCGTGGTGGGCATGTCGCCCACGGGAGGCGTGGTGCACCTGCGCGACGTGGCCCGCATCGACGACTCGCTGCAGGAGCGCGCCCAGGAGTCGTACAACAACGGCCAAAAGGGTGCCATGATTGTCATCCAAAAGCAGTCGGGCGCCAACTCGGTGAAGATTTCCGAGGAGATATCCAAGCAGTTGCCGGTCATCCAAAAGAACCTGCCCACCGATGTGAAACTTGACTACATCGTCGATACCAGCGACAACATCCTCAACACCATCAACTCGCTTGTCGAGACTGTGGTGCTGGCGTTGCTGATTGTGGGATTTGTCGTATTCTTCTTCCTGGGACGCTGGCGTGCCACCGTCATCGTGCTTGTCACGATTCCCGTGTCGCTCATCGCATCGTTCATCTACCTGTATGCAACGGGTAACTCGTTGAACATCATTTCGCTGTCGGCACTGTCCATTGCGATTGGCATGGTGGTCGATGATGCGATTGTGGTGCTGGAGAATGTGACCACCCATGTCGAGCGCGGCTCGGCGCCGTTGCAGGCATCGGTCCACGGCACCAACGAGGTGGCCCTCTCGGTAGTGGCATCGACGCTGACGCTGATTGCCGT
The DNA here is from genome assembly GCA_937898675.1 of uncultured Prevotellaceae bacterium. Lineage (GTDB taxonomy): Bacteria > Bacteroidota > Bacteroidia > Bacteroidales > Muribaculaceae > Sodaliphilus. Next base: position 5,086 of record CALEJB010000011.1, read on the forward strand.
GTTCTTCCCGCTCACGCTGGTGACGGGCATGACCGGCGTGCTGTTCAAGCAGCTGGGCTGGATGGTGACCATCATGATGGTGCTGTCGCTCATCTGCGCGCTGGCGCTCACCCCCATGCTGTGCAGCCGCCTGCTCAAGCAGGACAGCAAGGACAGTCCCGCCTTCAAGAAGTTCTATGGTCCCATCGAGCGCATGCTCGACAAACTGGACCGTGGATTCGGCAAGTTGCTCAACGCTTGCGTGACGCACCGCCGGGTTACCATCCTGGTATGCCTGGGCCTGTTCATCGGTTCGATGTTCCTGATGAAGTTTGTGGGCAGCGAGTTCTTCCCCGTGCAGGACAATGGCCGCCTGGGCGTGAGCCTGGAGTTGCCCATTGGCAGCCGCGTGGACCAGGCTAAGGATGTGTGCTCGCGCATATGCAAGGAGTGGCGTGAGAAATATCCCGAAATCATGGTGTTTAACTACACCGTGGGCCAGGCCAGCAGCGACAACACTTGGGCGTCGATGCAGAACAATGGCAGCCACATCATCTCGATGAACATCCGCCTCACCGATGCCAACAAGCGCGACCGCAGCATCACCGAGATTGCGGGCCTTATGCGTCAGGACCTCACGCAGTACCCCGAGCTCAAGAAGGCGCTCGTCAACGTGGGTGGCTCGCGCGGCGGCGGCATGTCGGGACAGTCAACGCTCGACTATGAAATCTATGGCTACGACTTCACCAAGACCGATACCGTGGCACAGCAGCTCAAGCGCATCCTCGCCAAGATTCCGGGCGCTGCCGACATCAACATCAGCCGCAGTGACTACCAGCCCGAGTTCCATGTCGACTTTGACCGCGAGAAACTGGCGATTTACGGCCTGAACATCAGCACGGCCGCTACTGCTCTGCGCAACCGCATCAACGGCACCACGGCGAGCTATTACCGCGAGGACGGTGAGGAGTATGACATCAAGGTGATGTACGACCCCTCACACCGCCGCTCTATTGCCGACATCGAGAATATCATGCTCTACAACGGCATGGGCACGGGCGTGCGCCTCAAGGAGGTGGGCACCGTGGTCGAGCGCTTTAACCCGCCCACCATCGAGCGCAAGGACCGTGAGCGCATCATCACCGTGTCGACGGTTATTCAGGACCGTCCCATGAGTGAGGTGATTGCCGAGGCCCAGCCGCTCATCGACCAGTTGGATAAGCCCGGCGATGTATCCATCAGCCTGAGCGGTTCCTATGAGGACCAGCAGGACTCCTTTGGCGATCTGGCTATGCTGGGCATCCTCATCATCATGCTGGTTTACATGGTGATGGCGGCGCAGTTTGAGTCGTTCTCCTATCCCGGCATCATCATGACGTCCATCCTGTTCGCCTTCTCGGGCATCGCGCTCATCCTGTTCTTGACGAGAACAAGCCTCAATGTGATGTCGATGATTGGCGCTATCATGTTGATTGGTATTGTGGTGAAGAACGGTATTGTGCTCATCGACTACATCAACCTGAACCGTGAGCGTGGCATGAGCATTCGCCGCTCGGTCATCAGCGGCGGCGAGTCGCGTCTGCGTCCTGTGCTCATGACCTCGCTGACCACCATCCTGGGCATGGTGCCCATGGCCATTGGCACCGGCGTGGGCAGTGAGTTGTGGAGGCCCATGGGCATCGCCATCATTGGCGGTCTCACCATGTCCACCTTCATGACGCTGCTGTTTGTGCCCACCATGTACTCCATCTTTGCATTCAACGGCGTGAAGCGCCAGCGCAAGAAACTCTTCAAGGCCCGCAAGCGCAAGCAGCAAGTGGCCGAGTGGCGCAAGGCCGATAAAAATAAGGACTAAAAACCAAGGACTAAAACAATATGAAAGCGATATTTATAGCCTTTGACCAGGCCTATTATGAGGACATCGTCAACATGCTGCAGCAGAGCAGTTGCCGCGGATTCACCGGCTGGACCGAGGTCCAGGGCCGCGGCACCCGCAACGGCGAGCCGCACTATGCCAGCCACGCGTGGCCCTCGGTGGCGTCGGCCATCATGACCATCGTCGAGGATGACAGGGTGGACACCGTCCTCAACCAGTTGCACGAGATGGACCTCGCCACGCCCAAGTTGGGCCTGCGCGCATTTGTGCTCCCTGTGGAGCGAACCATCTGATGCGGTAAAGCAATCAACCTTTTGTATGTGCAAGACTTGTCCTTGTGGGGCAAGTCTTGCCATTTTCAACAAATATGACTACCTTTGCGGTCGCAATAACTGAACATGAAGACCTGTCAACTGCTCATATCGGCATTGGTGATTGTGGTGGCGTCGGCCATGAACATGGCGTCGGCCCAGGAACTCGAGCGCGCCTCGTCCAAGCAACAGCCCGCCAAGAAGATGCAGCGCGTCGAGCCATCCTATGCCTGGAGCGTGAGCGACCCGCTGGGCCTGCACTACGAGTGTGGCATCGATACCGCCTTTGAGGACTACCATCGGCGCTTCGTGCCCTCGATGGTGAGCAGCGCGTGGGCCACCACGGGCAACTTTGGCGCGCCGGGACAGGACCAGGTGTTCATGGACCGACCCGCAGTGAGCGACTTCTTCCTCGAGGACGCCATCGGCGCGTGGATGCACAACACCGCCACCATGCGGTGGTACAACACGCGCATTCCCATGACGCTGCTGGGCCACTCCACGGGCGGCGACAAGTACAGCAACCAGGACCGCACCACACTGGAGTTCTCGGGCAATGTGGACAAGCGCACCCAGGTGGGCGGCGCGCTGGACTACATCTACAGCAAGGGTTCCTATGATGTGCAGGCCGACAAGGACTTCACGTGGCGCCTGTTTGGCTCGCACATGGGCGACCGCTATGAGATGCAGGCGTTTTTTGACCATTACAACTACACCACCAAGGAGAGCGGCGGCATCACCGACGACCGCTACATTACCGACCCCGCCGAGGTGCAGGGCGGCGTGACCAAGGTGGACAACAAGAGCATACCCACGCTGCTGAGCAATGCCCACAGCCACTTGGAGGGAAGCCAACTGTACCTCAACCAGCGTTACAAGGTGGGATTCTACCGCTACCGCCGCGACAGCGTCACCGACACTGTCATCGACCGCACCTATGTGCCCGTGACAAGTTTCATCTGGACGCTGGACTTCAAGAATGCGCGACACCGCTTTCTCAACGGGTCGGGCTATGAGGACACGACTTTCTTCAATCACACCTATCTGGGGCTGGGCGGCACCGACGAGGGCACGCGCTACTGGCGCCTGCGCAACACGCTGGGCATTTCGATGCTTGAAGGCTTTAACAAGTATGCCAAGTTCGGCTTTGCCGTCTATGCCACCCACGAGGTGCGGCGCTACACCCTGGTGCGCGACAGTGTGTCGGGCAGCGAAGTGTTGCCTCGCGGCCTTGAGCCCGTGCCCGTGATTATGGACCGCAGCACTACTCAAAATGTGATGTGGCTGGGCGGACAACTGACTAAGCAGCGCGGCTCGCTGCTGCGCTACAATGCCACGGCGCAGTTTGGCGTGCTGGGCGATGTAACGGGCGAGATTGACCTGTCGGGCGATGTCACCACCCGCGTGCGCATGTCGGGCGATACGGCAAGCCTGCGCGCCTACGGCTATTTCAAGAATTTGGCGGTGCCTTATCTGCTCAACAACTATGTGTCCAACCACTACATTTGGCACAACGACTTTGACAAGACCAAGCGCGTGCGCATTGGCGGCGAATTGGACATCCCTTTCACTTGGACCAATGTCAATGTGGGCTATGAAACGCTCAACGACTTCATCTACATGGGTCCCGACGCTGTGCCTGTGCAGCATGGCGGTTCCATCAGCGTGTTCAGCGCAACCTTGCAGCAGGGCCTGCACTTCAAGGCGTTTAACTGGGACAACCGCGTGACGCTGCAGACCAGCAGCAACGAGCAGGTGCTGCCGCTGCCCAAGTTCTCGATATACAGCAATCTGTACGCCAAGTTTGTGATTTCAAGGGTATTGCATGTGCAGTTGGGTGTTGACGGCAACTACTACACCAAGTATTACGCGCCGGCCTACAACCCCGCCACCATGTCGTTCTATAGCCAGCAGGACCAGCAGTGTGGCGGCTTTGCCATCATGAACCTGTATGCCAACTTCAAGATGAAGCAGGCGCGCTTCTTTGTCGCATGGACCCATGTGAACCAAAAGTTTACCAGCGGCACGGCCTACTTCGCCAGCCCGCACTATCCCCTCAACCCCGCCAGAATCCAATTCGGCGTGTCGGTCAACTTTGTGAACTGACGAGAGAGGCCCGCGTCATCCTGCAACAGAATAGCAAAAACCGCCCGAAAAGGCGGTTTTTTTGCTGATGGGCTATATCTCGTCGTCGTCGGGGTTGTTGCGCCAGTTGATGAGGTAAACGCGCTCGCGGGCGCGGGTGACGGCGGTGTAGAGCCAGCGGTAAAAGTCCATCGAGAGCATGGCATCGGGCATGATGCCTCCCATGTCGATGAACACATTGCGCCACTGTCCGCCCTGCGCCTTGTGACAGGTGACGGCATAGGCATACTTGACCTGCAGGGCGTTGAAGTAGGGGTGCTCCTTCAAGGCCTTGAAGCGCTGCCGCTTGTCGCCGGTGAGTTCGGCCATCACCTCGTTGAACAGGCGGTCGGCCTGCTCGCGGGTGAGGGCGGGGGTGTCGCTCATGAGGCAGTCCACCACGATTTTGGCATCCATCTCGATGCCGCCGTGGTCAGGCAGCTCAATGGTGACATTGGCAAAGCGCAGGCCGTAGCGGCGCTCCACGTCGCCCCATACGCGCTTGATGCGGCACACGTCGCCGTTGGCCACAAAGTCCACATTCTCATAGTCGCGCGCCCAGTAGTAGTTGTTCTTGGCCACGAGCAGCATGTCGCCGCCCGTGAGCAGGTCCTCGCGGTAGAGGATGCTGTTGCGGATGCCCTGGTTGAACAGTGTGGCGCGCTTGTTGCTGCGGGTGACGATGATGGTCTGGTCCATGCCATCGCGGTCGTAGCAGTCGCCGATGGTCTCGAGCAGGAACTCGCTCGACACGGCCTGGATGTCCTCCATGCCGTCGAGGTCGAAGCGCGGCCGTCCCAGCGTGCCGTCTTCCATAGCGCGGCGCAGCAGCGTGGCGTTGTGCAGGATGCCCGACTCCTCGGCCTGGCGCGCGATTTGGCTCAGTTGCACGCCATACACCGTCAGCCCCATCGCTGCCAGGCGGTCGCTGTCGAGCGCCGGACTGGACAACTGCCCCACGGGCGGCAACTGTGCGTTGTCGCCCAGCAGCACCAGGCGGCAGCCCTGCCCGTTGAAGACATATTGCGTCAGGTCCTCGAGCAACTGCCCGCTGCCAAACATCGAGCCGTCGTTGGTGTTGCCAATCATTGACGCCTCGTCAACGATAAACGCGGTGTCGGTGTGCTTGTTCTCGGCAAGACCAAAGGATTCGATGCCATAGCCTTGCTGGCGGTATATCTTGCGGTGGATGGTATAGGCCGGATGCCCCGAGTACTCGCTGAAAATGTGTGCCGCACGTCCCGTGGGCGCCATCAGCACCGACTTCATCCCCAGCCCGTGCAGTGCCTTGACAATGGCGCCCGTGAGCGATGTCTTGCCCGTGCCTGCATAGCCGCCCAGGATGAACACCGCGCGCTCGGGGGCGTAGAGCAGGAAGTTGGCAACCGCCACAATGGCAAGCATTTGCTCATCGTTGGGGTCATAGGGGAGCCACGACAACACGTCGGCGGCGAGGCGCTTCACGCGCTCGTCGCGACGATCGGCACCGCGGGTGTTGGTGTAGCTGTGCAGGCGGTTCTCGGGATTCATGGCGTCAAATTTATAAAAAATCGCCGAAATCGTGCACTTATTTTGCAGAATTGTATTACCTTTGCCCCGCATTTCGGCCAAGGAGTGGTGCTCGAGTGGCTGAAGAGGCACGCCTGGAAAGCGTGTAACCGTCAAAAGCGGTTCGCGAGTTCGAATCTCGCCCACTCCGCTCAAGGACAAGAAGTTGCAACTTCTTGTCCTTTTTTTGCGTCGATAAATACGTGGTAGAGTAAAGCCTTTAATTGTGTGGTGTTAAGTCCCAATTCATCTATTTCATTATGAATTTCATTCAAATAAGCCTCCGGCGAAAGAACACTCTTATTGTCATTCTTCTTTTCGTACCCGTTCAGAAAATAGATATAAAGGCATCTTGCTTCGAATCCTTTGTTCTTAAGAAATGCAGTTGTTGCAAGTCGATTTGCCAATTGATAGTAGTGGCCGAGGCATTTTTCTTTTTTTATCGATATGTTTTGCTGTTTCAAGTTTTCATAGATGAAATTCTTAACATCCTCTTTAGAGTCTCCCCCATGTTTATCAATATCATTATCTTTCATTTCATCAATGTGTGCTTTTGCTTCAACAAGATAAATAATATTATTCAACTCAAAAACAGCATCTCAGCTTTGAGTGTTGCTCCAACCATTAATATACCCATCAGCATGTTGATTCTTTCCAAGGAATGACAGACCTTTAACTTCTATGTCAGGTGCGGTTATCTTTTCGCTAAACTTAAAGTCATGCCATTTAAAAGAACCGTCTGATACATCAATAGCTTTTCTAATGATTGTTTCTAAGAGCTCACGATGGCGAGCCATAAAGCGCATTAAGTGCCATTCGCTATCATAACCATATCCTATTTTTGCCATAATGATACTAATTTAAATTTTTGATAAAAGATGTTATGCAAAGTTACATAAAATTATTGTTATATTCTACTGTCCTTGGTTGCCCAGTCCCGGAGTTTGTCGGGATTCTCGTTATCGACAAAGACAGTCCGCAGGGTGATGTCGTTCTGGGAGCGACTGGTGCTGAAGAAATAGTCAAATAGCATGTCCAATGACCTTCTGCGCTCGTCGATAAAACGCTGTATGTCCTTGCTGAATGCTTCCTTAACACTGAGGCCAGCAGGCATGATAATGTGGATGAAGCATAAAACGCCGTAGTTGGGGTGTATTCCTGACATTGGCATCAGCGCGTCGCTCAAATCAGTGAAGATGTCGTTGGCGCTGTTATAGGTGTACCTGTTTTCTACAAGATTCACTATGTTAAAATCAAATATCCATTCCATGTCGCACAGCCGGCATGAGGAGTTCTCAAGACGGGCACCTGCCTGCGGAGCGTAGATTTGCTCCAGCAGGGTCAGGCGTTCGGTCGTCGTCAAGTTCTCAAGAATTCTCATTGTTCGTTCATTTCTTTCCACAGGCGTTCGGCTTCTTGCTGGTATAGGGCGAACTGCAGTTTAGACCCATCGAATCCGTTTAGAGGGACCCGCTCGAAGAATTGGGAGTAGAACTCGCGGGTGTCGTAGTCTTCCCATGAGCGCCACGCCATTGCGCTCCAGTCCCATTTGTTGATGAACTTGCGGACAAGTTCGTTGGTCATTCTCACGTTAGGGTTCGCGGTGAGGGATTTCCAGTTCCACAGGTGGGCGAGGGTTTCGATTCCTTCGGCCGTTACTGCCTGGCCGCGGGCGCATCTTGAGAACAGGTTCCAGTTCAGTTTGTCTTTCCATCGCAGGGCCATCTCGGTGGTCCACTGGATTTCGTTGTTTCGGGACACCTCGTCCCACAGTAGCCGCTGCTCGTACCTTTCCAGGTGGGTTGCCGCCAGGTGGCGTTTTCGCGAGACGGTCATCCATGCCTGCCGTTCGATTTGTTTTTCCAGACCTGCTGCCATTTCCACTCGGCGCATCTGTGCCTGATTGTTGATTATTACTTCGTCCATTTTCTTGAAAAATTAAGAATTGAAATATTTGTTTATTTGTGAAATTTTATATATATGGGGACTTGTTTTTTGGTTGCCCAAATAATATATAATACGAGTTAGAAATCTTAACACTCGTATAATTATGTTAAAATCCAATGGTTTTATGGATTTTTCTACTCCCAGATAGTTGCAAATCATCCTAAAAATCCTACTCGAATGCCCATGAATATTGAGTTTAAGAAAGTTTAATATTTCAAAGCTGACCACCCGGCTCATCCCATATCTCGCTTACACCCGTGGCGCTTGATTCAGGTTCCGCCTAAACAATCGAGAGGGCATGCCAGCATTTTTGGCACGCCCTCCCGGTGGAAATAGTGGTTAAACACCACCTAAATTGAGGTCATCAAAACAATTTCTTGGTACTTGTTACTGCACCGCTCTTGTAGCGGGTAACGACGATGTTGATGCCGTTCCACGGCTCCTTGCTCTGGAGGCCGGCCATGTTCACATAGGTCACCGACTCAATCTCATCGTCGGTGAACAGTCTGCCGAGGCCTGTGTCGTCATTCAAGGTGAGGGAAACCAGCGTTACCTCTTGGGAGCCGCTGGTGGCGGTGGTGCCGTCCACATAGTTGGCGACAACATAGTAGGAGTAGGTGGCGCCGGCAATCAGGTTGTCCACAGTGAATGAGGTTGTGCCGGGATTGATGCCCGTGACCTCGATGGCGGTGTCGCCGCCGGTCACACTGGCGTTGAAGCTTGGGGTGCCCTCATAAATCTCGATGAGCGTCATGTAGGGCGAGTTGCTTGAGTTGCTCGAGGTGATGGTAATCTGGTTGTTGGAACTGCCCGTCACGGTCCATGAATAGCTCTCACCCGCAGCAAAGGTATGGCCTACAGCCGATGTCCTTGCCGACTTGACGGTGATGTTACCCTTGCCGTTGTTGTTGTCGAGGGTGGTAATTTTTACGGTGAAGGTGGCATTGTTGTAGCCGGCGGGAATCGTGTAAGTAATCTGGCCCTTGAAAAGCCACGAGTTGGTGAAGTACAGCACGCCGTTGCCGCCCTTTACGCTGGAGCCGCCCCACGGCGAGCGAAGCGTCACGGACTTGTAGCTGCCGGTGTACTGGCTGCCGTCGAGCACTGCAATCGGGGTAATCTCAGGCTCGTCGGGGGTATCGGGCATCGAGTCGAGGTTGACGTGCAGCGTGTAGCTCGACACGCTGGCGTTGGGCACATTGTGCGTCCAGTTGGCGGTGAAGGCGCTGGAGCCGACACCGGTGGCCGCGCCAATCACGGGCGTGGCTTTGGCAACAGTGGCGGTGCCCGTCAGCGTCACGGTCTTGCTCTGTGCGCCCTGGCTGGCCACGGTGACGGTGGCGGTCTGCGTGCCGGCCACGGTGGGCGCATAGGTGATGGTCACGTTCACGCCGCCCTCGGCATTGGCGGCCGATATGGACGACGTGGAGATGCCGAAGACATCTGCGCCGCTCACGCTCAGCGCTACGTTGCCGGTGAGGTCGGTGCCGGTCACCTTGAAGGTGGCAGTCTGCGTGCCGCCAAGGTTGGCGGCCATGTTCAGCGATGCGGGAGTAACGGTCAGGGTGGGCGTGGGTGCAGGCTCGTCGTCTCGGGTGGTGACGGTCTGCTCGTTGCTCCAGGCACTCTCGGTGCCGTCGGTATAGACAGCTTTGACCTTATAATTGTAGGTGATGCCAGCATCCAGGCCGTTGACATCATAGAATTTGCCCGTGATGCCCGTGATGGTGATTTCGCCAGCCGCATTGAGCGACGCATTGCCGGCATAGACCTTAATCATTGCCACATCGGCCGAGTAACTGCTGCCGGGCGAGGAGATGGAAATCACGTCGCCCGCGCTGCCCCTGACAACCCAAGTGTAGGTCTCACCAGCGGCAAAGGTGTGGCTGGTCATCGATGAATTAGTCGCCCCAACGGTGAAGTTGCCCGCACCGTAGCTGTTGGTGACGGTGGTAATCTGCAAACTGAAGGTGGCGTTGTCGTAGCCAGCGGGGATGGTATAGGTGATCTTGCCGTTACGGCTGAGGTAGAAGGCGTTGTTGCCGGCCATGACATTGCTGCCGCCCCACGGCGCGGGCAGCGTGACTGCGGCATAACTGTCAGGGTAGTCATTGCCGTCAAGTGTGCCGAGCAGTGTGGTTGTGGGTTGTGCGGGCGTGTTTTGGTTGCCGACCATCAAGGTGTAGCTCAGCACATTGGTGCTCGCAGTCTGGTCGGTCCATGCCGCGCGGAAGCTTGAACTGGTGATGTAGTCACCGTTGGGGGCGCTCATCACTGGGTCATACTTTGCGGTGGGCTCATCGGGCTCTTCCACGCCAGTAGTAACGGTCTGTTCGTTGCTCCAGGCACTCACGGTGCCATCGGCGTAGATGGTTTTGACCTTGTAGGTGTAAGTGGTGCCTGCATCCAAGCCTGTGACATTATAATACTTGCTGGTGATGCCAGTGATGGTGCGTTCGGCCGAAGCGTTGAGCGACACATTGCCGGCATACACGTTAATCATTGCCATGTCTGGCGAGTAATTGCTGGCGGTTGAACTGATAGTAATCACATCTCCCGCACTGCCGCTGACAACCCAGGTGTAGGTCTCGCCCCTCGAGAAGGTGTGGCCCGCCGACGAGGTTCTTGTTGACTTCACAGAGAAATTTCCCGAACCATAAGAGTTGGTGACGGTGGTAATCTGTACGCTGAAGGTGGCATTGTCGTATCCGGCGGGGATGGTGAAAGTAACCATGCCGCCGCGGTTGATGTAAATGGCGTTGTTGCCGGCCATGACACTGTTGCCGCCCCACGGCGACTTGAGTGTGATGGCGCTGTAACTGCCAGGGTACTTGCTGCCGTCAACCGTGCCCAGCAGCGTGGTGGTGGGCTGAGCCGGAGTTCCCGGGCCGCTGACCATCAGGGTGTAGCTCGACACCTTGGAACTTGCGGTCTGGTCGGCCCATTCGGCACGGAAGCCCGAACTGGTGACGTGGTCGGCATTGGGTGCGCTCATCACGGGAACATACTTGGTGCTGGGAGCCTTGGTCGCGGTGCCCGTCAGGGACACAACCTGGGCCTCGGCGCCCTCAGTCGACACATTGATGGCAGCGTTGTGGGTGCCTACTGCGGTGGGCGCATAGGTGACGGTCACGTCAACACCGTTCATGGCATCAGTGGCCGTGATGGACGAGGTGGAGATGCCAAAGACGTTCACGCCGCTCATGGTCAGCATGACGTTGTCGGTGAGGTCGGTGCCAGTCACCCTGAATGTGGCGGTGGACATCTCACCGGCATAGGCCGACATGCCGAGCGAAGCAGGTGTCACGGTGAGTGTGGGAGGTCCCGCGGGCTCGTCGGGACTGAGGTCTATCTCCTGGGTGTTGCTCCATGCGCTCTCGGTACCGTTGATGTAAACGGCCTTGACCTTATAGACAAAGGTGCCGGTGGTGTCAAGGTTGCTAATGATGTGGGACTTGTCGGTAATGCCCGTGATTGTGCGCATGGTGCTGCTGCCCGTCTCGCTGGTGCCGATGGGGCTGTTGAACGATGCATTGCCGGCAATGATTTCAATCTTGCGGATGCCCACAATGTTGTCGATAGAGCCGATAGAAATCCTGTCGCTTCCCATGCAGTTAAGTACAAAGGTGTACTCAGTGCCGTTGTCGGTCAGGGCTTGGCGCCTGGAGTCGACCTTGGTGCCAACCTTCAGGGTTGTGCTGCCATAATTGCTCGAGTAGTAGGAGTTGGCGGTCACCTTGACGGTTACTTTGTTGGTGCCCGAAATGTTGTAGTCGGGCGATTCAAGAATGCCGCCGGTGATGAGCATGCCCGTGTTGGCAAACACTGGCGCCAATGATGTCCATCCGCCGCCCAGATAGCCGTTAAGGTAGGCCGAAATGTCAGTCAGATAGCCATCGGAGTTTTTGACCGGCTGAACATTGGCCAGGTCGATGCTGTAAATCAGGTTGGCCGTGGGCAGGGTGCTCTTCTCGTTGACCTGCAGGGTGTAGCTCACGACATTGACATTTGGTGTCTCGTCGGTCCAGATGGCGCGAAAGCCCGTGCCGATGATGTCATTAGCGGTGGGAGCGGTCATCACGGGAGTGTAAGTCTCGATGGCGGCGGGTTGCGCGTTGCCTGTCATCGACACGCCCACCTCGGCTGCGCCGTTGCTCAGCAGCTTGACGTTGGCCATGTGGGTGCCTGCGGCACAGGGCATGTAGGTCACGGTGACCGTGGCTCCGCTGGCGGCCGCACTGGCGCTGATGGTAGAAGGCGACACGCTATAAACGCCGTTGGCATCGGTCAGTTGCAGATCAATGTCGTCGGTGAGGTTGATGCCAGTGACGGTAAAGGTCTTGGTCTCAGTCCCCCCGATAACGGTGTTGAATCCAAGCGTTGAGGGGGTGACTGTAATGCGTGGGATGGTGCTCGAAGCCGGCGGCTGGATGCCGATGACCATCTGCTGATATACGCTGAAGTTATAAGTGTTGTAGCCAAAGGAGTTGAGGGCACACCAGCCGTTGCCCGTGCCGCTCCAGCCAAAGTTGACATGGTACTTGCCGGTGGAACTGTTGTAGCCGTCGATGTTGAACGAGTGGCCTCCGCCAGTAGTACTCACGGCACAAAAAACAACGGGACGACCCGCCGACATCTCCTCCTGAATCATTGCGGCCCACTCTGTGTCGCTGTAGAGGGTGGTGCCGCCGCTGTAGGCGCTGGTCTTTTTCACGGTGCGGGCGCTGGAGGCGTCATAGCCGAAGAAGGTGAACGCGTCACAGATGTTGCCCACGCTGTCCACATTCACGCCGCTGCCGCCTGCCGACGAAGTGCCATATTCCATGCGCTCGGCTTGCCCCACATAGTGCATCAGCGTGGCCACTGCATTGCTCTGGGCGGTGGTATAGCCGCTGGCGTAACTGTCAAGCATGTTTGCCCAGTCAAAGGTCGTGGAAGGCAGCACCGGATGGGTATAACTCTTGGTGCCGTAGCTCGAGTAGCTGATGACCGACTCATAGCCGGGGACATCGGGAGTCGCGGCAGTGGGATATTTCCAGTAGTGGAACACCATCGCGGCCGATGTGGCGGGACACCCCGTCAGGCACTGGTAGTTGAGAAATTTAAGCTGGTTGTTGTAAGGCGCCGACTGGTCCCAGTTGCTGGTCAGCAGCGGGCCATAGACGCCCGAACGCAAAGACCTGCCGTTTCCCGAGGGAAGCAGCAGGTTAGGGCGTAGGTTGGGGTTGCGTTGAAGAAACATGATCTGGTCTCGGTACTGGCCCAGCAGGTCCTGCAGGCCAGGAGGGATGCTGCTCACGTTGGGCAGGGGGTGGTCACCGACCATGAGGATTTCCTCGGCTCGGTCGTCACCCGCAACAACGATGAAGTTGGAGGGCGTGTTGTAGATGTAATAAACGGGGTCGGCAACTTTGCCTTCGCCTGTTTCGGCCTTGAGCAGCACCGGCACAATTGCAGCCGGAGACATCAATTTGCCCGCATACAACTCATTAATTAAAAAGCGTTGCGCCTTCATCATGGCCGTCGTCTGATCAACAGGTGCGGCGGACAATGACATCGTCACCAACGCAGCAGTCAGTAAATAAATAAATCTCTTCATAATCCCCTTTAGTTATAATGTATAATGGTAAAAATTCTGGTTAATAAGCTTTACAGTGCCGCAAAGATAATATACTTTTTTAATTACGGAAATTTTTATGCAATTATTTGTTGAAAAGTGTAACTATTTTGTCGCAAAATGATAAATTTTAAAAAAATGTGCTGACTTTTTATTAAATCAACATTGTTTGGATTTGGATTAATATTTAATTATCTTTGCACTAATTTTTTGAACATATTATCACAATAAATACAACACGGCATGAAATCAGCAAGCAATATGCGCGAGGTGCTGGCGTTCCTCAAGCGCCTGTCGGCCAACAACGACCGCTCGTGGTTCAAGGAGCGCAAGGCGGCAGAGTATGACCCCCTGCGGCAGGCGTGGGAACAGGACATGGAGCGCCTCATCGCCATGGTGGTGGACTTTGACCCCATGGCGCGGGGACTCACCGTCAGGGACAGTGTGTACCGCATCTACCGCGACACGCGTTTCTCGCACGACAAGCGGCCCTACAAGGACTACTTTTCGGGCGTCATTGGCAAGGGCGGGCGGCACACTGTGCAGTCGTGCTACTATGTCCACTTTGGGGCGCAGGACCTGCTGCTGGGCGGCGGCATCTGGCAGCCCGACAAGGCTGTGCTGGACCGCCTGCGCGCGCTCATCGACGCCGAGGGCGACGAGTTTCTCGCCCTCGTCAGCGAGCCGGCGTTTGCCGATCGCTACCGCTGGTCGTCGCGGTCGCTCATGCGCATGCCCAAGGGCTGGCCCGACGACCACCCCCTGGCCCGGTTCATCAAGATGAAGGAATACCTGCTGGAGATGCGCCTCGACGAGCGCTACTTTGACTGCGACGACTGGGTAGCGCGTGTCGCCCAGGACCTCCAGCCCCTCCACCCCCTGCACCAGTTCCTGAACTATGTGTTTGAGTGAATAGGGGAATCGATGCTTACAGATTGTAAGTTAGGATTTTGCCAGCAATTGTGGGTAAAATCTGTTCTTTTTGCTACACTAATGGGGCTAAAGTGGCGTGTTTTGCCACAATATTTGCCCATTTAACGGCACTAAACGGCAAAAAATCGGTAAATGGGTGTTAATTTTCAACATTTATGGTGTGCGGTAATGAAAAAAGTACTACTTTTGTCTCGGGCTCTGCCGAAGGGGCCCCGTGTATACCTTAAATGACGAAACATTTCACACAACACATAAAAAGTATTTAGAGTAGTTCAATGAAGAAATTATCACTTTTCCTTTTGGCGGCATTGTCCTCGCTGGGGATGTATGCCAGTGAAGCCGACCTTGTGGTGCCTGAGTCGGTGCATGACTTGAGTTTTCTGCACATTGGATTCATCGTCACCGTGCTGGGCATGCTGTTTGGCCTGTACCACTTTGTCAAGACCAAAAAACTGCCCGTTCACCAGTGCATGCGCGAGATTGGCGAGGTCATTTACAAGACTTGCTCCACCTACCTGAAGCAGCAGGGCCGTTTCCTGGCCATCCTGTTCATCTTCATCGGCGTGGTGGTAGCGTTCTACTTTGGCGCGCTCAACGGCATGGCGTGGTGGGAAGTGCTCATCATCCTGCTGTCCACCGTGATTGGCATGCTCGGCTCCTATGCCGTGGCTGCCTACGGCATCCGCATGAACACCTATGCCAACGCGCGCATGGCGTTTGCCTCGCTGCGCCGCGACCCGCTGCGCCTGCTCAACATCCCGTTGAACGCGGGCATGAGCATCGGCGTGATGCTGGTGTGCGTTGAGCTGCTCATCATGCTGGTGATTCTGCTGCTCGTGCCGTGCGACCTGGCGGGCGTGTGCTTCATCGGCTTTGCTATCGGCGAAAGCCTGGGCGCCAGCGCGTTGCGCATCGCAGGCGGCATTTTCACCAAGATTGCCGACATCGGCAGCGACCTGATGAAGGTGGTGTTCAAGATTGGTGAGGACGACCCGCGCAACCCCGGTGTGATTGCCGACTGCACGGGCGACAACGCCGGCGACAGCGTGGGCCCGACGGCCGACGGCTTTGAGACCTACGGCGTGACGGGCGTGGCCCTGGTGTCGTTTATCCTGCTTGCCGTGAACAACCCCGATGTGCAAAAAGACCTGCTGATTTGGATTTTCTCGATGCGCATCCTCATGGTCATCACCTCGGTGGTGGCCTACTGGATCAACAAGGGCGTGTGCCGGGCCAAGTATGCCGGCAAGGACACGCTGGACTTTGAGAAGCCGCTCACGAGTCTCGTATGGATTGCTTCGCTGCTCAGTATCGCAGTCACCTACATTGTGTCTTACTTCCAGCTGGGCAGCTTGGGCGCCAACCTGTGGTGGCAGCTGGCGAGCGTCATCTCGCTGGGCACACTGGGCGCAGCATTGATTCCCGAGATTACCAAAGTGTTCACCTCGCCCAAGTCGGGCCATGTCCAGGAGGTGGTCAAGGCCTCGCATCACGGTGGCGCGTCGCTGAATATCCTGAGCGGATTTGTAGCGGGCAACTTCTCGGGCTTCTGGACCGGACTGGCGTTTGCCCTGCTGATGTTTGCGGGCTATGCCTTCTCAATTGACATTCCCGCAGACATGATGGTCTATCCCGCCATCTTTGCCTTTGGCTTGGTGGCCTTTGGCATGCTGGGCATGGGCCCCGTGACCATCGCCGTTGACAGCTATGGCCCCGTGACCGACAACGCCCAGAGCGTGTATGAACTTTCGCTCATCGAAGAAGTGCCCGACAAGGACGCGCAGATTGAGCGCGACTTTGGCTTCAAGCCCGACTGGGAGAAGGCCAAGCATTACCTGGAAGAGAACGACGGCGCGGGCAACACCTTCAAGGCCACTGCCAAGCCGGTGCTCATCGGCACAGCCGTGGTGGGCGCCACAACGATGATTTTCTCCATCATCCTGGTGATTCAAAAGACCCTGGGCGTTGACCCCGCGAGCCTGCTCAACCTGCTCAATGCCTACACCATCATCGGCTTCCTGTTGGGCGGCTGCGTCATCTACTGGTTTACCGGCGCATCAACCCAGGCTGTGACCGTGGGCGCCAACCGCGCCGTGGCATTCATCAAGGACCACATCAAGCTCGACCCCAACGCCCCCAAGAAGGCCGACACCAAGTCGTCGGTCGAGGTGGTGAAGATTTGTACCCAGTATGCCCAAAAGGGTATGTTCAACATCTTCTTGGCCATCTTCTTCTTTGCGCTGGGCATCGCCTGTCTGGCGTCGCCGGGCAGCGTGGGCGGCGACAACGCCGTGTCGTTGTTTGTGTCCTACCTGATTTCGATTGCCCTGTTCGGTCTGTTCCAGGCCGTGTTTATGGCCAATGCCGGCGGCAGTTGGGACAACAGCAAGAAGGTTGTCGAGGTTGACCTGGACCTCAAGGGCACCGACCTGCACGACGCATCGGTGGTGGGCGACACCGTGGGCGACCCCTTCAAGGACACCTCGAGCGTCTCGCTCAACCCCATCATCAAGTTCACCACGCTGTTTGGCTTGCTCGCCATGGAGATGGCCATCAGCGACAACTTCCGCGCCGTGGCGCCCTGGGTGGGCATCGTGTTGGTGCTGGTAGCCATCTACTTTGTGTGGCGCTCGTTCTACCGCATGCGCATCGACGACAGCATCGAGAACATCCTCAAGAGCTACGGCAAGCAGTAACGCTCAGTTGAGCTAAAAAGTTTGCGGACACTATCCCCGCGTCACACAGGTCGCGACCTGTGAGACGCGGGGTTTTTTTCAAGTCAAGGCCCCGGACGGGCAACCACCCACTGCAATGCGGGCTGAAAGTCCGCGATTTACCATCGTCGGTTCACGGGGACAGAAAAACAAGTTGTCCAAGTTGTCACCTGTTGTTCCTGTTGTTTGACAACCCGATGTGAATTGGCCGCCTGGTTTTTTGGGGGGCATATATGCTTGATTTATCAAATTTTGTGTATCTTTGCACCGTCTTGGCGCGCGGCGGGCCTTGGGGCATAGCGGCGGGGCGGGACACCGCATCATGCTAAAAGCGTCATGGATGCTTTGTTCCACGGCATCGCCGGGGACATTGCGGGACATGGAGGCCCGCGCTTTTGGCATTGTTGCAGCATAACCAATTTTTATTCGCCTTTCAGGGCTTCGAAGGCAAACAAACAACAATTTTCTTACATTATGAAGAAATCTTTATCCCTCATCGTGCTGGCAGTGGCCCTGCTCCTGCCCGCTACCGCACCAGCCGTTGACTTTACCGTGGACGGCATCAACTACCGCACCAGTGGCACCAATGCCACCGTATCCGGAAGTGACTTGACCGTAGTGAACATCCCTGCTACCGTCACCTACAACGGCACCACCTACACCGTCACCGCCATCGGCAGCAACGCATTCTATGGCTGCACTGGCATGACGAGCGTGACCATCCCCAACTCCGTCACCAACATCGAATCAAATGCGTTCGAAAGATGCTCTAAACTGACGAGCGTGACCATCCCCAACTCCGTCACCACCATCGGCATGTATGCGTTCAGTAACTGCCAAAATCTGCAGAGCGTGACCATCCCCAACTCAGTCACCAACATCAAGTATGGTACGTTCCAAGGTTGCAATGGCATGACGAGCGTGAACATCGGCAACTCCGTCACCACCATCGGCGATGAAGCGTTCATGAACTGCTTTCACCTGACGAGCGTGAACATCCCCAACTCCGTCACTACCATCGGCACCTATGCGTTCCAGGGCTGCTCTTATTTGACGAGCCTGACCATTGGTAGCTCGGTTACCACCATCGGCGACAATGCGTTCAATTACTGCAGTTTACTGACGAGCGTTACCAGCCTGAGGCCCGAGGCTGTTTCCCTGCCATTTAATGCATTCTCGGATCCCACTTTTAATACGGCAACGCTCTATGTACCCGTAGGCTCCTCCGATTCCTATGCGCAGACCGATTATTGGAGCCGTTTCCTTAACATTGTAGAGATGGAGCCCACTGCAAGCCCCAGCATCTCCATCACCGCTGGCGAGCAGGTTTACTACCTGAACATCACTGCTGCTGCCAGCGACGCCGATGCCGACCTCTACTACCGCGTG
>CALEJB010000012.1 GCA_937898675.1 uncultured Prevotellaceae bacterium
TATAGTATTGCAGGGCATATTTGTCAGCCATCGCCTTGTTGCCGTCCTCCTCATAATGCTGCCAAATGAGTTGCAACGCTTCCAGTTGTTCAAAAGGCATCACATTTTCGCGCAAATATTGTTCCTGGTGCAGCAACAGACTCAGTGCCTCAGCCCGTTTATCGCTTTTTAGCAACACCGCATACTGGGCAATTTTGACCATGGATTGCATTTGGATGAAATCCCTATTATTCTCTGGCTGGCTACCTTGAAGTGAAATTGGAGTTTGTAGCGCTTCAAACGCTTTGTTGTAATTGCCATCATTATAGTATTCAATTGCACTGCAAAGAACGTCTGCAACATTACAACTGAAACCACACCGTTTTTGGACCTCCCTATATGCTTGGACTTCATTGACAACATCTTTAGTCTTGTCAAACTTGATAGCAAGATACAGCAAGTTTGGAGCGGTGGTTTCCATTGTTATCCTGTTGTTATCCTGTTGTTTTCCGTATTGTCAGACTTGGTTTGATCAAGTTTGCAACGAAAAGCGCTCTTGAAGCCGTCTACAACATTTTGATTATAGACAAAGTTGTTTTCCAAGTCGTTTTGTATGGCTGTCAGTATGGCTTCATCAACAGTAATTTGAGTTCGCAATTGATTGAACTCATATTTTTCTGCAATTTGTTCGGCATTCAGGAGATTCTCGGCAGAAAGGTGGTAGTTGTAATAACTAAAAAGATATTGATAACCCATATAACGGAACGCAATACAGCATGCTTTGATTTCCTCTGCCTTGAGCTTATCCTTGCCATATTTGCTGGCCTGAATGTTAGCACACAGCATAGCGCTATCAATGTGGTTATGAAGAATATAGTTATTGAGTTGTTCTTCAAACTGTTTAGGCGACAGATTGTAAAACCGTTCAAATGTCTTGTTATCGGTAGCAGCACGGGAGAACCCTGCCAAGACGCTTAACACCGCAACGAGTATGATGGTATATCGTTGAATTCTCATATCTATTGCAATTTATGTTCTACCACAAAGGTACAAATTTTTTCAAATAGCAAAAAACATGGAAGTGTAAAAAGAAAAATGCTGGCCCCTGTGAACTACAGGCCAGCACTTTTCTAATTTATGAAAAAATCTTATTACTTCACGAGCACTTTCCTGACGGCACTGTCGCTCATCTTGACGATGTTGATGCCAGTCTGGGGCGCGCTGATAGCGCGACCGTCGATGGTGTAGCGAGCCACCTCGGTAGCGGCATTACCATTAATCTCGTCAATGCCAGTAGCGGGTTCAAATACCTCGAGGTAAACGATGTCCGAAGCCTCGAAGCTGCCATCTGCTTGCATGTAATAAACCTGAATACCAATCTGGTGATCGAACAAGGGGTTTTCGGGCGCCTTGCGGGGAGCAAAACCGGGAGGGGGCGGCATGTCGGGCTCACCTGATCTGGGTATCCAACACCAGTTTTTGGTAATGAAAACGTTACGGAAAGTATAAGGTACCTTTGTCATGTTTTCATCCAGGCGGTATGTGTCAGCATCAAAAGTGTACAACTGATCATCATCGGTAAATATACTATAGTATATGCGGTTGGGGTCCATGCGCTCACCATCGGTGGTGTACTCACTGATGGTGTAATCAAACTCGTCCCAATTGCTGTCTGCTCCGCACCAGTCATTAGCGCTGGGATTTGCAGGAACACCAGTTTCCGGATAGGTGGGCAGGTAATAATAGACAATATTAGAAGCATTCTTTACGCCATTAACAGTGTAGTAAACCTGAATACCGATGCGCTGGTTGAAGAATCGTTCGTAACCTGCGGCATTGGTGCGATAGAACACAGTTCTTCTCGCAGAAATGTCATAACCATTGAGTGTGTAAGGGAGTTCGGTGACATCCTCATACAAGTCAGAAATGTAGGTTTCTGCATCGAATGTAAACAATTGGTCATCATCGGTGAAAATGCTATAGGTCACATGGTCGGGATCGAGGGGATTACCATCAACATCCTCGAGTTTGATAATGTGCCAGAACTTGCTGGAACCGTATTCGTTGCCACCGTCTTGCCATGCCTCAGCTGCAGGAATATCAGCAGGGTCAATGCTGGGATCAGCGGGAACGGCCGGAAGAAGAATATTTTGAGTGTATACGGTATTCCAGTCCATATTGCCAGTAAAGCTCATGTCATTGCTCCAAATGCCGCACAATCCCCGCATCTGTGTGGGCCATGCTGCGGCCATGTCGCCATAAGTGCCATTAAGAGAAATCTGGTTACCATCAATGGTATAAGTCATCTCAGTGTTTTCGTTGATGGTGGTATATATCATTCCCCACTCATCAAGGTCCATGGTAACATCCTGAATAATCAAGCCATAGTCACCGTCAACATCCCAATACAGGCACTGACCCATGGGAATGGTTATGGTGGTACCATCGGCGCTCAAGGTGCCCTCAACCCACGAACCGGCAGCGAAACCGTAAATGGGATCCTGCAGATAAACTTTGCCGTCGTTACCATATACAACATAGGCCTTGCCGTCTTGCTCAGCAAACATCATGCCCCACATGCTATCATTACAAAGGCTCTCGCCTGAACGTTTAAACTCAACAAGTTCGCCCTCGGGCTGTTCAGTAATAACAGGCAGGGGCACAACCGTGCTCTCGGTGTAAACGGTGCCATAATCGACACAGCCATTCCACAGCTTTGTATCGCTCCAAACAGCGCTCAAACCAGTCATTACACCACTCTCTGGGAAGTCAGCATAGATATCGCCCTCAGTGCCCTGCAGAGCAATCTCGTTGCCGTTGATGGTGTAAACAGCCTCAGTAACACTTTCATCCACAGTGTATTTGATTGTAACAGTCTGGCCATTTCCTCCTTCAGGATATTCATAGGTGGTGCTCATCCAGCACAGGTCCAAAGTTTGACCGTCCTCTTCAGCAATGGTTTGGCCCAGAGGAACGATAATTTTCGTGCCGTCTTGGCTAACAGTACCTTCTACCCAAGTGCCATCCTTGATACCATAAACGGGGTCCTGCAAATAAACTTTACCATCATAGCCCCAAACAATATATGCTTTACCTTGTTGCGGGCCAGTCACCAGATAACCGTTAAAGTAGAAAGCACCGCCGGCACGGTCATAAGTCTTCAACTCTCCCTCGGGCTGATTGTAAATTACAGCTGTGACTTGAGGTGCATTTTGCTTCGGTGCTTGAGCAGCCTTGGCAGCACGACCAGGAACCACACGCTCGGGATGCATGACGGCCTTGTTATTGATTGGCCTGATTCCCGAGGTAATGAAATTGCCTGCAGACGAACTCAAAGTTGCCGCGGCAATCAAAAATAAGAAAAGTTTCTTCATGTTGATAATAATTTGTTAATAATGAAAAAATAAGTTTGCCGCAAAGTTAGGGGTAATGTGCGGGAAATGGGGGTGCGGCGGGGGTTGGGGGTGTTCTAATATCGGAAATTAGAACAAAAACGCCGATTTCATCGAATAAAATCAGCAAATTTTGCGATGATGATATCGCAATTTTTCCGGATTAGCATCCGTTTTACTTTGCGAATTTCACCGAAAAAATCAAATTTTGGCAGCTGCGCCGCTCATTTTCTTTTTGGAGAATGGCATCCACCCAAAAAAAGCCGTGGAACACACAAGTCCACGGCTTTGATTCTTGGGGGGGGATGCCTGAGCTGGCGTTTGATTATTATCCCACTGGCATCGTCAGGCGCACATCATGACGATGCGGGCAATGACAGTGATGATGGCGGCTGCGATGACGGCAGCAGTGCCGATGAATGTCTGCGGTACCATAATGTTAGCGGTTTTTTAAGTAATTGTTGTAGATTTCTGTCAGTTCGTCGGGGGTGATGCCCACTGCCTTGAGCTGGCCAAGGAAGTAGTCCATCTCGCCCTGCATGAGCTGCTGCCGGCGCATGCGCACTATCTCGTCCTTGGCGTCGGGGGCGACGAAGTAGCCCAGCCCGCGCTTGGTGTAGATGATGCCGTGCTGCTGCAGGTGGTCGTAGGTGCGCGCCACGGTGTTGGCGTTGACCTCGATCTGTGCGGCGAGTTCGCGCACGCTGGGCACCTTGCCCTCGGGGGGCAGGTCGCCGGCAATGATGCGGTCGCCAATGCTGTCTGCAATCTGCAGATATATTGCCTTGTTATCGTTGAAGTTCATAACTGTGTTCGATTAATGGGTGTTGAACATGCGATATCACTTCCACCACTTGAGCGAAACGGCGTCTTTGTGCTTGAAGAGGTACCAGCACAGGGCTCCATAGATGATGACCTGAAGCATGGCGAAAGCGGCAGCCCAAGCAAAGAATGTGCCGTTCTCGATGCTGCTTTCGACCCAATTAACAAAACCATCAATGAACGAACACTTCATGACGAACAGGAAGACAACGCCGAGGACCGTCTCGATGGCATAGACCGCGCCAATGGTCTTGAGGAACGACAGTTTGGGCCACAGGGCGCTGCCCAGTGCAAACAATGCTGCATTGCCCAACACGCCAATCCACATGGCGGCCTCTATCCATTGCTGCCCCTCGATGCCGGTAGCGGCAACAAATGCGGCAAACTTGCGAAACATGGCCAAGAAATTGATGGGCCCCGGAACCTCAATGGCGGCAATGTGGGCCGAAAAGGCGCTGGCCACGCCCCAGCGAGTGAGGTCGGCCAACTGGGCGCAAGCGAAGAAGGCGACGATGAAGCCGATTACATAGATGAGGATGTTGACGATGAATTTCTCGAGCGTGGAGGAGGGGGAGGTGAAATACTCGATGCGTCCCACCTTGGTCTTGAGTTGCCTAAAGGTGAGCGAGGCCGAGATGATGATGCCGATGGAAAAGATGGTGAATACCACGATGTGGGGCACTTGCTCCTCATAGACATGCTCGAACAGGTTGCCGAAAATCATAATGACCGCGAGCATGACATAGATGCCCACAGCGCCCAGGACGAGTAAGCGGCGGTTCTCGACGACTTCTTTGCGCAATGCGGCCGTGAAACGGGTCCAGTCAAATATCTGATTATTCATAGTTGTATCTCTGATTTATTGTTGGAACAAAATCTGGTTGATGGCATCGGGATTGGCCAGGGTGGCGTTGAAGAGCATCTCCAGGTCAACAGCGGTCTCCTCGCCAGGCTGGGCGGGGGTGACCACAAGGCTGCCGAGGGTGGTCTGCTGGGTCCAGACAGGGGCGTCGCCCTCGCGCATGGGCCTGAATGCCAAGCGGCCGGCGATGGACGCGATGGACGCATTGAGGCGCACGCGGCTGTCGTCAACGATGACCACATGGTCGAGCACGCTGCTGATGTCGCGCACCTGGTGGGTGGAGATCAGAATCATCTTGTCGTCGGTCATGCCGGCGCCGATGAGTTTGCGGAACTGGCTCTTGCCCGGGATGTCAAAGCCGTTGGTGGGCTCGTCCATGATGAGCACGCGGGTGTTGGTGGCCAGGGCGAAGGCCATGAACACCTTCTTCTTCTGCCCCATCGACAGGGCGTTGAGCTTGAGGGTGAGGTCGCCGCCCATCTCAAAGATGTCGAGGTAGCGCTGCATGTCGTCCATGCTGAAGCGCGGATAAAACGGGGCGTTGATGCTCACATACTTGCTGATGGAGATGTTGGGCAGGTCTAACTCCTCGGGGACGAGGAACAGGTCGCTTATCGTCTGGGGCAGACGGCGGCGCACATCAACGCCGTCAAAGGTAACCTCTCCGCCCTGGGGGGCGAGCAGACCGCACATCAGATAGATGAGGGTGGACTTGCCGGCGCCGTTCTTGCCCAGCAGGCCGTAAACATTGCCGACCTCGAGGCTCAGCGAGAAGTCGTGGAACAGGTCCTTGCCCTGCTTGCCGTAACTAAAATGCATATCACTGATGTTCAACATAATAACTATACTTTATTGATAAATGATTTACCTTTATAGTGTACTGCTTAACTAATACACTGCAAAGGTATATCAACAAATTCGAACCGACCAAATATTTTAACATCTTTTAAGAAAAAGATTATTTGAGGGGGCAGGCACATTATACATAATGCGCGCAGGCGGGTGCATGCGCATGACACAGGTGCATGAAGCAAGATTTGATGAGGGGTATTACAGCGTGAACGACTCAAGGTCGGCAGGGACGAGGATGGGTCCCTTGTAGTATTTGCCGGCCTCGGCGCTGTAGGTGGCGGCGCGGGTGCCGAGGCAGGTGTCCTCGGTGTGGTAGAGCACAAGGTGCTTCACGCCCAAGTCCTGGGCCAGCATGCCCGCGTCGAGCGCCGTGCTGTGGCTTTTCTCATAGGGGTTAAAGGTGTTGCGGTCCTTGTAGAGGCAAAAGGCCTCGCACATCAGCCAGTCACAACCACGCACATAGGGCTCGCTCACAACGCTGTAGGGCTCGTCGCCCAGACACACAAGGCTCTGCCCGTCGGGCAACGCGGCGCGGAAACCGAACTGCTTGACCTTGGTCGAAGCGATGTCAAAGAAGGTGACCTTCATGTCGTCTATGGCTACCTCCTCGCCGTCGTGCACCTCGCGCAGGATAATCGTCGTGCCGATGGAAGCGAAAATTTTGCTCGGAATCATCAGTTCGCCCATCGTGTAAAGGGCATCGCGCACCACATCGTTGCAATAGATGGTCAAGGGGCCCTTGTGCTTGCCCTTGAAAATCATGGGCGAAATCTTGCGCATCATCCAGATGGCGCCCAGGATGTGGTCGGTGTGGCTGTGCGTCACAAACATGTGGCGTATGTCGGTAAAGGGGATGCCGGCCTTGATGAGCTGGCTGAGGATGCCATTGCCGCCGCCGCCGTCAACCAGCATGCCGCCGCCCGGCGTGCTGAGGTAAAAGCAAGTGTTGTAACAGTTGACGCACATGGCATTGCCTGTGCCCAACATGGTGACGCGTGATGCTGTGTTATTGCCGTTGCTCATGACTTGACTTTGGGGAGTTCGATGCCAAAGGTGGTGCCCTTGCCCACCTCAGACTCCTTGACATAAATCTGGCCGTTGTGGTACTCCTCGATGATGCGCTTGACAAGCGTCAGCCCGAGGCCCCAACCGCGCTTCTTGGTCGTAAAACCAGGGTTGAAAACATTCTTGAAATTCTTGCGAGCGATGCCCTTGCCGGTATCCTTGACCAGAATCACGGCATTGCTGGGACTGTCCTCGACGGTGATGTCGAGCTGTCCCTCGCCGTCCATGGCATCGACAGCGTTCTTGGTGAGGTTTTCCATCACCCAGGCAAACAGCGTCTGACTGAGCATCACGCCGTTGTTGGTCTGGTCGTTGGTGTGGATATAGAGCTTGACACGCTTGGGGATGCGTGCACGCATGTATTCCAGGCTTGTTTCAACGGCCTCATTGATGGGCGTGAGTTCCTTGTCGGGCATGGAGCCAATCTTGGAAAAGCGGTCGGCAATGGTGGACAAGCGCTTCACGTCCTTGTCCATGTCGGTGACAATGCTCTTGTCCACGCCCATGGTCTCGAGCAACTGGGTCCATGCCATGAGTGATGAGATGGGCGTGCCCAACTGGTGGGCGGTCTCCTTGGACAAGCCCACCCACACCTTGTTCTGCTCGGCCTTCTTGATACTCATCAGGGCAAAATAGGCGATGGCAAAAAACAGAATCAGCACCGCCAACTGGATATAAGGGAAATAAGCCAGACGGCGCAACAACGTGGAGTCCTCGTAATAGAGGTACTGTGTGGTGTTGTCGTCAAGCTTGATGTCAATTTTGTTGGTAGTGTGTTTGAGGTGGTCAAGTTTCTTGGTCAGGAACTTGAGGTTGGCTGGCGAGATCTCGAATGCAAAACTGTCCACAGGCTCGGGGAGACGCCAGTTGCGGTGGCTGACGATGTTATCCTTGTCGTCAACCAGCAGCAGCGGAATATTGTGATTGGCCTCGATGATGCTGAGCAGGAAATCCACATCGGTGGCGGCATTGCCGTCGGTGTTGGACAGCTCACGCGTGGCATCAGCCCAGATTTCCATGCGCTCGCGTTCCTGCTGGGCAAGGTCCTTGACCAGATTGTTGCTGATGTACAGGAACAGCGCCACGAGCACCAACGAGATGCCCAGAAAGACGAGTTTCCAGATGCGGCGTGAGTCGTATATGTTGCGCAGATTTGCCATGCGGTCAAGTGAAATGATGGCAAAATTATAGAAATCCGTTGATATGGGCAAATAAATCACGCTCAATCCAGCGTGCGACGCTGTCGTCGGTATTGGGGCCTATAATCTCGCTGGCCGCCGCCTTGACCTCGTCGAAGGCATTGCCCACAGCGACGCTGTGGTCGGCAGACTGCATCATGGCGATGTCGTTGCGATTGTCGCCAAAGACCACCACCCTGTCTGCTCCCACCTGAGCCGCCAGGCGGCTGATGGCACCCGCCTTGGTCGTGCCCGGGGCGTGAATCTCGAGGTAGCCGTCGCTCTCGTCAAAGATGTCGTGATACAAGGTCACCTGGCAGTCCACCGAGGCGCGCAGCTGGGCGGCAACATCCTTGAGGGCGGCATATTTGTTGAGCGAAAAGATAATCAGCGTGTCGCCTGGGCTGTTGCGGTAGTCGGCGTCATCAAGGAAAAACCGCTTCAACGGCAGATGCCGGCGCTGGGCGACAAAACGCTCCTCGTTGGGCGACATGGGGCCGACGTGGTGGGTGTGGAGCATGCCCTCGCCATAGCGGCGGTAAATGAACGGATGCATGCCACAGCGCTCAAACACATCGGCGATGGCGTTCACTGCCTCGGGGGCAATGACACGCGTGTCCTCATAGGTCGCCGTCAAGGGATTCCACATCGCCGCGCCGCCAATGACGATAAACGGCAGCGTGGCATGGACTTCCTGCATGAGCGGCACCACAGTGGCGGGCGTGCGCGCCGTGGCCACGGTGAACAGGCCGCCCATCTCGCCGATGATGCGGTTGAGTGTCTGGACGGTGCCCGGCGACAGGCGCGACTCATCGTTGAGCAGCGTCCCGTCCATGTCGCTAACATATAGCGTGGTTATCTCCTTGTTTGCCATCGGTGCAAAGGTAGCATTTTTTGCCCATCGGGACAAATCGGGCTATGAAAACGGTTAATGTAAGATAAATATTGTTAAATGTTCATCATTGGGATTGATAATTCGGAGATTGCGGTGTTAATTTGCGGCGACTAAATGATTTTATTCACATCTATCAACAACCAACACATTACTGCTATGAAAAAGACGAAACCCGTAAACAATCAGTTTGAACTGATGGCACTACCCTATGCGGCAGACGCCCTTGAACCCGTCATCAGCGCTGGCACGCTGGGATTCCATCATGGCAAGCACCTGCTCACCTATGTCAACAACCTCAACGCCGCCCTGCCGGGCAGTGGCCTCGAAGGCATGGACCTGGAAGAAGTGGTGCTGAAAGCCCAAGGCGGCATGCTCAACAACGCCGGGCAGTTGCTCAACCACAACATGTATTTTGAGCAGTTCGCCGCTCCGCGCGAGGGCAAAGCCCCATCGGGCAAGCTGGCCGAAGCCATCAATGAGGCCTTCGGCTCGTTTGACGCCTTCAAGGAAGCGTTTGCCCAGGCTGGAGCCGGTCTGTTCGGCTCGGGATGGGTATGGCTGTCGGCCGACAGGGACGGCCGCCTGGTCATCACCCAGGAGCCCAATGCCGGCAACCCGCTGCAGCACGGCCTCACGCCGCTATTGACAATGGACGTGTGGGAACACGCCTACTACCTCGACTACCAGAACCGCCGCCCCGCCTATCTTGAGGCCCTGTGGCAAATCATTGACTGGGATGTCGTGGCCGCAAGGCTTGGATAGTAGCGACAGCAACAACCAAACAACAACGGGCTTTCCTGAATGGGGGAAGTCCGTTGTTGCTGTTTGGTCTTGTGACGCGTTACTTGAGTTCGGTGACGTCGATGGAGCCAGCGCCGGTCACACTCTCCTTGTGGGTAACTGCAGTGCCGCGGAACCTAACATTGCCGCTGCCGGCCACCGTAGTCTCGACATTGTTGGCCTTGACATTCATGCACACCACCTTGCCGCTGCCAGCGACTTCGGTCTCCAGTTCGTTGCAATTGGCAAACTTGATGTTCACATTGCCCGAACCAGCCAACTGGATATCAAGGTCATGGCAAGTGAGCGTACCCAGGTCAACCTTGCCCGAGCCAGCCACCTCGATGTCAAAGTCGTCGTTCACGTCAATGGGCTTGTTCACGTTAAAGTTGCCCGAGCCAGCCAACTCAATGTCCTTGAGAGTGGGCGAGGTGACCATAAGTTTCACCTTGCTGAAGTCCAAGTCAATGCCACCATTGATGATGGTGTTGTTAGTAGCGATGTGCAGGGTGTTCTCCTTGACATAGATGGTGATATACTGGAGCACATCGTCAGGAGCCTCAAGAACCACACTGGGCGAACCGCCCATCTCGTAGTTGACATCAAAGGGGCAAGACATCTCAATCTCGTCGAATGCCGCCAGCACAACCTTCTTGCCGGACTGGGTGACCTGAGTGGGATGAGAGTCGCTGTGCTGCCCAAGTTCTACAAAGCAGGAACTGGTGCTAAAAACGAGGGCCAAGATGGCCGCAATCATCATCATTGATTTCTTCATAATTCTGATATTGTTTAGATTAACGTATTGTCTATTAGATGCGCCTGGGCAGAACAAAAGTTGCACGGGCAGCCATAAACTTAGGCATCAGTTAGTCCAACGTAACGACGGTGCCAATGGGCTCGCCGGCAATGACCTTGCGCAGATTGCCATACACATCCATGTTAAAGACATGAATGGGCAGATTGTTGTCGCGGGCCATAACCGTGGCCGTCATGTCCATGACCTTGAGGCCGCGGTTATAAATCTCATCATAGGTGATGCGGTCAAACTTGGTGGCCGTGGGGTCCTTTTCGGGGTCGGCAGTGTAGATGCCGTCCACACGGGTGCCCTTGAGCATCACGTCGGCCTCCACCTCGATGGCGCGCAGCGTGCTGCCAGTGTCGGTGGTGAAGAACGGGCTGCCAGTGCCGCAGGAGCAGATGGCGACCTTGCCGGCCTGCATGGCCTCGATTGCGCGCCACTTGCTGTAAGGCTCGCCGATGGGAAACATGCCGATGGCGGTGAACACCTGGGCCGGCTGGCCGATGGCCTCGAGGGCCGACGACAGCGCCAATGCATTGATGACGGTGGCCAGCATGCCCATTTGATCCCCCTTGACGCGGTCAAAGCCCTGAGCCGCGCCCTTGAGGCCGCGAAAGATGTTGCCGCCACCAACGACGATGGCAATCTGTACGCCGGCGTCGGCGATTTCCTTGATTTGGGTTGCATAGTCGGCGACACGCTTGGCATCAATGCCCGTTCCCTGCTCGGCGGCAAGCGACTCACCGCTCAACTTGAGCAATATGCGGTTATAAATAGGTTTCATAGCGTTATTTTGTTTTATTGGTTAAGAAAAAGGTTGGCACAAAACGATGTTTTGCCCAACCTCTTATCATGTCATTAACATTATCCGATTACTTGCCAGCGAGCGCCTTGGCACGCTCAAGATATTTGTCAGCGTCAAAGCCAGTAGATTGGCAGTAGGTGGGATAATTGTCCTTGATGTTCTGATAGATGGCAATTTCTTCGTCATACTTCTTCTGCTCGTGGAGTACGGTTGCCTTCTTGATCATGAACGCGGGGGTGTACTGGTCGTTATTATCCGACATGCTGATGGCCTTGTCATAGGCGGCAAGCGCCTTGTCCAACTGCTTTTTGTTGACATAGCAGTCACCCAGCAGCGACTGTGCTGCAGGAGCAACGAGCTTGTCGTCGGGGGTGTAGGCCTCAAGATGCTTGATGGCTTTATCATACTCACCCTTCTGGTACAGAATGATGGCGGCATTGAGATGAGCGCGCTTGCCGGGCTTGTTGCTGTATTTGTCGGCAACCATCTCGTAGTCCTTCAATGCCTGATCCTGCTGACCTTGCATCATTTCGATGTCGGCCTTGCCAATGGCATTCTTGGCGTCCTCCAAGTTCGGGTTGCGGATGCCGTAGATGTAGCCAACGGCAAGCAGCACCAGAACTGCGATGGCGATAAGTGCCCAGTTGATGTACTTCTTGTTGTCTTCGATGCGTTGTGCCGCACTTGTAAGGTTTTCATTCACCTCTTCGAGCGTCGTGCGAGCACTTTGTTTGTCTTTCTTTGCCATTTGATATTGCGTTATTTGAATATATTCGATAGTTTTGCGGGTGCAAAAGTAATAGTAATTCTCAAAAATAAAAAGCAAAACGGCAACAATTTTCGTTTTTGCGTTGATTTGGCACCATTTTGCCCACAATCAAGAGCATAATAAACGGCCGGCAGGGCGGCAAAATGGCTATTTTTCATATCGCAACCCGCATACTCGTCACCTTGCAGTATATTTTTTTTGCATTTGTAACCAATTGGTTGTACCTTTGCGCAACAAATTCATCAACGAGGATATGGAACTGAAATGCCCACAGTGCGGAAAATGGATGGCGGTGTCGCAAGAGGAACTTGTGATACACGACAGCCAAGTGGTGTGCCCGCAGTGCCTGGCCGTGTGCCGGCTCGAGGGCGACGAACTGGTGGCGCGTGACGACAGCCAGACGCTCACGCGGCGCTCGGTCAACGTGACCGAGGTCAACCATGCGAGCACCAAGTTCTGCCACAGCTGCGGCAAGCAACTGCCCAGCGGCATCCAGTTCTGTCCCTACTGCGGCGTGGACCTGAAGGCACCGTTTTCGTCCAGACAACCTCAAGTTCAGACAAATCCAGAGCCTAAGCCTCAACCCAAACCAGTCAAGGAGCCCAAGCCCAAACCCGTAGAACGCCCATCAGAACCTGAGCGCCAAGTTCCCACCAGCAATGTTGAGGAAAAACTGCGCACCATCAAGCACTACAACAGTACCAGCATTCATGGACAGCTGCACCAGCGCGGCAGCAAGGCCAGCCCTCTGTTCAAAGTGGTGGCCTACACCATCATCGTGGCGCTGATTGCCATACTGGTCGCCATCATCTATGCCGGTAACCAGATCGAGACGCAATTCTGATTAATAGACACCATACAACACGGGCGGAGCGAATTGGATTTCGCTCCGCTCGCAGTTATTGTCGGGGACTTCAGTTCGCGGCCATGAAGTCCTCTACATCCTGGGGATGGTAGGGGATGCGTTTTGTGCCCAGAAAACGGCAGCCGTCCTTGGTAATGAGGATGTCGTCCTCGATGCGGATGCCGCCAAAGTCCTTATAGGTCTCGAGCATGTCAAAGTTCAAGAACTCGGCACAGTGGCGGCTGGCGCGCCAGTCGTCGATGAGGGCAGGAATGAAGTAAATGCCCGGCTCGTCGGTGACAACAAAACCCTCTTCGAGGCGGCGGCCCATGCGCAGGCAGTTGGTGCCGAACTGCTCGAGGTTGGGGCGCGTCTCGGCGTCAAAGCCGACATAAATCTGGCCCAGGCCTTCCATATCATGCACGTCCATGCCCATCATGTGGCCCAAACCATGCGGCAGGAACATGGCGTGGGCACCGGCGGCTACGGCCTCGTCCACGTCGCCCTTCATCAGGCCCAGTTCCTTGAGGCGCTCGGTCATACGGCGGCACACGGCAAAGTGCACATCCTGGAACTTCATGCCCGGCTTGGACACCTCGAGGGCCAGGTCGTGGCACTCCTCGACGATGCGGTAGATATCCAACTGGCGCTGGGTGTATTTGCCCGACACTGGCATCGTGCGCGTGTTGTCGCTGCAGTAGAACTCCATGGTCTCGGCGCCGCAGTCACACAACACAAGGCGGCCGGCCTCAAGCGGTGCCATCGACGGCGCGCCGTGCATGATCTCGCCATGCTGCGAGAAGATGGTGGCGAAGCTCACCTTGGCGCCGTAGCTCTCGGCGATGCCGTCAATCTGGCCGCCGATGTATTTCTCTGTCACACCGGGTTTTATCAACTTCATGGCGGTGGTGTGCATCAGGTAGCCCACCTCGGCGGCACGCTCCAACTCCTCGATTTCCTCGGGGCGCTTGGCGGCGCGCATCTTGATGACCGCCATGCGCAGGTCCATCGACACGGCCTGGGCCTGCTTGGCAGGATGGATGCCCAGCAAGTCCATGATCTGGATCATCGTGTCGTGGCGGTAGGGCGGCAGGAAGTGGATGCGGCGGCCCTTGGCGCTGGCCTCGTCGCAGATTTCCTTGAGCCGCGCCATGGGAGCGGAATTTTCCACGCCCACCTGGGCGGCCATGTCGGCCACGCTGTCCACCGAGCCATACCACACGATATCCTCAATGTCGATGTCGTCGCCAATGAGTGTCTCGCGGTTGTTGTCGATGTCAATTACGCCCACCAGGCCATCACGCTGCTGGCCAAAGTAGTACAGGAACGTGGAATCCTGGCGGAAGGGATAATAAGCGTTGTTGGGATAGTTGCACGGCGACTCGTTGTTGCCGAACAGCACGATTACGCCGTCGCCCACGAGTTGCTTCAACTCGGCGCGGCGATTGATGTAGATTTGTTTTTCAAACATAATTCTTGGTATATTATATGGGTTGGTTCTGTATCGCAAAGATAGAAAAAAGTCCCAAGTTTATCAACCCGAAAAGAGGAAAATCAAGATTTATGACGATTTTTTTTGCGAAATTGCTTGCATATCTAAAAAAAGCATTACCTTTGCAGTCGCAAATCCAAAAATGCCCAGGTGGCGGAATTGGTAGACGCGCACGTTTCAGGTGCGTGTGCCGCAAGGTGTGCGGGTTCGAGTCCCGCCCTGGGCACCACCACAAGTCCTTGACAAGCAGTCGCTTGTCGAGGACTTTTCCTTTTTTCTTGGTCTGGTTACTTTGACGACGGCAACAGGCGGTTTTCGTTCATCCGGGACATGTATTGCTGGATGACGGCTTTGAGCAGACGCTCCATCGGCTGCTGGGCGGACTCGCGGCCCACCAGGTTGTGCTTGAGCAGCCTGTCGGTCTTGAAGCGATAGACCGCCGTCGTCTTTTCGCCGTCGAACTGCAGCATCAGGTCGCCCTTGACCAGCTGATAGATGCCGGCGTTGTAGCTGAAGGCCCATGTGTCGGCCGGATTGACGCTCAACAGGTCCTCGCCAAAGGCTAAGTATGGCTTTTGATAACCCAGCAAATGCAGCAGCGTGGGCGTGATGTCGGTCTGCTGCACAACCATGTCGTCGCGCACGGCGGGCTTGAGGCTGCCGTCGGGCGTATAGAAAATCACAGGGATGCTGTACAGCCCCAAGTCGGTCTTGTACACGTCGTGGCTGTTGAGGTTGGTGTGGTCGGCGACAATCACAAACACTGTGTTGTTGAACCACGGCTGGCGGCTGGCGCGGTCAAAGAAGCGCCGCAGCGCCAGGTCGGTGTAGCGCACACACTTGTGGATGGGCTGGCCGCCCTCTTCCTTGAGCGAATCGCGGTACTGCTCGGGCAGGTTGTAGGGATGGTGCGACGTGGCGGTGAATGCCGTGGCCAGGAACGGCTGCCGCATGGTGTTGATGTTGTCAAGCGTGAATTGCAGGAACGGTTCGTCCCACACGGCCCACTTGCCATCCCAGTCGTTCATGCCGCCGTAGCGCTTGTCCTTGCAATACTCGTCCAGGCCGTAATAGTGCTGATAACCGATGCTGTGGGCATAGGCGCTGAAACCCATCGAGATGTTGTGCGCCCCGTGGAACATGGCGCTCGTGTATCCCTCGCCCGCCAGCATCGACGGCAGGCCCTGCACGTCGTTGAGCGACGCGGGGGTGAGGAAAAACGGCTCCACCATCATGGGCAGGCCCGACAAGATGGACGGCATGGCATCCATGCTGATGCGGCCGTTGGCGTAGCTGTATTTGAAGGTCAGCGACTGCGCCACCAGGCTGTCGATAAACGGCGTGTAGCCCTTGTAGTGGCCGCCCTCAAGGTCGGGATTGAGCGAACCGATATATTCCTTGCCCATGCTCTCGACAATGAGGATGACCACATTGCGGCCCTTGCGCGACAGCGAGTCGGCCACGGGCGCGGGATGCACGGGACTGTAGGCGCGCTCCATCTCCTCTATGGACATATAGTCGGGCGTGACAAAGACCTTTTTGCCGATGCTGCGGATAACCGAGAACGGCGTGTTGAGCACCACCGAGGCCTCAACGGGGCGGTTGACATACTGGTTGGCGTTGCTTACCGTGATGGGTCTGGTGCCCGACGCCGCGCTGCCGCGGATGCCGATGATGGCAAGCGGCGCTGCTGCCAGCAGGGCGATGGACTGCGAGAGATAGTAATGCAACGGCTTGACATAGATATCATGGCGCGGCCGTGTATAACACCGCCACAATATATATACTAACGCAATGAACGCGAGCACCAGATACCAGTGCCGCAACGCGTCGGTGAGGATGACCGCCAGCACGTTGCCCTCGTTGGCAAACTCGCTGAACACCGACACCGTGGCGCGCCGGCCCGTGTACTGGAAATAGACGGCGTCCATCAGGTTCATCGCCACCCCAACGGCGTTGGTGACCACAAACAGCCACTTGAGGGCCTTGCGAAACCGGGGTTTCTCTTTATACCACAGCGGCAGCAGCATGAGCACGAGCCACAACCCGTTGATATACAGCAGTGCCGATGTGTCAAACACCAGCGCGCCATGCAGCTCGCTCCAGAACAGCGACCACGACATATAGGGCGCAAAGGCGGACCAGTTCTCGCCGAAGAACGCCACGCGCGAGAGCATAAACACGGCGTAGGCCACGAGCATGTTCAATACCGCGGCGCCGATGTTGCTATGTATCCATTTTTTCCACATGGAGCGTTGACTTTGTCATTATTCCATCAGGGCAAGCATCGCGTCGATGATGTCGCGGTTGTTGCTCAGGCGCGGCACCTTGCGCTGACCGCCCAGTTTTCCCGTGCTGCCCAGCCAGCGGTCGAACAGCCCGGCAGGGGCCACCGTGAGCACCGGGGCCGCCAGAAACAGGTCGCCGCTTCGCTTGGCGTCATAGTCGCTGTTGGCGTTGCGCAGGTGCTCGTCGAGCAGCAGCATGAAGCGGTCCACGTCGGCCGGCTGGCGCCCGAACTCGATGAGCCACTGGTGATGGCCGCTGTTGCCGCCCTGGGCATACACCGGGGCAGCGGTATAGTTCAGCACATCGGCACCTGTCTGCTGCGACGCCAGGGTGATGGCCTTGTCGGCATTGTGCACCATCAGTTCCTCGCCAAAGGCGTTGATATAGCTCCGGGTGCGGCCGGCGATGGTGATTTTGAGCGGATTAAGGCGTTCCACCTTCACCGTGTCGCCGATGCGGTAGCGCCACAGGCCGTTGCAGGCCGTGATGACGAGTTCGTAGGTCTTGCCCGCCTCGATTTCCCACACGGGATAGACCTCGGGCGTCGGGCTGTCGATGTCCTCGACGGGGATGAACTCATAGAACACGCCCGCGTCGAGCAACAGCAGCATGCCGGGCTCGTCCCAGTCGCTCTGCACGGCAAAGAAGCCCTCGCTGGCGTTGTAGGTGTCGAGGAAATGCATCTTGGACATGTCGCAGATTTCCTCATACTGCTTGCGGTAGGGCCCAAAGGCGATGCCGCCGTGGAAGAACACCTCCAGCTGGGGCCACACCTCGTGGATGCACTGATTGCCCGTGCGCTCCAGCACCTGCCGCAGCACCGTGAGGAACCACGACGGCACACCGCTCAGGTTGGTGATGTTCTGCCCGATGCTGGCCTCGACCAGTTGGGGCAGTTTCTCGCTCCAGTCCTCCATCAGCGCGATGCGCTTGCCGGGCACGCGGAACAGGTTGGCGAGCGGGTTCATGCACTCGATGAGGTTAGCGCTCAGGTCGCCCACCCTCGTGCCGCGCGGCGCCGACACCTGGTGGGCAAAGCTGCCGCCCAGGATGAACGCCTTGCCGCTGAACAGACGGCTGTCGGGGTTCAGGTTCAGGTAGTGCGACACCACGTCGCTACTGCCCTGATAATGGTTCCACTTGAACGATTCGCGCGTGATGGGGATAAACTTGCTGCGGCCGTCGCTCGTGCCCGACGACTGGGCGAAATTGAGGCAATGGCCGGGCCACAGCACGCCTGCCTCGCCGTTGAGCATGCGCATGATTTGCGGCCTCAGGCCCTCGTAGTCATAGAGCGGCAGCGTGCGGGCAAACTGCTCGTAGGTCCTGATGGACGAGAAATCGTAGTGGCGCCCGATTTCGGTGAGCGCCGCCTTTTCGACAAGCCGCACCAGTTCGCCCTGCTGAACGGCGTCAGCATGGTCGATATAGCGCAGATGCTGCTGCAAGCGACCGACAAACCGGTTGCGCACCCATGGCGTGAAATCTATCATCATACCGCAAAATTACAAAAAACCCCACACCGCCGCAACCTAAAGCATAAAAACAACCACAAAAAAGCGCATGATGGAGATACGGCACAGGGCGATATTTTAATTGCAGAATGTCTTGGTTTTGCTTTTTCTGCAAGTGGAAAATGAGCAAAAATCCCCCATTTCATCGGCTTATTTGAACAATAATCAGAATTTCAGACATCAACTTGCCAGATATCTTCCCATTTTCCCCCATTTTGTCTCTAATTTTGCGGCAAACTTAATTTTTATTTTTAATTCATAAAATTATAGCGTATGAAAAAATTCACACTTATCACCGCCGTTGCCGTAATGCTGGCAATGGCCATTCCCTGCCCCGCGCAGAACACGACCGGCAAGAGAGCCCCGGTAACCGATTACAAGTTCTATGAGCTCCCCGGTGTAAAAAACACCTGCGAGGTCTCCGTGCCCAAGGGCTACGAAAAAGTGACCAAGAACGGCGTTACCACCTTTGTTAAAAAGCAAGGCATCAATGCCCCACGCGTCAACGAGGGCGAAGCCATCCCCGTCAAGTGCGTGTTTGACTGCAACATGGAGGAGTGGCAACCGAGTCAAGTGGTAGCCTATAACAAGGAAACCAGCATTGAGGAATATTATGATTGGGAGAATGACTTCGTGACGCTGTATCTCGAGCCGGGGACCTACGACATCCTCGCTATTTACACCAAAATTGACCCCACTTCCATGTTCTGGTCATCCTACGATGCGTTGATTATCAAGGAAGGCGTGGAGGTCACTGGCGAAATGACGCTCAGTTTTGACCCCACCACCGCCACCAACCACATCTCGATGCGTTCTTACAACCCCGATGGCGAACAATCACGCCTGCGCCGCATCATGTACACTGACGAGAACTACAACTATGAAATCCTTGAGGAGTACAATGTATATGACGTTCACATGTATAAGAACATCTACCACAAGGATTATGGTGAGGTCTATAGCCTCAGCACCAACTTGGGCGGTGTTCAGGTTGACCTCAATCCCGAACTTCCCCAAATGGGTAAACTACTTGGCGAAGAGTGGTTTGGCGACTTCTATGTAAACGATGTCAGCGACAAGTATATGTTCCAGCAGTTCCGCATCATGCCTACCGAGGATGAAACTTACAGCACTGTCATCCGCGCTAAGGGTGTCAACACCCAATATGCTACCAACGACTACACCAAGTACTATGGTGACCCCATTGAGTTCAAGTATGTCAACTCCCCGGCCAAGGAGAAGTATGACGCTGTGTATGAAGATGGTGACTATGGCATGAGCTATTTTGCTACCTACAACAAGGAGACACCCTGGATGATGCATGGATTGGCCTCAACATCCAATGCTGTCCACAGGATTCAGTTCTGCCCTCCCAGCACGGTGCCTGAGTATGATGCCATCCTCGATTTCGGCTTCAGATTCAATTTTGTGGATTGCTGTGTGAACGAAACCGTTGACTATGGTGATGGAGAAATTTATGTTTGGCAACATGCATACCAAACTAACTCTCAATACATCTTCCCGCAGGCCGAAGGCAACAATTATGTCTATTCGGCAAACCAGACTTGGCTTGACTCTCCCGCGCCTGGTGAGGCCCGTTATGCACTCCCCAGTGCAGAGGGCCTGAAATTCGATTACAGCAGCACCGACCTTGTTGCTGGCGGCACATGCCCCATAGCTTCAACCTTCTACTTTGAGTATCCGATGATGGAAAGCTCTCTCCCCGTTCTTGGCACGGTTTACAAGGGCCAGATGGGCGAAGACCGCGGCAGTGACAATATGGTGGCCACCCTTGAACTCAAGGCCGACGACGAGGTGGTTGCCACTAACACCGAAGAGATGGACAACTGGAGTTATGGTGAGCACTATGCTCCTGCCGTGCTCACCTTGAGCATGACCAACCCCAACTTTGAGGTGGACGGCATCGAGGGCGGCAACGACATGGTGTGCGTGGTTGATCAGGCCAAGGATGACCACTTTGTTCCCGTACTCAATGCGCTGCAGTTCCGCACCGCCAACGGCTTTGTCACCAACCGCTTTGACAACGGCGAGCAGGGCATCATGGCCATCATGTGCGGCGACTTTGAACAACAAGCCGATGATAATTATAACATCTGGTTTAAGTATGGCGACTGTGATGTTTCCGTGGAGTATGCCCCCAACGGCACCGACTACTTCCAGACTATCGTCATGACCAAGGACGACAGCAAGTTCTATATGCCCGGCTACGGCGCATATTACAGCACTGACCTTGCCGCATTCACCGAGCCCAGCGTCAACGGCTGGTACGACCTGCGCATCACCCTCAAGGACGAGGCTGGCAACTATCAGGTGCAGACCTTTGGCCCCGCCGTGCGCATTGGCAATGGTGCTCCCACCGGCATTGACGTGGTAAAGAACAGTGATGCTACCGAGGTAGCCCGCTACACCATCGAGGGCCGTGCCATCA
>CALEJB010000013.1 GCA_937898675.1 uncultured Prevotellaceae bacterium
CCTAACTCCTAACTCCTAACTCCTAACTCCTAACTCCTAACTCCTAACTCCTAACCCAATGAACAAGGCAGAGATTGTTGACCTGCTCACTATGGCCGACGGCAATGCGCTGCTGCGCCGGGCCGACGAGGTGCGTCACCATGCCGTGGGCGATGCGGTGCACCTGCGCGGGCTCATTGAGTTTTCCAACTTTTGCCGCAACGACTGCATGTACTGCGGCATCCGCCGCAGCAACAGCCATGCGCGCCGTTACCGCATGAGCGATGACCAGCTGGTCGATACGGCGCGCCGTGCCGTGGACATGGGCTTTGGCACCGTCGTGCTTCAGTCGGGCGAGGACATGCACTTTGACCGTGACCGCCTGGCGCGTGTCGTCGAGCGCATCAAGCGCATGGATGTGGCCGTCACGCTCAGTGTGGGCGAACGCCCCCGCGCCGACTACAAGGCTTGGCGCGACGCGGGCGCCGACCGTTACCTGTTGCGCATCGAGACCTCCGACCGCGACCTGTACCATCGCCTCAACCCTGGCATGAGTTGGCAACGCCGCGTCGATTGCCTGATGGATATCAAGGACTTGGGCTATGAACTGGGTTCTGGCATCATGACGGGCCAGCCCGGGCAGAGCGTCCAGTCCATCGCCGACGACCTGCTGCTGCTGCGCGGCATCGGCATCGATATGGCGGGCATCGGCCCGTTCATTCCGCACCCCTGCACGCCGTTGGCCCATGAAGCGGGCGGCTCGCTCGACCAGGCGTTGCGCACCATGGCGGTGATGCGCCTGCTCATGCCTGATATCAACATTCCCGCCACCACGGCAATGGAGAGCCTTCACCCCCAGGGCCGCATCATGGCGTTGCAGGCCGGAGCCAATGTGGTGATGCCCAATGTCACCGACGGCGAGTACCGCCGCCTGTATGAATTATATCCGGGAAAATCCGGTGACAACGAGGCCCCAGCCGCCGCACGCACCGCTATTGCCCAGAGAATCATCTCCATTGGCCGCACAATAGGCCACGGCCCCGGCGGGCACAAACCCGATGCCTCCCGCGGCGGGGCAATTGGCTTTTAAAAACAAATGGGGCTACCCTGGCGGGCGCCCCATTTTGTTTTTCGGTTATAACAATACTTAGTTAATAATTAATTTAAATATTTGAAAATCAATGAGTTATTTT
>CALEJB010000014.1 GCA_937898675.1 uncultured Prevotellaceae bacterium
TTTTACAATTTTTTAGACCACTATTTTCGATAATTTCTTATCCCGAACTGGCGTACACCTTCATGGGATGCTGCAAGTTGGCGCAGGTAGATGTCCGCAAGTGGCTGAACCACTTCTTCACCCACATCCACGACTATGACCAGGACTACTCACGCGACCTGCTGGAACTCCTTCCGCACAACCTCAAGCAGAAAGGTGTCCTCTGACATCCTTTGAAAATCCTCCCAAAATCTCAGACTTATTTTCAAAATTTCAGAGAATCCTCCCACTTCTCTGAAAATATCTCCAACTTTTTCAAAGACTTTCAAAGTCTCTCGTAGAATCTCACAATACGGGGTTTACTGATGGCTTACAAAGCAACACCCTCTAGTGTATTGAATGATGTGGGATGGTCCAAACCATCATAGCATCTCATGATATCGATAGGCATACAGAATTTCACATTCTCTTTTCGGGTGCTGTTTAATTGGGCAGCAACGGCATCATGTATTTGGTTGCTCTTCAAGTGTCGATCGTAGAACTTTTGAAGCAACTCAAGAGCTGTATTTACTTTATCAAAATACTCTCTGGTGATACCGCTCTGAAGAAGGCTGGTAGTAACCTCGCTATCAAGATTTTCTTGCAAATCCTCCTTAAGGCGATTGTATTGACTGTATAAAGTATCTAATGATTCCATCTTTTATTGATCTGTCTTCGTTAGTCTGTTTTTGTCTTAAGTAAACTCAACCTCTTCAGGTTTCAAGTTCTTTATTTCAATCATTATTAACTTGAACCTTGAGTCAATAGAGATTGACTGAGGTCTATTCTGGAAATAACTGGAAGTGTCTGACCACCACCTTGATTCTTCTTTATCGTTATCAAAATGGAGCATCAAATACTTTATCTCTGGTGTTATTCTGTCATATTGATGCCAATGCGAGAACGTTTTGCTACGATCCACAAGTTTTGGCAGCAATTCAGATGCGCTGACATTTTGAGCCAAGAATGGATAATCTTCTATATTAAGGATATATTTAAGCATCGTGAAGTTTTCCAGCTTCCTCATCAGTTCTTCTTTCATACTGCTGTTGAGTTTACGCCAGAAATTGATAATGCCTTCTTCGTTAAGGGAATATCCTCGATTAAAGAAATCAGCAAGGTGTATATTGCTTGTAGCTTGCTGCGCGTAACGCACAAAGTAGTCATCAAGTGATTGGTTGTCAAGAATAGCAACAAAGGGCGGTCTTGAATCAGCACTCATAGTTTCAATGCCATTTTTCTCTTCTTCGTGCCATACGTTGAGATTCCCCACAAACGACAACATGCAATTATACTTGCTCATGAGCTGATTTCTCATACCGTCATACTGTTCCAGAAATGCTCCAGCAAGATGAAGCTGAATCGGTAGAATCTTCTGCTTGCGTTCAATAATAGTTCGCTTATCGGTTATATTATTAATCTGGCTCATGAAGCTCATGTCCAATTGTTTTCTCTTTGCCTTCCGATAAGGGATGTAAAGAACTATAAATACTATTAGCAGTAAAGCAAGCATAATCAAGCTATAGCCAGTATAATTGCTATATTTGAAATCAATTGAGAAAGGCACTGATGCAGCCAAAAGAGAAAATAGCGCCGCTATTCCAAGTTTAACGCATGTGTCACGAGTAGTTTTCTTATGCTTCTCGATCTCGTCAACTCTTTGATTCTGCAATGTGCTCATCATTCCACTTGATACTGAGGTTTCAACCTCCAAGCGAGATGCAGCCAAATCACGTATGGCTGTCCGGTTATGATTATTGCACAACTTAGAGAATAGGTGCTCAAAAGCCATTCTTTTAGAGTCGTATCGGGCTTTGAGCCGAGAAAGGTATATCCTTTCCTCTGCAACAAGATTCTTGATAACGGCCCTTCTGATAGCTACATCAGTTATGTCAAACGACACCTTAGCAGATGCCGGTGCGCTAATGAACGATGACGTATTAGGCGTGACTTTTGTGATAATGAATGCACTTTCACATTGTTTGCGGTCACAGATATACGAATACGGAATATAGCAATATCCCTTATCACCAAACTGTTTTCCCCACGAATTGCGTGCAATAAAGAATCGGTGTTCATCGCTATAACCACATAAAACCAATGCGTGACGAGCATCTTTTGTGCCTGACTTCATCTCTTCTTCTGTAGGATGAGGAACAAAGCCATTTGGTGCAGAAAACGAGTCATAAACCTTTAACGAAATCAATACAGGAAATCCATCACATAACGCAGATTTAATGTTGCGCATTGTTTTATCTGGGTCTTCATCAATCTGCACGTTTAGGGCATCGATAATTTTTTGTGATTTTGCGTCTTCGAATGCCTCTTCATCGGGTTTTTGGTCTATGCTTTCAGTGGTGTATTTCCATTTCTCCTCATGGCAAATACCCAAATCATGCATGGCTTCAATATTGTCAGCTATCGATGAACCCTTTCCTAATACTGATCCTCCTCTACGCTCTCTTGCGTTATAATAGGCAAACGCAGGACTCATGATGAAGTTATCATCAATACCATAACGGTGCTGGAAATATTCAAAAACTGAGACTGTTGCAAAAGATGCGCAAGCACCTTCTTCACCTTGATTTCTTATCTCAGAAAAGAATTTTCTTAAATCCACTGATTTGCTTGAAGGATCATGAGCCTCATACGTCTCTTTCAAAGCATGCTCAGAGACATCATATTGAAGCTTATAAATGGTGTTATTAAACTTGTACCCGCTTGGAGAAAGTCTTTTTTCTGTCTCTTTGCTTTCTTTTACCTGAGTATCAAGCTCTTCTAAGTCCTGCTCATGAGTTCTGATATACTTTGAAGAACTGAGTATTCGTTTTTTTAATTCCCTGATATCTTCAAGAGGAACGTAAACATCTAATGATTCATCTAAAGGACTGTCCAGAACTGCATGGGTGACAACCTGTCTTCCGTCATCTTTTTGCTCGACCTGTTTATGGCGGTTATTCTCATCAACAAAAAGGGTCAATGGCTCGTTGATGATATCATCAATGAACAATTGGTTGTCATCAAATAAATCGTTATAGAACTGTTCATCATCCTGTCCCAATAATAAGGCCAGTATACATTTGCGCTCTGGCAGAGACAGGCTTTCATCAGGAATAAACGATTGGATACGGTTTGGCAAAGTTTCTTCAAACAGAACGTTAATCTTGGGAGATAGTTTTGCAATAATTTGTGCCTCAGTCATACCCTGAGTCAACAAATTCTCTACCTTGCATTCATCCCAAAATTGTGAGAATATATACCTAACATCGAAGTGAACAGTAGGATCATAAAGACACTTCTGAGCAATTGGTGCAATTTTGTTAAGGTCAACCGCATCCTGGGTCACATTCTCCCTTTCAAGAACATGAAGGAATGCTTTATGCTGTAGGTATTGCGTGAAGTAGTGTTCATCCAGATAAATCTGTGACATTCCGATTGCAGTTATGTCACAATTATCATCATCTACGACTTGTCGCATAAAGCGATCATAATTTGAGACGAAAATGATCGAGAGTTCACCAAGCATCCTCACTAAGGACTCATGCTTTAAGTTCAATGAATACCCTTTTGAGTTGACATTAAACAACGGAATCAAGTGGCTGATCAAACCTCTATGCGCACGTTTTAATGCAACTGCAGATTGGAACACACTTTGCTGGATATTCACAAGTTCAGCCACTTTAGGCTGTTCACCCTCTTGTTCATCTGACCCCGATATTGCTGACTTCAAATCTGAGCCAAATCCAATCAAATCAATCTCGAAGGCAGAACTGCAATTCTTAACGGCATCAACAATCTTTTTAATACCATCAACAATTCCTTCTGAGAAAAGTGGGAAATATACTGTCAACAGTAATG
Organism: uncultured Prevotellaceae bacterium; assembly: GCA_937898675.1. GTDB lineage: Bacteria > Bacteroidota > Bacteroidia > Bacteroidales > Muribaculaceae > Sodaliphilus. The sequence goes on from CALEJB010000014.1 coordinate 3,877, forward strand.
TTGATGAATCACCTGGATTTGTGATAGTCACCAATTCACGAAACAATTGATTGAAGAAATTTGTAATTCCGTTAGATGAATCATTTTTGTCAATTACTACAGGACGGTCAAATGAAACATCCAATTCATTATGGGATTTATCGTCCACCTCAGAGCATTTTGCCCTTCTGATCAACGTCTCGTTATTCTCATTACTCTCCAGCAAAAGTACATTGAAGTATGGCGAGGCCTCCCCGCCATACTTCATCACATACTCTTTTAAGTCTTGGGCCGTAGATTGAAAATCCGAACCCAAGAATAGGTGAACATTATGCCTCATTTCAGTTGCCCAATTCCTTGATCACATAATTGATTTCGTCTGAGATCAGTTTCCTGATAGTCTCCATGCCTTTTTTGGTAAGTTCTTCAGGAGACATGTTGATTTGGGATATCTCATTCAGATAATTTTGTCCCTCTTTGGCGTAGTCAATCTTTTGCTTTATAAATGCCATGCCATTATCTTTCTGAAGCTGATTAATCACTTCTTCAAATTGCTTTTCGATTGCAACTCTGTTGGACTTGAACTGATTAAATGCTTCATCTCGGTACTGGCTCAACTTAATCCAGAAATCAAAAAGCGGATCTCCATTCTTGGTGTCCTTATACCAATAGCTTCCGTTTTCATTTTTGATTAATCCGAAAATGAAACCATGAACCCACAATTCCAGAGAATTGTCAGCAGACTTGGCGGGCCATAAACTGAATTGTTCGCGCAACATTAATCGTTGCAGGTTTGCGTCAATGTGGTAATTCTTGCTGCCATCCTCATACTTTAATTGATAAGAGGACAATGAGGCTATAGTAAACGCAGGCACTACACCAAGCTGACGATACAAGATAATACGGTCGCTCATGCCTATCACTGCAGCATCAACATTAGCGCCACCAGGAATATGCTTCAATAATTCGTCCTTATTGATGCGACAGTTCTTTGCCGGAATGCCAATATAGATGATATCCGTAGGATCTGATTGAGGCATATAGCCATGCATGTCATAGGTGAACAATGGGAGCGATTTATGTAAAGCCTGCTTAACTAATGTATCGAAATCGTTGTCATTCATTTGTTTCAACACATCATTAAGTGACATGCTTGACCACTTTTTGGTTCCGTTGAGTTTCCTCGTATAGGCAAGTAGAATGTCTGAGACTTCATTATTTCCCATTCTTCCGAATCCATGCAACTTCTCACCATCAGGCATACTATTGAAGAGATCCGTAAAGTTAATCTCTTTATTATCAATTGCAATGCTTCCAACATACTTTTGAGCAAGATCAATCTGGAAGAGTTGTTGCTCGTCGCCGTTCACGCGGTTTTGTATTGATGCCAGTTTAGACTGATTGTCACGATATACATCTTCCAGCTTTTTGCGGATGGATTTTACTTCTTGAGTTTCATCAATGATCAAGCCTTTCAGGAAAGTGAAGAACTCGATTGCCTTATTCCTCCTGAGTATTTCTCTTTTCGATATAGCAAGATTAACCGCAGTGGCCATGACATCTTGCTTCTTAGAGTCTAATTTGCCCCTGGTTTTGATTAATTTGCCATCGTACTGAGTCAAATCATTTACTGCAGCGACAACAGCTTGTTCGTTGCGTTTTTCAGCAGCTTGATGTTGCGTGCGTTCTGATTCCATTTCGTTTAGCATAACGTCAAACTGAGCAGTCAAACCTTGAAGAATTTTCTCCACCGTACCGACTCCGCATTCTGTGTTGATATTATCTATCATTAACTTGCGGAATCCTGGCTCTACACGGTCTTTGAGTTCTTGGAGTCTCTTTTGCAATGTATCATCATTGGGAACCTGCGTTTCAACATATCCATTAGCTTCCGCCTGAGCATTTTGGGCGTCATTAATGGTGGACATCTCAAATTGCGGTCTACGTGGAAGAATGAAATCAATTACTTGATCATTTTCGCTGCCGTTGTTCTCTCTTATTTGCATCTGATCAATCCAATTGTTGACGATGACATCAGTGTCAACGCATGAATTGAGCATGTTCTCAATGATGTAATTTGATGACTTCAACGCATAAATAAGGCCCAAATCACTGCCTCTGAAAATGATTTCACTGGCGCCCATACCGGCAGCCCATGCTATTTTACCTTCAATGTCCATGTTGCCATCAGAGATAATCTTTTCAAGGTTATCATTCACACTCTTAGCGGCAACAGACAGAGCTCCAGCAGAAGTAACCAAACCGAGGCTTATCATCTCAGCCAACTGATCAACATTATCATAAGTGTCGTTGTTTTTGTTCTGGCTGTTAATGAAAACTACTGAATTGAACGGTCTTTCTTGAGCGGGATAGTCTTTCTTGAGATACTGAATATTAAATGATTCTTGACCGATAGTGCGATGCATAAACCAGTCAAGATCCATAATGGCACCATAACCGTTAGCCTTTACATTTGGAGCGACATTGCCAAACATTGCTTCGAATACGTCGGGCAGGACAGCATAACCCATAATCTTGTTACCAGGCACGGTATCTTTCAACAGGTATGCCATGTTAATGAATGTACCACTACCTGTACCTCCGGCAATAGAGAAAACCATGTGGATTTCAACAGGAGTTTCTGCCAATAACTCATACTTGTTGTTATCAACGATCCTAGCATTGGTGATCTCGTGGATTTTGGATTTGATTCTTTCCACTACTCTGTCGTAGTTGACCGTTAGAGCAAAACGGCCATTGCTGCGGATTGCGCCAGCACCAAGGTTCATTGAGGTCAGTGAACTCAGGTTCTCCTGGGGAACCCATGAGAATTTAGCTTCATTAACTTGATAGATGGGGGCAGCTTGATTGACAATAATCGGCATTTGTTCGTTCGGCTCGATGCGAACTGGGCCGTATTTCGACAATAGCTCACGGTTATAAACGCCGCCATCGGTATCAATACCAAGGAATCCAATCATCGGGGGTACTTCACCATAGGTGTCGATAAACATTCTTTTAGTGTGCAGTAAGGAAGTCATTCCTGTACCGCCAAGGCCTATGTAAAGGCATCTTCTGATTTTTGTTGCCATATTATGTATTATTTGATTATTAGTATATTGTCATTTTGATTCTATCTTTCGTGTCTTCATTGATTAGGGTGTATTCCTCTTGCTTCCTTAATTTAAAGTCAAAAGGATCTATCGAGTACTTATTATTGCTTTTCATTTTGACTTCTCCTTTCGATGATGCTTCAAAAAAAACTGGTGAAGTCCAAACAGGATTTATCTCGTAGATAATTTTACCCGTGAATAATCTGTTAAGCCATCCTTGTTTAGTGGCTTTATTTGTGAACACGACTTGACGAGCACCCTTAATTCGGCGCTGTGAATAATAGGGCTCTGTAATACGGATGCTCCCTACTTTGATATAATCATAGATCATCCATCTAATCATCAAGAACCACAATGCCAAAGCAGCAAGAAGCAGGATGCCCAACCACATTAGCACTTTTGCTAAAGGATTCATGGCTTTTTTATAATGGATTGTCCATTGTAGGGCATCAACCTGCTGCCCTATAGTGAGCTGTTGGGCATCGAGACGGTCCAGATTGTGTGACACAAGCTTTAGATATCCTTGATGCTTCCCGTTCTTTGCATCAGGAGAGAATGTAAAAGTCAATTGCTTCTCAGTATCGTTACTTGTTACTCGGAACTTATTGTCCTTCAACGGTTGCCCATCAATAGAAACCTGCATAACCTTTGTGCTGACAGGATTGCCGTTGTTATCCACGAATTGGAACTCTGCGTAGCAATTCTTGTCAAGTTTAGCATCCTGGCTGAACTCCAAATCAAAGGTTTTTGTGAGGGGCGTAATGCTGGAGTCGCATAGGAGGAAGTGGGGATAGTATTCAACGTCACCCAAAGAAACGACACTTTTGTCATCACCGCAAGATGAAAACAAAAAGCCAAAGGTCGCAATCATTATTGCAAAATGGAAGTATTTCATTGTCTCACTGTGATTTTTAATGATCGTTCAGGTTTGCTCTCACACTTTACATTAACATTCTCAGTAACAAGGAAATCGTATGGCCCACCGCCAGTCATTGTTATTTTAAGAGGCACATTCATAGAAGCCGGTAGTTGGTGAACATCTCCATGAGAGAGGTATATCCTTAAGCGGTCACCTTTCTTTTCAACCTTGCTTACATTATATGGAGCAGTACCCGTTACGGTCGCAGAAAAGTTTTTTCCATCAGCTTTTCCGTAAATCGGCAAATCAAAGTATTTGTCGTTACGGGCATTGAATACGGCATGGTTCTGCAGTCGAATTAGATTGATATTAACATCTGCGGTCTTAACCTTCCACAGTTGAGGCTGTGATTCAATTACGCCCTCTGTGACTGGAGAGCCGGCAGAGTTATGGAGCATAACGTAAAAGCCATAGACATTTTTCCCCTGATATCGCCCGCCCCACTGTTTGAGCAAATTGGGCATTGGGTCTGGTTTTTCATCGTTTTGACCATCTGTCATGAAAAACATGTAATTTACCCTGTCGGGGGCAATTCTATTGTTATAGAAATCTTTGAGGGCATCACTATGATAAGTCATCGTAGACTTATTAGGTTTGATGCTACGAATCTTGTTTTTCAGATTTGCTTTGCCTTGAGGTGTTGCCAACTCTTTGTACGCATTTAGTGCATTGTGATGCTGATTATCAAAGGCAAAAGGAACTACGATAAGTTCTGTGGTTTCGTCTTCCACATTTTCAATTGCGTTTATGAGATTATCACACACTTTGCCCCAAATCTTGTTGGGTGTCACCATTGAATAAGAGCAGTCAAGATAATAGACCCTGCGCTCTTTTAACACCTGGGCGAAGGTGGCTGTGAAAAGGCTTAATGTTATCAGTAAGAGTATTAATCGTTTCATGCTCAAATATTTTTAATGTCTAGGGCTTTCTGAATAAGTTCAACACACTAATATTAACAGATTGGAATACTCCACACGGCAAAGTTAAACATTATTTCTGAAATCAATAGCAGAACTCAGTTGAATTTTTGAACAAAAGAAACAACAATCTGTTTCTCTAATCACCTCAACTGCTCCACATTGATTTCAAAGGCCGTTCAAATATTACATTCTGCAAATATCGTGCCATCTTTTACTTTCATTAATATTTCCTTGAATTAACTACTACAGCTTGATGTCTTTGCCGTTGTCTGTGACTTCTCGGCTGCTGGCCTTGAACCTTAGCCATGCTGCTGAGAACATAAGACGATCCTCAAGATTTGGGTCTTTGTCGTTGTATGGAGCGTCTTTCAGCAGCTTGTCGCGATATTTTTCTTTAATCTTTTCGACTGTGTTTTGCATCAAGAAAGCGTAGTCATAGCCCTTCTCAGCCAGAGATTTAGCTATCTCTTCTTCATCTTCTTTCATTCCGAGGTCTAAAGGAAATAGCGGATCAAGGTCTGTATAGGTCTCAATTCTTTTTCTCTGGCCATCGATGTCACAATCCACATAGATGTATTCGATTGGAGAAGACATGTCCATGCCCAGTGCGTTTTTTGACTTGAGGGTAAAATGAAGGATGCACAAAGAGTCAGATCTATAGGTCGTGCGGACATTCACGAGTGTGGCGTCATCAGGCCGCTTCAACATCTCTCTCATGGTGAGCTTGAGCTGCTCGTTGGCCTCCTGCTCGATGTCTTTGGTGCTACAGGACGCCAGCAAGCCAATCACTAGTGTAAATAATATAATTGATTGTTTCATATCGCTTATATGTCTTGTGATTCAATGCCAATAATGACTATTACTTAATGAAGTTTTCCAGGCCTTGGCGGCATAATAGGGTGATTGAGCCGACGATGGCCATTGCCGGAATTCCTGAATACTGTTGGGCTATAGCTGGAGCCAGTAACTGAATTACGTTAAGGGCGTAATTTGTTGATTTAGGGTTGTTCTTAAGAATAGCCTTTATCTCGGTGCTGAATTCTTTTGCATATTTTTTACATATCTCGAAAAGTGTACTGGAAGGTGGTAATCCATTAGCAATTGCCAGATGACCCCAAATACCGCCCCCACTACCAGCAGCAAGTGCACCTCCACCTAAGTTAGCTGCAAGCGTTTTATTGGTCTCGGAATCACCAACATCAATGAGATGCTTAATCTCTTTGTCTGATTTGTTCTCAATTTGAGCATACAATTCGGCTAATTCTTGTGATGTAAGTTCCATATCGTTATTCTTTTTCAGGTTTCTATGCGGTTTCTATCATGCGGGTGATGAGGGTGCGGAAGTTGGTCTTGAAGGCCTCGTTCTGCTGGTACTGGCGGTAGAGGGAGTTGTCAGATTTGCGCTTCTGGCGCACGACACGGTCGATAATCTGCGTCATAATCTGCTCAACAGCATCCTTGTCGGGGTTGCCGAGGATCAGGTCTTGGTAATCGGCATCGGCGATCACGGCCTTGGCAATGCTGACGAGCTTGGTCTTCTGGTCTTCGGGGGTGGCCTCCCATCCCTTGAACCAGCGGTCGTTGAACTCCTTGATGATGTTGTCCAGTTCGTCTTCCTCGTCCTGGGCACCCGCGTTGACCATGGTCGGCTTCAACGGGTCGATAACAGTCTCACCGCTATCAATGCCAATGGGCGTATTGAGCGAGGTGCGGCGCAGGCCGTAGGTGTTCAGGTTAACCGCTTCAATCAACTCGTTGAGGTTGTCGCGGCCCGGAATCTTCACCGTCAACTCGGGGATGAGGAAGTGCAGATACCAGAAGAGCTTCTCCCACTTGGGCATGGAGTAGTCGAGGATGGCTGCCACGCGCGAGTAGATGCGGGTGAACTGCTTGGCCTTCATCTTGAAGTCGATGCGGTCTTCCTCTTCCCATTCGATTTCATTCTTAAAGCGATGTACTGCAGCATCGATGAGGTGAGCCCACTGGTCGGCTTCCACGCCACTGATGTACAGTTCCATGAACTCGTCAATTTCCTCCTCGTCCATCACGCCTGCCTCCAGTAGGGTGTTGCGCAGGTCATGGAGGACATTGACATCGGTGGGTGCAGCCAGTGTGGTGGCCGTGTAGAACGGGTCAAACGCGTCCTTAATCTGGTCAACCGTGTTGAAGAAATCAAGGACGAACAGGTCATCACTCATCTTGTTCAGGTCAGGTGCCGAGCGGTTGAGGCGCGACAGGGCCTGGACGGCGAGCACACCCGCCAGCGGCTTGTCGATATACATGGCCGTTAGCTTGGGCTGGTCAAAGCCGGTCAGGTACTTGTTGGCGACCACCAGCAGGCGGTATTCATCGCTGTTGAAGCGTTCGGCGGTCTCGGTCTCCGAGAAGCCGTTGATGCCGGCTTCGGTATAATTGATGCCGTCCACGGTCTTCTCGCCCGAGAAGGCGATGAGGATCTTGTACGGTATCTTGGCATCTTCCATCAGTTTGCGCAGCGCAAAGAAGTAGCGGATGGCGCATTCGATGTCCTTGGTCACCACCAGGGCCTTGGCTTTGCCCTTGAGTTTGTGAGTGCGAAACACGTTGGCATCGAAGTGCCCCAACATCGTTTCGGCTTTCTCGGCGATGGTGCGCGGGTGACGCTCAACCACCTTGCGCAGCAGCTTCTGTGCCTTGGTCTTGTCAAACTCGGGATTCTCTTCGATGGACTTGGCCAGCTCGTAGTAACTCTTATAGGTGGAATAGTTCTTGAGCACATCTAGGATAAAGCCTTCCTCAATGGCCTGTTTCATCGAGTAGAGATGGAACGGATGGAACTTACCCTCGGCATCCTGAACGCCAAAGCGCTCCAGCGTCTCGCGCTTAGGAGTAGCGGTGAAGGCGAAGTAGGAGCAGTTGCTGCTCATCATGCGATCCTCCATCAGTTTGGCGATCAGCTCGTCAGTATCTAGTTCTCCATGGCCATAGCCCTCGGCCTTCTCCATGGCGATGTTCACGGCATCAGCCGCGATGCCGCTCTGCGACGAGTGGGCCTCATCGATAACGATGGCAAAGTTCTTGTCGCTCACGTCGTTGATTGAGTGGCAGATGTAGGGGAACTTTTGGATTGTGGTGATGACGATGCGCTTGCCCTGCTCGATGGCCTCCTTGAGTTCCTTGGAAGTGTCGGCATGGGCGAATATCTTCTTGCTATGGGCAAAGGCGCCGATGTTGTCGGTGATCTGGCGGTCCAGCAGGCGGCGGTCGGTCACGACCACAACGGTATCGACGATCGGGCTGTCGAGCGAGCGGGCCCGTACAGCATCCATCGTGTCGGCACACGTCTTGATGAGCTTGAATGCGAGCCAGGTGAGCGAGTTGCTTTTGCCCGAGCCGGCCGAGTGCTCGATGAGGTAACGCTTGCCTATGCCACAGTGGGCCACATCGGCCACCAGGCAATTCACCACGTCCAACTGGTGATAGCGCGGGAAGATGAGCCGCTTGGCATTCTTCATGACGTGCGGCACCTTCTTCTGCGTCTTGGCCTCGCCGTAATCAAACAAGACGTAGTTCTGGATGATGTCGGCCAGCATGTCGGGCTGCAGCACTTGTTCCCACAGGTAGGCGGTCTTGTAGCCGCCATTCCCGTTGACGGGGTTGCCTGCGCCCTGCCCATCGGGCAGTCCTTTGTTGAAGGGCATAAAGTAGGTCTTTTCACGCGCAAGTCGCGTCGTGAAGAAGATCTCGTTCTTGTCCAAGGCAAAATGGGCTAAGCAGCGGCCGAACTGCAGCAAGGTCTCCTTGGGATCGCGCTCGGCACTGCAATACTGTTTCTGCCCGTCATATCGAGCCGTCTGGTGCGTCCACGGGTTCTTCAGTTCGAAGGTGAACAGCGGGATACCGTTGACCGCAAGCAGCAAGTCGAGTTCAAGCCCTGGGTTGGCCTGCGAGAACGTCGCCTGTCGGGTGAGCGAGAACTGGTTGGAGGCCCACTTCTGGTGCGACAGTTCGCTGTCGGCGGCCGAGGGTTTGGGATAGAACAGCGTCAACTCGATGTTATCTACCTCGAGTTTCTTCCTCAGCACGTCAATCACACCCTTGGCCGTAATCTGGCGGGACAGCTCTTCCTGAACGGCCTTACGCACGTCCTTGATGCCCTTGTGCTTAGCCAGCTCGTCGGCCTGGGTCGCTTCCAGGAACGACCACAAGCGCCGCAGGTCAAGTGCCAGTTTCTTGTCAAGGTCCTTAGGCTGGCCCCAATAGTATTTGCACGCCGCTGGCTGCTGGGCATCGACATCGGTCATGCCGACGGCCTCGCGCTCCTCGCGGGTGCAGCCCACCAGGGCGCGTTCTATCAACGCCTCAAATGCCTGTTCATTCGTCTTGCTGCTCATATCTTACTAATTATTCTTTGAAGGAATTTGAATAAAGCCTATATTATTTTTTACTTACTTTACGCTGCGAAATCAATACTCTAATTCTGCAATAATTGCCTCATTATCCATACGCCCCGCATCGTGCTTATACATTCTAATCAAATGATTAAATATCTCTGTCATTCTTGGGTATAGAAGTCTCGTTTTCTCTTTATATCCTTCAAGTTTTGACACAATAGACCGTTCTTGATCTCCACCTGAATTAAATGCCCGTATTGAAACGCCCCGACTATTGTAGATTCTAGAACTAATGGATTGGTCCACGATGTCATTATTCAGATTCTCCACAAGCTCACACAGTGCTTGAGGAGGATAATTGCTGTCACGTGGGATGTCGCCCAGAATTCCGCCAACTATCAGATCAATCACTTTTGCCCTCTTTCTCTCTTTGGCCAAACGGTAAAGATGCTCAATATACTGTTTCATATATTCACCATCAAAGACACCATCTTCATTATTGAATGAGACTATGTTATGGCCAAAATACAAAATATGAAATGCACATTCAGCCATAAAATGTCTGTTCTCGTATTCATCGTCTTCTGATTGTTCCACTTCATCAGGACGAAAAGCCATCTCCACAAGTTGAATCATCAATTCAGGATTACGAGACAATTCTTTAGTAAACCTAAGATTGGACGTATCCATATGGTGTTCAATATCCTTGTATAAGAAAAATTCGAGAATAATTAATAAGCGTATTACATTTGGATCATCTGATTTATCTAACTCCTCTAAAACGGATGTGATATCATACAAGTCCAATCGTCCATTTTGAGCATGGCCTTTTGTAAAATAATCATAAAGAAGTTGGGCCATCTCTTTCTCGTTTATTTGAATCGCGTCTCTATTTAGGCTAATAATTTCAATAGCTTCAGAATAGCGATTTACATTTATTAGTTCTCGAACTATTTCTTCAATATTGTCTGTCGTATAAAAACCGACATGTATCGATTCCCAATAATGGCGCTTGATTGTAGCACCAAGTTTATCTGCTATATCAGCGAGTTCCTTTACATACCCAGGAGCATATAACACAATTGACATTTCTTGGTCAGATGTCACAACATTCTCTGCCCAAGATACATATTTTGAGATATCTTTATTACAAAATTCAGATAAGTAGCTTTTTGTAAAGCTATCACTCAATTCACCTGATTTATATTTTTGACATATATCATTGTTTAGTTTGTCATCAAAGTAAGAAACAATACTTTTGGATAGACTTTCAGGGCGTTTGACCATTTGAATGAAATCCCATATTCCATCCACTCCTCTTTCTTCAACAACTTCGGTCAAAGCTTTAAGTCTTAATTCATTCTGCTCCTGTAGTGTTTTGCTTCTGTCACTGTATCGTTTATGAGGCAATTGAAGATAATAATCCTCAAAATACCATGCGTTCTTTTGAAGTACATCTCCTGGTTCTAACTCATTAAATAATTCCTGATAAGGCATTAGTTCCTTTTTTGTTAGTGCCCATCGAGAACCTTCATATTGCCTATTCCTTGTTATCTCTTTTCTTAATGTATCAACAATTGCTTGAATGTCTTTCAGTTCTGGGATGTGTTGATTAATAGCTTCTAAAATAGGTTCTCTAATTATGCCCATGCTTGCTTTGGCTGAAAGCGTAATTAGTTCTGAAATATCTTTCGCCGAATAACGACAGCATTGCAACATTATATCATTAATCGATTTTAGTTCTGCATTTGATGACAATTTTATGTTATGAGGATGTTCTAATTTTCCGAATAATCTCCATTTGTAATAATGGTTGGAATGAAGCATGTCATGACTGGACTCTAACAGTCTTCTACAGAGCTTAAATACAGCACTCTTATTGTTTGCTGAACAAGCTTTTAATATAGTCATTCTATCTACAAACGAAACATATGTCTGCGGCAGATTCAAACGATAAATATTAAATAGAGAATTATCAGGCCTATTTGCATAATTACTTTCATTCTCATATTCTGAAAAACGCAAAAGAAGCCGTACCACTCGATTTAGATATTCCTCGTCCCATGCGAGCATTTCGAGTGAAAACAGGAACTCTGTGTAATAAACATTCCACCCTGAGAACGAAACTAATTGCTTTTGTGGTTTAAAAATCACATCAATTAAATCTTGTGGGAGATTCTCAACGAATGACATATAACTATTGGGTGATGCTTCTGCCAATGACGTCAAAAAAGGTCTGTTAGATAAAAACCTCGAAAGACTCCAGTTTTCTAACATCAAGGCTATGGTTTTATCCACCCATTGACTAATCTCTCCATTAGATGAATTATCTAAAATTGCAAAAAGGCAGAGATTTTGACAGCAACCACCTTTAATTACATTTGAATATTTTTGGTTGAACTCACGAAAGCGGAAACCATTGTCGTTTAATTCTTCAAGAGCATTAGGGTCATCATCTTGAATCAGATTCAAACAAATAGTCCTATATTTAGCTAAAAGTGATCTCGAGATTGCTTTTGCATTTAGTAAAACCTCAATAGCTTCATACGGAGACCTTATGCGCCAAGTATTAGAGATACGAATTAATGGTGTATCTTCTTCAGATAAATGTGCCAGAAGTTTTTGTTCGTATTGTTCGTACGGCATACCTGAAAGTGTCGCCAATACTTCTTTGTCACCGTCGCATGATTCGTTCCATTTACCAACAAGAATAGCAGGAAGGAGATCAGAATAGGATTTGGCCCATTTAGGATTGGCTTCATCGATTCTTACTCTTCTTCTAAAGATATTAATATCACGAGTAGTGTCAGTTGCTATTTTCCTAGCTTTTGCCTTATCAATTCCAATTGTTTCAAGTGTTCCTATAAATCGTTCTTTCTCGATTATCGGTAGTTTAATCGCATCTTTTAATTGATCGGCTGGTGTCGAGGCAACTATAACGGCGTGACCACGTCTCGTTGAATAATGAATGTCATCTGTCAATGTGGTCAATATGATAAGGTTATCGTAATGTTCAACCAAATCATTATACGCGTTATTATCCGTTACAACAATCGTTCTGTTTATTAATCCATTGGCATCATTACTTGTCATTAATGAGGCTATGGCAAAAGCTATACATTCATTTTGAGTCAAAGCCTTTAGCAATAACGCATCCTTACTCTTACATGCTTCTATAACTTTACTCATTACCTTTTCCCTTCCAGGTAGAATTATTTCATAAGGTAAGGTGATAGATTTGCCTTGTGCCCATTTATTCCAATATGTTTCGGGGCATATGCAACCTCCTGCAGGAAGTTTTCTCAATTTTTCGGCCAACCACATTCCTACCGATGGTGTGCTATCAATCCATCTCTCAAGCTCGACTGCTGTATAAATAACTACTTTTTTCCATCCGCTTCCATTATTCTGCAACCAGTCTTCGGCATTCTCCCATATTCGTGGAGTAACAAAAACGAAAGTAGACAGTTTTTTGTCATATCCCAATGGATCTTTATCTCGCTTTATAAAATCATCGTCAATCTTACTTTTTACATCCTTTGTTGTCCCACATTCCCAAAGTGATATTCCAGATGGCACAAGATCAATTTTTTCCTCACTGTTTGTTATGCCATCCCAACCAGGGATAAATGTGGCATCACCTGAAGGAAATGATAATTTGTTGATATCAGATACAGACGCATCAATCAATTTCTTGATTAATTCAGGAAGTAGCTGTTGACATTCTTTTGTGTCAGCCCACTGTTTTAAGTCTGTGGTTGTAATGAATTTCATGCTCATATGACTTTGATTTTGCCGGTTACTACATCGTTGATAAGGATTTGTTTGCGCTCGGTTAGCAACGCAATCTTTTGCTCACAGCGGGAGATAGATTCTTCGATTGGATTGATTTGTCGTTCAACTGCCTGGACAATCTTATGCTGCTCTTCTTGAGGTGGAAGTGCTATTAATAAGTTGTAAATAGTATCAGGCGCAACTCTCTTTTGACTATTAGTTGCGCCATTAGTGTTATTATTCAAATAATCCGTGACTTGGTCTGACTTCAGGAACAGTTCGACAAAATAAGGATTGGCTTCTCGTATTGCAAACGGAATAAATTCCGTTGAAGCAACTGAGTTTTCTTCGGGATTATTTACATACCAAATCCTTTTTTTATGGACGTTAAGTTTGTTCACTAAAAGCGTAGATTCTGACAAAACGACCTTTGAACTCTCCATGTTTTTACCTAAAACGACATCGGGTCGTTTTTGATTATCAAAGGCTGGCATACTATATTCATAAAACAGCAGATCCTTAAACAAATTAGGATTAATCAACACTTTAGATGTTTTGCCTATATATTTGAATCGCCTTAGTTGCCAGTGTGCAGGGATTTGGGGGAGCCAGTCGATGTTGGTGGGTTTCATGGGGGCGTCGGGGTTGAGTCCCTGGGAGACGGCTTGGTTGATGATGATTTGCTTACGCTCTTGCAGCAGTTCCACCATGCGCTGCTGACTGGCTATCGCCTTGTCAATCTCAGCCGTTGCACCGTCAAGATATGCCACAATCGTCTCCTGCTCCGCCAGCGGCGGCACAAGAGATAGAACCGTGCCGAAAGAATCAGTGTACATTCTCCATCTTGAGGGGACTACACCTGTTGATTTGCGAGCGAACTCTGCTAAATACATCGCAGTCCTATAAAGGTAGTGGAAATACTCTGGAGAATGATTCTCTTTGAGTTTATAGACACAATAAGCAGGACTAACTATTCCATTGTACTGAGATACGCCTAAGCCACCAAGCCATGCGAGCATAATATTGATTACCAAGTTGCTACTGTCAACGACCTTATAGCCCACAAGGGATTCACTTCTTGAGCCTTCATCGTTTGGTTTAACGCCATCATATTGTGAAACCGACAATAATTGCTCTTCTCCTGTCTCTGACAATGAAACATGTTCTTCCCAAATGGTCTTGGTGCGCCTAACGTCCCAATGGCTGGGGATTTGCCCAAGCCACGAGATGCCGCTATCCTTGTATGTGTCGTAGGTTCTCATTCGTCGATATCGTTGCTTGATTGGATGCGCAGTTTTACTTCATTAACTTGGGCAATCAGTTGCTCGGTGGTTGGTAAGTATAATTGATATTGGCTTGCGAGAATTGTCTTGTTATCTTGCGGCAATGACATCTGCACGACGGTATCACTCTTGCGTGTGCAGAGTAATATTCCAATCGTGTTGTTCTCGTCGGGCGTTTTCTCGCATCGGTCATAATAATTGACATACATCTGCAATTGTCCCAAATCTTGATGAGTGAGTTCACCGGTTTTCAGTTCAACGACCACAAAACACCTCAACAGGCGGTTATAGAACACCAGATCGGCAAAAAACTCATGGTCATCAAGCAGGATGCGTTTTTGGCGTGCCACAAACGAGAATCCCTTCCCCATTTCAAGCAGGAATTCAGCGATATGGGTGATGATGGCTTGCTCCAGGTCTTTCTCGTAATAATGCGGTTTGCGCTCCAAGCCCAAGAACTCCAATACCATCGGGTCCTTAATGACTTCGGTGGGTTCTTCTGGAATGCGCTGTTGTCTAGCGACAGCAAGAACACTCTCCTTGTCATTGCTCATCAACAGCCGTTCATAAAGCAGGGAATCGATCTGACGCTTCATTTCGCGGCCATTCCATGCGTTATTGACGGCTTCTAATTCATAATACTCACGCTTATCGGGGTCTGGTATTGATACAAGCAGTTTATACTGAGACCAATTCAATTGCGTCCGCAGTGTGGACGCAATTGGATAAAGACGATAAAAAGCCCGTGCACGCTCTAACTGTCTTACACCAAATCCACTGCCATATTCGGGCAAGAGTTGATTTGAAAGATTCTTTATCAAATATGCACCATATTCTGCACGTTCTTTTCCTCCTTGTTCCTCTTCAAAGATGCGTCGGCCTAAGTTCCAATACATCTGCACACGTGCAAAATCAACGCTATGCACAGCTTGTGTGCGGGCCATATTGATGATAGCCTTGATGTCGTCAACAAATGACGAGGTGAGGTGTAATTTGTTGTCGTTGCTCATTGTTCCAGAATATTTAGCAGTGACTGAATGGCTCCTGTAGACTCTTTCTCGAGGGCTAGGATGTCGGCGGTGTTCTCTTCTAGCGAGCGCAGGGGCACGGGACGGTAGAAATACTTGTTGAAGGAGATTTCGCAGCCTATCTTGGTGGCGGGCAGGTTGATCCAGGCGTCGGCGACATAGGGAACTACCTTACGCTTGAAGAAGGCGAGGATGTCCTCCTTGACGGGAATCTTCTCGGTGTCGCGCAAGGCGCTGTCGGTCTCATAGGTGATATAGGTGCCCCGCTCGGTGAGGTAGTAGCCATAACTGGCCAGTTCGTCTTCGTTGATGTCGTAGGTCATCATGAACTTGGTCAAATCCTTGGCGTTGGCCTTGATCTCCTTGTCGATGACTGGGGCGGCTGCAGGATCGGGCGTGCTCATGGCACGGGCGATGGTCTGCAACTGGGTAGCGCCCATGTCGAGCTGGCCTACTTTCTTTAACTCCCTAGCGGTCTCCTTGATTTTCTCAAAGAAGACGTTATAGTCCATATAGACCTCGTCGCCGATGGCTTGGTGCAAGAGCACGGCAGCTTCACGCAGCTGCTGACGTTCGAGCCATTTCTTCTTGGAGATGAGGGCATCCAGTTTCTTGTCGGTGAGCTTGATGTCCTGGTCCTGCAATGCCTCCTTGATGGCGGTGCGGTGAGCTTCAAGGCCGTCAAACACCTGCTTGCCATACTTGCCGTAGAGCCACATTGACACGTCGAATTGGCTGCCGTCAAACAAAAGGTTGTCGATGACCTCGTCGTTGAACTGGCAGCGCAGGCGCAGCGGGCGCTCGACCGTCACGCTGTGGTAGCGGAAGTCGTCGTTGTCAAATATCTTGGAGGTGACACGCACATCCTGGTCGGCTTCACGCTCGATGAAGTCAATATAGGTGCCGGTGATGTCCTTGATGTCCTTGGGGGTGATGGTGCAGTTGCGCTGGCCCTGGTTTTTGCGCAGTTTTTCATACGCCTGTGAAGCATCGATCAACTGCACCTTGCCACGGCGGTTGGCAGCCTTATTGTTGGTGAGCAGCCACACAAAGGTCGTGATGCCCGTGTTGTAGAAGATATTGTTGGGCAACTGGACGATAGCCTCGACCAGGTCGTGCTCGATGACATGGCGGCGGATGCTGCTGGCGCCACTGCCCGCGTCGCCGGTAAACATCGACGAGCCGTTGTGGATCGAGGCGATGCGGCTGCCCTGGGGCTGGTATTCCAGCGGTTTCATCTTGTCGATCATCTCGAGCATGAAAAGCAGCTGGCCGTCACTGGAGGCGGGCGTAGCATCGACCGTTTCCATCTCGCCGGCGAAATTAGGCAACTGCAACTCATAGCGGTGGTCGATCAACGCCTTGTCGTGATAGAGTTTCTTCTGGTCCTCTTTCCAGGACTTGCCGTAGGGCGGGTTGGTGATCATGTAGCCGAAACTTTGTCCGGCAAAGTGATTCTCGGTGATGGTGTTGCCCAGGTGCATGCCGCCGGGGTCAACGCCCTTGATGATGAGGTCGCTCTTACAGATGGCGTAAGTCTCGGGGTTGATCTCGGTACCGAACAGCTGAATAGCGCTGGAGTTGACACCACGCTTGAGCAGGAACTCGCGGCTCTCACTCAACATGCCGCCACTGCCCTCGGCAGGATCGTAGATGGAAATGACCTTGGGCAGGTTGTCGCCCACGGGCTCAAACACCAGGTGGGCCAGCAGCGAGATCGCGTCACGGGGCGTGAAGTGCTCACCAGCCTCCTCGTTGTTCTCCTCGTTGAAGCGCCGCAGCAGTTCCTCGAACACCGTTCCCATGCCGTGGTTGGTCAACGGCGGCAGGGGCAGACCGTCAGGGTCACTGGCGGGCTTGTCGGTGAGGTTGATACGGGGATCGGTGATGCGCTCAATCATCGAGAGCAGGCGGTCGTTGTTGGCCAGTTTCTCAGCCTTGGCGTAGTACTCGAAGTTCTTCAGCACGTCCTTCACATTGTCACTGAAGCCAGCCAGGTACTCGTTAAAGTTGTCGAGCAGAATCTTGTTGTCGTCGGTGGCATGTGACTTCAGTCGTGAAAGCGTCCACTTACTGGTGTTGAAGTAGGACAAGCCGGTGATATCTTTCAAGGCATCCTCGTCGATGATGTCGAGACCCGCATCCCGCTGTTCCTGGAGTTCCTCCTCGACGGCTTCCTTGGTAGGCTCGAGCAGAGCATCAAGACGGCGCAATACGACCATTGGGAGAATGACATCACGGTATTGGCCGCGAAGGAAAACGTCTCGCAGAATGTCATCCGCGATGCTCCAGATGAGGGATACTATTTGGCTGTAGGTCTTATCCATATACTTCTAACAGTGTGTTAACTAAAAACAAACCCCAATGCAGTCCCTGCAGGCCGACCAAAGCCTATATAACCGCAAAGGAGTTTGTTATATCGTTCATGTTATTGGTCGCTTTCAGGTGATAAGAAGATTATATCTTCTTATTCGTGACCGCAAATATACTAAAAATATCAATAATTCCAGCCAAAATCAATATAAATCATATCCAAATAGCCTTGAAACGTGAAAAACGCGGATAATGGCGGGGTATAGCCTTATGTAATGATGAAAAAGGAGATTTGAACGGTGTGGTCTCCTTAGTAACAGAAGTGATCTATATAATTTATTCAAAATCAATTAGATATTATGGAGAAAGAAAAAGGTAAGCTTAGAGTCATTCAGGTGTTTGACACTATTGAAGATGTAACTAAAGAAATAGAGCGTTCATTAGATTGGCTTAAAAAGGATCCTGACAAGAAGATTGTGTTTGGTGAGAGAGAAGTATTGATGAA
The DNA here is from genome assembly GCA_937898675.1 of uncultured Prevotellaceae bacterium. Taxonomy (GTDB): domain Bacteria; phylum Bacteroidota; class Bacteroidia; order Bacteroidales; family Muribaculaceae; genus Sodaliphilus. Next base: position 22,084 of record CALEJB010000014.1, read on the forward strand.
TTTTGCACATAATGCGTGTTGTCTCATGATACAATATGAATCTAACCAGATAACGAAGACTGAGTTGGATTTATATTTGAGAAAGAAACCTGTCCAAGGTAGATTCTTTACCAATGTCAGCCCTCTTGATTTCAACTTTGTATTTGTGTCAAACATTAATAACCGCATCTACACAAGTTGGCACTATTTTATTGATGATTTGCTTTCGAATAATGTTGATTTTTCTTTGATAGAACCTTATTTCGAACTGTCCATCATGTATTCGTTTGATAGCATAATCGACCAGATACAGAAAATGGTTACGGATTTTAAGGCCGCTCATGAAGACTTTGATAAAATGACAAATGAAGAAAGAATAGAGCGATTCTGGTCTTGGCAAGATAACGGGAATTATATTTATTCTGACTTTTTTGACAATTTAATAGATGAATGCAAAAAAAGATTCACGAATACTAAATCATGAATATAGAAGTAACAAAGGAGGACATTAAGAAAATCGGCTATGCGTGCTATAATGAAGGTGGATTTCTGGCGATAGTATGCGACGGGGACACTTGTAACATTGAAGAGATTCTATTGAGATCCATATTGAAGTGCTTCGGCGATGATTACAAGGTCATTAAGACTGAGGACTATATATGGGAAAATGATGAGGGAGAAGTAGTATACGAAATTCTGTATGTCACAAACCTACCGTATGAGTTATTTGAGAAGATATGATTCAATTATTGCAGGCGCTGTTTTCTGTAATGCCAAAGACAGCGCAACAGCCGATGACAGATTTCCGCAGATCGTGTCTTGAGGCTGAAGAGAAAAATGAGTTAGATACGGCACCGGATAATATGGACGATGAGCAACAACCGGGTGATCCATATGCCGATGAGGTTAAGAGACTGGAGGCTGAATACGGGCCTCTTATTGAAGGACAACACCTCACAGTTCAATTACAAGATTTGCTGGCATTGGTCCCAAGAGCAAGAAGGCGAATCGATGCCTATAACGGGCTGGTCAAGGATCTGGCCAATAGAGGTGTGACCTTAACCATCAAATCAAGGAAATCGAAATGAAATACAGCCATAGTAATGAACTTGAGGAACGGAATTTCGCCCTCGACATAGAATCCCTCAAGCAACATGACGAGGGATTCAAGATGGCTTATGACAGCGGAAGCGGTTATGAGCTGACAATAAAGCTGATGGACCTTTTTGTGATATGCCCGAGGAAACGCCAGCGTAAGCAACAATATAAGCGCTTTGTAAAATATCTGGCGTCGAGGGGCATTACACTGAGTATCATCAGCAGGAAACATGATAAAAACAATATTAATTAGAAAATTATATGAATGTTGAAGTGAAGAAAAGTGACATTTGGATGATCGGTCGTGGTTGCTGGAGGAGAGAAGGCAATTATCTTGCAATCGAATGTAAAGTCGATACAGTTAATTATGATGAGATTCTGTTGAGGTCTATTCTAAAGTGCTACGGCGAAGATTACACAGTCACGAATGTCCTTGAGCACATTTGCAAAGATGACGAGGACTTAATCGATGGCTACACGCTGGTAACCAACCTGCCGTTTGAGATTTTTGAAAAAGGATGACAGTTGGTTTATTCATGTATATATAAATTCTTTAGTTGTTAAAATGTTTGATTCAGGGTGCTGTGAAGCACTCTGGATCGTTTTTTTTGCCCTTTCTATTTGCTGTAATGAAAATTTTAGAAATCAGAACCCCTCAAATTCTTACATGTATATGAAAGACATTATTTGGCTTTCAATAACTG
>CALEJB010000015.1 GCA_937898675.1 uncultured Prevotellaceae bacterium
TTAAAATAACTCATTGATTTTCAAATATTTAAATTAATTATTAACTAAGTATTGTGTTTATCAAACTTACTTCACCTCCTCAAACTCGGCGTCGGTGACTTGTTCCTCGACGACGGTGCCGCTGCCGTCTGTGCAGTTGGGGGCGGGGCCCTCGGTCACGGGGCCTGTGATGTCTTCAAATTCAGCATATTCGCCGTCTTTGTCGGTGTAAATCTTGTGGTCGCCCTCTTTATTGGTGCTGCTGTCGTTGCGCCGTCCGCCAAACGACTCGTTGACCTTGTCGCGCAGGTTGCGCATGTACAGCCACCCCTTTATCAGGGGCATGGCGATATACCCGAGCACGATGAGCAATATGATGATGAGCAGTGTTGACATCTCAATGGATTTTTATTTCTCGTGTTTGACCAGCGACAACAGCACATACAGCGCGATGGCGGCTGCCAGTCCGGGCAGACCCGTTAGCACCACGAGTGCTATTGTGGCAACAACCTGCAAATATTGTGCCCAATTGTGCTTGAGCGATGACAGATTGTGCATTTTGAGCGAGAACATCCTGAGCGGGCACACCATGAGCAACGACAAGGCCGCGATGAGCGTCAGCACCAGCCACAGGGGCAGGGGATGGATGGCATACCATGCCGTGAGGCCAATCCAGAAGATGGCGTTGGCAGGGATGGGCAGCCCCGTGAATGTGGTGGACTGGTTGGTATCGACGTTAAAACGCGCCAGGCGCAGTGCCCCGAACACGGGCAGCAGCATGGCAGCGAGGGCAACGTGGCCCGCATCGTGGCGGAGCATCATGTTGTACAGCACCATCGCGGGCGCGAGGCCAAAGCTGACGAGGTCGGCCAGCGAGTCCAGTTCCTTGCCGATGCCGCTCACGGCGTGAAGCAGCCGTGCTGTGAATCCGTCAAAGAAGTCGGCGACGGCAGCCAGCGCAATCAGGATAAAGGCGCACTGGTAGCCCGGCAGCGAGGTGCCGCACATGGGGTTATAGCAATGAAATGCCATGACAACGGCCAAGCAGCCGCACAGCAGGTTGAGCGAGGTGATGGCGTTGGGGATGTTGTTGCGAATCGCGTTCATGGGTGATTATGCTTTGCCTTCGGTTTTCTTGCCGCTCAGGCGCGCCACCTCGGTTTGTCCGCCCCAGGTGCGGTCGCCCAGCTTGACGTTGATGGTGGTGTCCAGCGGCAGGAAGATGTCCACGCGCGATCCAAACTTGATGAAGCCGATGAAGTCGCTGATGTCCACAGTCTCGCCCTGCTCAACGTAGGTGACGATGCGGCGGGCGATGGCACCGGCAATCTGCCGCACGAGGATTTCCTCGCCCCAGGCCGTCTTGATGACGATCGACGACCGCTCGTTGTCGCTGCTCGACTTGGGCAGGTTGGCGGCCAGGAAGCGGCCAGAGTGGTGCTTGACGTAGGTGACCTCGCCATTGACGGGCACCCAATTGGCGTGTACGTTAAATATGGTCATGAACACCGACAACTGGATCACATTGCGGTGCAGGTATTCGTCTTCATACACTTCTTCCAGCGCCACCACCGTGCCGTCAACGCTCGACACCACGGCCATGCCGTCGCTGTTGTCACCGTTGAAGTGCCGCCGCGGCAGCCTAAAGAAGTTGAGCACCAGCAAGAAAAGTATCGCCATCAGGATGATGATGGTGACTGCCACCGGCTTGTAGTCGATGAATGTGTAGGCTATCGCTCCCGTTGCCAGTATGATGAGGAACAATACCAGCAGGAAGTTCTCGCCCTCGTGGTGGATTTTAACTTTCATGCGTCGCTCTGTTGTCGTTTGACTTGCAACTCGCAAAGTTAGCACATTTTCCAGAATTTTCATGCTTTTTGGTGAAAAACAGCGCAACCTGATTAAAAATAAAAAAATGTCGTCATGACAAATTGTAATGGTTTTGCTTGATTTGTAGTTATTTAGGCAGATGGTTCCATTCCGTCTGGCAAAACGGCAACCTTGGAGAAAACGGCCCCTTGAATTTTCCATACATATCTTTGCACCGTGATTGATTCACGACAAGTTTTTTTTGCAACCAACATTTATTCACTGTTTAAACCATAGCAAGTATGAAGACCAAAGTTTTTAACGTGATTGTCCTTGACAAGAGCGGTTCCATGACAAACATTGCGCGCCAGGCCGTCGACGGTGTCAACGAGACCATCGGCGCTATCAAGAGTGCCCAGGAAAATAACCCCGAGATGGAACAAATGGTGACGCTGGTCGCCTTTTGCGGCTGTGAGCTCAAGACCATCTATGACAACATCCCCGTCAATGAGGTGCAGCCCCTCACCGACCGTGATTACCGCCCCTGCTGCATGACGCCGCTGTATGACGCCATCGGCACCACAGTCACCCGCATCCATGCCGCCGTGGCCAAGGAGGAGAATGCGCTCGCCCTGGTGACCATCATCACCGACGGCTATGAGAACGCCTCCCGCGAGTTCACCCAGACCGCCATCAAGGCGCTCATCCAGAGCTATAAGGACGAAGGGTGGCAGTTCACCTACATCGGCGCCGACCACGATGTCGAGGCCGTGGCCTACTCGCTCAACATCCGCCACTCGATGAGGTTCGACAAGAGCGAAGCCGGCACCAAGGCGATGTTTGAGAAGAACAGGCTTTCAAGCCAGCGGTGGGCCCACAGGATGTCCTTCTGCATGTGTGCGCCGATGTCGGCAGACGAGAGGCGCAACCTCAAGAAGAAAATCAACGAGGAAGACTTCTTTGACAGCGACGACTAACCTGCCCTCGGCAAAGCCGAAGCGGGGAAGGCCATTTGTCAAGAGGCCCTCCCCGCTGTTGGCGGCAGTGGCACAAGCGCTTTGGCACGGTTTTTGCCAGATTGTTAAAATAGTTTTTCTTAAACAAAGCATTGATATGGAAACCTCCACCCCCCAACAGCATGAATTGAAATACGGTATCATCTACGTGCGCCGCAATTCCCAGCGTGTGCGCTGGCAGGAGCAGGCGGCCAACGAGTTGACAGCGCTTGCCGCTCCGTTGCAGGTGCAGTGGACTGACGATGAGTCACAAGACGGCATGCTGTTGATCGCCAGGCGTTTCAACGTGGGCAACCTGGGCCGTTGTGCCACCGTGTCGTTGCATCTAACGGCACACGGCGCACCGGCCATCCAAGGCATGGCGATGCTCAAGTTCCGCGATGCTTTGACTGGCATGATGGACTGTAGCGAGGGCGACATTGTCATTGACGAAGGCGACTTTGGCGGTTGTGTCGGGCATGTCCATGCCTGTCATTCGATAGATTATGCCAAGCCGCGCCGAAAAATCCATCGTTCAGTTTTTTCGAAGTTTTCCAAAACAGCAACCAAAGCCAGTGATGTTCAACGCGCCGAGTCATGTGACGATGATGAGGATATAAGATTTTGCATCGCTTTGACTTCCGAGGCCGCCCCCGACGAGGCCGAGTTCCTTGACCGTGCCGAGGCTGATGAGGTCGATGGCATCGAGCGTCAGCAGCAGGAGGAACTGGAGCAAATTCGCAACCTCATCGTCAACTATATCGCCAAGCACCAGGCCGACCCCGAGGAGATGATTCGCACCCTGCTGCGCGGCAAGGTGATTGTCGGCCAGCCCGGGCGCCTGCTCGTCAACGGCGACATGAAAATCGTGCTCCCCGAGTATGACGAGATGGAAATCAAGATGCCCGCCATGTGCCGCGCGCTCTACATCCTGTTCATGAAACTGCGCAGCCAGGGCAAAGAGGGCATCGTGCTCAAGAACATCGACGAGTACCGCGACGACTTGGCCAACATCTATGGCCTGGTCAAGCCTGGTGCCCGCGACGACTTGGTGCAGCAGTACATCGACCGTCTGTGCGACCCCTGGAACGAGTCGCTCAACCAGACGATTTCCAAGGTCAACCGCTGTGTCAAGAACCACATCACTTCCAAGGATATGCAACAGCGTTACTGCATCACCGGTCAGCCCGGCAGGGCTTACGGCATCGCAATCGACCCCGCGCTGCTCACGCTGCCGGCGGCGGTGACGATGTGATGCCGCAGGGGAAAATCGGTTATCGGACAACCAAATTAACTATGGCGCCCCGTCGAGCGCAATCAGACGCATGGCCCGCCCACTCGGGCCTCTGGTTGAAGCCTTGACGGGGCTTTTTTTGTTGCCGTGGCAGACGGCAGCCCCCCAAAAAACAACCCCGGGACGTGCTTCACAGCATGCCCCGGGGTTGCAATAAAATATAAATTAATCAGTGTTTTTTTTCTAAATTTTAATACACAATGTAGATGAATATATAGAGTTGTTTTCATCATTTAAACACCTTGGCTGCGGTGGTCGAGCCGTCGCTGTAGCGGGTCACCACGATGTTGGCGCCGTTGAACGGGGTGCTCGACTCCATGCCCTGCAGGTTATAGTAGGTGGTGCTGACAACCTGCGCGCCGGTCATGGTCTCGGAGATGCCGGTGGGCACATTGTTGAATGTCTTGGTCGTCTCAACAACATAATACAGAGCCTTGCCATAGTCGGGGCCTGATGCCTTCATGTCGGTGTTGGGCTTCACCTTGTAATAGAAGCGGGCACGCAGTTTGGGGTTGCTGCCGGCCAGGGCGCCAAAGACAATCCAGTCCGAGTAGTCGTCGCTGGTGGTGCAGCAGTTCACGCGCGTCTGGTCAGAGATCAGTTCGTCAAGCAGCACCATGCTGGGCCTCGTGCCGTCGCCTCTGTACCTCTGGCGCTCCACACCTTCACCGTCGATGAGGGTCTCGATGTAGTAGCCGCGCAGATAATCGCCGTCAACCCATACACGGTACATGTAGGGTTCAAACTCGATGGTGTTGATGGGCGTGGTGCCAATCAGGTCGACGAGACCGACGCGGAATATCGAGCAGTCGGCACCGTCCTCGTCCTTCCAGCAGGTGGAGTTGCTCGTTTGACGCACCAATTTCTCGGTGCCGTTGCCAAACACCACTTTACCACCGCCAGTCCTGTGACGCGGGCTGCCATAGCTGTTGTGGATGCCGTTCTCATCCCAGTCATAGCGCTTGTTGTCAAAGACGCCGTCGCCCCACGACCAGATGATGGGAATGTAGGACATGTAGTAGCCGTTGTCATAGGTGCCGGTCTTCACGTCCACGCCGTCCCAGCGGTGAATGGGTGCGAAGTACTGCTCCAGCGAGGTCATGTAGGTTTCGCCCTGGTAAATGAGTTCGGGGCTCGTCTCCATGTAGTTGCCGACAGCGTTGGCGCTGTTCTGCACGCGGGCGATGCGTTTCTGGGTGGGCTTGGTGTTATAGCCGCGGTCGAGCGAGTAGAAGTAGATCATCGACTCGTGCTCGAGGGACATCTCCACATCGGCATTCACCACGTTTACCTTGAGGTGGTGGTCGGTGTCGCCCTCAACCTCATCCTGGGTGTAGAAACCCTCAATCTTAGATTCGGTCTTATAGACGGGGAAGTTGACGCTGTTGGTCTTGCGGCCCGTTGAGCCATTGTTGATTTCCTGCAGCCAGTAGTTGTAGCGGTCGGGATGCTGGTTGTCGGTGATTTTTGCCCAAGGCTCGTCGCAGAACTCGATGCCGGTGAAGTCGATGGCGTCATAGTCGCCATACACGCCCTGCAGCGGGCTGTAGCCTTCGGGCACCTCAATCTCGGTGTCGTTCTTGAAAATCAGGTGGATGGCCAAGGCTCCGCCAAATACGTCGGTCGAGTCGCCAAACACGCATTTTTCGGCGTTGGCCGAGGGGTAATAGAATACCATGTTGTGGTGGTCCTTGCAGTCCCTGTTCACGGCAAGGGTGTTGAAGTCCTGCTTGAACTCATAGCCAATCCAGATGTAGTCCACATCACTGCCGGGGTTGAACACGATGGGCTCGGACAGGCGGAACTCATGCCAGCCGTTGCCCAGCGCAATGCCCTTGTCGGGGTGCATGTCGGTGCTGTTGTCCATGTTGTAATACCATTGGGTGGCATAGTTGAGTGAGTCGGTGTATTCACCGTTGATGTACCTGCACTGGAACTGATAAACCTCGGTGGTGGCGGGGTCATCGGGTGCGGTGGCAAAGGTGAAGCCCACAATCGTGTCGCCCACGTGGTCCATGTAGTCGGCGGGGTTGAGCACAACACCCACACGGCTGTGCCTGCTGTTGGAGGCGCCTTCCATGCCGTAGTCGGCCCTGTTGAAGCCGTCGGTGTAGGCATAGGGGCCCACATGGTACTCACTGTAGGCGATGAAATCCTCGCCACTCGTTGCATCGTTCTGGACCGGGGTGGTCTGGGCGCCGGCGAGGTGATGCTGGTACTGGGCGCGGTCGCTGTAGTCAACCTTGTAGAACACCTTGCCGTACATGGTCTTGAGGTACAGGTCTGCAGCGGGAGCGGGGTTCACGTCATCGCCCACGAGGGGGGCGTCGGCATTGTCATACCATTTCTGGCCTGCTGCGTCGAGGCTCTCGCGCATGAGGACGAAGTGGTCCGAGCCGTCCTTGATGGCCTTGGGGGTGAAGCCCACGCCATAGTCGTTGATGGGCGAGGTGAAGTTGCGGTAATAGTTCCGGTCCTCGTCCAGCACAAAGTCGCTCTCGTAGTGGTTGCGCTGCAGCATCAGGAATTCGTAGTAGCCGGGGATAATCACATTGTCGATGTTGCTCCAGGCATAGAAATCCGCGTTGGTTGTGCCCACAGGCGTTTCCTTTACCTTATAGTCGATGGTGTAGCCGTCGGGGAACTGGGGCACCGAGTAGGTGAAGGAGGTGTCGCTGCCCGTGTAGATGACCTCGGCATGCTCCTCGCCGGTCACGGGGTCGGTCCAGTAGGCCCACAGTTCGTAGGTCACGGGAACATGGGTGCCGGTGATTTTGTCGAGCGATGATTTCCAGTTGATGGTTACATCATACTCGTGCTCGGTGGTGTCGCTGGGCATGGCGCTGGCCTCAAGTTCTACCATGTAAAGGCCCACTTGGGGGGCATACTCAGGTTCATAGTTTCGTCCGTCTATGATATTAGCGGGGACTGCGCGGTTGTCGGGGATGTAAAACACCAGGTTGTTCAGCGCCTTGGTCTCGGTGGCGTTTTGGCCCGCCATCGAGAAGGGGTGCTTCTGCTGAATGGCGCTGGCGCAGTCATGCACAACGGAATAAACCTCGCCTTGCACCATCTGGGAATAGAAGTCGGTGATATCCGAGCCGGTATCTTTGGTGGTAGGGCTGTATTCTTCAAACATGGTATAGAACGGAGCATATACCCAGTGGACACTAGTCCGGACCGAGTATTTGGCGACTGCGCTGTTCTTGCCCTTGGACATAAAATAGAACAGGTTCAGGTCGCCGCTGTAGGTAAATACCGTGCCTGCCCGGTCGCCGCCTTCGTCAACGCGCAAGCCGTCGGTCAGCAACTGCACTTCATCGATGTTGTTAGTAATGACATTGATGATAGAATTTTTGGCGGTAGCACCAGAATAATATTGGTTGCAGCCTACGAGTTTCTTTACCTTAACAATCAAGGTCGTGTAACCGTTGCTCTTGGGCTCAGGAACATCACCCACACCCCATCCCGCATCGGTATTTGAGGAATTGAAGGGCAAGCGGTAGTCAATCGCCCGCGCAGGGCTTTGCGTTTTTGGATTGGTGCCCTGGTTGGGGAAAAATTGCGAGTACTGGAGGCCGGGGATGTCCGGGTTGGAGTACAGGTGCTTCACAAAATCATAAATCTGATAGGGGTCGGTAGCGGGTTCGGTGTAGCTGCTGGTGTGAGATGCACCATTGGCGTCGGTCCACGTATAGCTAAAGGCGCTATACCATGCTTTGGTGTGGGGAACATCAGGGGTTGCCTGACTGAATGCGGGCAAGGTGCCCACAATCATCAACAGGACTGCAACGAGGAGCCCAATCTTGTTTTTGGTTGTCATTTGATTAATTTATTTTTTATATGTACCTAATTTAGTTGTCGTTATCTGTTTTTAATGCACAATCTGATTTTACGACGTAAAAACAGCGCAAAATTACTGCCAATTATCACGCTACCGCACAAAATATACGTTAAAAAACCGCAAAATTTACTAATTGCAAAAAACTCTGATTGCTTGGTGGTTAATATTGTGCCAAACAAGACAGTATAGTGTGAAAAGGAATATTTTGCCCTTCTGGCAGCAGGCAGCAATATAATCGTGCCAATTGTCGGATTAGTGCAATTAGCATGGCCGGGCGTGCGTGAACAACAAGAAAGGCGGCCGCCTGGCTGGCGTCGCCTTTCACATTATATATTATATATAGTTGCCTAATGGGTGGCTTCGTCCTTGAAGCGGTATTGCACAAAGGCTTCGATGGCCTCATAGGTGGCCAGCCCCAGCTGCTGGTACCGCACGGCCATGTCGCGGTTGCGCTCGATGGACCGCTGCCACGACAGTTTGCCGTCGGCAACGGTGCGGAATGGGGCGTCCTGCATCTGTGACTGGAACTTGAGGATGGCGCTGCGCTTCTCGCCGAACTCCTCGGGGCTCATCGGCACAGCCATCTCCACCTGGTCCACATCCCATTGCCCCCACTGTCCGCGGTACATCCACACGCGGCAGTCGCGCATGAACGCCTCGTCCTTGAGGTTGTTGATGGCCATCATCACCGCCTTGTTGGCGCGGGCATGGGTGTTGTGCGGGTCGGCAAGGTCGTTGTCCATGAAAATCTGGGTGGGCTTGAGCCTCACTATCAGGTCCTCAATGATCTTGGCATCGGCCTCGGTTACCTTGCCCTGCCCGTGCGGGTCATCGACATAGAACGGCAGGCGCAGGTCGCACAGGTGGTCTTGCTGGATGCCCATCTGGCGTGCCGCCATGTAGGCCTCGCTCAGCATCAGGGCGCCCTTCATGTAGCGGTTGTCCTCATCGTCGGGCGCGCCGGGCTGTTTGTTCTCGATTTTGGCAATCGAGCGGGTGATAAATTCCAGATCGTCGTCTCTGAACCGCTTCATGAGCCTGTAGCCCATGATTGACGTGCGCAGCAGGTCCTCGTCGCTCACGGCCACATCGCCGTCGGTTTCAAACACGAGGTACACGTCGTGCCCCTGCTGCACCAGCCGCCGCACCGTGCCGCCCATCGACACCGTGGCGTCGTCGGGGTGGGGACTGAAGATGAGCACGCGCTTGGGGTAGGGGGCGGCTCGCTCGGGGCGGTAGGTGTCGTCGGCATTGGGCTTGCCGCCGGGCCATCCGGTGATGGTGTGCTGCAACTCGTTGAATACCTTGATGTTGACATTGTAGGCCGAGTCATACAGCGCCACCAGTTCGCTCAGGCCATACTCGTTGTAGTCCTTGTTGGTGAGTTTGAGCACGGGTTTGCCGGTCTGCTCGCTCAGCCACACGATGGCGCGGCGCATGAGGTAGTCGTTCCACTCGCATGAGGTGACCTTCCAGGGGTAGTTGATGCGCGTCAGCTGCGATGCGGCGTCCAGGTCCACAATCATCTTCACGTCGTTGTGTACATGCAGGAAGGTGGCGGGCGCCTGGTCGGTCATCTTGCCCTCAATGGTGTGGTACACGGCGTCGGCGCTGCCTTCGCCCCATGCCACACACACGATGTGGCGCGCGCTCAGGATGTTGCCCATGCCCAGCGTCACGGCCGTGGTGGGAATGGACTCGCTCTGGAACAGTTCGGACAGGGCGTTGCGGGTCTCGTTGCCCAGCCTCATCAGGCGGCACGCGCTGGTGCGCGACGAGCCGGGCTCGTTGTAGGCGAGGCTGCCATCTTCATGCAGTTCGCACACCACGAGGTCAAGTCCGCCGGCGTCGATGATTTCTTGCTCATAGGCCTTGCACACGCCGTGCACCGAGTCCAGATTGGCGTCGAGGTTAAAGGTATGGATGTTGTGGGGCTCGATGTCCACCTTGCTGTACAGGCAACTGTGCAACCGCGCGCGGGCGCTGATTTCGGGGTCCCCCGTGTCGCCAATGCGCAGTTCGCCCAGGCTGAAGGCAATCACGCCTGCAAAGCTCACCTTGTCGGCAAAGTACAGTTTGACCAGTTCGTCATACACCTTGGTCACACAGCGCCCAAAGCCCAATGCCATCACGCAGCGTCCCTGGCGCTGCACACACTCGTTGATGGTGTGTGCCACAGCAAGCGCCGCCTCGCGCGCACCCTGGTCGGTGCTCTCGATGACGGTGGTGCTCACTTTCTCATAGCGTGTGAGCGATGCCAGTTCTATCTCATTCATGGGCCGGTAGTAGCGGCTGGGAATGGGATGAAGTTTCAAGTTTGTTCTAAAGTCTGATTTCACCTTTTTTTGCCTTTGTTTTGTTTTTATTAGGCAAAGTAAATCAGTTTTTTTGGAATAATCAATATAAATGCCCTAAAATCGCCTCATTAACCGTTATTCTTTAACCCTAAATGGCCCTGAAAGCGCAAAATGTCCCCGAAAAGATGTACCTTTGCACCTGGCAAAACAAAAAAGACAATCGACATGAAATTGACCTACGATGCCCAGGGCGACGCGCCCAAGCGGTTGATGCTCGAGACCTACGGCTGCCAGATGAACGTGGCCGACAGCGAGGTGGTGGCCACCGTGATGAAGATGGCGGGTTATGAGACCTGCGACAACATTGACGTCGCCGACGCGATATTTATCAACACCTGCTCGGTGCGCGACAATGCCGAGCAACGCATCTTCTCGCGCCTCAACCAGCTCAACGCCCTGCGCCACAAGCGCCAGCGCCGCCTCATCATCGGCATCATCGGCTGCATGGCCGAGCGACTCAAGGAGGTCCTCATCAGCGATTATGACGTGGATGTGGTGGCGGGTCCTGACGCCTATCTGGAATTGCCGTCGCTCATCGCGCTGGCCGAGCGTGGCGAGAAGGCCATCAACACCGAGCTCTCGACCACCGAGACCTACCGCGACATCATACCCACGCGCGTGGGCGGCAGCCGTGTGAGCGGTTTCATCAGCATCATGCGCGGGTGCAACAACTTTTGCACCTACTGCATCGTGCCCTACACCCGCGGCCGTGAGCGCAGCCGCGAGCCGCAGAGCATCCTCAACGAACTCGCCGACCTGCAGGCCCGCGGATTCAAGGAGGTGACCCTGCTGGGACAGAATGTCAATTCCTACCTCTACAAGCCCGCCGACGGCGGCGAACCCGTCGATTTGGCCACGTTGCTCGACATGGTGGCCGATGCCGCCCCCGCGATGCGCGTGCGCTTCACCACCAGCAACCCCGAGGACCTGAGCGACGCCATCATCGACACCATGGCGCGCCATGCCAACATCTGCAACCACATCCATCTGCCGGTGCAGAGCGGCAGCGACAAGGTTCTCAAACTCATGAACCGCAAGTACACCCGCGCGTGGTACCTCGACCGCATTGCCCGCATCCGCGCCGCCATGCCCGACTGCGGCATCTCGACCGACATGTTTACGGGCTTCCACGACGAGACCGAAGAGGATTTTGAGGAAACCTTGTCGCTCATGCGCGAGGTGGGCTTTGACTCGTCGTTCATGTTCAAGTACAGTGAGCGTCCCGGCACCTTTGCCGCCCAGCGCCTGCCCGACAATGTGCCCGAGGATGTGAAGATAGACCGCCTCAACCGCATGATTGCCCTGCAGAACGAACTCTCGCTGTGCAGCAACCGCGCCGACGTGGGCAAGACCTTCGAGGTGCTGGTCGAGGGCTACAGCAAGCGCAGCCGCGACGACATGTTTGGCCGCACCCAGCACAACAAGGTCATCGTCTTCCCCGCCAGCGGCGAGCAGCCCGGCGACTTGGTGACCTGCCGCGTGTTGAGTGCATCCAGCGCCACCCTCAAGGGCGAGCGCATCGACCAGCCGTCGCACTGACACAGCATTGCCGCGGCGACCGACAAATCACCAAAAACTAAAACAAGAAATACTATGACATTTGCCAACAACTGCAACGAGATTTTTGACCAGACGGTGAGCCTTTACCACCGCACCGATGACATTGACGCCGCGTTTGCCAATCCCTTTGACGCCGACTCCATCGAGGGCCGTCTGGCCCGCAAGTGCTGGATCGACGCTGTGCAGTGGCACCTCGAGGACATCATACGCGACGAGGCCATCGACCCCGTGGCTGCCCTGGCCCTCAAGCGCCGCATCGACCGCAGCAACCAGGACCGCACCGACTTGGTCGAGGAGATTGACACCTACTTCCGCCAGCAGTATGCCGACGTGAACATCATGCCGGGCGCGACCATCAACACCGAGAGCCCCGCGTGGGCCGTTGACCGCCTGTCGATTCTCGCCCTCAAGATTTGGCACATGCGCGAGCAGGCCCAGCGCGCCGACGCCGACGAGGCCCACAAGGCCAAGTGCCAGGCCAAACTGGGTGTGCTGCTCGAACAGCGCACCGACCTGACGACGGCCATCGACCAGTTGCTCGCCGACATCGCCGCCGGCCGCAAGTACATGAAGGTCTATCGCCAGATGAAGATGTACAACGACCCGGACACCAACCCCGTGCTGTATGGCAAAAAGCAGTGACGCGGCGTCCCGCAGCGTGCTTGTCATGCGCCTGTCGGCGCTGGGTGATGTGGCCATGACCATCCCGGCGCTGTACCCCGTGTGCCGCGCCAACCCCGGCACGCGGTTTCTCATGGTTACCAGGCCGTGGCCCTCGTCGATGTTTGTGGACCGCCCCGACAACCTCGAGGTGCTGGGCATCGATGTCAGCAAGGAGTGCAAGGGCATCCCGGGCTTGATGAAACTGGCCGCGCGCCTGCGCCGTGAATACGGCATTGACGCGGTGGCCGACCTGCACAACGTGCTGCGCACCTGGGTGATAGGTGCCTCGATGAAGTTGCACGGCATCCCTGTCGTGAAACTCGACAAACAGCGCGCCCGCCGCAAGGCGCTCGTCAACCACAAGCCCGGCGACCATCCCACGCCCACACACGACCGATACTTGGATGTGTTCCGCAAATTGGGCTTGGAAGTTCCCGACAATTTCACCCGCTTGTTTGACGGCAGTCCCCTGCCCGTGAGCGCTGTCGTGCTCAACAAGGAGCCCGGCCAGCGCTGGATTGCCGTGTCGCCATTCTCGGCCCACGAGGGCAAGGTCTATCCGCTCGACCTGATGAAGCAGGTGGTGGCAGGCTTGGTCCAGCGCGAGAATTACTGGGTATTCCTCATGGGCGGCGGCAAGGAGGAGAAACAGGTGTGCCGCGAGATTGCCCGCGAGCACCGGCATGTCATCTCCATGGCCGAGGTCAAGCACGGCTTCATTGACGAGTTTGCGCTGCTGTCCAAGTGCGACCTGATGCTCACCATGGACTCCGCCAACATGCACCTGGCGTCACTCGTCGGGCTCAAGGCGGTGGCCATCTGGGGCGCCACATCGCCCGCCTGCGGTTTCCAGGGCTACGGCCAGAGCGCCGCCACCGACATCCAGCTCGACCTGCCCTGCCGCCCGTGCTCCATCTACGGCGAGCGCGCGTGCCGCTACGGCGACTACCGCTGCCTGCGCGGCATCTCCCCCGACGACATCATTGCCCGTGTCGTTAAAATGGTGGAATAATCGGGAAAACAGTTGCATATTTCTCACAAAATGTGTAACTTTGCCCACAGTATGGCAAACGATAAAAAGCAATTCCGCAATGTGCTCGTCATGCGCCTGTCGGTGCTTGGCAATGTGGCGATGGTCATTCCTGTGCTGTATCCCATCTGCAAGGCCAACCCCGGCACGCGGTTCATCATGGTGACCAAGAAGTGGCCCGCCTCGATGTTCCATGACCGTCCTGCCAACCTCAAGGTGGTGGACTTCGACATCAAGGAGAACCACAGCGGTGTGCACCGTTTGATCAAGTTTGCTGCGCGCCTGCGCCACCTTTTTGCTATCGACGCGGTGGCCGACCTGCACAATGTGTCGGGCACATGGGTGATTGACACCTACATGAAGATGAAGGGCGCCACGATTGCGCGCCTCGACCGTGAGAAGCCCAAGCGCAGGGCGCTGGTCAGCCACAAGACCGACGAGCCGGTCACTCCCATCCACGAGCGTTACCGCAATGTGTTCAGGCAGTTGGGGCTTGAAACACCCGACAATTTCACGCGTCTGTTTGACGGGCGCCCGTGGCCCTCGAGTGCTATTGTGCCGCCCAAGGAGCCCGGCCAGCGCTGGATTGCTGTCTCGCCGTTCTCGTCACATCCCGGCAAGACCTATCCGCTGGAACTGATGGAGCAGGTGATTGCCAAGTTGGCCGAGCGCGAGAACTACCACATTTTCCTCATGGGCGGCGGCAAGGCCGAGAAACTGGCGTTGCGCGCCATCGCCCGCAAGTACAAGCGCGTCATCTCGATGGCCGAGGTCAAGCACGGATTTGCCGACGAGTACACGCTGCTGTCGCGCTGCGACCTCATGCTCACCATGGAGTCGGCCAACATGCACCTGGCGTCGCTGGTTGACCTGCAGGCCATGACGGTCTGGGGCCCCACGGCTCCCGCCTGCGGTTACCTGGGCTACCGCCAGGCCGTCGAGGACGACATCCAGCTGGATATGGCCTGCCGCCCGTGTTCTATCACTGGCGATAAGAAGTGCAGATATGGTGACTACCGTTGCCTCAAGAATATTTCTCCCGACTACATCGCCCGGCACGTGATCGAGGCTGTTGAGGAAAAACCAGTTACACGAGATAACTAATTTGAATAATGGACAAGAAAAGCATTCTCATCACTGGTGCCGGAGGTTTCATCGGAGGTTTCCTTGTTGAAGAGGCACTCAAGCGCGGTCACGATGTGTGGGCGGCTGTCCGCTCGACCACGAGCCGCGAATACCTGCAGGACGAGCGCATTCATTTCATCGAACTTGACTACACCAATCAGGACAACCTTGAGGAGACCCTGCGCGAACACTTGGGCGAGTGGGGCAGGTGGAATTACATCGTCCACAACCTGGGCGTGACCAAGAGCACCAACTATGCCGAATTTGAACGGGTCAACAACGGCTTTCTCAGGACGTTTGTCAAGGCTTTGAGGGCGGTCGAGATGACGCCCGACGTGTTCCTGATGATGAGCAGCCTCAGTGTGCTGGGACCGGGCGACGAAAGGTTTTATCAGCCGTTTGATATCAGCGACATTCCTGCCCCCAACACTTACTATGGCGTGTCCAAACTCAAGGCCGAGTCCTATCTTAAGAGCCTGAAGGATTTCCCGTACACTATTTTCCGATGCACCGGTGTCTATGGACCCCGCGACCGTGACTATTTGATGGTGATGAAGAGCATCAAGTATGGTTTTGACTTCAGCGTCGGCTTCAGGAAACAGATGCTCACGTTTGTCTATGTCAAGGACGTTGCCAAGGGTGTCATGGACGCGTTGGAAAAAGGCCCGCTGCTCTGGGCCTATTACATCAGCGAGGACAGGGCTTATACTCAACGGGAGTTCCGCAAGATTGTCTGCAAGGAACTGGGCAAGAAGTTCGTCATTCCCGTCATTTGTCCGCTGTGGCTGGTAAAGGCCGTGTGCAGTGTGGCCGAGTGGTGGGGCAAGGTGACGCTCAAGCCCAGCACGCTCAATCGCGACAAGTTCAAGATTCTCAAGCAGCGCAACTGGCAATGCGACATCACCGAGTCTCGCCTCGACTTTGACTTCGATCCGCAGTACCCGCTGCGCGACGGCATCCATGAGACGATCGCCTGGTATCGCAAGGCTGGCTGGCTATAACATCCCCCCCTACTTTCTCATTGATGAAACCCGTTTTCCTCGTTGGCTATATGGGCTGCGGCAAGACCACTCTGGGCGAGGCGCTCGCCCGCGAGATGGGCGTGTCCTACATCGACCTTGACGATCGCATCGAGCAGCAATGCGGCATGACCATTGTGCAGATTTTTGCCACCTTGGGCGAGGAGCGATTTCGCGAACTGGAGCGCGAGGCGCTGCACGCAGTAGCTGCGGTTGACGGTGTTGTTGTCGGTTGCGGCGGCGGCACGCCTTGCCACGGCGACAACATGGCGGTGATGAATGCCGCCGGCGACACCGTGTGGCTCACTGCCACCCCCGAGCGCATGACCGCCCGCCTGCTGCTCCCTGAGCAAAAGTGCAAGCGTCCCAAGATTAATGCCCTCCCCGACGATGCGGTGTTGCCCCTTGTCAGGCGCGAACTGGCCGAGCGCTCCCCATACTATTCCCAGGCCCGGTTGCACTTTGACTCAACCGACATCGAGACGCCTGCGGCAACTGCCCGCACCGCCCGCCGCTTGGCGGCTCTGCTGGGCGTGGAATGACATTTGCACTATTTATGGATGCCAAGAATAGGAAAACGGAAAGTTTTTCGTAATTTTGCACGTTAAATCAATGATCAGTTAATGGCAAGCAGCAAGCGCAAGTGGTATGTCGTCTGGCAGGGCACCGAGCCTGGCATCTGTGACTCATGGGCCGAGTGTGAGTTGCGGGTCAAGGGCGTGCCCGGGGCTCGTTACAAGTCGTTCGCTACCCAGCAGGAGGCGGTCGAGGCGTTTCGCAATGGCCCTGGTGAGATGGATATTCTCAAGGCGATTGCCCGCGGGCCGCGGCAGGAGTTTGTGAACTATGATGCCATTCCCGATATCGTCCACGATGCTATTGCTGTCGATGGTGCTTGCTCGGGCAACCCCGGCACGATGGAGTACCGTGGCGTGGACATCCCCTCACAGGTGGAGCTGTTCCATCAGGGGCCTTTCCTCAGTGCGACTAACAACATCGGCGAGTTCTTGGCCATAGTGCATGCCTTGGCGCTGTTTGCCCAGCAGCGCAACGACCACACGGCCATCTACAGCGACAGCCGCACGGCGCTGGCGTGGGTGAGGCAAAAGCAGTGCAAGACCAAACTGGAGCGTACGCCCGAAAATGCCCGCCTGTTCGAGATTGTCAAGCGTGCCGAGGCCTGGCTGGCAACTCACGCCTGGCGCAACCAAATCCTCAAGTGGGACACCAAGCAGTGGGGCGAAATCCCCGCCGACTTTGGCCGCAAATAAGCATTGATATATGTCTGAAAAACAAATGTTGATGAAATATCGGGACGAATTGGACAAGAGCTACGGCGCAGCCGGCATGGTGCTGGGCCTCTCGGCGTTTGACGCCGACGACCTGCTTCGGGCCGTAACGCTCGATGGCGAGCGTCTCATCCAGTTCACTCCGGAATTTTTCTTTGCCGGCAATCCGCGCCTCTCGCCCCGCGGGGCGTGGCAGTACATCCTGGGGCACTACCGTGTGACGGTAGGGCTCGTGGTTGCCAATGCCCTGTGTCGGCGCATGGTGCTCGATAACGACACGGTGGATGCCAATCTGCGTGAGCAGCTGTTCAACACGGCTTGTGAGGACGGATGGGAGAGCTGCCAACTCGAGCGCGACGAGGTGCAGCCCATCTTTGACGAGGCGTTCGACAGCATGATGCGCTTGTTTGCCAACACCCAGGTCAGGCGCGCCATCGATGCCTTTGTGGACCACCTGCAACAGCGCCGCACGCTATCCCACATCGATGTGAGCGACCTGCTGCAGCAACTCAATCTGGAATAAATGGCTTTGGCCTTTCTATATATTATATATAATGTGTAACTCATGAAACTTCAATAACGATATGCAAACCGTACTTTTCCATTCTACAGTATATGGCCCCATTCACAGCCGCCGGCTGGGCATGTCGCTGGGCATTAACCTGATGCCCAACGATGGCAAGATTTGTTCTTTTGACTGCCTCTACTGCGAGGCTGGTTTCAATGCCCAGGGGCCCGGCAACGACGGCGTGCCCTCCCGCGAGACTGTCAAGCGACAGCTCAAGAGCAAGCTTGAAGAGATGAAGGCGGCGGGACAGACGCTGGATGTCATCACCTTCTCGGGCAATGGCGAACCCACCCTGCACCCCGAGTTCAAGAAGGTGGTCGAGGACGCCTTGCGCCTGCGCACCCAATATTTCCCCGAGGCCAAGGTCTCGGTACTCAGCAACTCGACGATGGCGGGCAAGCCTGCCGTGGCCGAGGCGTTGCTCAAGGTGGACAACAACATCCTCAAGTTGGACAGCGCCATGCCGCACACCTTTATCGTCCTCAACCGCCCCGCGTCGCCCAACTGCCTGCCCGAGGGCGTCATTGCCGACCTCAAGCAGTTTGCGGGCCAGTGCGTCGTCCAGACCATCATGATTCGCGGTGAGTACGAGGGCGAGAAGTTTGACAATACCACCGACGAGGAATTGGATGCCCTGCTCAGCGCCTATCTCCAGATCAAGCCGCGCGAAGTGATGCTCTACGCTATCGACCGCAAAACGCCCGCCGACAATCTTGTGAAGGTCACCAAGGAGGAGCTGGAGCGCATTGCGCAGCGTTTCCGCGACGCTGGCATCAAGGTCCAGGTCAACGCCTGATAGGGAAAGAAACTGAAACCAGCGGGAGCGACCTCCATTTTGAGAGCGCTCCCGCTGGTTTTTGCCCAAAATATGAGCGATCCCAAAAATTGATCACATTTTCCCTAAAAAAAAGTATCTCTTTGACTATCAGCCACTTGGGTGATTTGTTGAAAATTTCTTGAAAAAAAGTCTCGAAAATATTTGGCGGGTATGTGA
>CALEJB010000016.1 GCA_937898675.1 uncultured Prevotellaceae bacterium
TTTTGCGCCATCAAAACTGTAACAGTCTGCTCCGTTTTACTGTAACAGTCTCCCCCGTTTTTT
Organism: uncultured Prevotellaceae bacterium; assembly: GCA_937898675.1. Taxonomy (GTDB): domain Bacteria; phylum Bacteroidota; class Bacteroidia; order Bacteroidales; family Muribaculaceae; genus Sodaliphilus. The sequence continues at coordinate 64 of CALEJB010000016.1, forward strand.
TCAATCGCCCCGCAGGAAATTTCCCGCGGGGCGATTGATGTATCATAAAAATAACTACAATTAGTCTGTTCCTAATAGATTCAGGTTATCGATGCGTTCTTGAATTTCTGACTCATCAAGGTTAAATACCGTCGCAATAATTTCCACGGAACAATTCCGCTCAAGGAACAAGGTCCGAAGTAATTTATCGTCATCCTCTTTCCATTTAAAGACTGCGGGTTCTGGCTCATTTGGCATAGTATAGGTCTTAACTTCCTCTATTAAACCCAATTCTTCAGTACCTTCTTCAAAAGTTCTTTCTCTTGAAGATGGAACTCTGCTTTGGATTACCATGCCTGTCTTTCTCGTTTGACGAGGTTCACCCTCGAACTCCAATTCCCAAGTTCTATCTGAATCAGGCAAATCAAATTCAAGGTGAGCCCCTACATTATCCAAAATAATACATTTTGATTTTCCTTGAGTTGGTCGAAGACCACGACCCACTTGTTGCAAATACTTGACTAAAGATTTAGTAGGTCTAGCCAATTGGATAAATTCAATATCTGGGCAATCAAACCCTTCTGAAAAGATGTCAACATTTACAATTATATCAATCAAGCCGTTCCTAAACCTTTGAACATACAAACGCCTTTCATCTCGCGGAGTCTTGCTATCAATGCGAACAATGTTAATACCAGCCTCTTTAAACTCCTCACATATATGGTCACTATGTTTACGGCTAACCGAATAGATGATTCCCTTTTTACCTTTTGCTCGTTCTAAGTAACTTTTCAAGAGCCCGGCCCGGATAGTCCTATTATCCATAACCCGCTCAAGTGCGGAAATCTTGTAGTCCCCTTCCACATCAAAATCATCAATAGAACTGATATCTTGATGAATTTGGCTCCCATCCTTTATTGAATAGTAAATATAGGGTGCAAGCCACCCCTCTGCAATAAACTCCTTTATTGGTTTGGAAACAATTATTTTTTCGTATATCGATGTAAACCCAAGGTGATTCATTCGCCATGGTGTCGCCGTTACACCAAGTTTTTTCGCATTAGGATATAGGTCCCACAACTTCTTGTATGAATTAGCAACAGAGTGATGGGCTTCGTCAATGATGATGAAATCAACATCTAAACTATTTGCAATGTCAGCATTAGTCCTATGCGTAATCGTCTGAATTGAAGCCACTTGAACAGGATGACGAAGATTTCGTTCCTTTCCTCCAGCAATGATTCCATGGGCGACCTTATACTTTTCTAAACTTTCGCTTATCTGTTCGATAAGTTCAATTCTATGAGCAATGATTAAGATTCTAGTATTCCTTTGGTTTATGATACCCCAGGCCTTGATATCACTAATCATTGACGTGAAAAGGCGCGTCTTTCCTGTTCCAGTTGGCATCTGAAACATTACATTATCGCACTCATCCCATGCAGCAAAGATATCCTCTTTTGCTTTTTGTTGGTATGGGCGAAGCGTCTTATCCGTTCGTATTATTTCTTTGTACATTATTCGTCAACCATGTATTGTGCGAGATGAGCATTAATTAACTCAAGACGATTCAAATCAGAACGAGTTAGTGCGATTAGCTTCTTTCCTTTCGTCTCGGTTATCATGTTTATCCATGCCAACTTATCTTTTTTAGATTTAAATTCAAGGCCAATATTAATGGCAAACGCTTCCTCAAATTCTTTATAGCTGAAATTTTTATAGATAATTTCCTTATATTCAGAAATTTCAATATAATCCTTCCAGTCAAAATCAGTCATCTCGAAGTCATCGTTATCGCCAAATGTTTTTATTATGCGCCCTTCAACGCTATTTCTAAGCACGGCAACATTGTTTACCCATTTACTACCATAAACTTTTTCAAGGCGGTCGAAGACAATCACGCGCAATTGTTTTCGAATATCACTCTTTCGGTCTGCGCCTTCTTGTTGAACACTTTGATCCTGGGTTTCTTTCCATTCCTCTAGTTCGTGGGGCGAATATTCTGGGAATTTTTTATTAATAATATTTTGATAAGAGCGAAACCAATAAGTATCTGCACCTTGACCTAAAACACCTTTTATGGTACGTTTATCTTCATCAGGAAGATTATTGATATCAATTGAAAGGCTTTCTATATAAGGCTTAATCGCGTTTACTCTATCATTGATACTTGAAGATGGAGTAATTGCATCTATCTTAATCAGGTAGGAATGCAACGAGCCAATTAAAGCAATAAATGCGAATGTGGCGCGATTAGAAAACAAGTAATCATTCTTAACCTCATCATCCATAACAACTTCAGCGATAGAATATGCGCCATTAATAAATTGAGTTATCTTCTTTCGAGAATCTTTCATCGCTTTATCAATCTCGGTTTCATTTGTATTATAGATACATATATCCGTATCACCAGTCCATTGGGTTGCTGATGCTTTTGGAATTAGTCCCGAACGACTCAAAGCAGTATCAAATGGTTTAAACGATAATTTTGATGAATCTTCACCAATAGAAATCATATTATACAGAACATTATTTGAATTGCCGGCTAAAGATTTTATGATTGATGAACGAAGAGCTTTCATTCGAGAATCAAGACGTTCAGCCTTCCAGTACAAATCTTCCTCAAGGTCAAGACGCAAACTAGGACTCACGGATTTCTGATTCTCATTAATTTCCATGAAAATCTTCAATTGCTCTTCAGATGACATATTTTGAAAAGCCACTACGGGTATCGTATGTTCATCCTTATACTTTGAATTAGCATAACCATAAACACGATGTTGGCCGTCTATGATATACGCAATTCCATATGCATTTGGAATATTAAGTAAACCAAATTCAGCATCAGAGGCTTCCTCTTTATGAATTGAATCAAATGTGATTTTTAAGTCATCATTAGGTTCGGAAAAGTTAAGAATAATTGAGTTCGGAAAATACCCTCCTCCGTCGATAAACTTTGTTATTCCTTTTAATCTGCTCGGAACAAGCAATCGCTGATAGGTTGGTGCCATAGAATCATTCACTTTTGTTCGATGAAGGACAAAACCTATCTTTAGCAGAGTACTGGGTTCAATGGAAAAAAGATAATATTTTTTATCCCCCATTTTACCCTTCAATGCAGGAATTGTTATTGGCTTATCATTTATCAATTCATCCTTGAACATCAAACCATTGAATTGATAAATCACCGAATCTTTATAGGATTTGATGAGGTTACAAATATATGCATACGAGGTGTCATTCAGGTGAAAAATCCCATAATTACGCATTCTAAGAATGTCTTCGCCCTCTTCCAAGAAACGATACTGACGAGTCGCAAATATGAATTTTACGCGCTTATCAGAGCCATAAATCTGTCGAAGAGCAGAAGATACTCCAGACATATATTGCTCCATTTTATTTAATTCACTTTTGAAAGAATGAGTCGTCGGCTTATCTGCAGCCTTGCACTCAACAACAAATATAGCATCCTCACCAACAGCAACCACATCTAATTGTTGTGTATCTTCTTCATTGCTACCCCACTGAACACGAAGGTTCTCATCGGCATTCAATATTTTAAAACCTAGTTTATAGAACATGCACCAAATATCATCTTCAAGTTGACGACTATGGTTTTTTTTTTGTGATATTGGTGTCTTCGTCTTCATCGGCGTTCCTGCAATCCAGCCCATGTTCTCATATGCTTCAACCTCAGAATGAAGCACTTTTTTCGTGTCAAATTCAGTATTTTTTGCCTTGAATTTAACTTTCAGAGCATCTTCCTCATGAAGCATGTGCCCTTTAATCTTTTGAATTTGTAATTCAGTAAGTGTTTCCATATTATTGTAGTTTTAGTTATTATTCATGTAAGCTATAATCTTTTTACACCATTTTACAATGTTGTCTGAACGTCTCAAATAGACTGCCTCACTATAACCAGGAAAATATTCCTTAACAAGTTCTTTGGCGAGCTCAGATGTATTTTCCTCTGTGTCAGAGATTAACGATTGATAAACTTGACCCATTATCTCATCTTCAATGATTCTTTGATATACACGTTCTGTAACCTCAGCTGGTGTATTCTCAAAAATGTCATTAGCGAGTTCAGTTGCACTCCAATCATCATTCATAAGACCAAGGTACTTACACGCATTCGTATAATAGTCAACCTGACGAAGAGTGAAACCACAATAATCAGATACATCTTGCTTCGTACACTTTGGATGAAGATATGTGTACATAAACACGTCTATAACAGTGTCTAGATTATTTGCTTGTATAAGAAGTTTTTTCATTTCATCAATAGTTTTTGACAAGTATCTCCGTAGCCATCTCAACTCCAGGAACAAATGCATTAATTGTTCTTGGGGCAAAGATATGCTGTATATTATAGCCATCATACAACTGCTCAAAGTAACTAACTCCTGATTCAACTTCACTATCCGAGTTGCTCAACATAAAGTAACACCCATGCGCTTGAATGTCATCACAATAATTCTTTAATGCCTCTTGCTCGGGATCATTGAAGGCATTGCTTGTATATTGCTTGAAGTTATTTGAGCCAAGTAGCGGGCGATATGGAGGGTCGAAATAGAATAAGTTATATTCATTCCAATTTAAGAATTGGTTGACATCAGCATAATCGCCAAGCAATATTTCCACATTTTTAAGAGCCTCATGAGCAGCATTTATTACTTGTTCATTACAAATGGTTGGACGGACAACATATCTACCATAAGGAACATTAAACTGCCCTTGATTGTTTTCTCTGTATAATCCATTAAAACATGTCTTGTTGAGAAATACAAACAAGGCAGCTGCTCGTATCGTGTTTCTTCTATGAGTAGTAACTAAATTGTATTCATCACGATATGCGTAATAAAGAGCGCGACGTTCTTCCTGTGTTTCCACTCCATAATATGAATTATGCAAACTGCGCAATTCACGAATCAAAGACACATGATTATTTTTAATCCTTCTGTAACAATTAATCAACGCAGGATTAATGTCATTTATAATGGCTCTTCGAATATTGGGATAATGCTCAAGCATATAAAATAGCATAGCACCTCCACCAACAAATGGCTCAATGTAAGTTACCTCCTGTTGTTCTCTCAAATCAGCAGGAAGGTTTGCATCAAGAATTGGTAAAAGTTTACCTTTACCTCCGGCCCATTTCACAAATGGTTTTGCCATACTATCACTTTTTTTCTCTGCAAATATAATGTATTTTTTGCAAAACAAGGGCTTGTTGGCGGGAGAAATGCGGTTTTTTGTATGGTTTTGATGGGTGATGGTGATGGTTGCGGGTGGGTGGAATTGACGGATTTTGGCAAAATGCCAGCAATTTAACATCTTTTAATCGAAAAGATTGTTGCGGTATAGAATTATGGCAGTACTTTTGTGGCATCAAAATAGCGTAATGAATTTTTTCATAAGGTAGTGATTCAGGAGAATGAATGAAAAAGCAGCTCGTCGTGAGACGAGCTTTTTCATTTTTGCGCCAACAAGTTAAGCGCCCGCCGGCCGCGGCATGAAAGTCGTGAATGTTGACAATAAATGGCTCGAGCATTTGGCAAGATGGGAAAAAAGGTGTAAATTCGCACCGTTTTTTATCACAACAGGCAAAACCAATCAAACATCATAAAAGACAATGAAGAAACTATTCCTGATGATGGCGGCCGTGGTGCTGCTGACGGCCTGCAACGGCAACAAATTCAGCGTAGATGGCACCATAGAGGGCGCCAGCGACACCACGACGCTCGTGCTGGAGGCGTCGAGCAACGGCCAGTGGGTGCTGGTTGACAGCGTTGAGGTGGGCAAAGACGGGCACTTTGAGGTGAGTTGCGAAGCTCCCGAGGTCCCCAACATCTACCAGTTGCGCTGCGGCGGCCAGGCCATCTGTTTCCCCATCGACAGCCTGGACCACCTGACACTGACGGCCAAGCTGCCAAACTTCAGCAAGGACTACACCATTGCCGGCAGCGAACACGCCGAGCAGGTGATGAAGATTGACAAGGAGGCGATGCAGTTTGCCGGCGGCAAGGGTTCGCCCGCCGAGCGCCAGGCATGGAAGGACCGGCTGGCGCGCCAGATTGCCAACGACCCGAGCGGCATCGTGGCCTACTATACCATCAACAAATACATCGACGGCAAGCCGCTGTTTGACCCGATGAACGACAACGACCTGCGCTTTATTGGCGCCGTGGCCAACGCGTTCAACTCGTTCAGGCCCAACGACCCGCGCACCGAGTATCTGGTGAACCTGCTGCTTGACGGCCAGCGCCGCCGCCGTGCCAACACGGCGCTGACCGATACCGTATATGCCAACGAGACATCGATCATCAACATCAAGTTGCAGGACTACCACGGCAAGGAGCACAGCCTGCAGGAGGTGGCGGGCAGCCACCGCGTGGTGCTGCTCAACTTCACCGCCTATCAGGCCGAGTTCTCGCCGCAGCTCAACAAGCTGCTCAACGACATCTGCAAGAGCAACAAGGGCGTTGCCGTCTATCAGGTGAGCCTCGACGTCGATAATGTGGCATGGCGCCAGGCAGCCGAGAATCTGCCCTGGATTTGCGTCTATGACCCCATGGGCGTGGAGTCGCAGAATGTGGGCAACTACAATGTGACCGGCATTCCCACCACATTCATTATCCGCAACGGCGAGATTGTGGAGCGCATCGAAGACGCCAACAAACTCAAAGCCGCCGTGGCCAAGTACCTGTAACGGCACTATGCGCAGAGCGCTACTGCTCTGCCCCGATTGAGATGCAAGAACACAATGACAAAGCCCTCGGGAATCCCGGGGGCTTTGTCGGTATCAATCGGTATGTCGTTGTTTATTTATTGATCAATGGCGGCATCTCCGTTAAGGAGCAAGTCGGTGAGAAACGAGATGTCGGCGGGTGTGATGATGCCGTCCAGGTTGCAGTCGGCATTGGCGGCGTTGATGTCCGCAACTGGATTGAGCAGATAATCAACCAAGCATGAGAGGTCAGCCATATTGACGTTGCCGTCGCCGTTGACGTCGCCAAGCAGCACGTCGGGCTCTTGCTCCACGATGTTTTCAAACACGCCCCACATCGGGTCGGCCAGGTAGGCCTCGCCGCACTTGTCGGGGACCGTCACGGTGGCGCTGGACTTTTGGCCTGCAGTGAAACTGGAAGCGGTGCACGCGGGCGGCACGGGCGCATGGGAAACAATGGTGACGAGGCTGGTGTCGCCCTTGAAGACATCGTTGGCCAGAGTGGCCATGGCGGACGGCAGCTCAACGCTCTCGAGCGATACGCAGTTGGCAAAGGCGCTGGTGTTCAGCTTGGTCACGCTGTCGGGGATGACGATGGCCCTGAGGCGGCCGGCGTCGCTGAAGGCCATGGAGTTGATGGTCTGGAGCGTTGCGGGCAGGAGGACATCGACCACGGCAGCCGACAGGAAGGCGTTGGTCTCGATTGAGGCCGTGCCCTCGGGCACCTCATAGGTGTCGCCGTGTGCCATGGGATAGGTCATCAGTTTCTTGAGGTCCTTGCTGAAGAGCACGCCGTCGATGCTGGCATACTTGGCGTTGTCCTCATCCACATCGATGCGCGCAAGCGACTGGCACTTGCTGAACGACTTGTTGGCGATGCTGGTCACGGTGGACGGGATGCTCACCGCCGACAGGCGGTCGCACGAGGCAAAGGCATTATTGCCCACCTGCGTCAAGCCTTCGTTCAAGACCACCTCGGCAAGCGAAGCGCACTTGTAGAAGGCCTGGTCAAAGAGACGGACGACGGTTGCGGGGATATTGACGCTGATGATGTTGTCGCAATAGGCAAAGGCGCTTGCCGCCACCTGGTTGACCGTGCACAAATTGCCGTTGATGACCAGCTTGGCGGGAATGCCGGCATCGTGCAGAGTCTTGGTATATACTCGGCTGATTTTGAGATTATAAGCCGAGTCAAGTGGGACATAGATGAGGCTGTCCACCCTGTACTCGGCGGTGAGGTCAAGCTCGGCAGGATGGGTGTAGGTGAAGCCCGTCCAGCCTGCTGCGGTATAGTTGGCCTCGGCGCCCAGGGGCACATACAGCTTGGGTTTCATCGAGCGCGCCCTGACAACAGACCGGAACACGTCGGAAGCAATCGTCACGGCCGAGTCGGCGGGACAAATCACCTCGGACAGCCTGTTGGTCTCGCTGAAGGCGCCCGTTTCGATCGACACCAGCGAAGCGGGCAGGTAAAGCGTCTTGAGGTACATGTCGTTGGCAAGGGCATTGGCTCCGATGTGCTCGACGCCCTCGTCAAACACGACCGACTTGATGCTGGAATAGCGGAAGGCCTCCTCGCCCACGTTCTTCACGGTGCCGGGGATGTACAGGTCCTGCAGCGCCGAGGCATAGTAGAACGCCTGGGGCGCGATGGACACTGTGGTTGCGGGCACGTTGTACTGCTTGCCGCCCATGGCGGCGGGATAGAGCACCAACTCGGTGCAGTCGGCGTTGAACAAGACGCCGTTCACCGTGCGGTAATACTCATTTGCCGGGTCCACAGTGACGGTCTTCAAGGCATTGCAGCCCTCGAAAGCCGATTCGCCGATAGAGGCCACCGCGGCGGGGATGTGGAGCGAGGCGAGCAACTCGCAACCACAGAACGCAAGGCTGCCGATGGAGGTGACTCCTGCCGGGATGTCAAGGCTTGCCAGGGAGTTGCAGTTGTAGAAGGTCCTCGCATTGATGGCCGTCACGCCCGAGGGGATGTTCACGCTTGCCAGGGCCGTGCAGCCATAGAAGGCGTACTGGCCAATGGAGGTGACCGTCTCGGGAATGACAACGCTTGTCAGTTGAGCACAATTCCTGAAGGCCATGTTGGCAATGCCGACAACATTGTAGGTTGTGCTGTCATAGGTCACAGTTTCGGGAATAACCACATCGCCGCTGTAAGTTCCAACCGCGACCACAGCTCCCGTGCTTTTTGTCGAGTAGTTAATGCCATCGACCTCGAAGGCACTACTATTCAATCCAATGAGCAGGCAATACAACATGCCTAAAGTTTTAAAACAGAACGACTTGCTCATAATACTTGAGGTTGTAAGGTAGAAAAAAGTTGAAAATAATCCATGTTTGGATTTGCAAATTTACCTAAACTTTTGTAAAAAGCAACCCAAAAAAAGATTTTTTTCAAAAAAATTATACTTCCCCCTCCTGCAGCGAGGGCGGTTGCCCGTACAGGCCATTACGCTGTCAGGGTCTGCTGGAGGCGTTGAGCAGGGTGTTCCAAAAGGCGAGGTAACGCTGGGCCACGACGCGGGCGTCGTTGTGCTTCTCGACAAAAGCGCGGCTGGCACGGGCCATCTGTGGCAGCAGGTCGCGGTGCTCGACAATCCACACGAGTTTGTCGTCGATATCGCCCTCGACAAGGGGCGACACATTGATGACGGGGCGGTTCTCCTTCTCGCCGATGAGGTCATAGTACTCGGGCTCGGCGCCCGACACGGCCACGAGGCCCTGGGCCATGGCGATGAGCGCATTGGTGGCGGGAGTGTAGCTGTACAGCTGGTCCATGATGACATGCGAGTCGCGCATGCGGCGGGTGTATTCATGATAAGGCAGATTCTCGACCACCTCCAGTTCGGTAAGGTCGGGATAACGGGCGTGGACACGCTTCATGGCCGCCAGCAGGCGGTCGGTGCCCTTGATGACGTGGCGGTCGCGCTGGATGCCGATGAACAGACGCACCTTGTCGGGCGCTTTGTCCAGCGGCCTGAACTCCAGAGAGCGGGTGTCGATGGGCAGTCCGGCATAGGCCACCCGGTCGCCCAGGATAGGCCGATAGGCGGCATAGTACTCCCACAGGCACGCCACGGCGCCGTCGATGCCGGCAAGGATGTGGTCCATGTGCTCACGCATGAACGGCTGTTTCCAGTTGTCCTGCTGCTGCGCGATGTACTCGCTCGACCCCACATAGGGCGACGGCCGGTCGCCCAGCATGTAGTCGCTGTAGCGGTAGGTGCGGCCGTCGTGGCAGGCGTCGTAATACACCTTGTCGGTCGCCAGAGCCGAGAGGACGACATGGCCGTTGTGGGCCTTGAGGTAGTCAAAGACGCGCGCCACGCGCTGCGGCCTGAGCCGCAGGAAGATGGGCGACGCTATCTCAACGATGTCATAGCCCGTCATGAGCGGCAGGGCGCGCTTGATGTCAAGCAGGTAGCGCACCGTCCCCAGCATGCCGGGGCGGCGTTTCAGGTCAATGTCGCGGCGAGTGTTCATCCACCGCGAGCCGTCCGAAGCGACGGTCGCCCCGTGGCCCATGAGCCTGAGTTCCTGCGCCAGGCAGTTGTGCATGTTGCTGGCGTCACCTGCAAAAAGTATCCTCATATCAGTCGCAAAATTAGGCAAATTTTGGCACTTGTCAAAAAAAGCAGTACCTTTACGATGTGAAAATGCGGTGACACCGCCCATGACATTGACTAAAGAGTAACGGACAATGGAGATTTCAGTAATCATACCGGTCTATAACCGTGCCGCCATCGTGGGCGCCACACTCGACAGCGTGCTCGCCCAGACGCACCGCCCGTTGCAGCTGATATTGGTGGACAACTACAGCACCGACGACACGCTGCAGGTGCTGCACGACTTCAAGCGCGGCCATGACTGTGCAGGCTTTGAGGTGCTGGTGACGCAAGAGGAGCGCCACACCGCCGGAGCGGCAAGAAACCGCGGCTTTGAACTGGCTACCGGCGAGTGGGTGCTGTTCTTTGACAGCGACGACCTGATGGCCGAGGACTTGATTGAATCATACGTTGACGTGATTGGCACCGCCATGACCAGCAAAGAGAGCATCGACCTGGTGAGCGCGCCCAGCACCCTGGCGTTTCCCGACGGCACGAGCCGCCCTGCCCCGTTCCACAAGAGCGACCTGTTTGCCAACCACATCCTGCACGCCCAGCTGGCCACCCAGCGCTATGCCGTCAGGCGGGAATTCTTTGCCGCCACCGACGGGTGGAACAGCGACCTGCCGGGCTGGAACGACTGGGAGTTGGGCATGCGCCTGCTACTGGCGCGCCCGCGGGTGGCGTACATGGAAGGGCGCTCCCGTGTCACCATCAACCACAACGGCGCCGACTCCATCACGGGCACCGAGTTCCACAGCCGCTGCGGCCAGTGGGAACATGTCATCGACATCGTGGAGGACGAGATAGACGCCTCGCGGCTCAAGGTCAAATACAAGACACGCTACAAGCGCCTGCTTGCCTATCGCCGCCTGGTGCTGGCCGCCCAGTATGTGCGCGAGGGCTGCATCAAGGACGCAAAGCCCCTGTACCGGCAGGCCTTCAGGCAGTTGCGAGACAGTTACGGCGATTCATGGTACTGGCGCTGGTGGGTGGCCCCCGTCACGCGGCGGTTGTTTGCGCGCATCGCGGCAGGCAAGCGCGGCTCGGCCCGCATTGCCCGTCTGCTGTACTGAACAACAATAGTACAGGTAAGGATTTGCCAGCACTATGGGGCGGACGGCATAGCGTCCATCCTTGTTGAGCAGAATGTCGAGGTTGACATCTGACAATTGATCTGGCGTGATGCGCTCTTGGAGGCACGCTTCGTAGGGAGCGTCCCCGATGGTCTCGCGTACATAATTCAGTACTTTGTCAAATGTGAAATATTCAGGCAACTCAAAGCCATGGTATTGCTCAGACTTCATGAAGAAGTCCATCACTTCCTCGTGGTTCAGCGTCAAGATGTTTTTCGTCGGTTTTGCCATAGTTTTTTTTGAAAGATTGGAAAATTTGTTTTTTCTTGTTTTGATGTCACTGCATGCAATTATAGCCCAAAAAAAACTTGATTAATGCAAGTGTTTTTTCAAAACTTTTCGTGGATTTGCAGGGCAATATGTTGCCCCATTGATGCAACAAGGGCATGCCAAGTTGATATTGATGGCATGCCCTTGATTGATTACGGGTTGTTGCTGATTAGTTCAGGCCGCGGTTGCGGAGCAGTGCGGTGGGCGAGGGCTCGGCGCCGCGGTAGCGCTTGAAGAGCACCATGGCGTCCTCGGTGTCACCGGCCTCGAGGATGTTGGTGCGGTAGTTGTCGGCGGCTTCCTTGCTCAGGGCGCCAGCCTTCTCAAACACAGCAAATCCGTCGGCCTCGAGCACCTGTGCCCACAGGTAGGTGTAGTAGCCGCAGCTGTACTCGTCGTCGGCAAAGATGTGCTTGAAGTAGGGCGAGCGGTAGCGGTACTCCACAATGGCGGGCATGTTGAGGGTCTTGGCCACTTCCTGTTCAAAGGCCTTGATGTCCACCTTGTTGATTTCCTCGTCGGTCCAAGCCTTCTTGTGCCAGTAGATGTCCAGCAGGGCGGCGCCGGCCAGCTCGGTGGTCATGAAGCCCATGTTGAACTGGGCCGACTCGTTGAGTTTCTCGATGAGCGAATCGGGAATCACCTCGCCGGTCTTGTAGTGGCGGGCGTAGTGTCGCAGCACCTCGGGGGCAAATGCCCAATGCTCGTTCATCTGCGAGGGAAGCTCGACAAAGTCGCGGTCGGTGTTGGTGCCTGCCAGTCCTCGGAACTGTGCCTGTGTGAGCATGCCGTGCAGGGCGTGGCCAAACTCGTGGAAGACGGTCTGCACCTCATCCCAGGTGAGCAGCGAGGGGGTGTCGCCCGAGGGCGGCGTCATGCTGCCCACGTTGTAAACGATGGGACGCACGCTCTCGCCGTTGTAGTTGTACTCGCACTGGAATTCGCTCATCCAGGCGCCCTGGGCCTTGGTGGCGCGGGGGTAGTAGTCGGTCATGAACACGGCAACGTGCTTGCCCTGGGCGTCCTTGACGTCATAGACGGTGACCTCGGGATTGTACTTGGGCGCGTCCTTCATCTCGGTGAAGGTGAGGCCGTAGAGCTCGTGGGCGATGTAGAAGATACCGTTTTGCACCACGCTGTCGAGGCAGAAGTAGGGGCGCACATCCTCCTCGCTGAAGTTGAACTTGTCCTTCTTCACCTTCTCGGCATAGTAGTAGTAATCCCAAGGCTGTATGGCGGCGGTGTCGCCGTGGGCGTTGGCATAGGCTTGCATGTCGGCCACTTCCTCGTCCACCTTCTTGATGGCGGGCGCCCAGATTTGCATGAGCAGGCCCTCGGCGGCGTCAACGGTCTTGGCCATGACGGGGTCGGTAGCATAGTCGGCAAAGGTCTTGAAGCCCAGCAGCTCGGCCTTGTGCTGGCGCAGGCGGATGATGTCGCGGATGGGCTGGCTGTTGTCCCACTCGTCGCCGTGGTTGGCGGTGCTGGTGTACAGTTCATACATCTGCTTGCGCAGGTCGCGGCTGTCGGCATAGGTGAGCACAGCCAGTCGGGTGGCGCCGGTGGCGGTAAATGCCCACTGGCCCTTCTTGCCCTTTTCCTCGGCCATCTTGGCGGCGCCGTCGATGGTGGCCTGGTCCAGGCCCTTGAGCTGCTCCTTGTCGGTGATGAACACCACGCAGTTGTCCATGTCGTGCTGCACGTTGTTGGTAAACTTGCGGGCGGCGTCGCCAATCTGGCGGTTCAGGTTCTTGAGGGTGTCCTTCTGCTCAGGGGTGAGCAGGGCGCCGTTGCGCACAAAGCGCTTGTAGTACTTGTCGGTGAGGCGCTTTTGCACCGAGTCCATGCCCAGTTTGTCGGCATTCTCGTGCACGGCCTTGACCTTGGCAAACAAGGCGTCGTTCATGTACATCTCGTCGTTTTGGGCAGTAATCTTGGGCTCGATGGTCTCGGCCAGTTTCTGCATCTCCTCGGTGTTGTCACTCGACGAGAGCGCCATGAACACATAGGCCACGCGGTTGAAAATCTCGCCGCTGTTGTCGAGCGCCAGGATGGTGTTCTCAAAGTTGGGCGCCTCGGTGTTCTTGATGATCGAGTCAATCTCGGCATTCTGCTGCTCGATGCCGGCCTCGAGGGCGGGCTCGTAATCACCATAGGAAATCTTGTCAAACGGCGGAATGCCGTACTCGTTGGTGTAGTCCATCATAAACGGATTGTCCTTCTTACAGCCGGTCAAGACGAGGGCCGTAAGGGCTAAGACGATGATTAATGTTTTTTTCATGTGAGTTAATCTTTTTTTTTAATTATATAATGTGAATAACAATTATCTTACTTATTGCCCACATCGCCGATGTCAAATGCCGCCATCAGCGGGTAGTGGTCACTGCTGCCGCCCTTGATGCGCTGGATGCTGACAGCCGTCAGCGCCCCGCGGTACAGGATGTGGTCGATGCGGAACGGCAAGTGGTGGCGGTTGTAGGTGGGCGCGTAGCCGCTGCCCGCGTCCTGCCACGCGTCGCGCATGTCGCCGCCGCGGATGATGCGGTAGGCATTGGACATGGCGATGTCGTTCATGTCGCCGCACAAGATGACATTGGGCGGCGAGGCATCGAGCGCGGCGCGGACAGCCTGGGCATTGGAGCGGCGCAGGGCAAACGAGCGGTGCATGCGCTCCAGCGGCGATGGCACGACATGGGGCGAGACGCGCGCGTTGTAACTCTTGCCGAAACTCAGGTGATAGGACTGCAGCCTGAAGTCTATCAGCCTCACCTGCTTGCCGTCGGGCAGCTGCAGGTCGTAGGCGCGCGCCAGATAGGATGTCTGGTCGCGGTCGTAGCCCAGCGGTGAGCGCGCGACCAGGGGCTCGCCCAGCGTGGTGGCGGTGAAGGGATACTTGGACATGATGTTGAGGCCGTCCTTGGCGCAGTAGCGGTAAGGGAACTTGTCGCGTATCTCGCGACTGTAGGGCGCCAGCGACGGCAGCGAGTCCAGGTCAAGGCCGCGCGCGCTGCCCTCTTGCATGACCACCACATCGGGGTTGGCATCGAGAATGAGGCGCATCGTCTGTGACGGCAAAGCGCTCAGGTCGGGCTCGCCATAGTTGAAGGCGAGCACATTATAGGTCATCACCCGCAGCACACCGTGCGCTGCCCCAGGCATGGACTTGATGCCGTTGACGGGGATGTGAGCCGCCGCCATTGGAGCCGCGATAGCCAGCGAAGCCACGAGCAGCAGCGCCGCCAGCCACCGCCTGCACAACAGCGCCACGGCAAGCACCAGCAACGCCACGGCAAGCATGGGCATGAAACCCAGCGCCAAAAACGGTGCGCCGACAAAATGCCGCGGGTCGATGGCCCCGGCATGGGCGCAGCACACCAGCAACACGGCGACAAGGGCCGACATGAAATTCATTGCTGCCGACGCCCGCGCGCGTTTACTGCTGTGTCCACTGGTTGCCATGACAATATTATGTAATTGATGCTACGGTTCCCTGCGGCGGGAAGCCTTGAACAACTTGTCTTTCTCCTCGCTGGTGAGGGCGTCATAGCCCGAGACCTTGATTTTGCCCAAAATCGCGTCAAGCTCCTCCTCGCTCACCGTGTCGGCGGGCGTGCGGCCGCGCGGGGGCTGCTGTGCCCTGCCCTGCGGCCTGGCTTGTGCCTTGCCTCCGGATTTCTTGAATTTGGGCCTCGGCATCTTGCGGCCGCCAAACAGGCCGGCGACAAAGTCAACCACGGCATTGACGGGCCGTGTGATGTCGCGTCCGCCCTTGATGCACAAGGCAAAGGCCACGCCCGTGAGGGCGCCGCCGATGTGGGACACGGCGCTGCCGGGGTTGCTGACGTCCATCGTCAACAGGTCGATGCCCACCGTGACGATGGCAATCCACTTGAGGGACACCGCGCCCAGGAACAACAGCCCGATTTTGTAGTCAGGGGCATAGACCGCCGTCGCCGCCACTATGGCGATGACCGAGGCCGACGCACCGATGAGCGCAGGGCTGGCCGAATTGGGCAAGACGGCGTAAACGGCGACGAACAACAGCGCGCCGCCCAGGCCGCCCAGCAGGTACAGGCCCGCGAGTTGCTTGGGCGAGAAATACTCCATGAAGATGCGGCCCAGCCAGTAGAGCCACAGCATGTTGAACAGGATGTGCCACACATCGTAGTGCGAGAACATATAAGTAATGAGCGTCCAGGGGCGGACAAGCAACAGGCCCAGGCTGCTGGGCAGTTCCACCCATTGCAGCAACAGGTCGGCAAATCCGGCATGCGACAGCGACGCCACGAGTATGGCCACGCGCAGCAGGACAAAGATGGCGATGTTGATGTAGATGATCTTCATCAGCATCGAACCGTGCCGGTAGCGGCGCTTGATGTCATCGATAATAGCCATGGTTGTCAATAATTCCTAAACGCTTCCATATCATCACAATGATAAACCCCACAATCATGCCGCCCAGGTGGCCAAAGTGGGCGATAGAGTCTAGCGCGCCCGTGGCGCCAAACACCAGCGACAGCACAAAGAAACCTATCAACGCCCACTTGGCCTTGACAGGGACAGGGATGAACATGATGTACAGCTTCATGTCGGGGAAGAGCATGGCAAACGCCGTCATCAGGCCCATGATGGCGCCCGACGCGCCGACGGCCATGAAACGGTAGTTGAAAAACTCGTCGAGCGTGAAATCGGCATGGCCGGTGTTGGCGGCATTGATGACATCGGCCGCAGTGGTGCCGGCGGGTGCGTTGACCGACTGCAGCAGCACATCCTGCCAGGTGAACTGCCACATCGCCTCGAGCAGCAGCGACGACCCCAACCCGCACAGCACATAGAACAGCAGGTAGCGCTTGAGGCCAAAGATGCGCTCCAGCAGCGAGCCAAACATCACCAGCGTGAACATGTTGAACAGGATGTGGGCAACACCATGAGTGTCGTGCATGAACATGGTGCTGAACAACTGAAGCACATTGAAGTCGCTGCCTTTCCAAAAGTGCAGCGCCATCATATAGGCCAAGTCAAAACCTGATCCGGGGTTTACCTTGGGAAGGATTATGGCCGCCAGCCACAGCACCACATTGATGATTAACAGATGCTTTGTGGCGGGAGCCATCCTGCTCCAAAAAGAATTGCTGCCAGAATTCTGCATATTTTATAAAGATAATGTAGCCGTTATAACGAGTACAAAATTACAGAAAATGTCCCGATGATGAGCGTTTTTGCTCCTAAAATCATTATAAATGATGATTTTTTGAGTAAAAAGTGCATTTTTTTTTGCTTAAATTTTGGTAAAACCGTTGTTTTACTTATATTTGCGACCAGAAAACGATTTTTATTTTATTCACTTATCATTCTTTTATCAAAATTTTCACTATGAACAAGACTGAATTAGTACAAGCGATCGCCGAAAAAGCGAACCTCAACAAGACTCAGGCTAAGGCCGCTCTCGATGCTACCCTTTGCGCTATTGGCGGTGCCCTCAAGAACAAGGACAAAGTGGCCCTCATCGGCTTTGGTACCTTCAATGTTGTAAAGAAGGCAGCCCGCAAGGGTGTGAACCCCTCAACCAAGGAGACCATCAAGATTCCCGCAAAGAACGTTATCAAGTTCAAAGCCGGTGCCGATCTGAACAAGAAGGTCAACAAGAAGAAATAATCATAGACCTGGTTATTGACATCAATCCGCCTGCGCGTCTCGCACGAGATGAGGCAGGCGGATGCCTTTTTTTTAGGCACTGTTTTTTTACCAATAGTATTAATTTTTCAAAAAAAAGGTTTTTTTTGTGTCATTAATATTTTTTTTGACTATATTTGTAGGTTGAAAAATTACCGTGTGTGGAATTATCATTTTTTATCAACTTACTATAACATTAGCGCTTATGAACAAGAAGTTTTCCCTCAATTCCTTGGTGCGCTGCCTGTTGCTGGCAGTGGGATGCCTTGCCGTGACCAGTGCCGTGAATGCGGCCAGCGTTACCGTTGACGGCATCAACTACACCACCGCGACCAAGGGCGCCACCGTTGCCAAGTACACGGTCAAGCCCGACACACTCTTCTACTCGGGCGACATCGTGATTCCCGACTACATCACCTACAACGGCGTGGACTATCCTGTCATTGCGACGGCAGCCAACGCCTTTTTGGACTGCAAGGACCTGACATCGGTCAAGCTGCCCGCCAGCTGTGTGACCATTGGCCGCAACTGCTTCAAGGGCTGCACCTCGCTGACCGCCAGCCCCATTCCCGAGACTGCCACCAGCGTGGGCAGCGGCGTGTTCAACGGCTGCACCAGCCTGCAAGAGGTCACCATCTGGCCGGGTTGGGCCAAGCCCATCAGCGAGGAGTTTGCCAACTGCCCCAGCCTCAAGCGATTCATCATCGCCCCGGGTGCTGACTCGGTGGTGATGAAGATCAACGCCTTTGGCAGCACCACCGAGGCCCGCGTGGCACTCAACACCATTGAGTACCTGTACATGGGCCGCAACATGGACGCCAGCCTGTACACCAACGCCGAGCAGCCCTTCCACAACATGGCGGGCCTGAAGACACTGGTCATTGGCGGCGAGACCACAAAGTTGCAGTCGACTGTCTTCCAGGGTGCTACCGCCTTGACGTCGCTGACGTTTGAGGCCGGCAACAAGATTACGAGCATCGGCTCAAGCGCCTTCTCGGGCTGCACCTCGCTGCCCAGCGTTGCGCTGCCCGCCGGCGTCACCGTCATCGAGCAGAGCGTGTTCAACAGTTGCCGCTCGCTGACGTCCTGCACCATGAGCGACAACGTGACGAGCATCGGCATCACCGCGTTCTACAACACGGGCCTCACCTCGTTCAACTTCCCCAGCGCGCTGACCACCATTGGCCAGAACGCATTTGAGAACGCCCCCCTGACGGGCAACATCACCCTGCCCTCCGGCGTGACCAGCATCGGCAGCCAGGCATTTGCCGGCACCCGCATCACGGGCGTGAGCATTCCCGCCGGCGTGACCAGCATCGGCAGTGCCGCGTTTGCGCCCATCGCCACGCTGGCAAGCATCAATCTGGCCTCGGGCAACGCCAACTTCAAGGTTGTCAACGGCGTGCTGCTCAACACCGCCGGCACCCGTCTGCTGGTGACCGCCCACGAGAGCAACATCGGCGCCACCTATAGCAACCCCACCGTGACCACCATCGACAACTATGGCATGGCCTATGTGCCCTTTGCCAGCATCGACCTGCCCGCTCTGGCCACCGTCGGCAACTACGGCTTTGCCTATAGCGACCTCGAGAGCTTTACGCTGGCCAGCAACGTGAGCGTGGGTCAGAACATCTTCTGCGGTTCGGCACTTGAGTCGATTGTCATTGCCGAAGGCCGCAACGAGATTCCCCAGGGCCTGTGCGCCCAGTGCACCCAGCTCACCAGCGTGACGCTGCCCAGCACCACCACCAACATGATGCGCAACTGCTTTGAGGGCTGCACCGCGCTCAAGACCATGGAGATTCCCGCCAACGTGAACTACATGGAGCCCGGCTCGGTTCCCGCCACCATCAAGGAGCTGCGCGTGCTCAACGCCAACACTCCCGCCCTTGCAGCCGGCGTCTTCAACGCCAGCCAGGGCAACGTGGTGTGCAAGGTCGCTCCCGGCTCGGTTAACGCCTTCAAGGCCGCCAGCCAGTGGGGCTACCTCAACATCGTGGGCGATCCCACCATCTCGGGCAGCGGTTCTGCCCTGGGCTGCCCCACCGGCCTGTACTTTGCCACCACCGACGGCAAGCTGATGTATAAGGACGAGGACGGCAACATCGTGGACACCCACTTCAACGCCGGCTCGCACGCCTTCACGCTGCAGAGCTACAAGAACCGCGTTTATGTGGCCGTTGCAGGCTCCAAGTTCACCTATCAGGATCCCAACCAGCCCCTGGGCGACGGCGAGCTCTTCTATGTGAACAACACCAACGGCATCTTCTACCGCGTGACCGTGCTCAACAACGTGGGCTACGCCCCCAGCGAGGACCCCTTCACCATGAGCATCGACAAGGAGGCCAACAAGATCTACATCAGCGACCGCAACGTGGGCATCCACGAGATGAATGCCGACACCACCGGTCTGTATGGCTCACAGCCCTTCCTGCTGCAAAACCAGTGGCTGCCCTACTACAACGACGAGATCAGCTGGGGTTCCATCACCGGCGGCTTCGCCCAGGACAAGAACGGCATCTTCTGGATGAGCAAGAAGTTCAACGGCCTGTGCCTGCTGCGCTTCAAGAAGAACGACATCTATCCCGACGGTGGCCAGGGCAAGACCAAGCACTACAATGCCCTGTTCAAGGACGCCATCATCAAGACCTTCTACCTCGATGAGGAGAATGGTTACCTGTACATGCAGATCCAGAGCGACCCCTATGGTTGCGTTCCCGGCATCTACCGCATAGCCCTGAGCAAGATTGAGAACATGGAGACCGGCGCCGATGTTGCCGGCAACGACGGCCTGCGCATCGCTGACTGCGAACTCATCGACGACTCGCCCATCAAGAGCGAGGGCCAGGAGCCCAGCGGCGAAATTGCCAACGTGGCACAGATCAACAGCGACGGCGAGAACATCTTCTGGAGTTACATTGCTCCCGCCACCGATGCCGATGCCATTACCGGCAGCGTGGCTCTCGATCCCTCCAACCCCCTGCACAAGAGCGGCATCAAGTGCGTCAACGCCAAGAGCGCAACGCCCACCGTGGGCTTTGCTGTCGAGGGCGTTGAGGCCTACGGCGTTTGCGGCGCAACCTTTGTTGCTCCCGAGCCCGATGTAGTGAGAGGCGATGCCGACGGCAACGGCGACGTGGACGTGAGCGATATCAGCACCCTCATCGACTATCTGCTCAATGGCTCGCCCTGCAACGCCGACAATGCCGACTGCGACCAGAACGGCGGCGTGGATGTGAGCGATGTCAGCGCACTCATCGACTATCTGCTGAACGACGTGTGGCCCTAATCCCCTAGGGTTCATACATTATCTATAACCACGACAAGGGCTGCCCAATCACCACGGGCAGCCCTTGCTGTTTAGGAGTAAGGTGTGAAAAGTGAAGGGAAGCGGATGGCAACTCCTGAATTTTGTCGGAATTCTCTTGCGATATTCAACTTTTTTGACGAAATTTGCGCAGACAATTCAAAACCTGACAGATATGATAACCAACAGATTGACACTGCTATGCGTGACGCTGTTCCTGGCTGCAGCGGCGATGGCACAAACGCTTGAACCCAACCTCAAGTGGGGAAAACCCACCGACGAGGAAATGAACATGACGACATATTCGCCCGACCCCGAGGCCGAGGCGGTGGTGCTGTTCAGCCAGACCGTGCTGCACTATGACTTGGCGTCAGGCTCGTTCAAGTTGACGACGAATACCAAAAAACGCATCAAGATTCTCAAGGAAGAAGGAAAAGACAAAGCCAACGGCGCCATCTCATACACATATAACGGGCACCGCCCGGGCCAATGCGAACAGTTGACAAAACTCAAGGCAACGGCCTATAACATGGTGGACGGGAAACTGGTCAAGACAAAAATGGAGGGCAGCATGGTCAACCATGAGGACGTGACGAACACGCTGCGCTTGACCAAGTTCACCGTTCCGCAGGTCACCGTGGGCACCGTCATCGAGGTGGAATTTGAGACCGAAAGCGATTTCTTCTACAACATTGACGACTGGTGGGCACAGAGCGAGATACCGGTGGTGTACACATCGTTTGACGTGACGGTGCCTGAATATTTCACCTTCAATGTCGATGAGCGCGGCGCCTATCCGCTGCAAAAGAAGATTGAGACCACCAACATGACCATGGTGGGCGACGCAGGCAGCGGCGTGCTGCAGTGTGCAGGCAAACGTTATCAGTTTGTAGGCCGCAACCTGCCGGCACTGCGCGACAAGAAACTGCTCTTTGCGCCGCAATACTACGGCGAGCGCGTGTCGATGGAGCTGAGCGCCATCCAGATACCGGGACGCATGACCAAATTCTTCACCACCAACTGGGAAGACATCGACAAGGGCCTGCTGGACGACAGTGAATTCGGCGGGCGGTTGGGCAAAAATCCGCTCAAGGCCGAGATGCAGCAGGCGGGTGTGGCCGGCATCAGCGACCCCAAGGAGCGCGTCATGGCCATCTACAGCCTGCTCAAAGACCACGTGAAATGGAACGAGAAATACACCCTCTATGCCGAGGATGCGGGCAAGGTGCTCAAGGAAGGCTCGGGCAGCAACGCCAGCATCAACTTCATGCTCATCAACATGCTCAGGGATGCCGGACTGGAGGCTTATCCCGCAGTGTTGCGTTCGCGCGAGAGGGGATTCCTCACTGTCGCCCGTCCTTCGGCCAAAGAACTCAACACCTGTGTCGTCGCAGTGAAAGCGGGAGACGATTTCTGCTACCTCGACGGCTCGGTCGAGGACGGCTGGCTCGATGTCCTGCCCGACCACCTGCTGGTGGACCGCGCACGCATCCTGAGCAAGGACAAGCCGTCGCAATGGGTTGACTTGACGAAACTGTCGGGCGCCCAGACGCGCAGCATGGTCAAGGCCGAACTCCAGCCCGACGGGACAATCGAGGCCGATGTGCAGACCAAGTTCACGGGCTCGGAGGCCGCCTATCTGCGGCACGAGTTCCGCACGGCACCTGACAGCGCCACTTATGTGTCGGAACTGGAGAAGAAACTGAACTGCGAAATTGAGTCTATCAACCTTGAGGGGCATCACGGGCTGGGACAGGAAGCAGAGCGTAAAATGCATGTGACCAAGCAGAACGACGCGGCAGGCGACATGATATACCTCAACCCGTGGGTGATGGCCGTGATGTCCGAGAACCCGCTCACCGAGGAGCAGCGCACGCTGCCTGCCGAGTTCCCGCACATCGAGACCGAGGCCCTGACCTCAGTCATCACCCTTCCCGACGGATATGAGGTGGAGGAACTGCCTCAAAACCTGGTGATGAAAAGCGAGGACGGCGCGTTGAGTTGCCTCATCGCCTCGGGCGTTAACGGCAATACGCTGTCGTCGAGATGCCAGATACAAATCAACAAGATTTTCTTTGCGCCCAACGAGTATTCCGCCGTCAAAAGTTTCATCGACGAGGTCTATAAGCGGCTGCAAGATGTCATCGTCATCAAGAAAGTGTCATGAGACAACTCATTATCATACTCCTGCTGATGGCGTGCTTGATGCCTGCCGCGGCACAGACGGTTGACGCGGTGGTGCTGCAGTCGTCCACCGAGGTTGACTGCCGTGACATGCGCAACACGCGCATCAGCGAGCGGCGCGTCTATCGCCTGCTGCATGAGCGGGCCAGCGACATGGCGCAGTTTGAGATAGGATGCAACAAGTGGCAAAAGTTGACCGACTTTAGCGGTCAAGTGACCGATGCCGCCGGCAAGGTGATTCGCAAGTTCAAGAAAGGCGAACTCAAGCGCAGCGACCTGAGCACGGGCCTGGCCGACGACCTGTATACGCTCTCGCTTGACTACACGCCGCCCAGTTACCCCATCACCATCGAGTTCAACTGGGTGAGCGAGGGCAACAACGGCAATTTCGGCTTCCCGGCCATGACACCCATCGAAGCCTACAACACCCAGGTGGAACACGCCAGTTATGTGCTCACGGCACCCGCCGAGATGGATTGCCGCCACCTGTGCCTCAACACGGCTGCACAGGTGACGCAAAGCACTGCGGCCGACGGGCGCATCCGCTATGAAGCGCACATGGACAACCTGCCCGCCATCGCCAGTGAGCCTTGCGCACCGCCTGCCCGCGAGACGCTGCCGCAGATATTGTGGGCGCCCAGCAAATTTGAGTTCCACGGCGTTGCCGGCGACATGTCCACATGGCAAGGGTTGGGTGCTTGGAACCAGTCGTTGCGCACGGGACGGCTGGAACTGTCGCCCGAATTCAAGGCACAACTGCACAACATGACCGACACCTGCCCCGACGACCGCAGCAAGGTGGATGTCATCTACCGTCACCTGGGCCAAACCACGCGCTATGTGAGCATCCAGTTGGGCATCGGCGGATGGCAGCCGTTTCCCGCCAGCGAGGTATGCCGCACCGGCTTTGGCGACTGCAAAGGCCTGGCTAACTACATGTGCGCCATGCTGCACGAGGCGGGCCTGCCGGCCAACTATGTGGTCATCGGCAACAACAGGCGCCACATGGTCACTGAGTTCCCGTCCAATCAGTTCAACCATGCCATTGCCCAGGTGCCGCTGACGGGCGACACGCTATGGCTTGAGTGCACGGCGGCCGCCTATATGCCGCTGGGATATGTGCACAGCGGCATTGCCGGTAACGACGCGTTGCTGGTTGACGACGACGGCGGGCATCTGGTCAGTCTGCCCGATTACGCCCCCGAACAGAATGTGTCGTACAACAACGCACACATCACGTTGCAGGACGATGGCAGCGCCGTTGTTGACGCCAACATGCGATATGAGTGCAAGCAGTACGAGGACATGATGCCGCTGACGACGCTCACCGAGCAGCAGCGCCGCGATGCCATGCTCCGGTGCGTCAACCTGTCGGCGGTCACGCTTGGCGATTTCACCTTCACCGAGCACAAGCAGAGTTACGCCACGCCGCACATCGACGTGTCGATGCAACTTGAAGCCCGCAAACTGGCCAACATCACCGGCTCACGCATGTTTGTCCCGGTGGGCATCTTTCACAAAGTGACCGTGCCGCGTGCCTTGCAACAACGCGTGCAACCCGTTGACATTGACTATGGCTATGCCGATATCGACACGTTGGTGATATTCATTCCCGAAGGTTATGAGATTGAGGCCCTGCCGCAGATGGTGAGCGAGACAACGCCCCTGGGCGAACTGGAACAGGCCTTCGAAGCCGGCGAAGGCACCGTCACCGTCGTCACGCGCCACCTGATGCGCAACGGCCGCTATCCCGCCGAGGAGTACGACACCCTGCGCGCACTCAAGACAGCCGCCAAGCGCGCCTACGAACAGCGCATCGTACTGCGCAGGAAATAATTTTCCATCCTGAAGACCAGCGCATTAAAGCAACTTGGACAACTTTAGACAAGATAATCATTGTCACAAGTTGCCCCAGTTGTCTTTTATTTCACAGCCTGGTGGCCGGGTCAAGTTCGTGATAATTCGCAGGCAAGAATGCGGGTGGGTACTGTTGCGGTAAGGGCAAAAAAAAGGATTAACCTTTCCTATTGTCCAACAGTAAAGTTAATCCGAAACTCTTTGATAAATCAGAATGATTCTTTTCCCTTTATGCACCGCAAAGATAATATCATTTTTTCATACACAAAACTTTTCGTCATATTTTTTGCAAAAAAATTGCTTTTTTAATCAAAAACAGTGTAGAAATCATTCCTATGTGAATCAATTATGCCGAAATTGAGGACTTTGCGTCCACTTTGTCATTGCCTGCGATGCGGTCCATTACGAGGGCAATGGCGCCGTCACCTGTCACGTTGCAAGCGGTGCCAAAACTGTCCATAGTCATGTACAAGGCAATCATCAGCGCCTGCATTTCGGGCGTGAAGCCCAAGATGGACTGCAGTATGCCCAGCGCCGCCATGACTGCGCCACCGGGCACGCCAGGAGCCGCCACCATGATCACGCCCATCATGAGGATGAAGCCCGTGAACAGCCCCAGGTCGATGGGCATGCCCTGCATGAGCATCAGCGCCACCGAGCAAGCGGCAAGCTTCATCGCGCTGCCCGACAGGTGGATGGTGGCGCACAACGGCACGACAAAACCCGCAATGCCGTCGCTCACGCCATTTTTCTTGACCTGCCTGAGCGTCACGGGAATCGTCGCTGCCGACGACGAGGTGCCCAAGGCGGTGAAATAGGCGGGCATCATGGTGTAAAGCGCCTTGAACGGGTTGCGGCGGGCGATGGCACCGGCAATGCAGTACTGGATGACCAGCAGCAAGATGTGCATCACAAAGATGATGCCGATGATGGCAATGAACATCTGGATGATGCGCCATGCCTGGCCCGTATAGGACATGTTGATGAAAATCGAGAAAATGTACAGCGGCAAGATGGGGATGAGCGCCACCTCGATGGTCTTGGAGATGACCTCATGGAACTCGTCAAAGCCTTTTTTCAGCGTCGGCGACTCAAAGAAGGCAATGCCCAAACCAAGGACAAATGCCGTGATGAGCGCACTCATCACATCGAGCAGCGGCGGGATGTCGATGGTGAAGAACGGCTGCAGATCCTCGACTTTGGCCACGGCCTGCGCGCCGCCATGCTGGACAAGCGGGGGGAACAGGCTCGCGCTGGTGAAGTAACTCAGGAAGCCCGAGAACAACGTGTCGCCGTAGGCGATGAGCGCCGTGATGAGCAGCAGTTTGCCGGCGCCTTTGCCGATGTCGGCGATAGCGGGCGTCACCAGGCCCACAATGATGAGCGGAATAAGGAACGACAGGAAGTTGCTGAACAGGCTGTTGAATGTGACAAAGCACCTCACGGCCCACTCGGGGAAAAACAAACCGCACACCACGCCCAGCACGATGGCGATGACAATGCGCACTAACAGCGGTATCTTGGACAATTTCAGTTTCATGCTTGTTTGGCTTTTTATATCAATAATGTGTGATTTTGGCCATTACGGCCATTTTTTTGGCAAAGGTAATATTTTTTGTCTTAAATTTGCGTTATATTTATGATGAACTCTATTATTATCCTCAGATATGACGCCTCGATGGCGGCGATGTGGGACGAGACGGCGCGCCACAGCCGCAATGCCACATTCCTGCACCAGCGGGGATACATGGACTACCACAGCGACCGTTTTGCCGACTGCTCGCTGGTGGCGATGAGCGGCGGCAAGCCCGTGGCGCTGCTGCCCGCCTGCATCGACGGCGACACGCTGTACTCCCACCGCGGCCTCACCTACGGCGGCTGGCTCGTGCCGTTGAAGCACTTCGACGCCAGCGTGATGGTCGAGGTGATGGACGCCGCCGTGCAGTGGATGCGCCTGAACGGCATCAAGCATCTGGTTTACAAGCAAGTGCCGCACATCTACCACCGCTACCCGTGCGAGGAGGATGTGTATGCCCTGTTTCGCCACCACGCCGCGCTCGCCGAGGTCAACATCTCCACCGCCATCGACCTGGACAGCCCGCTGCCGCTGGACCGCGGCAACAAAAGCGGCGCCAATGCGGCCCGCAAGGCAGGCATCGCCGCAGGCCCCAGCGAGGACTGGCCAGGCTACTGGCAACTGCTGTCGTCACTGCTCGACGAGCGCTACGGCACGCGGCCGGTGCACACCCTCGACGAGATGCTGATGCTGCGCGGGCGTTTCCCCGAGCACATCAAGCTCTACACCGCCACCCTCGACGGCGAACTGCTGGCGGGCGTGGTGATGTACCTGTCGCGCCCCGTGGCTCACTGCCAGTACATCGGCGCGTCGGCCCGCGGCAAGGAGCGCAAGGCGCTGACGCTGCTGTTCGACCACCTCATCAACGAGTACAAAGCCGCCGAGGGCTACCGCTACTTTGACTTTGGCATCTCCAACGAGGACCACGGGCGATACCTCAACGAGGGCCTCGTGCGGCAAAAGTCCCGCCTGGGCGGCCGCGGCATTGCCTACTGCACCTATCAGATAGACCTGTAAACCAGATGTCACACAAGTCGGGCAACATATCACGCATGGCGATGAAAGCGATGGGCCTCTTTGGCGGGGTGCAGGTGATAGGCATCCTGTGCTCCATCGTCCGCACCAAACTCGTCGCCCTGTGGATTGGTCCCGTGGGCATCGGACTGTTCGGCCTGTTCAACAACGCCCTCGAGATGATTTCGACAGGCACCAGCCTGGGCATCCGCTCCAGCAGCGTGCGCGACATCTCGCAGGCCATGGACGAGCCTGGCGGCGGCACCGTGGCACGCATGGTCACCGTGGTGCGCAGGTGGTCGCTGTGGCTGGGCCTGGCGGGCGCACTGCTCACCCTGTCGCTGGCGCCGGCGCTGAGCCAGGCGACCTTTGGCGACAGCACGCACATCTGGGGCTTTGTCGCCCTGAGCGTCGCCGTGCTGCTGCAGGCGCTCACCAACGGCGAATATGCCGTGCTGCAAGGCACGGCGCGCCTCAAGCGGCTCGCCAGCGTCACCCTGTGGGGCACGATGGCGGGCCTGGCGGTTTCTGTGCCGCTGTTCTATTGGCTGAGGGAGGCCAGCATCCTCCCCTCCATCCTGGCCTATGCCGCCGCGCTGGCGCTGTTCGCCTTCGTGTTCCGCAACCGCGACTACCCCGCCGCTTCCGTCACGCGCCGCGAGACATGGGACATGGGCAAGGGGTTTGTGCGCCTGGGCATATACATGACCCTGGGCAACTTTGCCACCATCCTCGCCAGCTATGCCTTCAACGCCTGGCTCAACATCAACGCGGGCACCGAGGCGGTGGGATTTTATCAGGCGGGCTACACCCTCATCAACAAATACACGGGGCTGATTCTCACGGCATTGGGCATGGAATACTACCCCCGGCTGTCGCGCGTGGCCGAGAGCCGCATGCGCCTGCGGGCCTTTGTCAGCCAGGAGATTAACGTCGCCATTGCGGTGATGGCGCCAGTAGTGGCGCTGTTCATACTGCTGCGTGAATGGGTGGTGTGGCTGCTCTACACGCCCGACTTCAATGTCATTCTCACCTTTGTGTCGTGGGGCATGATCGGCACCGTGCTGCGCACGCTGTCGTGGTGCCTGGCGTTCACCATCCTGGCCAAGGGCGACGGCAAGACCTACCTGTGGACCGAGGTCGCCAGCGCGGTCATCAATCTGGTACTCAACATCGTGTTCTACCAGTGGTGGGGGCTCACGGGTCTGGGCGTGGCATTCTTGGCGTCCTACCTGCTCTACACCATTATCGTGGCAATAGTATATTTTGGCAGCTACCGCCTGAGGGTGTCGCGGGCCTGCCTCTACAACCTGCTGTGGACGCTTGCCGTGGCATCGGCCGTGATGGCCGCCATGGAGACTGGCCGCGTCGCCGTCGCTGTCGCCGTGACCACCGTCAGTGCGGCCTTTGCCGCGCGCCAGATTATCGCCCTGTGGCACAGATGACGACTCTATTGACAATATTTAGGGTACGAGAACAGTCTGCACATCAGCGCATTGCAATCGCTATGGCAATATTTTTACCGAAATTTGTTGTCAGAACTAAAAAAAGCAGTACCTTTGCAGTCGGGTAAGTCCTACAGGTTCATGCTCCCTCCCAATCCCCCAGGTCTTGACCGAAGCAAGGGTAACGAGGTTGTAGCGGTCCGCTGTAGTACACTTGCCCTTTTTTTTGTGCCTTATCCTCAACCGCATCGGCAACTGAAAGACAACGAAACGACAGCTCAATGCGTTGAGTTGCCGTTATTTGCTCCGCCCTGCCGAACGGCGTTATTTCAAAAAATCCTTGATTTTCTCGTAGTAGCCCGATGAACCGATGAACTCATAGCCCTGGTAGTCGGCACCGTCGTTGCCCTCGACCAGCTCGATGCCATCGCCCGTCACAGCCACGTCCCAGCCCACCATCGCCACCTGGGGGATGCGCCGCGCGGCACACAGGCACGAGTCAACGGCCTGCTCCCAGTTGGGCACCTCAAAGCCCAGCATCACCCTGCCCGACCCGGGATGCACGATGCACAGCGTGCCATCCTTGGAGATGCCCTGCGACACCACCACGCCCGTGGGCACATCGACCTCATAGTAGAAACCACCCTGCGCCGTGTTGTCCACCAGCGAGTCGCCCATGCCGGCACGCAAAAAGGCCTTCATCACCCGCGCCTCGCCATCGGGACGGCACACGGTGAGCACCCTGACGGTGTTGACCGACGCGTTGCCAAAGTTCATGTCGGGGTGCTGCTCAATGAACTGCTCGACAATCACATCCTCGGCCACCAGGCTGTCGAACAGCGCGCGCAGTCTGCCGTCATCCGCGTCTTGGAGGGTGAACCGGCGTATGCCGATGCCCTCCTTGCCCGCCACGGGCTTGACGATGAAGGACCGATGCTCGAGCACAAACGCCTTGAACTCGTCGAACGACGCGTCGCGCAGGCACAGCCAGCCGCGCCGGACATATTCCTTGAAAAACCGGTTAAACTCGGGCTTGTTCTTGAACAAGCGGGCGCTGCTGCGGTCGTTGTACCGCTGGTACATGCGCGTGATGCGCCGCCACGTGAGGCACTTGGCGCGCTCGGCGCCGCTCTTGCGCCAAAAACCGCCCACGGTGTACTGGAAGATGTGTGCCCCGTGCAGCACATAGGCCGACAGATAGTCGAGCAGCAGGCACAGTCTGTTGCGCCCCGCCACCGGAGCCAACCGCGACACCTCCCGGTAAATCCGCGCAAAATATCTAACAGCAAGTTTAATCATACCGCAAATTTACACTTTTTTTTCGAGGGAGGGATGAATATTATGGATAAATGGAGGAGCCTGAATCAAAAAAACAAGGGGGGGCGGCCTGTTGTTGCGGCCGCGCCCCCCTCGATTGCGGGTGGTGTGGAGATTAACGTGTTAACGACGCTTTGACTGCGACGCCTTGGTGTGCGAGAAGTAGATGCCGTTCTGCAGTTCTACGGTGCCGTTGTAGGTGGTCTTGGTGCCGATTACCGAGAGGCGGTCGCCCAGGGTGATGCCGAGGTTCTCGAGCAGGTTCTTGCGGTTGTCACCGGTAGCGCCCCAGCCGGGGTAGCAGCCGTAAACATAGACGCGCTCGTCGCCGTCGTTGATGTAGAGGTTGCCGTAGGTGGGGTTGGCGATCTCGTCGATGTCGCCGGTGAGCATGTAGTAAACGTCGGGCGAGTCAGGCTGGTCGAGGAAATCGCTCAGGCTGATGGCGGTGACGGGCTTGAAGGACTCGAGCTGTGCGCCGGTCATCTGAGGCGAGTTGTTGTATGCGCCGCGTGCGCCCACGAGGGTGACGATGTCGCCCACCTTGAGGCCGGCCGCCTCGAAGTCGCCCTTGCTGCCGATGCCATAGACATAGGCCTTGCCCGACCAGTCGGTGATGTAAACGTTGCCATAGGAGGCATTGGCCACCTCGGTGATGACGCCGGTGAGGCGGTACTGGGTGCTGCTCACGGGAGCCTCGAGGAATTCGG
Source organism: uncultured Prevotellaceae bacterium (assembly GCA_937898675.1). GTDB lineage: Bacteria > Bacteroidota > Bacteroidia > Bacteroidales > Muribaculaceae > Sodaliphilus. The sequence continues at coordinate 30,882 of CALEJB010000016.1, forward strand.
CAATCGAGCACTCAACGATGGCGCCCTTTTGATGCAGGGTAGTCTCGGCGCTGTAGACCTTGCCACCGGGCAGAGCGCTCTTGAAGACAACGGTCGCGCTGCGGTCGCCGCCCTCGTTGGGCCTGGCCTGGAAGACTACTGCGGGATATTCGCCGTAGGTGATGGTGAGCACCGACAGCCATTCCTTGGCCTCGTCGGGAATGTCAACCGACACGCCGAGTCCGGTCTTGCACATCAGGCTGACGGCCACTACGCCGCCCTGTACGGGGAAGGTGCCGTCCGCGGGTTCGCAGCGATCGACCTTGACGAGCGACTTTTGGATATCGATGACGGTGACGTCAACGAGCTCGGTGGTGCCGTTGTAGATGGTCTTGGGGCCCTCGACGGTGACCACGTCACCGACCTCGAGGCCCAGGCTCAGGAAGTTCTTGGTGCCGCCGTTGGCGTCGAGCGTGCCGTAGATGTACACCTCGCCGGTCTCGTCGCGCAGGTACCAGTTGCCATAGGTGGTGTTGACGATGCTTGCCACGGTGCCGGTGACGCGGTAGGTCTTGCTCTCGGGGCCTTCATTGACCTCGGCGCAGGTGGCGATGCTCGCCTCGGAAACGCCTTGTATGATGTTGATGGTCTGCCGCTCGTTGCCGCAGGTCACATGCAGCACGGCGGTGCGGCCGTCGAGGGCCGGTGTGCCGGTAAAGGTCACCTGTGTCTCACCGGCGGCGCCTGCGGGAGCGCTCAAGGTGAGCCACTCGGGCAACTCGGCGGTGTCGAACTGCCATGAGTCGGCAGCGGTGATGGTGATGGTCGCTGAGCCACCCTCGACGGGAAGGCTCACATAGGATTTCGAAACTTGGATGTTGCCCAGTTGCAACGCCTCGTCGTCGGAGCAGCTGGTGAACGCCATGGCAAACAATGCCAGCAATGACGGGATAATATACTTGAGTTTCATAATGTTAAGCTTATTTTTAGGAATTAGTTGAAGATGTACTTAATGCCAATCGAGGCATCCCAGCACTGGCCGATGGCCTTGTTGCGTACAAAGGTCTGGGTGGCGCCGCTGATGGAACCGGGGGTCGAGAAGGTGGCATAGCCGTCGGCGTCCACGCCCTCATACTTGAGGATGCGGGGGTCGGAACCAATCTCGGGGTTGAGGTACTTGCTCACGCCCCACTTGCTGTTGAAGAGGTTGAGCAGGTTGTTCACGTCGAGGCTGAGCTGCAGGGTGTGCTTGGTGCTGCCCACCTTGAAGCTGAAGTCGTGCTTGTAGCTGAAGTAAACGCGGTTGACCCAGGGGCTGTAAACGCTGTAGCCCTCGGCATACTCGCCCTGGTGCTTGCTCAGGTAGTCGCTGTTGTGCACATAGTCCATGAAGCGGGTCTTGTCGCCCTCGCTGACGAAGCGGAATTCGCCGTTGGCGACCTGCTCGTCGGTGGGGATGAACAGTGCGTCGTAGTTGTATCCGTCGCCGTTCATGTCGTTGACCATCATGTAGCTGTACTTGTAGCCGCCACGCCAGGCTTCCCACATCAGGCCGTAGTGGTTACCGCTGCGGTCGTGGCCGGTGAGCGATGCGACAAAGCGGTCGGGGGTGACATACTGCGAGTTGTGCAGGCGGATGTGGTTGGGACCCTCGCTGGTGGGCACATAGGTGAAGGCGCTCTCGGCAGCCGAGCCGGGCATGCCGGTCACCTCCTTGCTCACGGTGTGGGTGTAGGCAGCCATCACGCTCAGCCAGTCGGCGGGACGGGCATTGAGGGTGACGTTGGCGGTCCAGCCATAGCCACGGCTGGTGTTCTCGAGCATAAAGGCCTTGGTTTCGGTGCGGAATCCGGCGGGATAGATGGGACGGTTGTCAACACCGTTGAAACGTGCAAAGCCGGCAGCGGTGGGGATGCTCCAGTCGCTGATGGTCACGCCGTTGATGGTCTTGTTGAAGATACCCTCGACGGTGGCGGTGAAGGGGAAGGAAACGGGCAGCTGGTAGTCAACGGCCAGCGAGGTCTTCCACACCATGGGCATCTTGAAGTCGGGGTCAACGCCGCAAATCGAGCTGGGAACGGTGCCCATCGAGGGGTCAACCTCTTGGGGATAGCCCATGCTGAAGAGCTTGTCGCGCAGGGCGGCGATGGTGGCCTTGCCGTTGGCGTCAACCACGAGGCCTCCGGCAAACTGGCTCATGTCGGTGTTCTTGGCGTTGAGCTGTGCCTGATACTGCACAAGGCCGCCGTTGGTGGGCATGTTGGTGAAGAACACCAGGGGCAGACGGCCCGAGAACAGGCCCGTGCCGCCGCGCAGCTTGAGGCTCTTGTCGCCGTTCACGTCATAGATGAAGCCCACGCGGGGTTGGATGATGAGGTTGCTGCTCGGCCACTTGCCGGTGTCGATGTGGCGCTCGTTGCCCTTGTCGTCATAGTAGGTGAGGTCCTTGATGGCATTGTTGGTAATGAGGTCGCCGTTGTTGAAGAACAGACCGTCGATGCGCAGGCCGTAGTTGAGCTTAAAGCGGTCGGTGACGTTCCACTCGTCCTGGGCATAGATGCCGAACTTGTTGAACTGCACGCGTGCTGCGGGCTTGGTCTCGCCGCCGTAGCCGTAGGTGAGGCACACAACCTCGGGGGCAGCGCCGGTGACGAAGTCTTGGATGCTGTTGTAGCGGTAGTAACCCGTACCGTTGCGCATATACTGGTTGTCGGCCATCTGGTGCTCAAAGGTGAGGCCACCCATGAGCTTGTGGTTGCCCTTGTACCAGGTGAGGTTGTCGCGCATGTTCCAGATGGTGTTGTGCACGGCGTTGTTCCAGGTAAACAGCTCATAGCCCAGTGCCATGTAGTTGTCGGTGTTACCATCCTCGTCGGTCATGGTGATGTCGATGAAGGGGAACTCGTCGCTGTTGCTCGAGCGGATGTCGTCGAGCTTGGACCAGGTGGCGAGGAACTCGTTAGACAGCTCGTCGCTCAGGCGGCTGTTGAGGTTCACGGCAAAGGTGTGCACCAGGTTCTCCATGCCATACATCGAGTTGGCGAAGGAGAAGGACTGCTGGCTGATGCGGGCATTGGCCATGCGGGTGCCGCCGTCCATCGACGAGGCGTTGGGGTTTTGCCAGTAGAGGTTCTTGGTGTAGTTGTAGCGCAGCGACAGGTGGTGCATGTCGTTCACGTTCCAGTCGAGGCGCACCAGGAGCTTCTTGTTGCTCTCGTCGGCGGGGAAGTCGGTGTAGGAGCCGGTGTCGTAGCCATACTTGTTGTACACAAAGTCCTTGACATACTCCAGATCGGCAAGCGAGGTGCGCGAGATGTAGCGGTCGGGCTCGGCAACGCCGTCCTTGCTGGCAACCCAGGTGTTGACGATGGTGGGCTGCTTGGTGATTTCACCGTTCACAAAGAAGAACAGCTTGTCCTTGATGATGGGGCCGCCCAGGCTCAGGCCGTAGGTGGTCACCTGCATCTTCTCGCGGGCCTGTCCAATCTGCACACGGTCCACGGCGTCGCCGCGCATGTTCTCGTTGCGGTGGTAGATGTAGGCATTGCCCTTAAAGGTGTTGGTACCGCTCTTGGTGATGGCGTTCACGCCGCCGCCAATGAAGTTGGTCTGGCGCACGTCGTAGGGCGAGATAACCACCTGCATCTCCTGGATGGCCTCAATCGAGATGGGATTGCCGCCGCCAGGCAGGTTGTCGCTCAAGCCAAAGTTGTTGTTGAAATTGGCACCGTCAACGGTAAAGTTAGCCGTACGGCCGTCCACGCCCGAGAAGGTCATGCCGTTGCCACCATAGGGCGACAGGCGCGTCAGGGCAGTAAGGCTGCGCGACACATTGGGCATCTCGGTGATCTGCTCGTTGGTGATGTTGGTGGCTGCGCCGGTCTTCTCGGTCTGGAACTTCGAGCCCACACCTTGGACAACGACCTCGCCCAGGGTGCTGGCATTGACGTCCATGTCAAAGTCCAGACGAGAGGTCTCGGCAAGCTGCAGGTTCACACCCTCGGCAACGCGGGGCTGATAGCCCACGTAGGTGGCCTCGACACGGTAGGGACCGCCGGGGCGCATGCCCTGGATGGTGTAGCGGCCATCGATGTTGGTGACGGCGTGATACTTGGTGCCCGACGGCTGGTGAACAGCCGTGATGGTGGCGCCAATCATCGCCTGACTGGTCTCGTCGGTCACGACACCCGACAGCGTCGAGGTCGTCACCTGAGCACTCGCCGACAATGCCACGAACAGCATTGCCAGCATCGCGAGTAACTTTACTTGTTTCAACATACTGAATGTTTTTAAAAAATGAATATAAAAAGATGAATAAAATAAATAATAATGTACTATGATATAAAGCGACAGCGCCGCGTCAAAGGGGCATTCGCCCAAATTGACGCGGCGCTGTTATGCGTTGTGGCAGCGATAGTTACCTGCATCGAGAGGCACTTGTGCTTAATAGCCTCACCGAAGCACTTTTTCCTATAATGTATGCCGAAGGGGTTCAACATATCAGTTGCTGCTTACGGGGGACAAAATTAACACCTTTTTCCGAAACTGCAAGCATGATTTTTGACAAATTTAGAAATTTAATCGCATTAAGTTAAAATTCACATTTCGGCCGCCACGGCACCACACCCCGCCAAACAAACGAATCTCATCGGACAACCGTGATTTTCAAACAACCATAACAACATTGAACAACCAATACAACATATCTTTTTAGCCTGCGGCAGCCTGTTTTTATATAAAAACAAGTTGTACTGGTTGTTATTCGTTGTTCTTGTTGTTTGACGGCCCGCTGTGGGTTGAGACCCGGTCGGGGTGCTGGGCGATAAAGGTTTTCCACGACTTGGCGCCGGAGGAGGGGAAGGGCTTGTTGCGCTCATAGAAGTGGCACAATGCAGCGGCGAGGGCGTCGGTGGCGTCGAGCAGGCGCGGCATGTCGTCGTCGGGGATGTGGAGCGTGCGCTGCAGCATCATCGCCACCTGTTCCTTGCTGGCGGCGCCGTTGCCGGTGATGGCCATCTTGATTTTGCGCGGCTCATACTCGGCGATGGGGATGTCGCGGTTGAGCGCCGCCACCATCGCTACGCCCTGGGCGCGGCCCAGCTTGAGCATGGACTGCACATTCTTGCCATAGAACGGTGCCTCGATGGCCATCTCGTCGGGCAGGTACTCCCCTATCACACCCGACACACGCTCATAGATGTGGCGCAGGCGCATGTAGTGGTCCTCCATGCGGCTCAACTGCAGCACACCCATCACGATGAGCTGCGGCGTCTTGCCGTTCACCCCCAGCAGCGCATAACCCATCACATTAGTGCCCGGGTCAATGCCGATGATGATATTCTCAAATTCCTTCTTCTCCACAGGTTACAAAGGTAATACTTTTTTGCAAGCAGAGCAAGTGCCCGATTGGGCAGGGCGGGGTTACCAGTTGCCGTTGAGGAGGTAGTCGATGAGCGACGAGATGTCGCTGGCATCGATGGCGCCGTTGTTGTCGCAGTCGGCGTTGGTCATGACGACAGGGGCGCCGTTGAGCAGGTGGTCGATGAGGGCGGAAATGTCGGCGGGGTCAACCTCGCCGTTGCCGTCGATGTCGCCGCGCAGGGGCTCGACATACTTCTCGACCACGAGTTTGCCGGCGCTCAGGTAGAGCGTGAGGTTGTATTTGCCTGTGGCGATGCGGAACGAATTCTCGCCTGCCACCACGGGGAGCGGGGTGCCCATGTTGTCCTCGGTCACGGGATAGTTCTGGGCGGCGGCGCCCATGCGCTTGCCGGCTATCGCGGTCCAGTCGCTGGCGCTGGCGGCCAGGGCGGTGGAGAAGCTAAAGTAGCTGTATCCGTTGGCGGGTCCCGCGAAGGTGACGGTGGCGGTGTAGCGCTCGCCGTTGGCGGTGGTCATCGCCAGACCGTTGTCGGCGGCCCAGCCGCGGCTGTTGATATTGCCCAGCACATACACGTCGTCAAACAGCGCGCTACCGCCTGAGGCGCCGGCGTTGCGCGGTGTGACGTCGAGGTAGGTGTCGGCGGCATCGTAGTTGAAGCCCGTCATCGCGCCGTCGGGGTAGATGAAGAACATGTCGCGCCGGCAGTTGATGGTGGCGGTCTGGTTCTCAAATCCGCCGTCGCCGTTGTTGAAAATCACGTTCAGTTCGTCGGCATCGGCGTGCAGGCGGTACCACTCGGTGTCGTTGACGATGACCTTGTCGAGCGCGCTAATCTTGGTGCCGGGCCAACTGCTGCCGGTGACGCTGGTGCCGTCGGCCTTCCACGCCCACATGCTGGCGCCGGCCATGCTGCTCTTGACATAGACGCTGATGCCCTGCGGGGCCTCGGGGGCAATGGTATATACATAGTCCTCGACATTCTCGACCAAGCCGTTGTGTAGCACGCCCACCCTGAGGGTAGCGCTCTCGTCAAGGGTGAGGCTCGTGGAGGCGGTGACGGCCGTGCTGGCGGTGTCGGGGACAGTGCCGTCGAGGGTATAGACCAGCGTGGTGCCCGGCTTGCTGGGCGCCACCGTGAGGGTGACGCTGCCTGCATAGGTGCCCGCGGGCTTGCTCACGACGGGATAGCCCAGAATGGCGCCGCTCTTGCCCACATGGCGCCAGTCGATGCCGCTGGTGATGTACAGGCGATAGTTGTCACCGCTCTGCACCAGCGAGTAGCCGCTGGGGGTGCCGTTGGAGGTGGCGCCGCCCAGCTGCAGGTACAGGCTGCCGCGGGTGCCCTGCGTCTCGATGATGTAGCCGCCATTGCTCTCCTGCTGGGTGACGATGGGGCTCTGGTTGTGTACGCCGGCGGCGCGGCGGGCGCGGATGCAGTTGGTCATCTGCTCGGTGTAGGCGTTGTAGTGCTTGTAGAGGATGCAGGGCGTGCCGGGCATGGCCAGGATAAAGGCGTTGGCGGCCATCACGTTGTTCTTGAGGCAGTCGTAGTTGTTGTTGCGGCCCGTGTCGTGGTTGTCGATAAAGGTGACGGCATAGCGCTGGTAGTTGGGGTCGGCGCTCAAGCCCTTGTCGTTGAGGGCGCTCCAGTTGCCGTTGAAGGCGCTATTGATGGGATACTTCAACGAAAAGTCAAACACGGCGCTCTGGATGGCGCCGTCCACCTTGGTGCCGTCGAGCCACCAGCGCAGGGTGTTGGCATTGCCGTCCCAGTACTCGCCCACCGAGAACGTGGGCTGGCTGTAGGCATTGTACATGCCAGTGTAGTAGGCGGCATAGCCCTTGCTCATGTCGTAGCGGAAGCCGTCGTAACCCAGTTCGTCGATGAGGAACTTGGTGTAGGCCTTGCAGTTGTTTTGCACGTTGGAGCGGGTGTGGTCCAGGTCGCGCGCGCCATCAAAGTCCTCGCCCTCGTCGGGGGCGCCCGAGGCGGCATAGCCCGCGGCGGTGCACTCGTCGGTGCTGCAGATGTCGGCAAGCGACCACGAGAGGCTGTAGGTGTCGCCCGTGACGGGCCCCGTGACACTCTCGTTGGGGAAGTCCACCCAGCCGCTGCGGCCAGCCTTGTGGTTGATGACCACATCGCCCATGATGGAAGTGCCGCGGCGCTTGAAGGCCTGAATCATGTCAACGAGCTGGGCCTGCGTGCCAAAGCACGAGTTGTGCCTGAGCCAATAGACGGGGACATAGCCCATGGTCTGGGCGGTGCCGCTGGCATCGACGCTGGCCGAGTTGGGCACCCAGATGATGTCGAAGGCCTGGCTCAGTTCCTGGGCCCTGTCAGTGAGGGCGGTCCAGCGCGTGGCATCGTAACTGTCCCAATAAAATCCCTGCAGCATCACGCCGCCATAGTTGGCGGGCCAGCCGCGGCCCGAGGGCGGTGCGGAGTGGCCAGTAATGACTGCCGTGCGGTCGGCAATGTTGACGGTGATGTCGTAGGTGCCTGCGGGAATGCGGAAGGCCGCGCTGGTGTTAGTGCCCATGGCGTTGAGGCCGATGGGCGAGCCCAGCGTCGAGGCGGTCACCCAAAAGTCGCCGTCGCTCACGGGCGTCAGGCGATAGGGCTCGATGGCGGCCCAGTCGTCGCTGGCGTCGGCCAGCATGGCGGTGAACGAGAAATAGCTCACGTTGGCATCGTCGGCGGCATGCTCGCCGTTGAACACGACATTGGCAGCGGTGAAGACATTGCCGTCGGCGGTGGCCATCTCAATGCCGCTGCTGGGGTCCCAGGCGTTGCCGCCTGCCTCGCCCAATATATAAAGGTGCTCCACCGTGGGCTCGGGGCCGGGAGCGCCCTGCTTGGCAACGGTGAACGTGTTGTTGCCGCCGTCGAAGGTGAATGAGTAATGGCCCGCCGCAGTGATGACAAAGGAGTTGTTGCCCTGGCCGGAATAGGCGGTGTAGGCAGCGCCGGGCGCAACCACGGTGCCGTTGCTCACCGGGCCCAGGCGATAGTTGCCAAAGGTCGCCCAGTCGTCGGCCGTGGAGCACAGGCGGGTGGCAAACACAAAGTAGGCAGTCGAGACAATGTCGGCCTCGGCGGTGTAGGTGTTATTGCCGGCAGCGGTCATCTCAAGGCCGGCGTTGGTCTTCCATCCGCCAAAGGGGGCGTCGCCCACGATATACATGGCGGCACTGGCCTGCAAGCCAATCACGGCAACAGCAAGGGATGCCAGCAGTGTCAAGGTTCTTCTCATCGGTTTTGTCGTTTATTAGTTGATCATGTCGAGGATTGCGACCGCGAGGCATGGCGGTCTGATTGACGGCGGCACAGCCGTCAGGGTTTCTTGTCCCCAAAGTTAGGCAATTATCAATCAACACCCTGCCCCGCTCAAGGGCAAACGGCGCAAAAAAAATGTGCAAACGATTGCATCACGGTCCCGCTCCACAACAAGGGCGTGGCGCGATTAGAATAATTCGTGAAAAATCACTACCTTTGCGGCGATTAAAACATGACACAACGCAACGATGAAACAACTGGTGATATTTGACCTTGACGGCACGCTGCTCAACACCATCGAAGACCTGGGGCAGGCTGCCAACCACGCGCTGGAGCGCAACGGCTATGCCACCCACAGCATTGCCAGTTACCCCTACTTTGTGGGCAACGGCGTTCGGCGCCTGATGACGCGCGTGCTGCCCGAGGACGCCCGCGACGATGACACCGTGGACCGCGTGCTCGCCGACTTCATCGACTTTTACAACGACCACTGCACCGACCGCACCAAGCCCTACAACGGCATGCCCGAACTGCTGCAGGAACTGCAGAGCATGGGCGTGGCCATGGCGGTGGCGAGCAACAAGTACCAACTGGCGACCGACAAAATCATCGCCCACTGCTTCCCCGACATCGAGTTTGTGGCCGTGGAAGGGCACCGCGAGGGCGTGAATGTGAAACCCGACCCGTCGGTGATTTTCAATGTGCTCGCCCAGGCCCGCGTGGCCAAGGCCGACACCCTGCTCGTTGGCGACAGCGGCGTGGACATGGAGGCGGCGCGCAGGGCGTGTATCGACTCGGTGGGCGTGACATGGGGATTCCGCAGCAAGAAGGAACTCGTTGAGTACCAGGCCAACGCCATTGTCAACAACCCCGCCGACATCATCGGCATCGTCAAGGACGGCATCGGCATCTCATAGCCATCGAGCAACCGGTCACCACACGAAACACCCGGGACGGCCATTGCAGGCAGTTCCGGGTGTTGATGTCTGGAATCCGATAAACGGTTTAGAACTCGGCGTTGTTCGGGGTGCGCGGGAAGGGGATGACGTCGCGGATGTTGGCCATGCCCGTCACAAACAGGATGAGGCGCTCAAAGCCCAGTCCAAAGCCGCTGTGAGGCACGGTGCCAAAGCGGCGTGTGTCGAGATACCACCACATGTCCTTCATGGGGATGCTGCGGCGGTCAATCTCGGCCAGGAGCTTGTCGTAGTCGGCCTCACGCTCGCTGCCGCCAATGATCTCGCCAATCATGGGGAACAGCACATCCATGGCGCGCACGGTCTTGCCGTCCTCGTTCTGCTTCATGTAGAAGGCCTTGATGTCGCGCGGATAGTTGGTGAGGATGACCGGACGCTTGAAGTGCTGCTCCACGAGGTAGCGCTCGTGCTCGCTCTGCAGGTCAATGCCCCATTCCACGGGGAACTCAAACTTCTTCTTGCTCTGCTTGAGGATTTCGATGCCCTCGGTGTAGTCGAGGCGCACAAACGGCTGCTCGAGCACGCCGTTGAGGCGCTCGATGAGCGTGTTGTCATACATCTTGTTCAGGAACTCGATGTCGTCCTTGCAGTGCTCAAGGGCATAGCTGATGCAGAACTTGATGAACTCCTCGGCCAGGTCCATGTTGTCGGTGATGTCATAGAAAGCCATCTCGGGCTCAATCATCCAGAACTCGGCCAGGTGGCGCGGGGTGTTGCTGTTCTCGGCGCGGAAGGTGGGGCCAAAGGTGTAAATCTGTCCCAGCGCGGTGGCGCCAAGTTCGCCCTCCAGCTGTCCCGACACGGTCAGGCTGGCGGGTTTGCCAAAAAAGTCCTTCGTGTAGTCGGTCTTGCCGTCCTCGCCCTTGGGCAGGTCGCCCAGGTTGAGAGTGGTCACCTGGAACATGTCGCCGGCGCCCTCACAATCACTGCCCGTGATGAGCGGCGTGTTGAGGTAGAAGAAGCCCTTGTCGTTGAAGAACTTGTGGATGGCAAATGCCAAGTGGTGACGGATGCGGAAGACGGCGCCAAAGGTGTTGGTGCGCATCCTCAAGTGAGCGATAGTGCGCAGGAACTCCAGCGTGTGGCCTTTCTTCTGCAGGGGATATTTCTCGGGGTCGGCGGTGCCGTAGATTTCGATGGTCTGGGCCTGCACCTCAACGGTCTGGCCCTTGCCCTGCGACTGCACGAGCTGTCCCTCGACATGGAGGCTGGCGCCGGTGGTGATGGGGCGCAGCTCCTCCTCGCTGAATTTTTCAAGGTCAACGACAATCTGCAGGTTGTTGATAGTGGTGCCGTCGTTCAAGGCGACAAACTGCACAAACTTGTTACCGCGCCTGCTGCGCACCCAGCCCTTGACGCATACCTGCTGGCCCACCAGTGCGGGGTCAAAGATATCAACAATTCTTGTTCGTTTCAAAGCCATTATAATAATGTGTAATCAATAAAAATTCACATCAGCCGCCCGCCGGCTGCCGCCCGCGGGCAACTGACAATATATGTTTATTCAAACGAGTTCTGCTTCAAGAAGTTGACTTCCTCCTGAGTGAGGTAGCGCCAACGTCCGCGCGGCAGGTTCTTCTTGGTCAGTCCGGCGAAATAGACGCGGTCAAGCTTCACGACGTGGTAGCCCAGCGATTCAAAAATGCGGCGCACGACACGGTTGCGGCCCGAGTGAATCTCGATGCCGGCCTGCTTGCGGTCGGTGGGCGAGACGTAGCTCACGGCATCGGCATGGATGGGACCGTCGTCAAGTTCCACGCCGTCGGCGATGCGCTGCATGTCCTCCTCGGCGATGGGCTTGTCGGTCCACACCTGGTAGATTTTCTTCTTGACATACTGGGGATGAGCCAACTTGGCGGCGAGGTCACCGTCGTTGGTGAGCAGCAGCACACCCGTGGTGTTGCGGTCGAGGCGGCCGACGGGATAGATGCGCTCCTCGCAAGCACCCTTCACGAGGTCAAGCACGGTCTTGCGGCCGTTGGGGTCATCGCTGGTGGTGACGGTGTCCTTGGGCTTGTTGAGCAGGACGTAGCACTTCTTCTCGGTGGTGACCACTGCGCCGTTATACTCGACAGTGTCCTTGCCGGTGATTTTGGTGCCGAGTTCGGTAACGACTTCACCGTTCACCTTTACAAGGCCCTTCTGGATGAGTTCATCGGCCACGCGGCGCGAGCTGATGCCGGCGTTGGCCATGAACTTGTTCAGACGGATTTCCATATTGGGATCGACAACGGGCTCATCATAGATGATGCGCTGGGGCTTGGGCGTGAAACGCATCTGGGGCTTGGGACCCTGATGCTTGGGGCGCTGCTGATAGCCGCCCTGACGCTGCTGGCCATAACCGCCCTGGCGCTGCTGGCCGTAGCCGCCCTGGCGCTGCTGGCCATAGCCGCCCTGGCGCTGCTGGCCATAGCCGCCCTGGCGCTGCTGATAACCGCCCTGGCGCTGATAACCGCCCTGACGCTGATAACCGCCCTGACGCTGATAACCGCCCTGGCGGGGCTGGTAGCCCTGGCGCTGGTAACCGCCCTGGCGCTGATAACCGCCCTGACGCTGATAACCGCCCTGACGAGGCTGGTAACCCTGGCGGGGCTGGTAGCCGCCCTGCTGTTCCTCGGGGTTGGGGTTTGTGCCTTCGGCATTAGTGTTTTCTTGCTCGGCAGCATCCTGGGGCTGCTGGTAATGAGGCTGGTAACCTCCTTGGCGGGGCTGGTAGCCGCCCTGACGCTGATAACCGCCTTGACGGGGCTGGTAACCCTGGCGGGGCTGGTAGCCGCCCTGACGCTGATAACCGCCCTGACGGGGCTGGTAACCCTGGCGGGGCTGGTAGCCGCCCTGCTGTTCCTCGGGGTTCATGCCCTCGGGAACCTGACGCTGTTCGCGGGGGGTATACTCCACTTTCTCATAACGGCTATTCTCCAAGCTTCCTCCTTCTCTTGCTGCGGACTCGCCGATGCGAGGCCTCTTCGGTTTCTTCAAGTTCTCGTCCATCGTAGTTACTTTTTAGGTTAGAGAGTTGATTGTTGAAAGTAAAATAACAAAAATTAAAATGGCCTCGCGGCCGGTAAAATTATAACATAACGTTTTGGCTTCTCTTCTTTTACAGTCGTCCGTCCCATCGACGGCATCATCACTTGTGGCAGCCTTTTAACACTTCACTCCAATAATGGCAGTGCTGAACGGTAAAGATTTGAATCCATCTTCGTCTATCTGGTGGACAAAATTACACCAAAGTTGCGACTTGAGCAAAAGAATAATGATTATTTTTTGTTAAACCCGTAACGGCCAATGCCTGGGTAATAAAAAGCAAGCCCGGGAGGCGATTGCATCCCAGGCTTGAAATGGTTGTGCTGGCCCCCTGTGATTACAGGTTGGGGTTGATTTTGCTCCACTCGCTGATGGGGGGCACGATGTTGAGCGTCACGAGCTCGTCGCGCATCTTGCACAGGTGCTCGTAGCTGGCATCGAGCTTGGCGTTCTCCTCGGCAGTGCCCTGGGGAACCTTGTAGGTGGCGCCGTTCTGGTCGAGGACGGTGTCCATGGCCATCATGATGTGGTCGTACTTGTCGTTGCTCACATAGGCGCCCACGGGGAAGCGGAACGACTCGCCGCCCATGACTGAGCGTATCATCTCAACCGAGAGGTAAGCGGGGCTCTGGAACGAGCTGCGGCCGCGCAGTTCGATGATCTTGGCGCCGCCCTTGGTCACGTCTTCCTTCATCTGCTCCCACTCCTCGGCGGGGAACTCGTCGGTGCCGATGATGTCGGTGAGGTTGCGTCCGGCAATCTTGACATGGCTGCCAAACACTGCCATCTGCTCGCCGTGGCCGCCGTAGGTGGCGCAGCCGGTGATTTCGCTCTGCATGACGTTGAACTTCTTGGCCAGTGCACTCTGCAGACGGGTGGTGTCGAGTGCTGCCAGGGTGGTCACCTGGTTGGGCTTCAGGCCGCTGTACAGCAGGGTAACGAGGCCAGTGAGGTCAGCGGGGTTGAAGATGATGATGACATGCTTTACATCGGGGCAATACTCCTTGATGTTCTTGCCCAGGCCCTCGGCGATCTCGCAGTTGCCCTTGAGCAGGTCCTCGCGCGTCATGCCCTGTTTGCGGGGCGCGCCGCCGCTCGAGATGATGTATTTGGCATTGGTGAAAGCCTCCTTGACGTCGGTGGTGGCCGTAATCTTCACGTCGCCAAAGCCGCTCTGGCGCATTTCCTCGGCCACGCCCTCGGGCGAGAAGATGTCATAGAGGCAGATTTCACTCGCCAGGCCCATAGTGAGGGCGGTCTGAACCATGTTGGAACCAATCATGCCGGCAGCGCCGACGATGAGCAATTTGTCGTTTGTTAAAGCCATGATGTTCTGTTTTATGTATTATGAGTTAATGCAAAAAAATATTGTTGATTCTTATCAGTTGCAAAGGTACTCAATAAAACAAACAAAATGCCACTAACAATGATTAAATATTGTGAAATCAGCACCCACCGATGGCAAAATGATGCTTAGGCAGGCTGTGACTTCGTGAAAATTTGCCTTGTTGGGGGAAAAAGCGTACCTTTGCCCTCATGGAACAAGAATTTGCATCACGACTGCTCGAGACGGCGGTCAGCGAGTTTGCCAAGTTGCCGGGCATCGGCCGCAAGACTGCGCTGCGCCTGGTGCTCCACCTGCTCAAGCAAGACGAGCAGGAGGCGGTGAACTTTGGCGAGGCCATCATCAGGCTGCGCCGCGAGATTGGCTACTGCACCGTGTGCCACAACATCAGCGAGACCGAGGTGTGCCCCATCTGCGGCAACCCCTCGCGTGACGCCTCGACGGTGTGCGTGGTCGAGAACGTCAAGGACGTGATGAGCATCGAGAACACGGGCCAGCACCACGGCCTGTACCACGTGCTGGGCGGCCTCATCTCGCCCATGGACGGCGTGGGCCCCGGCGACATCGAGATTGACAGCCTCGAGGAGCGCGTCAAGGCGGGCGGCATCAATGAGATTATCCTGGCGCTGAGCGCGACCATGGAGGGCGACACGACCAATTTCTACATCTTTCGCCGCCTGGCCCCCTACCCCGACGTCAAAATCACCATCCTGGCGCGCGGCGTGAGCGTGGGCAACGAGATTGAATACACCGACGAACTGACCTTGGGCCGCTCCATCATGAACCGCACCCTGTTCAGCGACACCTTCCATAAGGAATAAACCCACCCCGCCATCATTTATTTTGCCAAAAATGTTTGGGCAATCCACAAACTTGTACCACCTTTGTACAACCAAATTACAAATCTTGTACAAAATTTGTCCAGAACAATGGATACTATTGAATTAACCACTACGGAATTCCGTCAGAACCAGAAGAAGTTTCTTGACATGGCATCACAGGGCGTTTCGATTCTCATCTGCCGTGGCAAGGAGTTGTTTATGCTCAATCGCGTACCCGTTGAGAGCAGGCTGGATGACGACACCCTGCAGCGCATAGAGCAGGCCCGCGAAGAATTCAAAAACGGCGAAACGACCACCATCAATGACCCCGACGAGTTAAAACAGTTTTTGGACAAAACCTGCCATGGCTGACAACGATTTTGCATACCGCCAGGAGGACGCCGAGAAGCGCCGTCGCCGCCGCGAGGCCGAGCACCAGCGCCGCCTGCGCCACGCCCGCGAGGAGTACATCAAACGCAAGCAGGCCGAACAGGGCAAGGAATAGCATCATTGACCATCAATAAAACAAGCAAGGCCGGGCGCTGTGAGCACTCGGCCTTGCTTGTGATATCAGCCCATGATTAAGAATGCCTGCCTTCCAGCATCGCGTCGGCGAGGCTGAACACGCGGGCAGTGAATTCCTCCTCGGGCAGGTCGCCGGGCAGCCAGTGGATGGGGACACCGCGGCGTTCCATGCCACGGAACCATGTCATCTGGCGCTTGGCGAACTGGTGGATGGCGATTTCGAGTTGGCGGTACATCTCGTCGGCGGTCAGCCGCCCGAGCACATGCCAGGTCACATATTTGTATTCCAGACCATAGTATATCAGGTCCTCGGGGTCGATGCCGCTGTCGAGCAGGCGGCGCACCTCGTCCACCATGCCCTCGTCGATGCGGGCCCTCAGGCGGCGGCTGATGCGCTCGCGCCGCGTGTCGCGGTCCACCTCCACGCCGATGACCAGCGCATTGTCCATGGGGTGAGGCTCGGTGAGCGACTTCAGGTCGGGATGCTGCTCATAGTAGCGGCAAATCTCGATGGCGCGGATGGCACGCTGGGGCGTGTCGATGTCGCTGTTGTTGCGCAAGGTCTTCATGGTCTTGAGCAAGGCGGTGAGTTCGTCGAGCGACTTGTCCGCCAGTTCGGCGCGCAACGCCTCGTCACGGGGCACTGGCGGCAGTTTGATGCCCTTGACCACCGTCTCGACATACATCCCCGTGCCGCCGCACAGGATGACCGGCTTGCCGCGGCCGCTGATGTCGGCGCTCACGCGCTCGCAGTCGTCAAGAAATTCATACAGGCTGTAACGGTAGCCGGCAGGCCGGATGTCGATGAGGTGATAAGGCACCGAGCCGTACTCGGCCAGGTCCTTGCCCGTGCCGATGTCCATGCCGCGGTAAATCTGGCGCGAGTCGGCGCTGATGATTTCGCCGCCGATGGCGCGCGCCAGATGCACCGCCCGCGCCGTCTTGCCGGTAGCCGTCGGCCCCGTGACCACAAAATATATGCCGCTATAGTCTTTCATTGTCCTGAGTTTGTCTTTTCGCTATAGCCCTGCGGGGTGTCTCAACAGCCCTGCGGGGCGCCCGCAGGGTAAAAAATTTCAGCAGTGTTTATTTGAGGTACTGGTCATAGAACTCGAGGGCGCGCTTGTACACCACATAGCGGGCCGAGCAGTCGCGGATGCTGTGGTTCATGTTGGGGAACACCATCATGTCGCAGGTGCGGTTCATGTCCACCAGTTTGGACACATACTGCATGGAGTTGACGATGTGCACATTGTCGTCGGCGCTGCCGAACATGATGAGCACGCGGCCCTTAAGGTCCTCGGCACGGTTGAGGGGGAAGTTGCTGTAGCCCTCGGGGTTCTCGTCGGGCGTGCGCATGTAGCGCTCGGTGTAGATGCTGTCATAGAAGCGCCATGTGGTGACGGGGGCGATGCTCACGCCGCAGGCATAGTTGCTGCCGGGCTCGCTCATCGCCATCAGCGACTGGAAGCCGCCGTAGCTCCATCCCATGATGCCGATGCGGTCGGCGTCCACCCACGGCTGGCTGGCCATGTACTGGGCGGCGGCAACGGCGTCCTCGGTCTCGAGTTTGCCCAGGTTGAGGTAGATGAGCGACTCAAACTCCTTGCCCCTGAAGCCCGTGCCGCGGCTGTCCACCTCGCACACGATGTAGCCCTGAGTGGCATAGTACTGCTCAAATCCCATGCGCCACTTGTTGAGCACCTCCTGCGAGCCGGGGCCGTTGTAATGCTCCATGACAACGGGATACTTCTTGCCCGGGTCAAAGTCCACCGGCTTGATCATGTAGCCGTTGAGGGCGTAGCCGTGGCTCTCCATCGTGAAGAACTCGCGCTTGGGTACATCCACGGCGGTGTAGCGGCTGGCATACTCCTCGTTGAGCTGCAGGTCGCGCACGCGCTTGCCGCGGCTGTCATAGATGCGGTACTGGTCGGGGGTGGCGGCATCGCTGTAACGGCCCACATAGTAGGTGAAATCGCCATTAAACGATGCCGACGCCGTGCCCTGGCCGTCAACTGTCGAAGGGGCGAGGCGCGTCACCTTGCCCTTGGCATCGACGCACTCGACGACGCGGTTGAGCGGACCGCACGATGCCTGGTAGAAAAAGCGCTTGGTCTTGGCGTCATAGCCGTAGAACTGCGAGATGATGCGGTTGTTGTCGCCGGTGAGCTGGCGCATGAGGTTGCCGTCGTTGTCATACTGGTAGAGCTGCATGTAGCCCGAGCGCTCGCTGGGGATGACAAAGAAGTCCTTCTCGTACTGCACCAGCTGGGCCTGCTCGCTGTCCACCCATGTGTCGGACTGCTCGCGATAGACCTGCCTTGCAGCGCCCGTCACGGGGTTGACGGCATAGATGCGCAGGTCGTTCTGGTGGCGGTTGAGGCGCTGCACCATCAGGCGCTGGGGGTCGGGCGAGAAAGCGATGTGGCTCACATAGTCATCCTCGTCGAGGGGCACATCAAGTTGCCTGAGCGTGCCGTCCACCACATCATAGCAGTGGACGCTCACCACCGAGTTTTTCTCGCCGGCAACGGGGTACTTGAAGTCGTAGCGGCCGGGATAGAGCGCATACTCGTCGCGAGGGTTGCACGTGCCCTGGTAGATGACCATCGTGGCCATCCTCACCTGGCTCTCGTCCCAGCGGATGAACGCCAGCGAGCGGCTGTCGCTCGACCACTTGAGGCTGTTGAGCATGCCCAGTTCCTCCTGGTACACCCAGTCGGGCACGCCATAGATCACCTTGTTCTTCTCGCCGTCGCGCGTCACCTGCACGGTGGTGCCGTCGATGAGGTTGCGCACAAACACGTTGTTGCCCTTGACATAGGCCACACGTTTGCCGTCGGGCGACAGGGTGGCGATTTCCTCGCCGCCGCCCTCGCTCAGCGACTTCATGGTCTTGTTCTTGAGGTCATACACATAGTAGTCGGCGCTGAAACTGTAGCGGTAGATGGGCTCGGAGTTGTTCCACAGCAGCACATAGGCGCCGTCGTCGGTGACCTGAAAGTCGTCCCATCCCGTCACCGCCTCGCCGCTGGTGTCGAGCAGCACAGTCTCGGTGCCCTTGGCATAACTGATGCACTTGATGGAGTTGCCGCCGTCGCTCAGCCGGTAAAAGTAGCGGCCGTCGCTCTTGGAGGGCTGCATGGCGCCGATGCCGTAGGGCGAGGGGTGCAAGACACAGTCCTCAAGCGTCAGCGCATTAGCGCCGATAGCCAGCGCCAGCGCCGATAAGGTCAAAATAATCTTTTTCATATCAGTGATTTATAAGTTAAGTTCAAGTATCTGGTTAGCGCTGTCCTTGGTATTCACCTTGTCGATGATGTGCACCACGGTGCCCTGCTCGTCAACGATGAAGGTGGTGCGCACGGTGCCCATGTAGGTGCGGCCCGCCATCTTCTTCTCGCGCCACACGCCGAAGGCCTGGTTCAGCGCCGTGTCGGTGTCGGCAATGAGCGGGAACGGCAGCGTGTGCTTGGCGATGAACTTCTGGTGCGACGCGGCGCTGTCCTTGCTCACGCCCAGCAGCGCATAGCCCGCCCGCTTGAGGGCGCCATAGCCCGTGGACAGGCTGCAAGCCTCGGCCGTGCAGCCCGGCGTGTTGTCCTTGGGGTAGAAATAGATGATGAGTTTCTTGCCAGCAAAGTCGCTCGCCTTGACGGTGTTGCCGTCCTGGTCCACACCCAGCACTTCGGGTATCTTGTCTCCAATTTTCATAATGCAATTTTTATGATTAGGTCAATGTTAAGAATTGACAAAGTTACTGCTTTTTTGCGACAATGCCGCAAAAGCGGCGGACTTCTATCACAACAAGCATCATTCTTTGCCCCTGGGAGCGGCCGTCCTGTTCGTTAAATTTTGCGAAATTATCCCAGATTTGGCTCTGGGGGTTGCGTACCTTATAAAAAATGAGTAATTTTGCCCGCTCATAGCGTAAAATCTGAACCGATGATCAAGAAATTGACACTCATACTGGTGCTGGCAGGCCTGCTGACAGGCTGCGGCGAGTACAATAAAGTCATGAAAAGCAGTGACTTGGAGTACAAGTACGCCTATGCCAAAAAGGCCTTCGAGCAGAAGCGCTACGCCCAAGCCTACACCATCCTGGGCGAGCTGGTTCCCGTGTTCCGCGGCACCGACAAGGCCGAGGAGTCGCTCTACCTGCTGGCGCTGAGTTACTATGAGAACAAGGACTACATCAGTTCGGGCGGATACTTCAAGCAGTACTACCAGCGCTATCCGCGCGGCCAGTATGCCGAGTTGGCGCGCTTCTATGCCGGCTACGGCTTCTACCTCGACTCGCCCGACGCCCAGCTTGACCAGAGCGAGACCATCCGCGCCATGGAGGAGTTGCAGGCATTTCTCGACTACTTCCCCGCCAGCGACAAGGCATCGATAGCCCAGGCGGCGGTGTTTGAACTGCAGGACAAGCTGGTGCTCAAGGAACTGCAAAACGCCACGCTCTACTACAACCTGGGCAACTACATGGGCAACAACTACGAGAGCGCCGTCATCACTGCGCAAAATGCCATCAAGTCCTACCCCTACAGCAAGTACAAGGAAGAGCTGGAGATGCTCGTGCTCAGGTCACGCTACCGCGAGGCCAGCGAGAGCGTTGAGGAGAAAAAGATGGACCGCTTTCGCACCGTCATCGACGAGTACTACGGCTTCATCAACGACTACCCCGACAGCAAGATGCGCAAAGAGGCCGACAACATCTTCAAGATTGCCAACAAAATTGTCAACGGCAACTAAAGGCAACAGATAAAACAAAACATTATACACCACATTTTATAAAGGCATCAGAAATGGATTACAAGAAAACCAACGCGCCGCTTACCACCACAGTGAATGACATCATCAAGATGGCAGAACCCACCGGTAACATCTACGAGACCGTTTGCATCATCAGCAAGCGCGCCAACCAGATTGCCGCCGAGATGAAGTCTGACCTTCAGAAGAAACTCGAGGAGTTCTCCACCCAGAACGACAACCTCGAGGAAATCAACGAGAACCGCGAGCAGATCGAGATCTCGAAGTACTACGAGAAGCTCCCTAAGCCCACCCTCATCGCCACGCAGGAGTACCTTGAGGACAAGCTCGCCTACCGCAACATCGCCAAGGAGAAGGAGGAATTCTAAAGAATTTCCCGAACACGATACCGCCACCGGGGAGGAACCGCCGCGACGCCACAGCGACGATTCTCCCCGATGCTATTTTTCACCGCAACAGCACCCGGCCCACATTAAAATAAGGCAGCCATGCGCCCAGTTCAAAAAAAAGGTTGTAACTTTGTAGCACAAAACAAACAACGTTTACTCAAAACATCAACCTAAACAACAACATCAGACAAATGAGAAAGCAGATTGTTGCGGGCAACTGGAAGATGAACACCACAGTTGCCGAGGGCGTGGAACTCGCCAAGCAAGTGAATGCAGCCGTCGGCGCTGCCCAGGGTCTCAAGTGCGACGTCATCGTCGGCGTGCCCTTCACCCACCTCACCGCCGTCAAGCAAGTCATCGACACCGACAAGGTGGGCCTGGCCGCCCAAAACTGCGCCGACCACACCAGCGGCGCCTACACCGGCGAAGTGTCGGCAGCCATGGTGGCATCGACCGGAGCCAACTACGTCATCCTGGGCCACAGCGAGCGCCGCGGCTACTACAACGAGACCGCCCAGGTGCTCAAGGAGAAGGTTGACCTCGCCCTGGCCAACGGGCTGAAGGTCATCTTCTGCTGCGGCGAGAGCCTGGAGCAACGCGAGAACGGCACCTTCAAGGAAGTCATCGGCGCCGAAATACGCGACTCCCTGTTCCACCTCAGCGCCGAGCAGTTTGCCCAGGTAGTCATCGCCTATGAGCCCATCTGGGCCATCGGCACCGGCAAGACCGCTACCAGCGACCAGGCGCAGGAAATCCATGCGTTCATCCGCAGCCTGCTGGCCGACAAATTCGGCGCCCAGGCAGCCGACGACACCACCATCCTGTACGGCGGCAGCTGCAAGCCCGGCAACGCTCCCGAGCTCTTCGCCAAGCCCGACATCGACGGCGGCCTCATTGGTGGCGCGTCGCTCAAGGCAGGCGACTTCATGGGCATCGTCACCGCCTTCTAAACCGCATCAACCGCCCCGACAAGCCAACAACCGGGCATTACCGGTCAACCCTGCAGGGCTGATGCCGATTTCACGGACTCGCAAATTGCCGCAACAATTGTGAAGTTGCTGAAATTGGCACCGGCCCTGCAGGGCAACTTTGACGCGCAAATGCAACATTTTGACAATTATGGGCGCCCACTTCTGATTTTTTCACTACCTTTGCAGCCAGTTTATTAAAGGAAACATCAACCCGCATGCTCAAACAAATACACATCCGCCTTGCGTGCATCTGCCTCGTTGCCCTCATCTCACTGGCAGCCAGCGCACAACGCCAGCTCATCACCGACCGCCTGGCCAGCGACGGCCAGGTCACAGTTGACGCCCCCAGGGAACTTGTCACCCGCACCAACAGCGCCGTCGGCGGCAAATCCCAGCACCAACAGGCCTCCAAGGACAAAGGCAACAAGAAAGTCGACCCCAAGAACGACGACGAGAAATTCAACGACCTTGACGAGCTGAACTCCAAGGACGAGGAAAAGAAGAAAGAAGAGGAGAAGAAAAAGGAGGAGGAGAAGAAAAAGAAAAAAGACGAGCCCGCCATCAAGAAGCCCAAGCGCAGCCACACTTCACAGCAGACCATCGAGGCGCGCAGCGTCGGCTACCGCATCCAGGCCTACACCGACAACAACAGCAGCACCGGCAAGGCCAACACGCAGAAGCGCGCCCGCGAAATCGCCATGAAGTTCCCCCAGTACAGGTCATACATATCCTACAAGGCCCCGTCATGGAGACTCCGCATCGGCGACTTCAAGTCACAGGCCGAAGCGCAGGCCGCACTGCGGCGCATCAGGAGCGTCTATCCCCAGTTCGCCCGCGGAATGGTAATCGTCAAGGACCGCATTAATGTTTGGAGCAATGATTAAAATGTTATTCAGCGACGAGGACCTGCGCCTCGCCGAAAAAATAGCGGAGCACTACCGCGCCATACTTGAACTCATCGGTGAAGACCCCATGCGCGAGGGCCTGGCCAAGACCCCCATGCGCGCCGCCAAAGCGCTCATCGAGAACACCCGCGGCTACCACGAGGACGCCGACAACATCATCCACAGCGCCATCTTTGAGCACGAGGGAAGCGAGATTGTCATCGTCAAGGACATCGAGTTCTACTCCCTGTGCGAGCACCACATCCTGCCCTTCTTCGGCAAGGTGTCCATCGGCTACATCCCCGACGGAGGCATCGTGGGCCTGAGCAAGCTCGCGCGCATCGTCGACACCTTCTCGCGCCGGCTGCAGGTGCAGGAGCGCATGACGCACGACATCTGCATGCTGCTGTCGCGCGTGCTGCCCAACCGCGGCGTCATCGTCTATGCCGAGGCACAGCACATGTGCATGAAAATGCGCGGCGTCGAGAAACAAGACTCCACCACCATCACCTTTGAGTATAGTGGTGAGTTCGAGGACATTCACCGCCAGAACGAGTTCTTCACGCTCCTTGGCGTGAAAAAATAATCACCGCAAAGCGTCATTTTTTCGGCAAAAAATTTTGCCAGTTCAAAATCTTGATATATCTTTGCACCGCTATTCACGAAAGGAGTTATCCAAAAGTGAAGAAACGCGACTGCGAAAGTAGCTCAGTTGGTAGAGCGCGACCTTGCCAAGGTCGAGGTCGCGGGTCCGAGTCCCGTCTTTCGCTCTCACTACGATGTCCAGGTGGCGGAATTGGTAGACGCGCTACTTTGAGGGGGTAGTGCCCGATTGGGCGTGTGAGTTCGACTCTCATCTTGGACACGACGAACAGGTGGTAACAAGTTAATACACAACTTGTTACCACTTTTCTTTTTCAAAAATCCCCATATCATCACACAAAACATGGACATGCCCCCATTGATGAGACGAGCATTGCAGATCTTGATGGGAACAACGTGATTGCCGCCGGGTGAAGTCGCCCAGCGACATGAGGCTATTGCGGAGCAGCTCAATCCAGCCAGCACAGCCGGCTGTTTGATGTGCGGAACGTATAGCAGCCGAGTACAACCCCGTGACCAGAGCAAGTGAATTTCCCATGCAACGATGGAATGGTAGAGCTCTTATCAAGTGTATGTTGTCTCGGGGGATTGGTGTTTGTCCCATTGACAAAAAATGTGGAGAGCCTTGATCGCGCCCCACACCATTGTACTCATATCGTTAGTTTTTCGGTTAATCGTGGTCTCATTCACCCAGCCTGATGACACTGCGGTCCTCTTCCTGCTTCTTCTGACCTCCTGCGGGCTTGAAGGAGTGGAAATTCCAACTGATGCCGAGCCACAGCATGCGGCTGCGATTCTTGCTATTGTTTACGAGCGTATAGACTGGATTGTCTGACGAGATGTCCCATCGACGCGTGTTGAACACATCGGTCAGCAGAGCCGAGAGCGTCAGCGACTTTTTAAGCAGCTGCTGTTTCACACCCAGATTGCAGTAGTGAACGGTCTTGGTGGTGAACTGCGGGAAGTATTGGGGTGAAGTGACGAAATACTGGGCCTGGATGGTCATCCCCTTAAGCGGCATGATGTTCAGCGTCGCACTGCTGTTGCTGGTCCAGCCGTGATTGCTGAAGGTGACGCCCTGGCTGGTGCCGCGCGCCCTGGTGTAGAATATGTTGGTGCCCAAGTCCACACCCAGCCATTGCAGGGCGTTCCATCTGACATTCTGTTCATAACCCGTATTCAGGTACTGGTCGCCGTTAATGTAGGTTGTCACAAGGATATCCCGGTCAAGGTAGGCGATCTGGCTGATGTAGTCCTGCGTATAATTGAAGTAGGCGGTGCCGTTCAACTTCACGGCCCGTCCAGCATAGGAGTAGCCGAGGTCAATTTTGTTGGCCTTCTCGGGTTTCAGACGGACGTTGCCTGTCTCATAGGTCTGGTTGTCGATGAGATTGACATAGGGGTTGAGCTGCGGATAGGTCGGACGCGATATGCGGCGCGACAAACCGAATGAAAACTGCAGCGGCTGGCTTACGCGATAGCTCAACACGACATTGGGCGACAGGAAATAGCAGTTGCTGCTCTCGTCTAGGCGGTCTTTATCGTTCTGCAATGACACATGGCTGTATTCAAAGCGCAGTCCAGCCTTATAGGTGATTTTATCGCTCCACTTCGACGAATACATGACGTAGGCGGCAGGGATGAATTCACGGTGGCGCAGGTCGTTGCTCAGTGGAATCGACAACTGCCAGTCGCCAGTCGCCTCGTCATACGCGTACATCTTGTGGTCAATGTTGTTGTGGCGATAGGTCATCTTCACTCCAGTCTCCAGCTTGCCCTTGCCCAGCTGTGTCATGTAGTCGAGTTGCCAAGCCGCAATTCGCGGATGACCGCCAGACCTGGAACGCTGCACCATCTGGCCCGCTTCATAGTAATAGGATGGGCGGTGGCCGTTGATGGCCGACAGCGATGCCACGGTGCTGATCTCGCGCTTTCCTGGCACGTAGATGTGCCTATAGGTAAGTGAGCCTTCTACCATTTCACGGTTGAAGGTGATGTCGGTCTCACGAGCCTTGTCGCTTGGCACACCGTCGGTGATGTAGTGGTTATGGAAGGTATGATAGTTGCTCATGCGAGGGAAGCCTGCCTTGACATCCAGCACGACAACATCTTTTTTCGTCGCTTTATAGTTGACGTTCAGGCCGATGTTGTGCCCCGTGGTCTTCTTTGAGGCATCAATGATTTGGTCGATGCTGTTGCCTGTCTGCAGGAACTGTCGGTGCAGCTCGCTCTCGATGCGGTCTTTCTCATATTTGCCGTTGTAGTTCAGGCGAACGCCCCATTTGCCCGCGTTATAACTCATGGCCAGGTTCCCGTTCATGAAGTTATTGAAGCCGTAGTTTGCCGAGGCCATCAGGGCGAAGGCATCTTGCGTCTGTTTCTTGGAAACGATGTTGATGATGCCGCCTGTTCCCTCCGAGTCATATTTCACGTCGGGGCTGGTCACGATGTCAATACTCTGCACGTTGGCAGCGGGAATACCTCCCAACCCGTCAAGTGCAGTGGGGACGCCATCCACCAGGATGAGCACGTTGCTGTTGCCGCGTATGGAGACTTGACCTGCTCCATCCACCGAGACTGCCGATGAGCCGCGGAGCATGTCGAGCACCGATCCCGTTGCTGCGCTCATCGATGCGGCAGCATTGATGCTGGTCTTTTCCAGAGTCACCGACTTGTCGGCAGAACGTCCTGTCACCACAACACCATCCAGTAGCGTGGCTCGTTCCGTCATCACGATTTGTCCGAGGTCGCGTGACTTGCCGTCGGATAAAATGAGGTCCTTCAGAACGTCCTCATGGCCTATCGAAGTGATCTTGAGTTGATAACTGCCCTTGAAAGTGCCTTTCATGACAAAGAGGCCCGTCGTGTCGGTCAATGTACCAGCCGCGGCCTTTCCGTTCTGAATCATCGCCACCGAAGCATACATCACGGGCGTGCCGTCTTCCTCAACGACAATTCCCCTGATTCCAGTTGCATTCTGCTGTGCCATTAAGGCTAAACTGGCCAATGCCAAGAATGATATGAGAAAAAAGCGTTTTATCATGCTGTGTCCGATACTTATTAATTGATGGCGAGCAGTTCGATGTCGAAGATGAGGGTGGAGCCGCCGGGGATACCTGGCTGGGAGAATTTGCCGTAGCCCATTTCGGCGGGGATGTAGATCTCCCATCGGTCGCCGATGTGCATCTGTTGCATGGCGATGATCCAGCCCTCGATGAGGTCACGCAGCCGGCATGCCAGGGGCACATCACCACGGCTGCTGTCGAATGTCGCCCCATCGATGGTCTTACCCGTGTAATGTGCGGTGATCACGCTGCTGGGCGTGGGCGTTGCACCCGAGTGGTCGCCCTCGGCCAGCACCTTGTAATAAACACCCTTAGGAAGCGACTTCACACCGTTTTCCTGAGATTTCGCCACCAACCAATCCCTGTTGGCCTGCACGTATAGTTGATTCTTGTTCTTCTTCATATCAATTGCAGTATTTATTACTTATCGGATTCGATGATTTATGCGGGTAATTCTCCTCCAACCAATCGAATCGTTGTATTTATCTATCTCTGGTTTTTGCGATATACCTGTTCAAAAATCTCCATTTCACGTTTGGCAGCACCTAGTCGTGTGGCGATTGCCTTCCATTGGCTAACCACTGCTTTCACTTCATCGATGATGCGTTTGGCCTCATCCTTACTAATCATATATTCCTCTGAAGACTCAAGCAGCACATCAAGATCGGCATAATTGGTAGTCGAATTGATGAGCAGTGCCTGGTATTCATTCAGTGTCGGGTTCATATCATAGGCAGGTGACAGCGTCCAACCACGAGGAGTGAGCAAGAAGCCATGATTGCGGAAATGGTCGTCACTGTTGCCAATGGCGATATTAAACGCCACTCTTCGATATAGCTGACGCAGGTTGTTGTTCACGTCACAACAATTAAGCAAGATGAAGTCCACAATGTCGAGGTATCCGTTGCCGGACTTTGCATCGCAGCCATCAGTCAGGCCCAAAAGTGTCAAGGCCGAGGCAAAATGTTTTCGGCGTTTACTTTGAAGCCTGTCAAATCGTTTTGACAAGAGGGTATGGTACTTCTGGCCCGTTTGAACCGTACTCGTGCTAGCGGCGTTTACTCCAGCTGCTTTTGCCAAGAGATGGCTGTGATGTTCCCACAGGGCCACATCATAATCATCGCTTCTCGAAGGAAATTTAGCGACGTAAAGGTTTCCTTCACTGTCGATTACGCTGGCTTTAGGACGTGCACCGCCAAGCGAAGTACCTGGATGAACCAGCTGCTGGAGCCAACGCATTTCGGGCAGTTGGTTTTGTTCCTCACTTTTTTCAATCTCGATACTGGCCAGGGCCAATGAATGGACATCGGCCAATGGCGGGATGCGCAGGCTTGTCTGAGTGTTAATGAAGTCTCCGTCGAGATCTTCCTTAAATCGAAGGCCGCCCATGCGAGAAAAATCATCGATACCCATGAGATAGTCGAATGAGGACAGCTTGCGAATAGGGCGTTTTTCTTCCCTGGCAAGAATCTGTTCACGTCTATTGAGCAGCAAGCGCCCCCAACGATCGGGCAAAGCATCACTGAAACAGCCGAAGATGTCCCGGTCTGGTTGAATGTACTGCGGGCCGGGATAGTTGTTGATATCGGCGCTCAGAAATAGGTTGCCAAATTTGTTCAGCCACTCATTGTCGAACTTGAAAGAGTAAGAGTCAGAGCCACGTAGCGATTCGTAGCCAAGTTCACCTACCAGCATGGGCTCATCCAGCCAGTCAAAATCCGCAAAGACAAATAGCGTTCTCATGGCTTATGACTTTTTTTTGATGCACGTTCACGACGTTTTAGGGCAAGATCCTGTAAGGCATGGCCCATCTCATCCTTTTGCGCCAACAACAGGATGTCATCATCAAGTTGCAAAGCGTAGAGTACCCTCAGATAGATTCCGATGGCCACCGTGGGGCTGCCTTTCTCAATCCGCGCAATCGTCACAAGAGAACACGTTGCACGCTCGGCTACTTGCGCAATACTTAGGTTGCGACGCAGCCGTGCGAGCTTGATTTGTTCACCCACAGTCTGCATCTTCTGCTCCAGTTTTCTGGGCAACTTTGTGCCCATTGTAGTCTTACTCATAATGATGACAACATTTAATTACAGGTGCAAAGATAATACTTTTTCTATATTTTATGATATATTGAGTAATAAATCATTTTCTAATCAAGAGAGAGAATGTGAGCTATAACTCGATATCTTTTGGACTTACAGCTCATCTGCGGGTAGTGCCAATCGTTCATTTTCGCTTACTCCAATAAGCGAAAACTGGCCAAAATCGCTTAACGCGATAAGCGTTTTTCGCCTTGATTTTTCCTCCTCGCTGTCCCAGTGGCCGCATTAACGCTGGAAATCCGAGAAATCCGCATCGCTGTCGCTCGTGACATCCAGAAACGCCCTGAAGGCCTCCTGCTCGTCATCATCGAGGTCAACGCACTCGAGAGAATGCGCCCGAGACGGCGCATGTGCCAAGAGCAGAAAAGATGAATTTTCCTTATCCTTTTTGAGAAAAACAGATGTTTTTTCAAGAAAAAATGAAGATTTTTATTGGAACGAAAAAAGACTGCGGTCGGCCATATTTCCTTTGCAGCGTCAAACGAAAGGAAGTATGGGTGAGAGGTCGAAACCAGCACACTGCTAAAGTGCCGAGCCCCTCAAGGGTTCCGAAGGTTCAAATCCTTCTGCTTCCGCAAAAAAGCAATTTGCAAGAGCGGCGAAGTTGGAGAGCCGTGGCAGACTGTAAATCTGTTGCCCCAGGGCTGAGTTGGTTCGAATCCCACCTCTTGCACAAGTCAAAATGGAGCTTTGGCAGACTTGGTGTATGCGACGGACTGAAAATCCGTAGAACGTGGTTCGACTCCACGAGGTTCCACAATAAAGAGATACATGCTCTCGTGACGCAACAGTTAGCGCGTCTGCCTTATACACAGGTGGTTGCTGGTTCGATTCCAGCCAAGGGTACGACAGTGCGGGATGCCTGGAGGTGTTACCAGAGCGGTCTCATAAGCCGCAGACGTGGGTTCGAGCCCCACTCCCGCAACAAGCATGTGAGGATGCCCGAGCGGCCTAAGGGAGCGATCTGCAAAACCGTTATTCGTCGGTTCAAATCCGACTCCTCACTCAAGAAACTAAAGAATAAGTCATGAATCAACTGCCCTTTGAATTAAAGGCTACGCCAGTTCGGGATAAGAAATTATCGAAAATAGTGGTCTAAAAAATTGTAAA
>CALEJB010000017.1 GCA_937898675.1 uncultured Prevotellaceae bacterium
CTGTTGATCGGCATTGCGGACGGTTCATTTACCGCTTTTTAAGTTTTAGCGGACAACAATAGAAAAAAAACATTGCCCTGAAACAATTTGATGATTCAGGACAATGCTTATTGGATGGTAATTTGTCTGTCAGATAATTCCCGTAAGCGAGAGGAAGACGAAGAGGATGGTCACGGGGGCGATGTAACGCATGCAGAAGAGCATGAACGGCTCGGTTGCGCCCTTGAGGCGGCCGCCGTTGGTGAACTGGTCGTGCACCACCTTGCGGTCGAGAATCCATCCGACATAGACCGCCGTGAACAATCCGCCCAGCACCATGATGACATTGGAAGCGCAATAGTCCATCATGTCAAAGATGTTCTTGCCATAGAGCGTAATGTCGTCCAGTACGTTGAACGACAACGAGGCGACGGTGGCGAGCGCAACCGTCAACAGTGCCGTCCAGGCGATGGCGCGGCGGCGCGACATCTTGTGCTCCTCGATCATTAAGGTGACGGGGATCTCGCTGAGCGAGATGGTCGAGGTCAGCGAGGCAAAGAACACCAGCAGGAAGAACAGCAACGCCCAGAAGTATCCGCCCGACATCTGCTGGAAAATGCCCGGGAGCACCTCAAAGATAAGGCGCGGCCCTGCCGTCGGCTCGACGCCAAAGGAGAACACGGCGGGGAAAATCATCACACCCGAGAGGACGGCCACCAGCGTGTCGAGCACAGCGACGATGGCGGCATCCTTGACCAGCGGTGAATCGTCCTTGAAATAGGAACTGTAAGTGATGAGGCATGAAATGCCTATCGAAAGCGAAAGGAATGCCTGGCCAAAAGCATCAAGCACGCCATACCACGAGAGGCTGGAGAAATCGGGCGAGAACAAGAACTTGAGACCCTTGTCCGCGCCAGGCAACATCATCGAATTGACACAGAAAACAATGAGGATGACGAACAGCAGCGGCATCATGATGCTGGAGACGCGCTCAATGCCATTGGCAATGCCACGGGTGAGCACCAAGAAGTTGAGGACGAGGAACAGCAACGTCCACCCCACGCAACGCCATGGGCTGTGAATGAGTCCTGTGAACATGGCGCTGTACTGCTCGGGCGAGAGGTCACTCAAGCCCCCAACTGCCGCCTGATAAAGGTACTCAATCACCCATCCGCACACCACGCTGTAGAAGCCGATGACGACAAAACTGCCCGCGATGCACAGGTAGGTGAACAGGTAATATTTCTTGCCTGGCGACAGTTGCTTCAATGCCGACTTCATGTTGCTGTGGGTGGAGCGGCCAATGATAAACTCGCTCAACAGCACGGGAATGCCCATGACGATGATGCAGGCGATGTAAACCAGGATAAAGGCCCCGCCGCCGTTCTTGCCGGCCTCGTAGGGGAAGCGCCAAATGTTGCCCAAGCCCACTGCCGAGCCCACCGCTGCAGCGATGGCCCCGAGACGGGTGGCAAATCCAACTCTCTTGCTCATAAATGCAATGATATCTTTTCAGTTAAACTTTACTACCACAAAGGTAACGATTTTTCTTGTACGGCCACAAAAAAAACGGGCCAAAAACCGTCGTTGCCAGACTCAAAACTGCGGGACAGGGTCAACGGGGCGCGGTGCAACGGGGGATTTCTTGTGCTTGTCGCCCTTGGCCTTGCGTGCACGCTTGGCATGCCGGTCCTTAGGGCCGCGCTTGGATTTTGACGGCTGGACGGTGAGGCGCGCAGAGTCGGCCAGCTGCTCAAACTCCAGCAACTCGGCCTGCCGTGCAGCCTGGCGGGGCACGTCATCACGGCAACTGCGTTGCGCCAGCGTTGCCACGGTGAGCATGGCAATGACGGCGAGCACAACAATGGTACCCCGCCGCTCCCGCCGCGTCATCGCAAAGAAGTTTTTCCATCCCGACATAACTCTATAATATTTATTATGTGTAACAACAATACAAATGTAAGGAATAATTTGGCAAAGAGCAGTACCTAAATGGCATTTTTATATAAAAAAAACATTTTTTTGAGAAGAAACAGGCCGTTCTTAAAAAATTAGCATTATCTTTGCATTTTGCAAAAACAACTCAACTGAACGAGACATCAAAAAGAAATGAAAAATTTCCTTCTGTCTATACCAAAAGGATTGCCTTCGGTGATTATAGTACTGATTGCAATTTTCTTTAAATTTGCGAACAACCCTCTGGGCATTCACGCCTTGAAATTCCCCTACTCTACACAGGTGGGCCATGCTGTGCTGTACTTTTTTGTAGCCCTGGTATTCATCCTTGACTATGCCAAGTCACGCCTGCCGCATCACAGTAAGATTAACCAGGAAATTGCATTGGCTGCCGTTGCTGGCGTGATGGCATTGCTGTTCGAGATAGGCCTGATGTTCCTGACCAACGGCCTGAGCCTGGACCTGAAGAATGTGTATGCCGCATTTTTGGGTGCCGCATTGGCATTTGTGTTCTACCACTTTTGGCTGCTTCACCCCTTGCGCCACTACCTGTATCACTCGATTCAGCATCACTGGCGCTACCAGCACCGCCGCAAGAAGAGGAAATAATCCTTAAAATTCAAGTCCCGCGCGGGCAAATAAAGAGAGATAATGATTTTTTAGGCGATATTTTTGCATTTCACAAGAATATCGCCTAAATTTGCGACACTCAATCAATTGAACACTACGCATCATGCTATTCTCTGACAAAATAAAAGAGTTGCGCATCGCGAGCGGCAAGGGCCAGAAAGAGATGGCCCGCGTCATTGGCGTCGATGTCCCCGCCTACAGCCGCTATGAGCATGGCGAGCGACGGCCCAAACGCGACCAGGTGCTCACACTTGCCCGCTTCTTCAACACCGATGCCGACGAACTCATAGCGATGTGGCTGGCCGACGAAGCCTACAGCCGCATTGCTCAAGACCGCATGTCATCCCGCGCTGCCGCAATGCTCAGCACCATGCTAAGCAGGGAAAAGGAAACGGCCGAAGAAAACGCCACTACACCATCCGCCCACGACGCGCCACACGTCAAGCGCGACCTGATATCCAAGATGGGCCGCACGGTGATGCCGCACTATGAACTGGGCGACGCCGCCACAGTGATGCAACGCATCGAGGACGAAAGCATCGACTGCATCGTCACCACCCCGCCCTACTGGCGGCGACGCGACAAAGGCACCGAGAGCATCACCGCCGCCAATGCCGACGAGTACATCCAACAACTGCTCACCGTCACCGCCCAGGCATGGCGCGTACTCAAGCCGCAAGGCTCGCTGTGGCTCAACATGGGCGATGACACCATGGGGCAATTTGTGCAAGGCCTGCCCTGGCGCACCGTGCTCGCCATGATTGACCAGCAGGGCTGGCGGCTCGTCAACGAGGTGGTGTGGAACAAGGTAACCACCACCCCTCAGGGCAGCCAGGATCACCTGCGCAAGGTGCACGAGTCCATGTTCCACCTGGTCAAGGGGGATGACTTTTACTATAACGACGAAGAACTCAGGCGCACCTACGCCCTGATTGTCCGCAACGACCTCATGGCAAGCGGGACGGCCAAGCGAAGCGGCGGCGCCGGCGAGCGATACATCAAAAAGATACAAGAGAGCGACGCACTCAGCGCACAGGAGAAACGCGAGGCGCTGCGCGAGCTGGCAGCAGCGCTGCGCCGCCTCAACGCAGGCGACGTCGACGAGTTGAGGCTGTTCCTGCGCGAGAACCGCGAGCAAAGCCTTGAAGACGACAGCGCCAAGGCCAAGTCGATCAATGACAAGGGCTATTACATCCAAACGCGCAGCGCCCAAGGCGCCATCCCGAGCGACGTGTGGAAAATCGCCACCCCGCGCAAGGTCATCGCCCACTACACAGTCGCCCCCGACACCCTCTACCGCCTGCCGCTCGTCGCCACCTGCCCGCCCGGCGGACTGGTGCTCGACCCCTGGTGCGGCACGGGTACAGCATGCAAGATTGCCTACGGCATGAACCTGCGCAGCATCGGCATCGACGTGAACGCCAACTACCTGCGGCGCGCCAAAGACGGCATTGAACTCAAGCCGTTGAGCCTGTTTTAAGCCACGGCAACCCACAATAGGGGCGCGGCACACTTGTCCGTGCCCCTATTTTTTATTACTTTTGTCGCCCGAATAACGACAACAACTATGATTTCTATCCAGGGATTGAAAGTGGAATTTGGCAGCCAGGTGCTGTTTGACGGCGTGAGCTATGTCATCAACAAGCGCGACAGAATCGCCCTTGTGGGTAAGAACGGCGCCGGCAAATCCACCATGCTGAAAATTATCACCGGCGAGCAGATGCCCACCGGCGGCATCATCGCACGTCAAGCCGACCTGACAATCGGTTACCTGCCGCAGCAGATGGTGCTGAGCGACACGCTGACCGTCAAGCAGGAGGCCCAGCGGGCGTTTGAGCACATCCACCAGATGGATGCCGCCATCGACCGCATGAACCGGGAACTCGCCGAGCGCACCGACTATGACAGCGAGGACTACCAGGAACTCATCGAGCGCGTGGCCGAGAAAACCGAGATGCGCGCCATGCTGCAAAGCGAGAACATCGAGGCCGAAATAGAAAAAACGCTCACCGGCCTAGGATTTGAGCGCAGTGACTTTGACCGTCCCACGAGCGAGTTCAGCGGCGGTTGGCGCATGCGCATCGAACTGGCCAAACTGCTGCTGCGCCGTCCCGACGCGCTGCTGCTCGATGAGCCCACCAACCACCTGGACATCGAGTCCATCCAGTGGCTCGAGGGATTTCTCAAGAACCACAGCGGCTCGCTGCTGCTTGTGTCACACGACCGCGCATTCATCGACAACGTGACCAACCGCACCATCGAGATATCGCTGGGCAAAATCTATGACTACAAGGTCAACTACAGCCAATTTGTCGAACTGCGCAAAGAGCGCGTCGAACAGCAGATGCGCGCCTATGAAAACCAGCAGAAACTCATCCACGACACCGAAGACTTCATCGAGCGCTTTCGCTACAAGCCCACCAAGGCCGTACAGGTGCAAAGCCGCATCAAGATGCTCGAGAAACTCGAGCGCATCGAGGTCGATGAGGTGGACCGCACCCGCATGCGCCTCAAATTCCCGCCCGCGCCCCGCAGCGGCGACTATCCAGTCATCGCCGAGGACCTGCGCAAGGACTATGGCACGCTCAACGTATTTGGCGACGTGACCTTCACCATCAAGCGCGGCGAGAAGGTCGCCTTTGTGGGCAAAAACGGCGCCGGCAAGTCCACGCTGGTGAAATGCATCATGGGCGAAATCCCCTTTGACGGCACACTTCAAATAGGACACAATGTCAAGATTGGCTACTTTGCCCAAAACCAGGCGCAGCTGCTCGACGGCGACCTCACCGTGCACGACACCA
The DNA here is from genome assembly GCA_937898675.1 of uncultured Prevotellaceae bacterium. Lineage (GTDB taxonomy): Bacteria > Bacteroidota > Bacteroidia > Bacteroidales > Muribaculaceae > Sodaliphilus. Next base: position 5,367 of record CALEJB010000017.1, read on the forward strand.
TCGACTATGTGGCCGTGGGCGACATCCGCACGCGCATCAACGACATCCTGGGCGCATTCATGTTTGGCGGCAAGGCAGCCGAGAAAAAGGTGAAAGTGCTGAGCGGCGGCGAGAAGAGCCGTCTGGCAATGATACGCCTGCTGCTGCAGCCCGTCAACCTGCTCATCCTTGATGAGCCCACCAACCACCTGGACATGCCCAGCAAGGATGTGCTCAAGGAAGCCATCCAGGCATTTGACGGCACAGTCATCGTGGTGTCGCACGACCGCGACTTCTTGAATGGCATCGTCAACAAGGTGTATGAGTTCGGCGACCACCGCGTGCGGGAGCACCTGGGCGGCATCTATGATTTCCTGCAGAAAAAGCGTCTGGACTCGTTGCAGCAGCTTGAAGTCAAAGACACGCCTGCCGCCGCTCCGGTAAGCGTGCCTGAGGCCGAACCCGTGAGCAACAGCAAGGCCGACTACCAGCGGCAAAAGGAGCGCGAGCGCCGCATACGCCAAGCCGAGAAAAAGGTAAAGACGCTCGAAGACAAAATCGCCGAGTTAGAACAGCAGCTCGAAGAGATTGAGACGAAACTTTCCACCGCGTCGAGCGAAGACCTGGACATCTACTACCGCCACTCCAAAATCAACCGCGAACTCGAGGAAGTGATGGCCCAGTGGGAACTGGCAGGCCAGGAACTCGAGCAAGCCAAAGCGCAATAAACCATGCTGACGACCACCGCCATCACGAGCGCCAATGCCGATGACGACACGCTGCGCCGCCTCTACGAGACCGCATTCCCCGTCGAGGAGCAAATCCCCTATGACGACATCATCCGCCTGCTCGACGTGATGTCGATTGACTATACCGCATACCACGAAGGCGACAACCTCGCGGGATTCACGATGGTGTTGCACCTGCCGCAATGGAACTGGGGCTGGTACTTTGCCGTGAGCGAGCACCTGCGCGGCAAGGGCTATGGCCAGCGCATCCTCACCGCACTTCTCGACAAGTACAGCGGTGAGCGCCCTTTCATCATTGACATCGAATCGCCCGGCCAACTCGATGCCCCCAATCCGGAACAACGCCGACGACGTCACGCCTTTTACCTGCGCAACGGCCTGAAAGACACACCCACGGCGCGCACCTACTCTGGCGTCACCTATACCATCATGACCAACAGCGACGCACCGTTCACCCAACAGGACTATGACAGCATCGTCCACGCCCTGCAGCAATGCTGGGACAACGGAGTTAGGAGTTAGGAGTGTTGTTAATGTTATTTAAGTAATTGGCTATTGTTTGCACAATTGGCGGCAATATCCTACATTTGCAAGCATGAAACGCGTGTTGATGATAATTGCGGCAGCGGCGGCCCTCATCGGGGCAGCCCAGGAGAACCAGGGCTTCAAGCTACAGCTTGACCAGTCCAAAATAAGCCCGCAGTTCACCCAGCCCGAACTGCAGGGCAAAATCATGCCCGCCACCAACATCAAGCCGACATTTAACGCCGACATCCCAAGTTTCTCGCAACTGCGGCTTGACTACCGCACGAGCCGTCTTGCTGACTCACTTGCCATCTATAACGAGAACTGGCGCAGCAATGCGGTGGCGACCGGCCTGCCCCGCTTCACCTACGACACCAGCCCCTATGCCAACGACTGGAGTTCACAGGGCGTCATCACCCGCGTGGGCAACGCTTACCTCGTGGGCTCGGGCGCGCACACCACTTACCCCGGCATGGGCAACATGCAGAGCGCCAGCGTGGCGCTGACGATGCCGCTGGGCAGCCGCTTCCAGGTGACGGGCGGCGTGACAGGCAACAAGTACCACTTTGACAACAGTGCGTGGAACGACTACGGGGTGTTTGCCAACGCATCATTCCGCATCAACGACAAACTGTCGCTCAACGCCTTTGGCCAATACTATGCCATCCAGCAGTTCCACTCCGTCGCCTCCATGTCGTTCACTGGCAGTTCATCTTACGGCGGCACACTGGGTTGGAAAGCCAGCGACAACTTCTCGCTCGATGTGGGCGCGCGCCGCATCTATGATCCCTACACCGGCCGGTGGCGCACCCTGCCCATCGTTCAGCCCACCATCAACGTGTTTGGGGCACCCATATCGCTTGACGCGGGTCCGCTCATCTATCAGATATTGGGTTATTTGTTCAATCACGGGCAAAAGCGCTATGACTGGGGACATCAGGACTACAAGCCAGGCATCGTCCCCGATGCCGTCATGAAGCAGCCCGGCTTCAACCCCAACAGCCCCGTGCCCATTCCCGACGCCTTCAGGCACTGACTTCACACTTGCCGCAACGGCGCCACTGCCCGCGAGAGATCCTCTATTTCACCCTATTCTGACCAATAAAGGCAAAATTTCCTTGATTTATACACGCTATTGCGGTTATTTTGAGTAATTTTGCACGTTAATGCAGAACCCAATGGACATCAAGAGCACACTGGAAGACATCATACAAGGCGATTTAGCCGAAATCTGGTCTGTCTTGAACAACGACGAGAAACATCTCATCGTCTCAAGCTTTGTGGTCCGCAGCTACAAAAAGAATCAGATTATCTATGCCGAGAAAGACGAGCCGCAATACCTGTGGTGCCTGATAAAAGGCAAGGTAAAGCGTTTCAAGAACGGCATCGGCGGCAAACAGCAGATCCTGCGTCTGTACCGCCCCATCCAGTACTTTGGCTACCGCGCATGGTTTGCCGGGGAGCCTTATGTCGCCAGCACGATGGCCATCGAGCCGTCAAAAGTCGGTTCCATCCCCATGAAGGTGGTCAAGCGTCTCATCGACGGCAACAATCAGCTGGCATGGTTCTTTATCCACGAGTTGTCTAAACACCTGGGCGGCAGCGAAAGCAAGGTGGTAAACCTGACCCAGAAGCACATCCGCGGCCGCCTGGCCGAGGCGCTGTGCATTCTCGTGGACAATTACGGCTATGAGGACGACGGCCGCACCCTGCGCATCTACATGGCGCGCGAAGACCTGGCCAACCTCTCCAACATGACCACCGCCAACGCCATCCGCACCCTGTCGTCGTTTGCCCAGGAACGCATCATCACCGTTGACGGCCGCCGCATCAGGGTGGTGGACGAAGAAACATTGCGCAACATCAGCCGCTTTGGCTAACCAATGCTTGACACAATGATTATCGCACAACAGAAACGCAAACAGAACATTGCCGAATATCTGCTTTACTTGTGGCAAGTAGAGGACTTGCTGCGCGCCTGCCGCCTCGACATCGACACCGTAGAGCATGCGGTCATCGCCCGCTATGATGTGGACGATGAGAAACGTCGCGAAATCAAAGAATGGTATGAGTCGCTCATCAAGATGATGGAGATGGAGCACGTCAAGGAGCGCGGCCACATCAGGGTGTGCCACAATGTGCTCATCCGCCTCAACGACCTGCACCGGCTACTGCTGGCCGACGAGAACCGCTTTGCCGATTACCATGCCGACTACTATCGCACACTGCCTCACATCGTGCAGCTGCGCGCCACCATGCCCGAGGAAGAACGCCCCGGCGAACTGGAGACCTGCTTCAACGCCCTCTACGGCGTGATGCTGCTGCACATGCAGGGCAAGGAAATCAGCGCAGACACCGCCGCCGCGATTGCACAGATTTCGCACTTCATCGGCCTGCTCGCCGCCTACTACAAGCGCGACGAGGAGCAGCCGCTATTTGGCGATGACATTACGGACCAACAATGACAATGAAGACAACCAACATACTCATCACCGGCGCAAACGGCCAACTGGGCCACGAGATGCGCAACGCGCTGGAAGGCGACCAGCGCTATAGTGCCACCTATACCGACGTAGCGGGCGAAGGCATCGTCCCGCTCGACATCACCGACGAGGCCGCAGTAGAAACAGCGGTCGCCCAAGGAGCCATCGACATCATCGTCAACTGCGCGGCCTATACCGCCGTTGACGCTGCCGAGGACAACGAGGAACTGGCTAAGCGCCTGAATGCCGACGCTGTGGGCATCATGGCCCGCGTGGCCAAGCGACACAATGCCCGCATGGTGCACATCTCCACCGACTATGTGTTTGACGGGCAGGCGTGCGTCCCTTACAGCGAGGACCATCCCACATGCCCCCAGTCGGCCTATGGCCGCACCAAGCTTGAGGGCGAACGCCAACTGACAGACGTCCTGGGCGACGATGCCATCATCATGCGCACAGCTTGGCTCTACTCTCCCCATAGCAAGAACTTTGTCAAGACGATGCTCACCCTCGGACAAAGCAAACCTGCGCTCAAGGTCGTGTTTGACCAGGCGGGGACACCCACCTGCGCCCGCGACCTGGCGCGCGCCATCGTCACCGCCATCAGTGCCGAGCAATGGCACGGGGGCATTTACCACTACAGCAACGAGGGCGTGACGTCGTGGTATGACTTCACCATCGCCATCCACCGCCTGGCGGGCATCACAGCCTGTAACGTTCAGCCATGCCACAGCGACGAGTTCCCCGCCAAGGCCCACCGTCCCAACTACAGCGTGCTGGACAAAAGCAAATTCAAGTGCACCTTTGGCGTAGCCGTGCCCTACTGGCAGGACAGCCTCAAGGAGACACTGCACGAACTCGGATATTAACACATCAACGAAACACCAGAACAGCTACACAACATGTCACTGACCACCGAAATATCGCGCCGACGCACCTTTGCCATCATCTCTCACCCCGATGCCGGCAAAACCACCCTGACCGAAAAGCTCCTGCTCTTTGGCGGGGCTATCCACGTCGCCGGCGCCGTCAAGTCGAACAAAATCAAGAAAACAGCCACCAGCGACTGGATGGAAATCGAGAAGCAGCGCGGCATCTCGGTCGCCACATCGGTCATGGGATTCAACTACGAAGGCTACAAAATCAACATTCTTGACACCCCTGGTCACCAGGACTTTGCCGAGGACACCTACCGCACCCTCACCGCCGTTGACAGCGTCATCATCGTCGTTGATGTGGCCAAGGGCGTCGAGACACAGACGCGCAAACTCATGGAGGTGTGCCGCATGCGCAACACCCCGGTCATCATCTTTGTCAACAAGCTCGACCGCGAGGGCCGCGACCCGTTTGACATCCTTGACGAACTGGAACAAGAGCTCAAGATTGACGTGCGCCCCCTGAGCTGGCCCATCAACATCGGGGCCCACTTCAAGGGCGTGTACAACATCTATGAGCACAACATCAGTCTGTTCCAGCCCGACAAGCAACACGTTACCGACCGCGTGGACATCAGCGACATCAACGACCAGGCCATCGACCAGGCCGTGGGCGAAACCGATGCCAAGAAACTGCGGGCCGACATCGAACTCATCGACGGCGTGTACCCCGACTTCAACACGCTGGACTACCTTGACGGCAAGGTAGCGCCCGTGTTCTTCGGCTCGGCGCTCAACACCTTTGGCGTAAAGGAGCTGCTCGACTGCTTTGTGCGCATCGCGCCGGCACCGCGCCCCGTCGATGCCGTGGAGCGCACGGTAGAACCCGGCGAGGACAAGTTCACAGGATTTGTATTCAAAATCCACGCCAACATGGACCCCAACCACCGCAGCTGCATCGCCTTTGTCAAGGTGTGCTCGGGCGTGTTCCAGCGCAACGGCAACTACAAGCACGTGCGCAGCGGCAAGAGTTACCGTTTCAGTGCCCCGACGGCATTCATGGCGCAGAAAAAGGAAATCATCGACGAGGTCTATCCCGGCGATATCGTGGGCCTGCCCGACAACGGCATCTTCAAAATTGGCGACACGCTGACCGAGGGCGAAGAACTGCACTTCAAGGGATTGCCCAGCTTCTCGCCCGAGATGTTCAAGTACATCGAAAACTCCGACCCCATGAAGACCAAGCAGCTGAACAAGGGCATCGAGCAACTGATGGACGAGGGCGTGGCGCAGCTGTTTGTCAACCAGTTCAACAACCGCAAAATCATCGGCACCGTGGGCCAGCTGCAGTTTGAGGTCATCCAGTACCGCCTGCTGCACGAGTACGGCGCACAATGCCGCTGGGAGCCCATACACCTGTACAAAGCCTGCTGGATAGAAAGCGACGACGAGGAGGCGCTCGAAGCCTTCAAGAAGCGCAAGCACCAGTTCATGGCGCTTGACCACGAGGGTCGCGACGTGTTCATGGCCGACAGCAACTACGTGCTGCAGATGGCTCAGCAGGATTTCCCGAAAATCACCTTCCACTTCACCAGTGAATTCTGACACCATATACACACACCAAACTTAACGAAAAAGAAAATGGAAAGACTAAAACAATTATACATCCAGGAGGTGGGCAGCGAGCCCACCGAGATAGCGCTGATGGACAAGGCCGGTTCCAACCGCCAGTACTATCGTTTGCTCGGCGAGCGCTCCATCGTGGGCGTCATCGGCGAGTCGCGCGAGGAGAACGAGGCGTTCATCTACATATCGCGCCACTTTAGCCAGCAGGGGTTGCCCGTGCCCAAAGTCTATGGCGTGAGCGAGGACCACATGGCCTATATTCAGGAAGACCTGGGCAAAAAACCCGAGAACATCCTGTGGAACAAAATACGCAAGAGCGCCATCACCCATGCCTTTACCAGCAGCGAGAAAGAACTGCTGCGCCGCTCAATGCGCAACCTGGTGGACATCCAGTTCAAGGGCAGCGAGGGTTTTGACTGGGACGTGTGCTTCCCTGCCAAGTGCTTTGACGAACGCTCGGTGAAGTGGGACCTGAACTACTTCAAGTACTGCTTCCTCAAGGCCACAGGCGTCGTGTTCAACGAGGACAAGCTGGAGAACGACTTTGAACGGCTCACCCATGACCTGCTGGCCGTGCCCAGTGACACCTTCATGTACCGCGACTTCCAGTCTCGCAACGTGATGCTCGTGGGCAATGCCGACCACCCCGCCGACTGCAAGCTGGCGTTCATCGACTTCCAGGGCGGCCGCAAGGGTCCGTACTACTACGACGTGGCATCGTTTGTGTGGCAGTCGCGCGCCAAGTATCCCGATGAGTTGAAGAAAGACCTGGTCAATGCCTATATCCAGAAACTAAAGGAGTACAAGCCCGACCTCGATGTGGCTGAGTTCCACAGCAACCTGCGCCTGTTTGTGCTGTTCCGCACCCTGCAGGTGCTGGGCGCCTACGGTTTCCGCGGTTACTTCGAGAAAAAGCCCGACTTCATGAAGAACAGCATCGTCCCCGCCATCGCCAACCTGCGCAAACTGGTGGCCGAGGACCGCTTCGACCAATACCCCTACCTGAGCGCCATCATTGACGAACTGGTCAATCTCAAGGACTTCGTCAGCGAGGACAAGGGGCTCACCGTCAGGGTAATGAGTTTTGCCTACAAGAAAGGCATCCCCCACGATTCGTCGGGCAACGGCGGCGGCTTTGTGTTTGACTGCCGCGCACTCAACAACCCCGGCAAATATGACCGCTACAAAGCATTCACCGGCCTGGACAAAAACGTCATCGACTTCCTGCAAAAGGAGAGCACCATCGACGAGTGGCTCAAGCATGTATATGCCCTAGTGGACGAGTCGGTGGAGCGTTACAAGAAGCGCAATTTCACCGACCTGATGGTGTGCTTTGGCTGCACGGGCGGCCAGCACCGCTCGGTGTATGCTGCCCAGCACCTTGCCGAGCACATCCACCGCAAGTTCAATGTGCGCGTCGAACTCAGCCACCGTGAACAGCCCGACCACGAACAGACCTTTAATCCCATCGACAAGTAATAAGAACAATGAAAGCGATGATATTTGCTGCGGGTCTTGGCACACGCCTGCGCCCGCTGACCAACGACCGCCCCAAGGCCATGGTCGAAATAGCCGGCAAGCCCATGCTGCAGCACGTGATTGAGCGCGTGGCGGCAGCTGGATTTGACGACATCACCATCAACATCCACCACTATGGTCAGATGATTATCGACTTTCTGGAACAGCACAACAACTTCGGGCTCAACATGCACATCAGCGACGAGCGCGGCCAGTTGCTCGACACGGGCGGCGGCATCCTCAAGGCGCGCCAGTGGCTGGACGGCGACGAGCCGTTCCTGGTGCACAACACCGACATCATCACCACGCTGGACCTCAAGGCCTTCTATGACTACCACCTGCAGCACGACGCTATGGCAACCATCCTGGTGAAGGAACGCCAGACGCAGCGCTACTTCCTGTTTGACGAGGAGTACCAGCTGCACGGCTGGATCAACAAGGCCACCGGTGAAGTCAAGCCCGACGCCACCACGCTGGAGGCAGCCGGTACACTGAAGGAACTGGCCTTTGGCGGGCTGCACGTCATCTCGACGCGCATCTTCCCCACATTGGAGCGTTACCACCGCATCTGCGGCGCCGACAAGTTCTCGATTGTGCCATTCTACATCGAGGCCTGCAAGCACCACCCCATCCATGGCTACCACCCCGCTGCCGACTACCAGTGGCTGGACATCGGCAAACCCGAGACGCTTGCCGAGGCACAAGAATTACTTGGCAGCGCAAATTAAACTTTCCGGACAGGATTTCATCTAACAAAAGAAAGACATCATAAAGAATAAACTGATTATGAAAAAATCAATCATCATCACCGCAGTCCTGCTGCTCATTGCAGGCGCCACAGCACTTGACGCCCAAAACAAGAAAGCCAAGGCCCCGAAGTCCAAAGCGGCTACGCAGGTCATCTACACAGGCGACATCGCCAAGAAGGTGGTGGGCTACAACGGGCCCGTGCCCCTCAACATCACCGTCAGCCGCGGCAGAATTACCAATATCGAGGTGCTGGCGAACAAGGAGACCCCCGCCTACTTGAAACGCGCAATGGCCGTCATCATCCCGCAATACATCGGCAAGAATGTCAAGGAAGCCATCGCACTGGAGCCTGATGTCGCCACCGGCGCCACCTACACCAGCGAGGCCATCATCAAGAACATCAAAAAGGGCCTGGAACAATTCAAAAAGCATTAACCACAAGCCACTTGACAAAACATAACAGCAAGAACGCGACCATTAACCCAAACGCGTCCGTCAAGGAGATGTTTAACAGCCAGCCGCTGTTCAGTGCATAATGGCGCGGATGGCGGCGGAGCATAGTTGTGGGGGGAAATTTTTGGGGGAAACGGATTTTTTGATTATCTTTGTCGGTGAAACTTAACCGACAAAGATTCACACCAAGAATGAAAGAGCGAAAAGCATTTAATCTTTTTGATTTAGGGCTTAAAAAAGCAGGCAAAATTCAAATATTTGACACGTCATCACTTGATGCAGACGGCAACATTATTCCGTTTGAAACTCAAATGGCTATTGTTTCCCATTGCCTGCAAACGGATGGCACGAAATTTCAAAAGCCTTTTGAAACAAAGGGCAAGCAACTTTCTCGTTTTTGGTTGGATTGGGTACAAGAAAAGAAAAATAGCATTGCCATTGACGAAAGTATAGTGGCAGACCCGTCTGCCAATTTCAATGGAATTTATTACCTTGATGTGAATTTTTCATAGTGCATGGCGAGGAAATCGCGGTTAGGCAGGAATCTATTGGGCAGGAAAATCGTTCTTCCATTCAAAGATGTGAGGCAATCAAATGCGGGTTTTGTCCCGTTTGGTAATTCTTGGTCATATGCTTGTAGAAGTTCGTCAGAAATACAAAGTGTATAATCGGGAGTGATGCCAATCAAATTCTTATCGTATGCACGATGAAATGTTAAACTCATACAGAGACCGTTACATGGATTCATTCTTTCCGATTCATTTTCTGCCCAGTCAACAATATGGCATGCGTCTAAAAGTCGAGCATCCGTCATGCCTGTTATGCAGCATCGGTTTTCATAACTTGAAAGTATCATTTTCCGAAAGAATTGCTGATTTACTCTGACTTTAACCAGGCGTTCTTTTTCTACTCCTTCGCGAAGGTTGCGTAAAACATTGTCTATTTCACTATCATGGGCATTAGGAAGAATTCCGCTATGGAGATTCTCCTCGTTTAGAATAGACACAGATGATTCAACGAAAGTTTCACCTTTGCATTTAGCAATTATTCGTTCTGCATCAATCGCCAGTTGATTCCATTTGCCGTTGTATTCATCCCATATTTGCTCGTCAAGACGGCTCGTGCCTCTAAGTCCTTTTATGTTTCTTCTCCTTAGTTCAGGGTCAAGGCTTCCAAAATTTCCCACCTTCATCTTTACCGAGTTCACGCTACGACCTATGATTTCAGCTTTCTTCCGTATCTCAGTATTGCTATTGTTCGCTTTGTTAAATGGGATAAGGCAATACACATAGAGTGCGACAATAGTTTGTTCTCGAGTCCAGTTCATATTATGTGAAAAAATTGATTTTATGAGTTTTATTACACAAACGGTGTTGTCGATATTTTAGGCAAAGTTCATTAAAATTTTTGACATGAGCAAGAATCTCGTATTAAATCACATGAGAGAAATAGGATTTTGATAAGACGATATTTTATATTAACTTTGTCAGCGAGAAAAACCAATAAAGTTCAAACAAATCATGGAAACACCCAAAGGTTATAATGTCCTTAGCCAAAACTCAGTGTTATTTAATTCCGACAGTGGCACAAATTTCAAATATGAGATAAAATTGCCAGAAAACACCAAACTCAATGTTGACGAATTCAACCGTTCAACCTATGTGAGAAATCGAATTTCAAAACGCATCACCACACTTGAAGCCATGGGTGCGGAGTTCATCTTTAGGGATGTGCAATCAAACACCTTGATGCAAAATTTAATAATGATTGACGGCGACTTGCCGAAAATACTTGCAGAGTTGTTGCTTGTCCGCTACAGGGAAGGAGACAACAAAGTGAAAAACTGCGTTTTGAAATTGCAGGAGCGAAATCCTTTGCAGTTTGACACATCAGCAGAATGGCCATTTTATGAGTACAAGGTAAAGAAATTCTTGCAAGATGTAGCCATGGGCATGACACCCGAAACCGTTTGGACCGGCATCTATGACGCAACAGGCGGGCAAATTATTGTGAAAGATGATGGTGATGTGGTTTGTTATCACATTTATGAGCAAAACCGTTTCCTCAATTTCTTGCTTAATTCCACATACTTTGAGCAACCGTCAACGAGCGAAGACGAAAATAATCCAGGACATCCTAAGCGTAACCCCAAAAAGAATTTCTTTTTCGGATGGGTTTATGAAGAAGATGGGAAATATTGGATGAAATTGAACCTTCAAGTTAGAATGAAAGCGTAACATGAACGCAAGGGATAGAAACAGCAAGCCGCAGGCGGTGCATCGCCTGCGGCTTGCTGTTTCTCGTCACCTGCCGCGATTACTCAGGATTGACAGTAATCTCATATATCACCTTTGCCGCCTCGGCAACACTTTCGATGGGCGAGCCAGCGGGGATAATGCTCTCGGTCGAAGCCATGTCGGGGTTGGCATACTGGTCAATGAGGTTGCCGGCCTCGTCATAGACCGACACCTGCACAATGTTGAAGTTGTTCCACTCGTCGGAGAACTTGTAGAGGGTGAGCTTATAGGCCACCGTCTCGTTATAACCGCGCTCCTGGGTATAGGCAGCGCGCGACTCGGGCAAGTCAAAGGAATTGCGCACCCACACCAGATAGTTCTGTCCGTTGTCGGTGGTGGTGATGTCCTTGTTGATAGAAATGGTCTCGCCGTTCATCGACAGGACATTGAACCAGTCGTTGGACTCGGCATGGGCGGCGGGAGCGACAACCATCATCGCCACCAGCGCCGTCAAGGTAAGTAAGAATCGTTTCATCATTGATTTCATTTATTGTTTGTTTGCGTTATAGTCATTATGCAAAGGTATAAAATAAATCCGTTCAACCGCCATTTTACACTATCTTTAACAATGCGGGGCGTCATAACGGCATTTTCTTCGACATTTCCCGAGCAAAAGTTTTGGCGATTGGCGATTAATACCTAACTTTGTCAGTTTGATAAAGACATCCATCAAGAACAACATAAAACCATACTGATAATGTACGACGAAAAATTATTGCAAGAAGTGACAGCCAAGGCACAAACCTGGCTGGGTGAAGGATATGACGAGCAGACCCGCGCCGAGGTGCAGGCCATGCTCGACAGCGAGGACAAGACCGAACTGGTGGAGTCGTTCTACAAGACGCTGGAGTTCGGCACCGGCGGCCTGCGCGGCATCATGGGGGCAGGCTGCAACCGCATGAACATCTACACCGTGGGCAGCGCGACGCAAGGCCTGGCCAACTACCTAAACGAGGCATTCAAGGACCTGGAGCAGATTGCCGTGGTCGTGGGCCACGACGTGCGCAACAACAGCCGCCTATTTGCCCAGACGGTCGCCAATGTGTTCAGCGCCAACGGCATCAAGGTCTATCTGTTTGAAGGCCCCCGCCCCACGCCCGAGTTGAGTTACGCCATCCGCCGGCTGCATTGCCAAAGCGGCGTGAACATCACGGCATCGCACAATCCCAAGATTTACAATGGCTACAAGGCCTATTGGAACGACGGCGCCCAGGTGGTGGCACCCCACGATGTGAACATCATCGACCACGTCAACGCCATTGCCGGCGTGCGCGACATCAAGTTTGAGGGCAACTCCGACCTGATTCAAGTCATCGGCGAGGACATCGACGCCCCCTACATCGAGGACATCCATAGCCTGTCGCTGAGTCCTGAAGTCAACAAGCGCCACCACGACCTCAAGATTGTCTACACCCCCATCCACGGCGTGGGCAAGACGATGGTGCCGCGCTCCATCGAGCGCTGGGGCTTTGACAACGTCATCCATGTACCCGAGCAGGACGTGATGAGCGGCGAGTTCCCCACCGTGGAGTCGCCCAACCCCGAGATTCCCAGCGCCATGGTCATGGCTATCGCCAAGGCCGAAGAGGTGGACGCCGACCTGGTGCTCGCCAGCGACCCCGACGCCGACCGCATTGGCCTGGTCATCAAGAACACCAAGGGCAAATATGAACTCGTGAACGGCAACCAGATACAGATTATCTTCCTGTACTACCTGATGGTGCGCAACCGCGAACTGGGCCTGCTCAAGGGCGACGAGTACATCGTCAAGACCATCGTCACCAGCGAGACCATCCGCAAGATTGCCGACAAGGAAGGCATCAAGATGTTTGACTGCTACACCGGCTTCAAGTGGATTGCCACCGTGATGCGCGAGATGGAAGGCAAGGGCCGCTACCTGGGCGGCGGCGAGGAGAGTTACGGCTTCCTGCCCGAGACCTTTGCCCGCGACAAGGACTCGGTGTCGTCCATCCCCCTGATGTGCGAAATCGCCGCATGGGCCAAAGACAAGGGCATGACCTTGAACGACCTGTTCATCGACCTGTACATCAACTACGGCTACAGCAAGGAACGCGGCATCAGCGTGGTGCGTCCCGGCAAGACCGGCGCCGAGGAGATTGCCCAGATGATGGTCAACTTCCGCGAGAATCCGCAGTCCGCCATCGACGGATCGAAGGTGGTGCTCATCAAAGACTTCCAGAAACTTGAGCAGCGCGACATTGTGAGCGGCGAAGTCGCCAAACTCGACATGCCCGTCACCAGCAACGTGCTGCAGTACTATACCGCGGACGGCACCAAGGTGTCCATCCGTCCCTCGGGCACCGAGCCCAAAATCAAGTTCTACATCGAGGTGCACGACACACTCGACAAGCCCGAGAACTACGACGCCAAGAACGATTGGGCCGACGCCAAGATTGACCGCATCTGCCAGTCGCTGGGCATCGCGTGACACAGAAATACCATTTTTAAACAACCTAATAACCAAACATTTAACATTATGTCAGAAAAGATTCAGACTTTAAGAGACAGTGCTGCAATGCGCTGGACAGCGCTCCTATTGCTCGCGTTGGGCATGTTCTGCAGCTACATTTTCATGGACATCCTGTCGCCCATCAAGGACTTGATGGAATCGACGCGCGGATGGAGTTCATCGGCATTCGGCACCGAGGAAGGCGCCGAAGTGTTCTTGAACGTATTTGTATTCTTCTTAATCTTTGCAGGTATCATCCTCGACAAGATGGGCGTGCGCTTTACCGCCCTGCTGTCGGGTGCCGTGATGCTCGTTGGCGCGTGCATCAAGTGGTATGCCGTGACCGACATGTTTGCCGGCAGCGCGCTTGAGACCTGGTTCACCAACAACCTGAACTATATCCCCGGCTTTGACGAGTTGGGCGTATCGCCGTTCTTCAAGGGCATGCCCGCCAGTGCCAAGCTGGCCGCAGTGGGCTTCATGTTCTTTGGCTGCGGCGTTGAGATGGCCGGCATCACCGTGAGCCGCGGTATCGTCAAGTGGTTCAAAGGCCGTGAAATGGCGCTTGCTATGGGTTCAGAGATGGCGCTTGCCCGCCTGGGTGTTGCCACCTGTATGATCTTCTCACCGTTTTTCGCCAAGTTGGGCGGCACGGTTGACGTGAGTCGCTCTGTAGCCTTCGGCGTGGTGCTGATGTGCATCGCCCTTATCATGTTCATTGTTTACTTCTTCATGGACAGCAAGCTTGACAAGCAGACCGGCGAGGCCGAGGAGAAGGACGACCCGTTCAAAATCAGCGACTTGGGCAAGATTTTCACCAATAAGGGATTCTGGTTGGTATCGTTGCTGTGTGTGCTGTACTACAGCGCCATCTTCCCCTTCCAGAAGTATGCCGTGAATATGCTGCAGTGCAACCTGACGTTCACCGAAGTTGACCCCAGCTCCTTCTGGGCCAGCGAGAGCGTCACCATCGTACAGTACATCGTGATGCTCGTTGTTGCCGCAACTGCCTTCATGAGCAACTTCATGAAGAACAAGGGCGCCAAGTACGGCCTGCTCATCGTGTCGATTGTCGCCCTCATCGGCTACTGCTACATGGGCTACATGCGCCAGGCCGCCGAGAGCGTCTTCGCCGTGTTCCCCCTGCTGGCTGTGGGCATCACCCCCATCCTGGGCAACTATGTTGACCACAAGGGCAAAGCCGCCTCGATGCTCGTGCTGGGCTCGCTGCTGCTCATTGCCTGCCACCTCACCTTTGCCTTCATCCTGCCCATGTTCAAGGACGGCGCTGCAGGCTTTGTTGTAGCTTACCTCACCATCCTGGTGCTGGGCGCGTCGTTCTCGCTGGTTCCCGCCGCACTGTGGCCCAGCGTGCCCAAACTGGTGGACAGCAAGATTATCGGCAGCGCCTATGCGCTCATCTTCTGGATTCAGAACATTGGCCTGTGGCTCTTCCCCATCCTCATCGGCACCGTGCTTGACAAGACCAACCCCGACATTGTGCAAGCCGTCCAAAACGGCACCATGACGGCAGAAAAGGCCGCAGTGTCCTACAACTACACCTGGCCGCTCGTAATGCTGGCATGCCTGGGCATCGCCGCACTGCTAATTGGTCTGTACCTTAAGGTGGTTGACCGTCAAAAGCACCTCGGCCTCGAGGAGCCCAACATTACGGAGTAAACCACGTTTGCGGGTCTGATACCCGATAAACATTGCATAAGAAGGGGCACTGTGGTTGCCAGTCGGCACGAGTGCCCCTTTTCATTTTTTTCGACAAACTAATTGTGCCTCGCTAAGGCCAAAACATCAACAACATGAGAGAACAAGTTAGACAAACGATTGCGGCGCACGCGTGGGCACGATGGACCGTGCTGGCCATTGTGTCGTTCACGATGATGGCGGGATATGTCGTCGCCAAGGAGATGTCGCCGCTGCAGTACATGCTCGAGCGCGCCACCAGCGAGGGTGGCGTGGGATGGACCAGCGGCGAGTTCGGCATATTTGCCGGTTCACGCGGTTTCTTCAATGTGTTCCTGCTGATGCTCTTCTTTGCCGGCGTCATCCTTGACAAGATGGGCGTGCGTTTCACCGGCGTTCTCTCGTGCGTGCTGATGCTTGCCGGCTCGGCGGCGGTCTATGGCGTTGTGAGTTACACCTCGCCCGAACCCGTGATGAGCGTGCCCCTGCTGGGCGTGGTCAAGCGCCAGGTGGTGCTGGCATCGCTGGGCTTTGCGTTTTTTGGCATCGGCTATGAGATGTGCGGCATCACCGTGTCCAAGGTCATCGTGCGATGGTTCTCGGGCAAGGAGATGGCACTCGCCATGGGGCTGCAGGTGGCGATGGCGCGCCTGGGCACCGCGCTGGCGCTCAACTTCAGCCTGCCCATCGCCATGAACTGGGGCTTGCCACGGCCGCTGTTCATCGGCGTGTTCTGCGTGGGCGTGGGCCTGATTGCCTACCTATTCTACTGCACGATGGACCGCCGCCTCGACAAGGCCGAGGGCGAGACACTGGCTGCCGATGAGGCCGCCGACGACGAGCAGTTCCACTTCAAGGACATGATGATTACCATCAAGAACCCTGGATTCTGGCTCATCACACTGCTGTGCCTGTTCTACTACTCGGCACTCTACCCCTTCCTCGACTTTGCCACCAAACTGATGATATCCAAGTATGGCGTGGATGCCAGCCTGGCGGGCGCCATTCCCTCTATCCTGCCCTACACCAGCATTGTGCTCACGCCGCTGTTTGGCGCATGGTTTGACAACCGCGGCCGCGGCGCCACCATGATGGTCATTGGCAGCGTGCTGCTCACCATCACCCTGTTTGTGTTCGCCATGCCGGGCAGTTCGGCGGCGCTGGCCGTGACGCTGATGTGCGTGCTGGGCATCGCCTTCTCGCTGCTGCCCGCCGCCCTGTGGCCCGCCGTGCCCAAAATCGTGCCAATGAAGCAGTTGGGTACATCCTACTCCATCATCTACTACATCCAGAACATCGGGCTGATGCTCATCCCCGTCGTCATCGGCAGCGTGCTTCAAAGCGACACCAACGGTGAGCAGGTGGACTACACCCGCTCGCTGCTCATCTTTGCCATAGTGGGCGTGGCGGCCATTGTCACCGCCACGGCGCTGCTCGTGATGGACAAGCGCCGCCACTACGGGCTCGAAAAACCCAATATCGAGTAAATTACTTGCGCACGACTACCGAGCCGCTGGCTTGGTGAGTGGCAAGCACAAGAATCTCGGCCACTTGCACATGCTCTGGCGCGCTCACGGCAAAGTACATGCTCTCGGCAATGTCGGCGCCCGTGAGCGGCTTGATGCCCTTGTACACGCCATCGGCGCGGGTTTCGTCGCCGTGGAAACGCGTCACCGAGAAGTTGGTCTCTACCAGGCCGGGCTTGATGTTGGTCACGCGCACGCGCGACGCAGCCACGTCGATGCGCAAGCCGTCGCTCAGCGTCTTGACAGCAGCCTTGGTGGCGCAATACACGTTGCCGCCGGCGTAGGCAGCGTCACCGGCCACGCTGCCGATGTTCACCACATGGCCGCGGTCGCGCGCCACCATGCCCGGCACAATGATGCGCGTCATGGTGAGCAGACCCTTGATGTTGGTGTCGATCATCGTGTCCCAATCGTTGTAGTCGCCCTCGTACTCGGGCTCGAGGCCAAGCGCCAGGCCCGCGTTGTTGACCAGCACGTCGATTGCGCTCCACTCGCTGGGCAGGCCCTGGATGGCAGCGGTAGCCGCCTCGCGGTCGCGCACGTCAAAGTTGAGCGTGAACACCTCGGCGCCCTGCTGACGCAGGTCCTCGGCCAGGGCATCCAGCAAGTCCTGTTTGCGCCCGGTGATGATGACATTATAGTTGTTTGCAGCCAGTTTGCGCGCGCAGGCTTCTCCGATGCCGCTCGTCGCGCCAGTGATTAAAGCGATTTTCTTATCCATAATGTGTTATGTTGCTGTTAATAGTATTTCTGAACTCGTCGGCAAAAATACTGATTTAGTTTCATCCATCACACCATAGCGCCCGTTTTTTTCCCGATTTCGATGGATTTTCTTCGCGACGCGGACAAGATTGCGGCGATTTTATGGCGGAATTATTGCAATTTTCCACTATATTTGCGGTCAATTCACAAAGATATACCGCACTATGAAAAAGATAGTTTTGATGCTACTGTTGCCGCTCATCGCGGCCAACGTGATGCTCGCGGGCGACAAAGTGAACGAGCGGTGGCAACAGGCCATGATGGCGGCCATCGAGACGTTTCCGAGCCACGGCGGCTACTACACGGGCGGACGGCCCAACGAACTGTTTGCCAAGACCACCGCGCGCGGACTGCACGACGCCTACCAAATGGCGCCCGGCGACGAGCGGCCGACGTTTGACCCCATGCAGGCGCAGCCGTCGTTCTGCTCCAGTGCGACCTATGCCGTGATTATCAAGGCGCTGCTGCTGTGGGACACCCAGCACCGCATCGGCCGCGAGGCGTGGGTGAACATGAAACCCCGCGTGGGCATCGCCGATGAATTCAACCCCCAAGGACTGGGGCAAAACGACGGCGTGGGATTTTGGGGACGCGCCAATGCCAACGGCCCGGGGCTGGGCGTGCTGGTGCACGAACTCAAGGCGGGCTACAGCTTCACCGCCTACCG
Organism: uncultured Prevotellaceae bacterium; assembly: GCA_937898675.1. Taxonomy (GTDB): domain Bacteria; phylum Bacteroidota; class Bacteroidia; order Bacteroidales; family Muribaculaceae; genus Sodaliphilus. The sequence goes on from CALEJB010000017.1 coordinate 23,745, forward strand.
CGGCGCCAAGTCGCAGCGCAACAAGGAGACAGCCGACGAGCCCTACCTGACCGACGAGCAATGGTGCGGACTCGACGTATGGGACCGCGCCGTGGCGGGCGACCTGATGAAGATATTCTGGAACCGCAACGAGAGCCGCGGACGTGACAGCGGCGCCATCATCGGCTGCAACGACGACCGAACCGCCGACCAGGAGGCGGGGCACAGCGTCATCTTCCTGCGCTGCGAGGGCGACACGGTGGTGTATTGGAGTTCCAACGGTCCCGGCAAGCACCCCGAGCAGATGGGTTACAGCACGGGCCGTTGCCACAAGACCGACATCCAGCGCGTGGTGTTCACCCGCATCACCCGGCCCGAACGCTTCAACAATGCCCGCAAGATGGCGCCCGACAATGTCAACGCCTACCTCTATGACCTGAACGGCACGCGCCACAGCACCACCGACGAAATGCTACGGGAGTTGGGGATAAAAGAGCGGTAAAAAATGAAATAATTCCGATAACCTGCCTCTATACTATTGCTCTGAATGCATGACTTCCCACGCCTTGGTGTGCTTCAGCACCTGCTTGGTGTGGCCGCCAGCCTTGCCGCGCTGCAGGTTGTGCTCCAGGTCGTTGCACTTGACGGCAATGGCGATGGGATTGCGGGAGTCGCGGATGGCGCGGACATAGTCAAAATAATCCACCTCCTTGGCGTGAGTCAACAGGCGCAACGCATCGACCACCTCGCCCGAAATGCCGGCATCCAGCAAGTCGTCAAAGGTGAAATCGGTGTCCTCGACCACATCGTGCAACAGGCCAGCAACAATCTCGTTTTCATTCTCACCCTTGAGCGCTACAGTCAGCGGATGCAAGATGACGGGCTTGCCGTCCAAGTCACGCTGGCCCTTGTGGGCGCGCATCGCTATCTCGATAGCGGTTTCGATTTGCGAAGAATTTTCCATAATGATATCCGTTTTGGGTCATGCAATATATAATCTTTTTGCTAATTCTGGGCACGGTCGCGCCGATATTTTAATCCGCCTTAATTCCGCAACACTAATGTAATTATTACTTTTTAATACCCTGAGCAACAAAAAGTTGCCCAGGATTTTGTCATGTCAGATTTTTCACTTAACTTAGTGTTGCTATTAGAAATCAAGCAAAAATATGTATTGACATGGTAAAATTACAAATAAAATCTGAGAAACTAACACCTTTTGGAG
>CALEJB010000018.1 GCA_937898675.1 uncultured Prevotellaceae bacterium
ATTCTGGCGCGCGAGTTGAAACTCGATGGCTTTATCGTGCCTAAAGCCAATGCGCTTGAAGCCGCCGTGGTCAACAACCTGGACATCTATGGCGTGGAGACGCTGCAGCAGGTGGTGCGCTTTCTCAACGGCGAACAGCCGCTCACGCCCACCGTCGTGGACACCCGCGCCGAGTTTGCCAAGGCGCAGGGTGTCTTCCCCTACGACTTCGCCGAGGTCAAGGGGCAGGAAAATGTGAAACGCGCCTTCGAGGTCGCCTGCGCCGGCGGGCACAACATTCTTTTGATTGGCAGCCCCGGTTCGGGCAAGTCGATGATGGCCAAGCGCTTGCCGTCTATCATGCCGCCGCTCACGCTGGGCGAGGCGTTGGAGACGACCAAAATCCACAGCGTGGCGGGCCGCCTGCCGCAGGGCACCACGCTGATGACCGTGCGCCCCTTCCGCGCCCCGCACCACACCATCTCGCCCGTGGCCCTCGTTGGCGGCGGCTCCTGGCCCACGCCGGGCGAAATCAGCCTGGCGCACAACGGCATCCTGTTCCTTGACGAACTGCCTGAATTTTCGAGAAGTGTGCTGGAGGTGATGCGTCAACCGTTGGAGGACAGGATTATTTCGATTTCGAGGGCGAAATACTCGACCGAATACCCTGCCTCGTTCATGCTGGTGGCATCGATGAATCCGTGCCCGTGCGGGTACTACGGGCACCCCAAGAAGAAATGCGTCTGCAACGAGTACCAGCGCACGCACTACATGAGCAAGATTTCAGGGCCGTTATTGGATCGAATTGACCTGCAGATTGAGGTCCAACCCGTCGATTTTGACCAGATGTCATCTAAGGCTCCAGGCGAGCCCAGTGCCGCCATCCGCCAGCGCGTCATCGCCGCCAGGATGCTGCAGGAGCGCCGCTTCAAGGACGAGCCGGGCATCCACTGCAACGCCCAGATGACCCCGTCCCTGCTCCACAAATACGCCGAGCCCAACGCCGCCGGCCTTGCGAAGTTGAAAGACGCCATGGAACGCATGAACATGAGCGCCCGCGCCTATGACCGCATCCTCAAGGTCGCCCGCACAATCGCCGACCTCGAAGGCACCGCCGACGTCCTCGACCACCACATCATGGAAGCCATCGCCTACCGCAACCTCGACCGCCCCACCTACCTCGGCACCTTAGTCTGATAACGAAATGTCTGTCTTTTAATTAACTTATCGGTCTAATGATTTATCTAAATGCTGCATTGATGGGCGAGTAATCATCGAAACGATACATAGTAACTTCAGGTTCAGAACAATGTGTGTAAAATTTCGTATCGTTATCAACACCGTCTTCCTCAAAAATCACTTTCTCTTTAATTTTTGAGCCATCATATGTTATTTTATTCCATTGAGCACCGCCCATATAAGCCATGCAAACGAGAATATACTTATCTCCTCGATGAATACTTGAATGAAAAGTTCCAATTTCATCGACCTTTGAAGCAACACCGTCATTTAATGTGTAAATATAGGTCATATTGTCGGCTTCACAGGTGCCTGCCTTAACCCATAATTCAGGCACACCGTCCTGTGTAATGTCATAGAGAAAATAGCCCCAATAGACATATTCATCAACTCCATATTTGTTAATATAGCCTCTCAATACATCAATATAAGATTGACGGTTTTTATCAATGAGTTGCTGATGCATTGCCTCTGCGATAGAGTCTTGACGGGCCTGTTCGCGGAGTTCGGCAACGGCGATGGAGTCTTGGCGGGCTTTTTCAGCCAATATGGCCATCTGACGTTCCTGCTCGGCACGCTTCTGATTGCTGTCATACCACAACCAACCACCCACACTAAAAAGAGCAAGCAGCCCCAGAACGGCGGTAATTATCAGTCCAGCATGGCTTTTGCGCTCGGGTTCCTCATAATACTCAACAGGCTCAGACGTAACAACCCTGTTGGGCTCCGTCTCTTGATTATATGATGTTTCGCCATTTACAGTTTGCTCAAAGTCAACAAGTGTACCGCAGTGCGGACAAGCTTTCGCCTTGTCTGAAATCATCTTTCCGCAATTCTTACAAGTAATCAGTGCCATAATCAACTATAATATGCGTTTTATCTATGCTTTGTCTTTAAATGCTTCGTGCTTTCGGCTCACCTGCCTCGGCAACATTTGTTTTAGTTTTGCCTTTGTTTTTCTATTGTCTGCCATAGTTTTTCAGCTTCGGAAAGATCTTTAGGTACACCATAGCCGTTTAGATAGCAAACAGCTAGATTGCTTAATGCGTTCATATTGCCTTTTTCAGCTGCTTTACGGTACCACTTAACAGCTTCATCATAATCTTGAGGTACGCCCTCACCATTTTGATATAAATAGCCTAATTCACACTGAGCCTGTGAATGACCTTTTTCAGCTGCTTTACGGATCCACTTAACGGCATTTGAATAATCTTGAGCTACTCCTTCGCCACATAAATAGCAGAAGCCTAATTCGTATTGAGCACTGTCGTGATTATTTTCAGCTGCTTTACGATACCACTTAACAGCTTCTAATAAATCTTGAGTTACTTTCTCTCCATTATAAAAGCATTTACCCAATTCAAATTGAGCATCAGCATCCCCTTTCTCGGCAGCCTCGGTTAAACTTTCAATAGAGTCATAAGATCTTTTTGGTGTATTACTGCGATGTTCATACCAATAATAGCCTGCAAATGCTAACACTATTATAGCAATCATTGCAGTCATTGCAAACCTGAGAGATAACCATGAATCACTCTTTCTAAGAGGATGGGGTTCTTGAGATGCCTTTACTTCATGGCTCTCTTCAATTACTGGAACCTCTTGATTTAAAACTCTACCACAATGAGGGCAAACTTTTGCTTTGTCAGAGACGTTTCCACCGCAGTTTTCACATTTAATTAGTGCCATGATACCTGTATTTAATAACCATTAGACAATGCCACTGCGCCACCTATTGCACCAGCAAAAACAAAGAATAGCAGAATAAATGCGATCACAACGGCAATCAAGCACCACATCGCATTTTGAGTTCCTCTATCGGGCAATTCTTCGGCAACATAATTGGTGTCGTACTTGGGTGACCTGCCATATTCATTCGTTTCTTTATCAGAGTCTTTACAAATGAAAATCCATGGGATTATAGGACAAATTGCCCACCACCCATTACGGCCTATATCATGAAGCCTCCTGACTATCGCTGCAAACCATGGAATTAAAGTGATTAATAGAGCGATTCCGGCGACTTTAGGATACTCAAAGCAGAGTGAGAGCGCAATAGCCAGAACTGATATAAAAAACGGGAACACTTCGCTACGACGTGAACGTCCTGAAAATAAAGCATATTTGCGGCAGAAACAATCATAGATAGAATTTCCAAAATCTAAATGTGCACATGGGCCTTTTGCGCCACAATGGGGACAACGTTTCGCGTCTTTTGAAATACGATTACCACATTCTGGGCAATTTGTCAATCGGTGCATTTGTGGTGAGGTATTTTTTGCAGCAACAGTTTTAGGTAACTGTTTATTGGTTTTCTGCGAAGATTCGTCTTCCATTCTCTTACATTCGCTGGCAGGATTGCCGCATTCTGGGCATGCATCTAAATCATCAGTGAACTCATACCCACATTCAGTACATAATAGTTTAGCCATAGTTCTCTTCCAAGATTATCTTTGCCACTGGCTCCCAGGGGTGGCTGGTTTTTTTAACAATAATGTTATTCATTGGCATAAAAAAGAAGCGCGGGAGTCTGTACTTGTTACTCGTCCCGCTAACTGAGGCTCTTGCATTGCCCATCGAAGTTGAACGAGCAACGCAGAAGCCCACGCCGAAATATGCTTATCGCATCACCGCATCTGCGGCAATATCGGTATTACATATCCCACATAGGGCATCTACCGTTGCTTCATCCTTGACTTCGATTTGAATTTTGCAAGATTCCAGTTAGCCAAGAACAAAGCGCAAGCAGCGCCTTTCCTTATGTCATGGTTGACCTTGCGGTCTTCCTCCTCCTTACAAGGCAAAGCCAAAGCAAGCTTTGTCTCTGCTCTTGTTTCGGTCGTCGGTTCCCTGCCATGCACCCGCCACCATCGGTAAGCGGGCTTCTGCCAAAGAACACCTGCAAATATAGTCATTATTTTACAATTCAACCCATTTTGCTTGCATTTTTTTTACTTCAATACCCTTAGTAATGCGTTATTGTCATGTATTTTGTGGTTGTGAATGTCTTAATGGTACATATTTGGTCGTTTTTGGGGCTTTATGGTTGACTTTAAGGTTGCTGCAATGGGGTAAGTTCTTCAGCTTGGATGAGCCCACCATTACCTCCTTATCTTGTTTATAATCACTCCCTAACCTATTAAATAATTGAGTTAAGGACTAAAAATAAATCGTAAATAGTCTCTAACGTATCAAAAAAATGAGTTAAGGACTAAAAATAATTGCTTGTCTGGAAAATATGATTTATCTTTGCGCCAGTAAATCAACAAGAAACGGATTATGGCAGCAAGCAGCATCATCGGGAGAGAGAAAGAGCAAAAGATCCTGCGCACGATATGTGAAGAGAAAGAGGCGCGCTTGGTGGCAGTATATGGTCGTCGGCGTGTGGGTAAGACCTACCTTATCAAACAATTCTTTAACGAACAGTTTGATTTCTTTTTCACAGGAAGTTTTGAAACGCCAATGAAGGTGCAGTTGGCACTTTTTAATGAAGCGTTACAAAAATATAGCCATCGTCAGTTCTCCATGCCGAAGAATTGGTTTGAAGCGTTTGGGCAACTACGTGATTATCTTTCATGTGCTCAGAAAGAACGTATCGTGGTTTTTCTTGATGAATTGCCATGGATGGACACCCCTAAATCAATGTTCATCAAGGCCTTCGGCTATTTCTGGAATAGTTGGGCCTCTACTCGCAACGGGCTCACACTGATTGTTTGTGGCTCTGCTACATCATGGATGATAGACAGAATTATCGGGGACAAGGGTGGATTATACGGCAGGGTTTCAAGGTCTATTTATCTTGCCCCTTTCAACCTGCACGAAGTTGAGCAGTTCTTAACTCAGCGAAAGGGAATTATATGGAATCGATATCAGATTCTTGAGGCCTATATGATCCTTGGAGGGATTCCTTATTATCTTGATATGCTTGAAAAAGAGTTACCTTTTGACCAAAATATCGATGAACTGTTTTATAGGAATGGCGCTCCTTTAAGAACTGAATATGATTTCCTGTTCCGTTCATTGTTCAAATCCGCTTCCATCTACCGCCAAGTGGTTGAAGTGCTGGCGATAAAAAATAAGGGATTGACATTAAAAGAGATAAAAGAAACCATCAGGGATTATAATGGCGGCGCATTGACTACTGCACTCAATAACCTGTGCCGATGCGACTTTATACGCAAGTATTCCTCTTTTGGTAAGAAAGAGCGCGGCAGCATCTATCAGCTCACTGACTTGTTCTCACTATATTTTCTCAAGTTTGTCGCGGGGCATTCGGGATTGGACGAGCATTACTGGTCTAACCTCAAAGAAAGCGCAAGGAACGCATGGGCGGGCTATGCTTTTGAACAAGTCTGCCTGCATCACATCAGCCAGATTCGGGCAAAACTGAGCATCAAGGGGGTGTTGACCAATATCTGTGCATGGTCCTCGCCTAAACACATCGATAAAGATGGGACAGAATGGCCTGGCGTGCAGATTGATTTGCTGCTGTGTCGTGATGATCACATTATAGACATCTGCGAGATGAAATACTGCAAGGATCTATATACAGTTACAGGGGAATATGAGAAACACTTGAGGGAAAGGGCCAACGCATTTGTCCACCTGACAAAAACGCGTGATGCCACCCACACGATACTTGTTACAACCTACGGGCTTAAACAAAACATGTATTCAAGTGGCATCTATGCAACGATCACAATGAATGACCTATTTCTTGAGTGATGTGGATTGGATATATGTATGTTATTGTTGGCTTTATAGCTGACCTTAAGGCTGTTGCAATGGTACCATTTCTTCCGCTTGGATGAGCTGCCCGAGATCAATCGCAGTGTCCTGGAGGTCATGCGGCAGCCGTTGGAGGACAGGATTATCAGTATCAGTAGGGCAAAATATTCTACAGAATATCCCGCCTCGTTCATGCTCGTGGCGTCGATGAATCCGTGCCCGTGCGGGTACTACGGGCACCCCAAGAAGAAGTGCGTCTGCAACGAGTACCAGCGCACCCACTACATGAGCAAGATTTCGGGGCCGTTATTGGATCGAATTGACCTGCAGATCGAGGTCCAACCCGTCGATTTTGACCAGATGTCATCTAAGGCTCCAGGCGAGCCCAGTGCCGCCATCCGCCAGCGCGTCATCGCCGCTTCAAGGACGAGCCGGGCATCCACTGCAACGCCCAGATGACGCCCGCCCTGCTGCACAAGTACGCCGAGCCCGACGCCCAAGGTCTCGAACGGTTGCGCGCGGTGATGGAAAAGATGAACATGAGCGCCCGCGCCTACGACCGCATCCTCAAGGTCGCCCGCACCATCGCCGACCTGGAGGGAGCCGAATCAGTGCTCCAGCACCACATCATGGAAGCCATCGGCTACCGCAACCTCGACCGC
>CALEJB010000019.1 GCA_937898675.1 uncultured Prevotellaceae bacterium
ACTAAAAATCAATGGATTATAACGATAATTGCGATTTTTTAATGGACACCAATGAAGTTTAGTAAATGCCGACCGCACGATTAGCAGTTTTGAACAGCTCTTTGAACTTGTGAGCGGTTCAAATATCATGTACATTCCATCTGGAACTTATGACATCATTGTGGAATTTGTAAAATATGGTTTACCACCCATCAATATGTATGTAGTCCGTGAGCAAGTTACAATTGACCATGACATGTCGTTAAATTTTGCACCTACCGAGGCAACAAACCACATCCACTTCCAGACACTCACAATCGATGGTGACCCGGTGTTTACGGGAAAATATGCCTTTGATGATAACGATAATCTGGTAGAATTGGAACCCGGCAATGTTGATGAGGTGTATTTTGAAAAAAGAATTGTTTGCTCGGGTGTCGGTTCAGTTGTTAATGTTAGTGGCAATTTTGGTATAGTTATTGAAGGTTCAAGCGGAGGTGGAGAGATGGCATCAGATGTTTTCATCAATGACGTCAGTGACCGCTATTCATTCTATCAGTACCGCATTGTTATAGACAAAAATAACGACATCTACACTTCGGCCTATGAGGTAAATGGTGCATCAGGCGATGTCACTGCAACAAATGACCCTTCAAGGTTTGTGTTATATGAAGATTCGTTCTTGGACCAAAAGCGCCAAGGAGAAGAAATGTTCCTATCGTTTACCGAACAAGCAATCCATATTCCTTCCAGCAATGGATACGGATGCAACATTGTGTTTAACGATCCTGTCACCGTTGGCCAATCATACAAGTTCTATCTGAGTGCATCGGTTGAAGACAGCCCATCTGGATTTATGCCGATAATTGAGCCTGGCTTGAGCATCAAGACCATTGAAGTCATGCCATGGGGCGATGAGTGGGAACAAATGTCGACAGTAATGGCTAGCATGCCGTTGACTGTTAGTGATGGAGAAGTTGTCTATACAAATAATGGCGTGGCGACACATGTTGATGTCAATAATCCCAAGTTTGATTGCATTTTTGATGAGGAAGCGACAAAGAATACAGACATTAAGTACTATCCCCAATGGCCGGCGCATCCCGCATTTGCCTATTCTGTTGATAAGAAGAAAGACATCATTGGTAACAACTGCCCGTTGCTTGTGAGCAATCCTATGCAGTACTCTGCGTTTAGTTCACCGTTTGGTGGAGATCCATTTATTGACAAGCAATTCTGTTATAACTATATCGGCCGTTATGGTGAGACCAATCTTGAGGATGTTTCAGACACTCAAGTAAGTATTATGCTCAATGGTCAGGATTTCTATAATGGCACTGGTGTAGTTTATGCTGATTTTGATGCGTTGAATGGCATCGTTGACGCCACCTTCAATAATGAGTCAATAATTGTTGATGGAATTGAAGGTTCAAACAAAACCAGCCTGCATTATAACACTGAGGGCGAAAGCTCAAATCCTCCAACAATGACTATGCTGCATTTCAAGGACAGTAAAGGTGATATTACCGACCGCTTTGTCTCCGCAGAGGATGGTATTATTGAATTCAGCGCCGGTGACTTCAATCTTGTAGCTACCCCGAAGGGCTATTTTGCTTTCGACCGCATTGCTCCTGCTTCGGTTGAGGTAAGCTATTCCCAGTATGGCGAGAATAATTGGAAGGAATTGGTCGTGGAAGAGGACTCTGAGAATTATTGGCCTGCAATGGGTTGGTTCTATTCTGGTTCACTCGCTGGAGTAAAAGGTCAATCTGCAATAGGTTGGTATGACCTCAAGGTTCGCCTGACTGATAGCGAAGGCAACTGGCAAGAGCAGGTAATTAGCCCGGCATTCTATGTTGAAGAGTTGATTCCGACAGCTATCACCGAAGTTACACCCGATGCTGCTAATACTGATAACTCAATTTACAACCTGAGTGGCCAGCGTGTATATGGTGAATTGGAATCGTTGCCTCGCGGCGTATATATTGTTGGTGGTAAAAAGGTTATAAGGTAATCTCCATTCTAATAAAATAATGTCGGGTGCGAACCTTGTGGTTCGCATCCGTTTTTTTTGACATTTATTCTTTGTGCAAGCGTTTGTGCGTTTTTGGATTCATAAATATTCATTTTGATTTTTTCTCAAAATATTATCCTCAAGCATTTTTTATTTTGGGAAATTATTTGTTACTTTGCTTAATTTATTGAAGTGTGTTTTGTGAAAATCATATTAATTTTTAATAATTGACTGTATATGAAGAAATTACTACTCTCAATCTCATTAATCGCAATGGCGGTTATGAATGTGTGGGCGGTGACCGACGGCGTGAACTATGAAACGGTGAACGGCATCGACATCGTAAATGTGTGGATTCAGGACCGCGCGCACACTCCCGAAGTGTGGTCGGAGCAACCCTACAACAACACCAGCGCGCGCACCTCGGTGCTTTCTAACGGCTACATCTACATCGCGCGCACCAATGCCATCTCTATCATCCAGGGCACCGATACCCTAGCCCAGAGCGTTGTTTACAAACTCGACGCCGCCACGGGCAACATGGTCAAGGAACTGCCCTTGACGCTCAACGGCGAGATTTATGGCACCACGACGCTCAACGCCAACAGCGTGGGTGCCGACAACTTTGGGCACATCTACCTAGCTCCCTACACCAGTGAGCTGGCCACGATACAGCCCGTGTACTTGCTCGACACCGAGACCGGTGAACTCACTCTGGTAGCCAACCTCGAGAAGGGTGACGTGATTGCCCGCTGCGACTACATCGACGTGATGGGCGACCTCACGCGCGAGGAGGCACAGTGCAACATCATGACGGTGGGTGCCAGCGTGGCAACCATCTACCGCTGGCACTGCGAGCAGGGCGACGACTACTGGGAAGGCGGCTTTGAGGGCGACACCTACCTCGACATCCTGGATTTCTATCCCGAGACGGTGACCCAGTGGGGTTTCGGTCCCGTGGTTAAGATGGTCCTGGGCGAGGGCGAGGAAGACCGCTACAGCGGCGAGCTGTTCTACATCGACGGCTTCACCGCATCGCCCATTCTGTACGACGTGACGGGCACCATGGTCGACAACTTTGAGGAGGTTGACCCCGCGTTCTATCCCATGGACGTGGGCGCCAACGGCGTGTGCGAGTTCACGCTCGACGGCCGCAACTTCATTGTTTACACCGTGGCACAGTACACCGGTGTTGACGAGAAGACGATGCTCAACCGCGCCTGCCAGGTTTACATCTGCGAGCTGGGCGAGGGCATGACCCTGGGCGGCATGCAGCGCTACTGGATGGTCCCCGACGAGCTGGGCACCGTGAGCGACGGCGGCACCCGCGTCGAGAGCATGAATGTTGAGTATGGCACCGATGCCCAGGGCAACGAGGAGGTGACGCTTTACATCTTCAAGTGCTACAACGGCATGGCTGTTTACAAGATTGGCACTAACGTCAAGGGCGGCGACGTGCCCGAACCCATCAAGGGCGACGTGAATGGCGACAACGAGATTAACATTGGTGATGTGAACGCTGTGATTGACCTGATCTTGAGCGGCGGCTCCAACCCCGCTGCCGACGTGAACGGCGACGGCGAGGTGAACATTGCCGACGTGAACGCTGTCATCGACATCATCCTGAAGTAATATCAGACCAATTTTAGTCAAGAGTTAGGAGTTAGGGGTGAGGAGTTGGGGTTTGACAACACTCCTCGGGCCTTGCTTCTAACTCTTGATTTATTAGACAGATTCATAATAACTGACACAACAATAGACATGACAATGAAAAAGATTTTACTCGCACTCATCACCGTGGCTGCCGCAAGCTTGAGCGCTGCGGCAGTGACCGACGGACAGACCTATGCCGAGGTCAACGGCCTCAAGATTGTCAACCAGTGGATTTTTGACCGCGTGCACTGCATCAACGACTATACCGCTAGCCCCATCTGCAGCCAGCGCGCCCGCACCGCTACCATGGACCAGGGTATCGTGTATGTGGCGCGCAGCGAGGAGCGCACCATCATTGTCGGCAACGACACTGTGGCACAGTCGGTTATCCACCGCTTTAGTGCCAAGGACGGCAGCGAACTTGAGGACCTGCCGCTGACGCTCGACGGCGCGCCTTACAGCCGTTTCCTGGGGGCCGCCAGCATCGGCGTGGACAGCTTCCACCACATCTGGGTGGCTCCCATGACCAGCAACCTGCAGCAGTTGGTGCCCGTGTACATGGTTAACACCGAGACGGGCGAACTCACGCTCATCGTCGAGATGGACAAGGGCGACGCGCCCCAGCGCACCGACTATGTGGACGTGATGGGCGACCTCACGCTCGAGGAGGCCGAGTGCAATGTGATGACTGTGGCAGGCTCGGGCGCCGACCCGGGTTTCCCCACGCTGTATCGCATGCACGCCGACCAGGGCGGCGAGTGGGAAGGCGGCTTTGACGGCGACACCTACATGGACGTCATCAACTTCTATCCCGAGACCAAGACGGGCTTCTCGCTGGCGCCGGTCATCAAGATGATTGAGGGCAGCGACGACGAATCGCGCTACAGCGCCGAGATGTTCTACATCGACTGCTTTGACACAGCCCCCGTCATCTACGACATCTCGGGCTCGGTCATCGATTCCTTTGAGGACACCGACCCCGCCTTGCAGCCCCAGCACATACCCAATGGCTGCATCGAGTTCCACATCGACAACCGCAACTTCCTCACCTATGTCATCGCCGACATGAACGGCAACGGACACGGCTGCCAGGCCAACATCTGCGAACTGGGCGAGGGCATGTCGATGGGCGGCATGACCAAGTACTGGCAGATTCCTGCCGACAGCGTGGGCAAGGTCAACGACAGCGGCCTGCGCGTGCATAGTTTTGCTGTGGAGTATGGCACCGATGCCCAGGGCAACGAGGAGGTGACGCTGTTCTCCTTCAAGGCCTACAACGGCATGGCGGTCTATAAAATCGGCAAGAACGTGGGCGGCGGCGACGTGCCCGACCCCGTCAAGGGCGACGTGAACGGCGACGGCGAGGTCAATATTGGCGATGTGAACGCTGTGATTGACTTGATTCTGAGCGGCGCTTCAGGCCCCGCTGCCGATGTGAACGGTGACGGCGAGGTGAATATTGCCGACGTGAATGCTGTCATCGACATCATCCTGAAGTAACATTACAAATACCCTTGCAGGGTGATAAATCAGAGTGTTATGAAACGATTTTTCATCATTTTTGCCCTTGCGGCACTGCTGGGCGTGTCGGCGGCGTCGGCGCGCGACCAGTGGACCATTGGCGACAAGAAATATGACGTGGACACGCTCATCTTCCCCCACCTGGTGGGACCGGGCGTCACCAGCGCCAAGTTTGACATCCCCGACCTGCCGCTCAAGGTGAGCGTGCTGGAGATGGACCTCACCAACCCTTACATTGTCATGGAGACCTGCCTGGGCAGCGACAAGTCGGTGGGCAGTGAGACGCCTGTCAACATGGTGACCCGCAACACGCGCCCTGGCCACGAGGTGGTGGCCGCCACCAATGGCGACTTCTACATGACCTCACCCACCAACGAGGTGGGCTTGCCGGTGAGCGGGCAGATTCGCAACGGCGAACTGGTGCTCAGCAGCCACAACCGCGCCTGCCTGGTGCTTGACGAGAACCATCACCCGTTCATCGACCGCCTCACCTTTGCGGGCCGCGTGACCTGCGGCGAGACAACGTTTGCCCTGAATCTGGTGAACCGCATGCGCAAGGGCTATGAGGACATCGCCGCCAACCAGTCCATCCTGTTCACCCGCAGTTACGGCCCCACCACCTACGAGGGCACGGGCGGCAAGATGGTGCTGCTGCGTCCCGCCGCTGGCGACTTTGCCTGGCTGGCCAACGGCAGCGAGCAATGTGTGGTGGAGAGCGTGTTTGACGCCGACGGCACCAACCATGCCATCCCCGACGGGCAGGCCATACTGTGGCTCAAGGGTAACTATGCAACCAAGTATGCCGACGCCCTGGCGCCCGGCAGCGAACTCACCATCGACTTTACGCAGACGCTCAACAACGGCCCCAAGGACATCGTGCTGGACCAGCTCATTGGCGGCAGCGACCACATCATCATGCAGGACGGCGTGTACAAGGAAGCGTGGGACGAGCGTCATCCGCGCACGGCTATTGGTCTGAATGCCGACAGCACCCACCTCATCTTCATCGTCATCGACGGGCGCTACCTCGAGTCGTTGGGCACAACGCTCAAGGAGATGGTGGGCATCTTTGAGGCCCTGGGCGCTGTCACCGCTGTCAACCTCGACGGCGGCGGCTCGTCGTGCATGGTGGTCAATGGCGAGGTCATCAACCATCCCAGCGACGGCCCCGTGCGCGCCGTGGGCAACGGATGCCTGCTGGTGTCCACCGCCCCCGAGGACGAGGTCATAGGCATCATCAGTTACGAGCCGCGCTGCTACAACATCTCCATCTCGGCCACCACCACATTTGACGTGTGGGGCTACAACCAGTATGGCGTGCTCAAGACCCGCGACCTGCAGGGATGCACCTTCTCGTGCGACCCCCAGGTGGGCACATTTGACGCCGACGGCGTGTTCCGCGCCTCGGCCACGCCCGCCCAGGGCAACCTGTATGTCACCTACGGCGACGTCACCGCCACCCAGCATGTCACCATCATGCCCAGCAACTGGGTGCTCGAGAGCGACAGCGTGGTGGTGGACCAGTTCCACCCTTACAGCATCGTCATCAACGGCATCAGCGGCTACAGCATGGACCGCGTGGACCCTTCGGTAGTGGACTGGACCTCCATCAACGAGGGCGTGTGCATGGTGGATGAGCAGGGACTCATCACCGCTGTGGCCGACGGCCGCACCTTTATCACCAGCGACAGCGAGGGATTGCAGGACTCGCTGCTCGTGAGTGTGGAGATGCCCCTCAAGCGCATCACCACTGTGGAGAACGCCCCCATCGACCCCGCTACTTGGACCGTCACCCAGAGCGGCGGCACCGCTCGCACCGTCACCGCATTGGACAACGGCTTGCAGATTGACTTCACCGGCGCCTCGTCGCGCAACCCCTACATCAAGGTGGCCAAGCAGGTGCGCATGTGGAGCATCCCCGACACACTGCGCCTGCGCGTGGAGCCGGGCAACCTGCCCATCAAGTCGGTCAAGGTGCTGGTCGAGAACGCCGTGGGCGAGCGCACCACCGTGGAGCGTGCCTTCCCCGAGGGCATCGAGGGCCAGTACACCATCGACATCCCCGCCAGCGAGGTGTGCAACGCGCTGGACATGGGCAGTTTCCCCCTGCACCTGGTGTATTATTATTTCACCTATTCTTCGCCTGTATCGGGTGAGCAGTACAGCCTGCGCATCCCCGGCATGGAATTGGTGTATGCCGGCATCCCCCCCGAGGAGCGCCCCGCCACTGGCGACGTGAACAGCGACGGCGAGGTCAACATCGGCGATGTGAATGCCGTTATCGATGCCATCCTCGTGGGCACTATGCTGCCCATGGCCGATGTCAATGGCGACGGTGAGGTCAATATTGCTGATGTTAATGCGGTAATTGACTTGATTTTGAGATAATTATATATTTTACGCTATGAAACGGGACGAATTTTTGGTCGAAGTGTGTGCCAACGGTGCCGAGTCGTGCATCGCGGCACAGGAGGGCGGCGCCGACCGCGTGGAACTGTGCGCCGGCATACCCGAGGGCGGCACCACGCCCAGTTACGGCGAAATCAAGGTGTGCCGTCGTGTGCTCACCACCACGCGCCTGCATGTGATTATCCGCCCCCGCGGAGGCGATTTCCTCTATAGCGGCCTCGAGATTGAGCGCATGATGCACGACATCGCCGTGTGCCGCGACCTGGGCGTTGACGGCGTGGTGTTTGGCTGCCTCAATGCCGACGGCACCATCGACAAGGACGCCAACAGCCGCCTCATTGAGCAGGCCCGCGGCATGAGTGTGACGTGCCACCGCGCCTTTGACCGCGCCGCCGACCCCGAGCGCGCACTCGAGACGCTCATCGACCTGGGCTTTGACCGCATACTCACCTCGGGCCAGCAGCCCCGTGCCGAGCAGGGCATGGACCTGCTGGCGCGCCTCAACCGCCAGGCCGCCGGACGCATCATCCTCATGGCGGGCAGCGGCGTCACCGAGCAGAACATCCGCACCATTCGCGACACCACGGGCCTCAATGAGTTTCATTTCTCTGCCCGTGAGGCGGTTGCGAGCCGCATGCAGTATGTCAATCCCGACCTGTATATGGGCAAGCCGGGCGCCAACGAGGCGGCACTCGACTACACCACCGCCGCCCGGGTCCAAGCCACCATCGCCCAACTGCTCAACTAATCGCGCCACAAAAAATAAGCAACGGGGGGGCTGTGTTTTGCGCAGCCCCCCGTCGTTGTTTTGCGCCGCTATCGCATCAAGCTGCCGGGCAAAATAATGGCGATGTCTCGTGCTGCTGGCTCGCTCGAGCATGGTCACTTTTTTGATATGCCGTGTAAATCGCGGGCCTCCAGCCCGCACCCTGCGGGTGGTCGCCTGGCCTGTCCGGGGTCGAAGTGAACGTAGTGAACGCAGGCCTCGGATAGGCGGGCTCTCATGATTGCGGGCTGAAAGTCCGCGATTTACAAACCATACCCCAGTTCGGGATAAGATTACTCCCAAATAGAAAGTTGCTTTGAGTGTTCG
>CALEJB010000020.1 GCA_937898675.1 uncultured Prevotellaceae bacterium
TCCAATGAACTCTTTGGCGGCGCAGCATAGCCGTTTCGCCATATATCGATTTTTTTAACGAACTATTGTTATAAAAATGTCGCGCTTTATTTTCCTGTCATGATGTCAAGAACAAGGTCGTCGGTGGCGCACATGGCGTCCTTGCCGATGTGGGTGAGGTTGTGGATGGAGCGGTCCACATCGTCGTCGATGATGCCCTCGGCGCTGGTCACATGGCGCCCCTGCATGGCGAGCAGGGCCGACAGCAGGGCGGTCGATACGCCCGAGGTGATTTTGAGGGCGCAACTGGGCTTGGCGCCGTCGCAAATCATGCCCGTCAGGTTGGCAATCATGTTTTTTACGGCATAGCACATCTGTTCAAAGTCGCCGCCCATCAGATACACGATGCCGCAACTGCTGCCAATCGATGCCACCACGCAACCGCACAGGGCGCTCAGTTTGCCCAGGCTTTGCTTGATGTAGATGGCGGTGAGGTGGCTCATCGTGAGGCCGCGGATAAGTTCCTCCTCGGTGTTGTTGTTCTCGGCGGCATAGACGGCGACGGGATTGGTGGCGCAGATGCCCTGGTTGCCCGAGCCGCTGTTGCTCATCACGGGGATGAGGGCGCCGCCCATGCGTGCATCGCAGGCGAGGGCCGTCTTGGAGAGCACATGGGCAAAGATGGTGTCGCCAAAGATGCCGTGGCTCATGGGCCGGGTGAGCGTCTTGCCCAGGCAGTGGCCGTAGTTGCCCTTGAGCGACTCGTCGGCCGCCTTGAGGTTGTAGTCGCGGGCCTCGAGGATGAAGCGGATCTCATCGAGTGGCGCGGTCATGGCAAAGTCATAGACCAGGCGTAGGTTGAGCTGGATGTCGTCGTCAGCGCCCTGGGCAGCCGTGCCGCCGTTGCCCTGCTCGTCGAGCAGCGGCTGGCCGTCGTGGTCCACATGCACAAAGCGGGTGTGCGCTCCCTGGATGACAGCGGTGGCGGTGTGGTCCTGTCCCTCGCAGATGGCCTCGACATAGAGTTTGTCGCAGCAGCCTTTTTTCAGGTCGATGCCGATGCGTCCCTCGTCAATGTATCGCTTGCCTTGCTCAATGGCGGCTGGGGTGACATCCTTGAGCACCTCGAGCTGGTACTCGCTCTTGCCGATGCTGGCGCCCAGTGCCACGGCGATGGGCAGGCCAATCATGCCGGTGCCGGGGATGCCCACGCCCATGGCGTTCTTGAGGATGTTGGCACTCAGCAGAACGGTGATTTTGTCGGGAAGGCAGCCCAGCGCCTCGGTGGCGCGGCTCACGCACAGTGCCACTGCCATGGGTTCGGTGCAGCCCACGGCAGGCACCACTTCACGCTTCATGAGCGCTATGATTTGTTTGCGGATATTGTTTTCAATCATGATGTTTGTTTCTTATTCATTGTCTTGTTTGCCGTTGGCTGCGGACTTGAATTTGTCCAGCCCGCCGTCGAGGAAGTTGATGAAGCCCGGCACATCCTCCTTGTAGCTGAACGAGCCACTCAGGGCATTGCCTTGCGCGTCCACGCACACATAGAACGGCTGGGTGTTGCTGCCAAACTTGTAACGCTGCAGGTAACTCCACTTGTCGCCCACGGTGCGCAGCGTGCGTTTCTCGCCATTCTCCTCGGTCACCGCCATGGGTTGGGGCAGCGGGGTCTTGTCATCGACAAACAGCGAGATGAGCACGTAGTCCTCGTTCAGTTTCTCGGCCACGGTGGGGTCGGTCCACACGGCAGCCTCCATCTTGCGGCAGTTCACGCAGCCAAATCCGGTGAAGTCCAGGAACACGGGCTTGCCGCTGGCAGCGGCGGCCGCCATGCCTTCCTCATAGTTGGTGTAGGCGGCGCGCACCTCCTTGGTGTTGAGGTTAAAGTCCTGCGTGTTCATGGGCGGGGCAAAGGCGCTCACGGCCTTGCACGGGGCACCCCACAGGCCCGGTATCATATAGATGGCGAACGCCAGCGAGAACAGACCGCCCATGATGCACAGCACGGGCATGGGTTTCTCGGGCTCGCCAGGAACGACGTCGCTCTGGAACTTGAGCCGGCCGATGAGGTAGAGTCCCATCAGGCCAAAGATGACAATCCACAGGCACAAGAATACCTCGCGGTCCATCAGGTGCCAGCCATAGGCGAGGTCGGCAACCGAGAAGAACTTGCAGGCAAACGCCAACTCGATGAAGCCCAGCACCACCTTGAGGATGTTCATCCACGAGCCCGACTTGGGCGCCTGCTTGAGCCACGAGGGGAAGAGGGCAAACAGCGTGAACGGCAGTGCCAATGCGAGGGCAAAGCCGAGCATGCCGATGGCGGGCCCCCAGAAGTTGCCCGACGTGGCAAAGTCCACCAGCAGGAATCCGATGATGGGGCCGGTGCACGAGAACGATACCAGCGTCAGCGTGAAGGCCATCAGGAAGATGGAGAGCAGGCCGCTGGTGCTGCTCGCCTTGTTGTCAACGGCATTGGACCACTTGCTGGGCAGTTTGATTTCGAACATGCCGAAGAACGACAGCGCAAAGACTACCAGCAGCAGGCAGAAGAAGATGTTGAACACCGCATTGGTGGACAGCGCGTTCAGGGCGCTGGGGCCAAAGATGGCGGTGACGATGAGGCCCAGCAGCAGGTAGATGACCACGATGCTGATGCCGTAGGTGATAGCGTCCTTGATGCCTTGCTTCTTGTCCTTGTTGCGCTTGAGGAAGAAGCTCACTGTCATGGGGATGATGGGCCACACGCACGGCGTGAACAGCGCCACCAGTCCGCCCAGCAGGCCCATGGCAAATATCCACCACAGCGAGTGGCTGCCGCCTGCCGCGGTGCCGTCGGCGGCTTGGATGTCACCCACCACGGGGCGCCACAGGGCATCGTGGTCGAGGGCGGCAATGGCGGCCGAGTCAACAGCAGGCGCCATGGCAGCGCTGTCGGCGTTGGCCTTCAAGGCAAGCGCGGCCAGCGAGTCGGCCTTGGCCTTGGCGAGTGCCTCGGCGTCGAGTTTCTCCTGCTCGGCGTCTTTGCTCTTGTCGCCGTCAACGGCGGGCGACTTGCCCGATTTCTTGAGGCTTGCCGACGAGGGCGGTATGCACGACTCGTCGTTGCAGGCGCCATATTCCAGATCGGCCTCAATGTTGTAATTGGGCTTGGTGAACTTGATTTTTTGGACAAACTTGACACTGTTTTCAAAGAATCGCACTTTGGCACCGAACAAGTCGTCAAACTGCGAAATCTCGTGCCCCACGGCCTTGAGTGAACCCACAGGCTCCACACCATCCTTCTTGCGGAAGATGATGTTGGCCTCGGTGGGGCCTGCATTGCCCAGGTTGGTCGAATACACGTGCCAGCCCTTGTCGATTTTGCCGGTAAAGACAATCTCGCCCTGGCTGGTGCCGTCGGTCTTGAGGGTGGAGGTGAATGTTACGGGATTGGCCATCTGGGCAGCGGCAAGCATCGCTACGGTGGCGCAAATCAGCAGTGTTGCAATCTTTTTCATGTCGTTTCGGTGTTTGTTAACTGCAAAGTTAGGAAAATTTATTCTTTCTTATCCTAATTTGGCGCAAAAAATTGTTACCTTTGCATTTCAGATAACCAAATTTTTACTGCAATGACAATTAAAAAAGCGATTTTGAGTCTCGCGGCTGTTGTGACGGCTGCGGGTGCGTGGGCCCAGAGCGGCACGTTCAGCATCAGCGGCAACTGCGATGCGCTGGGCGACAGCGCCAGGGTGTATATCATTGTTCCCGGCACCAGCAAGGAAGATGTAAAGCAAGACATTGCGCTCGGCAACGGCTTTGACCTGTCCTATGCCATCGACGGTCCCCGCCAGTGCTACATCATGGCCTTGAACGACGGCAAGCCCGACGGCGACAGCCGCATCATGGTGCCCGCCATGCCGGGCGAGAATGCTGTCATTACCGGCAATGGCGATAAATTTGACATCAGCGGCTCGCAGTTCTACCAGGACTATGGCGCCGCCATGCAGTGCCTTAAGGCTCCTAAAGAGGCCTACGAGAACTTTATCGGCGGCTTGTATGCCCGCATGGCGATGGGCGAGGACGAGGAGGCTGTCTCGGCGCTCTATGACGAGCAGGCCCCCGCTCTGATTCAGGCCTTGTCCGATGCCGTGCGCGGTTACATCGCCGCCCATCCCGACCAGGAGGCATCGGCCGCCATCGTGACCGAGGCGGGTGAGGATGTCGAGGAGATTGAGCAGACCGCAGCCTTGCTGAGCGACCGCGTGAAGAACAGTCCCGCCAGCATTTTCTACAAGGCTACGCTCGAGTCGGCCAAGCGCGCTGCCGAGCGCGAAGCGCGCCAGAATGCCCTCGTGGGCCAGCCCGCTCCCGATTTTACGCTTGTTGATATCAACGGCAACCCGTTGACGCTCAGTTCGCTGCAAGGCAAGTGGGTGATTCTGGACTTCTGGGGCGCATGGTGCAAGTGGTGCATCAAGGGCATGCCCGACATGAAGGAATATTATGCCAAGTACAGCGACAAACTCCAGATTCTGGGCATTGACTGCAACGACACCATGGAGAAGTGGAAAGCTGCCGTGGAGCGCGAGGAACTTCCTTGGCTGCATGTCTATAATCCCATGGATGCCACCGACGACGTGAACCCCGTCAAACTGTACGGCGTGAGCGGATTCCCCACCAAGGTGGTCATCAATCCCGAGGGTGTTGTCGCCAAGGTCATCGTGGGCGAGGCCCCCGCCTTCTACAACTACCTCGACAGCGTGCTGAATTAATGTATCGGATAACTCCCAACCCCTAACTCCTAACTCCTAACTAAAATGCAACACACCCAATGCTTGATTATTGGCAGCGGCCCCGCCGGCTACACTGCCGCCATCTATCTCGTGCGCTCGGCCATCGACTGCCTGCTCGTTGAGGGCATGCAGCCCGGCGGCCAGCTGACGCAGACGACCACCATAGAAAATTTCCCCGGTTTCCCCGACGGCATCGACGGTTTCCAACTCATGGACAACATGCGCCAGCAGGCCCTGAAACTGGGCGCCGCCATGCGCTCTGGCCTGGTGACCAGTGTGGACATGAGCCAGCGCCCGTTCATCGCCACCCTCGACGGCGGCGAGACCGTCAGCGCCGACACCGTGATTGTCGCCACCGGTGCCACCGCCAAGTACCTGGGCCTGCCCGACGAGACGAAGTATGCGGGCCAGGGTGTGTCGGCATGCGCCACTTGTGACGGATTTTTCTACCGCAAAAAGGTGGTCGCCGTCGTGGGCGGCGGCGACACGGCCTGTGAGGAGGCCGACTACCTGAGCCATCTGGCCAGCAAGGTCTATCTGATTGTACGCAAGCCTTACCTGCGCGCCAGCGAGGCGATGCAGCGGCGCGTCAAGGAGAACGAGAAGATTGAGATATTGTTCAACACCAACACCGTGGGCCTGTTTGGCGACAACGGCGTGGAGGGCGCCCGCCTCGTGCGCCACAAGGGCACCGAGCAGGAAGAGGTGTTTGACGTCGCCATCGACGGTTTCTTCCTCGCCATTGGCCACCGCCCCAACACCGAATTCCTGGGCGGACAGGTCGCCACCGACGAGCAGGGATATATCAAGATTGACGGCCACAGCACCGCCACCAGCGTGCCCGGCGTGTTTGCCGCCGGCGATGTCGCCGACCCGCACTACCGCCAGGCCATCGCCGCTGCCGCCGGCGGCTGCCGCGCCGCCATCGATGTGAAGGGATTTCTTTCCTGATTAGGGCCCGAAGACTTGAGACAAACCTAAAGGGGCAACCTGCCGTGCGGCGGGTTGCCCCTTGTTTATTGTGTTGACTGTCGGCTGTCTTACCGCTCCTGGTTCACGCCCTTGTTGTTGCTCATCACCAGGTCGTGGGTGCGTTGCATGAACTGGTCGAAGGCGCCTTTGCTGTCGGCGCGCACCAGATTGGGACGGTCCTCGGGAATGACGACGAAGTTGTCGTTTGACGAAATCGGCTTCTGGACAAAGAAGAGTTTGTAGCGCGGGTTGCTGACGACGGGCTTGTCGCCGTCCATGGCGAGCGTCACCTTCACCATGGCGCCGCCGCGGCAGTCAATGTCGTTCATGTTGCTGACAAAGTTGCCCAGGCTGTAAACCAGCAGCACATTTTTGTCATACTCCTTGCTGTAGCGCACCTCCATGGGCTCGACCACATGAGGATGCCCGCCGATGATCAGGTCCACGCCCTGGGCGACCAGGAAGTCGGCAAGCGTGCGTTGTGAATCGACGGGTTTGAGCGTGTACTCGATGCCCCAGTGCATGTTCACGCAGATGGCTTGCGCGCCGCGCTTGCGGGCTGCGGCAATGTCGCTGGCGATGCGCTGCTTGTCGATGTAGTCCACCACCACGGTGCCCTGCACGGGGATGCCGTTGGTGCCGTAGGTGTAGTCCAGAAAGGCGATGCTGATGCCGTTGACATTGGCAATGTAGGGCATGCGCTTGCTGCGCTCGCTGGCGTTGGCATAGGTGCCGATGTGCGGGATGCCCATCTTGTCCAGCGTCTCGACGGTGCGTCTCACGCCCTTGTCGCGGCGGTCCAGGCAGTGGTTGTTGGCGGTGAGCAGCAGGTCAAAGCCCACGTCGCTCAACTGCCGGGCATAATTGTCGGGCGCGCTAAAGCAGGGATAACCCGTGTAGGGCGCTCCGCCCAGCGAGCACTCGAGGTTGGCGATGGCATAGTCGGCGTTGGCGATGTCCTCGGCAATGTACTGGAAGCAAGCGCTGTAGTCATAGGTGCCGTCGGCTTGCCGGGCAGCGGTGATTTGGGCCGAGTGCTGCATGGCGTCGCCCACAAACACAAGGTCGGCCTGGTTGTTGCTTTGCAGCAACGACACGATTGACAGCAGCAGGATTGACAGCATTTTAGTTAGGAGTTAGGTGTTAGAAGTTGGGAGTTAGCGTCCGCGCTTGGCGGCCTTGGCGTTGGCCTTGGCGGCGCGCATCATCTGCATGGGATTGGTCGATACTTGGTGCATCACCTTGCGCATCGACATGAACTGCTTGAGCAGGCGGTTCACCTCTTCAACGCTGGTGCCGCTGCCCTTGGCAATGCGCTTGCGGCGGCTGGCGTCGATGATGTCGGGGTTGCTGCGCTCCTTGGGCGTCATCGAGCCGATGATGGCCTCCACGCCCTTGAAGGCGTCGTCGGGGATGTCGATGTCCTTGATGGCCTTGCCCACGCCGGGAATCATCGATGCCAGGCTCTTGAGGTTGCCCATCTTTTTGATTTGCTTGATTTGCTTGATGAAGTCGTCAAAGTCAAACTTGTTCTGCTTGATTTTCTTCTCCAGTTTCTCGGCCTCTTCCTCGTCATACTGCTGCTGCATGCGGTCCACAAACGACACGATGTCGCCCATGCCCAGGATGCGGTCGGCCATGCCCGAGGGGCGGAAGGGGTCCAGATCCTCCATCTTCTCGCCGATGCCGACAAACTTGATGGGCTTGTCAACCACGGCGCGAATCGACAGAGCGGCGCCACCGCGGGTGTCGCCGTCGAGCTTGGTGAGCACCACGCCGTCAAAGTCGAGGCGCTCGTTAAAGGCCTTGGCGGTGTTGACGGCGTCCTGGCCGGTCATTGAGTCAACGACAAACAGCGTCTCGTTGGGATGGATGGCGTCCTTGATGGCCTTGATTTCGGTCATCATCGCCTCGTCAACGGCCAGGCGGCCGGCGGTATCGACGATGACGAGGTCCAGGCCCTGGCGCTTGGCCTCCTCGATGGCGCGCTGGGCAATTTGCACGGGGTCCTTGCAGTCGGGCTCGCTGTACACGGGCACCTTGATTTGCTGGGCGATGGTCTTCAACTGCTCGATGGCGGCGGGGCGATAGACGTCACAGGCCACCAGCAGCGGTTTGCGCTTGTCCTTGCCGTTCTTGAGGCGGTTGGCGAGCTTGCCGGTAAAGGTGGTCTTACCCGAGCCCTGCAGGCCCGACATCAGGATGACGGCGGGGTCGCCCTCGATGCTGAAGGTGGCTTCCTCGCCGCCCATGAGTGATGCCAGCTCGTCGTGCACAATCTTGACCATGAGTTGGCTGGGGTTCACGGCGTTGATGACGTTCTGGCCGATGGCTTTGGCCTTCACGTCGTCGACAAACTTCTTGGCGACGGGATAACTCACGTCGGCGTCAACGAGCGCGCGGCGCACCTCTTTGAGTGTCGAGGCTACATTGATTTCGGTAATGCGGCCTTGGCCCTTCAGGACCTTGAATGACCGTTCAAGTTTCTCAGATAAATTTTCAAACATTATATTTGGCGGTTTTTATTGTTTTCGCTTGCAAGAGGGGTGGCGGTGCCGCGCTCCCCTGGGGGTTATTTTTTTATCAGGCGGTTGGTCTTGGTGTCAGGGAAGACGATGGCGGGCTTGAACGCGCGGCCCTCGTCGGGCGTGACCACGGCATAGGCCATGATGATGACAATGTCGCCCACCTCCACCTTGCGAGCCGCGGCGCCATTCAGGCAGATGGTGCCCGTGCCACGCTCGCCGGCGATGGCATAGGTGTCGAGGCGCTCGCCGTTGTTCACGTCAACGATATACACGCGCTCGCCCTCGATGATGCCGGCGGCATCCATGAGGTCCTGGTCGATGGTGATGCTGCCGATGTAGTTGAGGTTGGCATCGGTGACCGTCACGCGGTGAATCTTGGATTTCAAAACCTGAATGTACATTGCTTCGGCTTTTATTTTTTAAGTTGTGATACAGATGTTGGCCCAAGTAGCCCTGCGGGGCTGTAATTCGCTGCATTAGCGTAATTCGCATTAAAGAATGTTCATGGGCTAACTGCTATACCTGTTGTTATTTCCTGTAGGCGATGTTGTCTATCTCGCGCACGTCGCCGCAATACACGGTGATGCAGCCCACGATGTAGGGCGCGTCGTCCCAGCTGGCCACGGGCTGCAGCGTCACGCCGTCGCAAATCGAGAAGTACTCCACCTCCATCTCGGGCCAGGCGTTGAGCGTCGCCACCACCCAGTCGTGGGTCTGCTCCACGGTGTGGTCCTGACTGAACTCCACGCTGCGTTGCAGCGTGGCATATATCTGCGGCGCCACCTTGCGCACCGCGGGCGTCAGGCGCACGTTGCGGCTGCTCTTGGCGAGGCCGTCGGCCTCGCGCACGCACGGGCACTGCACGATGTCGATGGCATAGCCCAGTTGCTTGATCATCGCGCGGATGACGGCAATCTGCTGGAAGTCTTTTTCGCCAAAGTAGGCGCGGTCGGGCATCACCCATGAGAAGAGTTTGCTCACAATCTGGCACACGCCGTTGAAGTGGCCGGGACGCATGGCCCCTTCCATCACCTGTGCCACGGGACCCAGGTTAAACACGCGCGTGTCGGGCTCGGGATAGATTTCCTCCACCGTGGGCATAAACGCCACCGTGGCGCCGCACGACTCGAGCATGGCGGCGTCGCGCTCGGCGCTGCGGGGGTAGGTGCGCAGGTCGTCCTGGTTGTTGAACTGCGTGGGGTTGAGAAACACGCTCACCACCACCGCGTCGTTCTCACGCACGGCGCGCTCGACGAGCGACTTGTGCCCCTCGTGCAGGGCGCCCATCGTGGGCACCAGGCCTACTGACTTGCCATCCTTGCGCATGGACTCCACTGCCTCGCGCAACTCACTGACCCTGTTGATAATCTTCATTGATAACTAAATTAAAGATGTATAAACGGACTGCAAAAGTAATACTCTAAACCCACATAGGCAAATTGCATGCCAATTTTTTCCGCCACCCTTGCCAAAACAATGTAACATGCCGGCGGCCCCGATGAGGCACAATGCGCCGCAGCAAATCGCAGACTGCTGCAGGGTGTTGTCAAACAACATGAACAACAAATAACGACATGAACAACTTATTTTATTGAAACAGGCTACTTTAGGCCAAAAAAAAGTTGTTTTTGTTGTTGTTTGGCGGCGTGGCAGCACTGTAGCGTCGGAGGCGCAGACGGCCGCTATGGTGAGAAAAGCACTGAAAGTGCGCGATGTGAGCATAGCGAACTGTAAATGGGGCCGAGTGTGGTCCACAAACCCAGCGGGGCTGATGCTAATTACGCGAATGATACGAATTGTTGCGAATGATTATTCTTTCGTGTAATTCGCATTAAAAAAAGCGTGGGCCAAGTGCCATGCCAAGACCAAAAAAGCGATGATTTTTGGAAATAATGGGGGGATATGTGGAAAAAGTATTGTATATTTGCCCACGCAATCGGGGGAGAAATCCCGATGAAGAAAGATAACAAAGCATTCGCTATTATTTCGCGTCCAGCCAAGAGCCTAGGAAACTCAATCATTGGATAACAAGCACGGAATAATCAGTGACGGTGGCTTCGTATAGTGGCCTCCTGTACCTTAGTAGCAATGCTCACGCCTAAGGGCGTGGTGCATTCTTAGAGGTACCCGGGGTCCGCTCCTAGGCCGCCCCGTGCTGGACGCGATAAGGGGCATCACGCTTTTTCCTTTTATTGCGCCCGCGGCGAGATTAATGGTTGATGCGCGACATGTTTAACCATTAATCTGACCAGCCCTCATGGCAAACGATGCGCTATCCAAGGCAAAAGAGGCCAAGAACGATGAGTTCTATACCCAGTACAACGATATCGAGAAGGAGGTGAACGCCTATCTCGAATACAACCCCGATGTGTTCCGCGGCAAGACCGTCCTGTTGCCATGCGACGATCCCGAGTGGAGCAACTTCACCAAATATTTTGCACAAAATTTTGAGACATTCGGTCTCAAGAAACTGATTTCGACCAGTTACGCTCCCGAGAGCAAGAAAATCAAGACTTGGGAGCCCACGCTGTTCGAGACCGAGAAACCGCACTTTGATGCCGACAAGAGCAAGACCAACGGCAAAATCTTTGTCCTTGAGCGCGATGTGACGGGCGACGGCCGCATCAATGTGGAGGACTTGGAATGGCAGTACCTGGAGGGCGACGGCGACTTCCGCAGCGAGGAAGTCTGCAAACTGCGTGACGAGGCTGATTTCATCATCACCAACCCGCCTTTCTCATTGTTTAGGGAATTCTTTGCTTGGGTCACGGAAGCAGATAAAAAGGTTTTGATGATTAGCAACAAGAATGCCGTCACTTACAAGGAAGTGTTTCCATATATTAAGGCAAATAAGTTGTGGTCTGGGGTAACCGAATGGGCAGGCGGCATGTGGTTTGAAACAAAGAATGAAATAGATTTTGATAAAGTTATTGAAGGCATCAATATGAAAAATGTTCCTTCAATATGGTTCACAAATATTGACCATGGACGCCGCCACGAGCCACTATCTTTAATGACAATGGCCGATAACTTGAAGTTCAGCCGTCATAAAGAGATTAGAGGACGAGATGACTATCTGCACTATGACAATTATGATGCCATTGAGGTTCCCTATACTGATGCAATTCCTTCAGACTATGATGGCAAAATGGGTGTACCAATTACATTCCTTGAGAAATATTGTCCAGAACAATTTGAGATATTAGGAATTACTCAAAGAAATGACGACCCATATAAAACCAAGAGATATACCATTGACGAATATCCTAATGCAAATGATTTGAATGCAAGAGGCGTGATAATCGTAGATGGGCATCCTAAGTCCGTATATGCCAGAATATTAATCCGCAAAAAGCAATAAGATATGAAAGCGACTTTACATACCGACATCACTGTTCGCGATATCTGCGAAGGGTTTATCTATAACGAGTTGGAGGGCAAAGGCTTGTTCGGCATGAACGGCAAGTTGACCATCCAGCCCGAGTATCAGCGCAACTATATCTATGCCAAGGGCGGCAAAGACATCGCCGTCATCGATTCGGTGCTCAAGGGTTATCCGCTGGGCATCATCTACTTTAACCAGGTGGGCGACCACTATGAGGTGCTTGACGGGCAGCAGCGCATCACCAGCCTGGGGCGCTTTGTGACGCACAAACTCGCTATCAAGGACAAGCACGGCATGCAGCAGTACATCGACGGCCTGGACAAGGAGGACCGCGAGCGGGTGCTCGACACGCGTCTGCTCATCTATGTGTGCAACGGCACCGAGAGCGAAATCAAGGAGTGGTTCCAGACCATCAACATCGTGGGCGTGGCGCTGAACAACCAGGAGAAACTCAACGCCATCTATTCGGGCCCGTTTGTTTCGGCGCTCAAGCAGGAGTTCAGCAATTCGCAGAACGCCAACATCCAAAAGTGGAGTGCCTACATCACCGGCAGCGCCGATCGCCAGGACTATCTGGAGCGCGCGTTGCAGTGGGTGAGCAAGGGGAATGTGGAGGGCTACATGAGCCTGCACCGCCAGGACACGGACATCACGCCCGTCAAGACCTACTTTAACGCGGTGCTGGACTGGGTGTCGGGCGTGTTTGCCGATGTGCTGCCCGAGATGCGCGGCCTGGAGTGGGGACGGCTGTATGAGCAATACCACAGCAAGCCTTATAACAAGGATGCCGTCGCCCGGCGCGTGAGGGAACTGATGGCGGACGACTATGTGACCAACCACAAGGGCGTGTTTGAATATGTCCTGGGCGGCGAACAGGACAAGAGCCTGCTTAACATCCGCGTGTTTGACAAGGCGACCATCACCCGCGTGTATCATCAGCAGACGCAGGCGGCCAAGGCGGCAGGCACGTCGAACTGCCCCGACTGCGCCATGAGCGGCACGGGCAACAGTACGCGCATTTGGAAACAAAGCGAGATGGACGCTGACCATGTGACGGCGTGGAGCAAGGGCGGCGCCACCGATGTGGGCAACTGCCAGATGCTGTGCAGGCACCACAACCGCAGCAAGGGGAACAAGTGATTTTTTTCAGTTAGGAGTTAGGAGTGATGCGTTAGGGGTGACTTGACGCAACGATTATAACAAGAGACAACTTGGACAACCGTGATGGTTATCCAAGTTGTCTTGTTTGGTTGGCGGGAGCGGTGTTACTCGGGCCAGGTGTCGTTGAGCAGGTAGTCGATGAGCGCGCTGATGTCGCCGGGGTCGATTTCGCCGTTCTGGTCACAGTCGGCGTTGGGTTCGTTGACCTCGGTGCCGTTGAGCAGGTAGTCGATGAGGGCGCTGATGTCGCTGGGGTCAATGTTGCCGTCGCCGTTCACATCGCCGCGCGTCACGCCGCCGCTCTTGGTGAGGCGCCACACGGTGAAGTGCCCGCCGGGGTAGTACTGGTAGATGGTCACGCCCTTGTTGTCAACCTCGGCGTTGAGCCAGTCGTTCTGGTAACTGTTGGCGTTGGCGGCGGCCACATGCGGCACGCTGACGAGGGGCTGTGCTGCGTTGGCCTCGGCCACGGCAAAGCCGTCGCGGTAGTTCTCGAGGGTGGGGTAGAGGAAGTATTCCTTGCCGTCCCACGTGAAGGGGAACACGCCGTTGGTGGCGCCCTTGTTGGGCAGCGAGATGGCGGTGCCGTCGAGGTTGTCGTTGTCAAACAATGCCTTGACGGGCGCTGCGTTGCGGGTCACGCACAGCAGGGCGTCGTCGCCGTTGATGTCCTTGTAGTAGTTGACGAGCGAGCCGCTGTTGACGGTCCAGTCATCGATGTTGGCGATGTAGGAGTTGTCGAGGTCCACCTCGCCGCCGGTGATGGCGATGCGCGTCACGCCGCTGCTGGTGGCGCCCACGAGATAAATTTCACCGTCTTCAAGCAGGTTGCCGCGGGCAAATCCCAGGTTGTCGCTGCGGCCAAAGTTCACCAGTTCGGTGGGGAGGGTGTAGGTGACCACGGCGTTGGTGTAGGGGTTGATGACCTTGAGCTCGGGGTTGCCTGTCCACGAGTTGGGGAAGGTGGCGTTGCTCACCACCA
The DNA here is from genome assembly GCA_937898675.1 of uncultured Prevotellaceae bacterium. Classification (GTDB taxonomy): domain Bacteria; phylum Bacteroidota; class Bacteroidia; order Bacteroidales; family Muribaculaceae; genus Sodaliphilus. Next base: position 13,786 of record CALEJB010000020.1, read on the forward strand.
GGTTGCCGGCCTCGTCGCGGGTGAAGCCCGTGTTGGCACCGCCGGGATAGGTGAAGTGGGTGAGGCCCTCCGGGCCGATTTCATAGATGGTGGAGGTGGCCTTGTCGTTGACATAGAACTTGCCGTTCATGCCGAAGCCCTGACGGGCATCGTTGACAGCGACAAAGGCCTCGGTGTTGTTGAGTTCCCACACCTTGTCGATGTGGTAGGTGACCACGCTGGGGTCGGGACCGTCGGGGCCGTCGCCGGCACCCAGATAGGCGGGCTCACTCTCGTTGCCGTAGCCGTCGATGACGCACACGGCATACCAGTAGCCGCTCTGGTAGGCGCCGGGCAGGTCGAAACTGGGGCTGTAGGTGACGCCAATCATGTAGTCGCTCTTGATGCCGTCAAAGTTGGTGCTGGAGGCGCTGGCCTTGCTATAAGCCTCGGGCACGGCATAGACCGAGTACTTGACCAGGGTGCCCTGCTGGGCGGTCCACGACAGCGTGGAGCCGTTGCTGGTCAGGTTGGCGGGCGCGCTGTAGCCCGGGGCGGTCTTCCAAGTCACTGCGGGAATGAGCGCAGGGTGCTGGAACACGTTGGCGAGCAGGTAGTTGCCCAGTCCGCCCACGCCTCCGTTCTGGCCGTTGACATTCTTGGCGCTGTAGAGCACCGCGCCGGGGGCGTTGTCCTGGGTGTACTGGCGGGAGTAGTTGATTTGCTGCACAATCTCGGCCCAATTGCTGGTGTTGTTGGCATCGGCGAGGAACGAGATGCTGTGGCTGGCATAGTGGTGGCGCCCAAAGTGCTTGGCGATGTAGCTCCACCAGTCGGTGAGGGGGCCAAAGGGGTTGGTGGAGTGGTTGGTCTTCCAGTAGAGCTGGGGCGAGATGTAGTCGATGGTGCCCTCTTCGAGCCATGCCAGCGGGTCGCTGAAGATGCCGTTGTACTGCCAGTCGCTGCCCTTGGGGCAGGGGGTGACGCCGTGCTTGCTGGCCGAGGTGCTGGCGGTGCCTGCCACGCCGGCGGGACCGATGCCAAAGCGCACCTCGGGCTTGACCTCCTGAATCATGTTATACACGTCGGCCACCATGAGGTTGACATTGTGCCGGCGCCAGTCGCCAAAGGTCATGCCGCTGCCCGAGTTCTGCCACAGGCTATAGTCGCCGGCGGCACTGCTGGTGGGGATGCCGCTGGGATAGAAGTAGTCGTCAAAGATGACACCGTCCACATCATAGTTGGTGATGATCTCGCGGATGACATTCACGATGCGCTCGCGGGTCTCGGGCAAGCCTGGGTTGAGGATGGTGTAGGTGTCATAGGTGAGCAGCATGCCCGAGTTCTTGAGGGCCTGGTCCTGGGCGGTGTTCCAGTTGGTGCCCGAACTCCAGCGGTAGGGGTTGATCCACACGTGGCACTGGATGCCGCGGGCGTGGCACTGCTCGACGCAGTACTGCAGGGGGTCATAGCCCGGGTCCTTGCCGCGGGTGCCCGTCAGGTAGCTCGACCAGGGCTCGTAGCTCGACTGATAGAACGCGTCGCACATCGTGCGCGCCTGGAAAAAGATGGCGTTCATGTTCTGGGCCTTGAAGTTGTCGAGGTAGGCATTGAGCTCGTTCTTCTGGGCCGAGGCGTTGTTCACCGTGGTGGGCCAGTCGATGCGATAAACGGTGGCGAGCCATGCGGCGCGCATCTCGCGCTTGCGGGCTTCCTGGGCCTGCACGAGGGTGCCGGCCGTCAGCGCACACGCGATAATCAGCAATAGAAATCGTTTCATTTTCATGTTAATGCAATATTTTAGATGTGAATAAACAGTATTGTGGTTAATAATTGCCAAAGTTATGAATTATATTCAATATTTTTGACATTTTTACATTTTTTATTATTAGAACTTTGTCCAAAGGATTTTTTTTTTCACCTTTGTGCAACTTTTTGGGCCGGCTGGTGCGTCTAATGCATGACAGCCGGCCAGTAAAGGGCCCCGCCCCGAGCACCGGCCAATTCAAAAATCAGTAAAACAGAAAATTAAACTTAAAAAAATGAAAAAGACGATTATTTCCTTCCTCATGGCGATGCTTTGTGCGCTCATGGTGGTTGCCGCACCGGCCCATCAGCACAAGCCGGCAGGCAAAGCCGCCGCCCAGGTGACTGACAGCGCCGCCAGGCAGGCCGACGCTGCCGACGCTGCCGATGCTGCCGTGATTATCCACAACGGCGACACCGTGCGCATCAAGGGCGGGTCGGGCATGGCGCGCCTCAACGACATCATCGAGCACGCCGTGGACGGTGCGCTCGACGACACGCTGTACAACGGCCACGACGCTGTGGCTGCCGCAGACAATGGTGAGCCGATAGACTTCAATGCCGTCAATGAGTACTGGAGCAAATCGGTCTCCGAGATTGTGATTGTGGCATGCTTCTGCCTGGTGTTCATCGTGCTGCTGGTGGTGTGGTTCCGTTACCTGACGCGCCGCCGCAAGTACCGCATGATTGAAAAGGCCATCGAGAACAACTATCCCCTCACCGACGCCATGCTGGGCGACACCCGGCGCACGGTGCTGGTGCAGCAGCCCGCCCAAGCGCCCATGCCCGCGGGCGAGCCCGTGGCTAACGCTGCTCCCGCCGCTGGCGCCCCCGCTCCTGCGCCGCAGGTGGCCGTGCTGACCGACTGGAGTGCCTATAACCCGGCCCTCAAGTGGGGCGGCATCGGTTGTGGATTGCTGCTCTTTGGCGTGCTGTGCGGTGCCGAGCCGTTCACTGCCGTGGGCCTGGCCCTGATGGTAGTGGGCGCTGTCAAGGGCTACATCTGCTATCGCCAGCAACAGGAGATGCAGCAGTGGCGCGCCCAGCAGCCGCAGCAGCCGCAGCAGCCGCAGGGCGAACCGATGCGTGAGGGCATTGCCGTGCCGCCTCCCTTTGACAATAACAACGAACCTTCATCTTTTAATTAATACAGTTACCGTGAGAAACGATGCCATGCCCGCCAGCGGGACGCTCAATGGGCTTCCCGCGCGCGGCTGGCAACTCCTAACTCCTCACACCTCACTGAATAATGCTGTCACGACTTGACGAAATCAGGCTTCTGTCACAATGCGCCCTGGCCGACAACCGGGACGCATTCGGCAGGTTGGTCGAGGCCTATCAGCCCCGCGTGCGACGGTTCTTGCTGAACCTGACGTCGGGCGACGAGATGCTCACCGACGACCTGGCGCAGGAGACGTTTGTCAAGGCATACCTGGGCGTGCGCGGTTTCAAGGGTCTTTCGTCTTTTGGCACTTGGCTCTACCGCATCGCCTACAACGAGTTCTACAGCCACCAGCGCCGCCGCGGCGAGGAGCATGTCGAGGACATCGCCGCACTGGCCTCTCTTGATGCCAGCGCCGCCGCCACCACCGAGGCGTCGATGACCGTGCAGCAGGCCATGGCCTCGCTGGGCGACGCCGAGCGCGCCGCCGTCACGTTGTTTTACATCGAGGACCAGCCGCTCAAGGCTGTGGCGCGCGTCATGCGTTTGCCCGTGGGCACCGTCAAGTCGCTGCTGCACAGGAGCAAGGAGAAAATGAGACGCGCCATCACGTGTAAACAACTCCTAACACCTAACTGAATATGATGGACCAAGAAGAGAAGAATCTGGAGCAGATGCTCAAGCACGGCGCCCGTGACCCGGGCGAGAACCCGTGGTTCACCAGGCGAGTGCTCAACAAACTGCCCGACAAACCCAAGCGCGACCGTGCATGGGCGTCGCCCGTGCTCTACACGCTCGCGCTGGTGGTGTGCTGCCTGTGCTGGGGCATGCTGCTGAAGGCGCAGGACTTTAGCGTCATCACCGTGCGCGACCTGCTGTACCATGCCTTGATGGCCGCCGTCACCATCATGGTGCTGGTACAGGACATCGCCGCCTTCATTCGCATCACCGACAACTGAGCCCATGCGGCTTTTGCCGCGACAATGGTTTGAATGATGAATGAATAAAATGCCTGCGGGGCTAATGTGAATGCGCATTAGCCCCGCAGTGGTTATTTTTATTTGATGTCTCGCCGTTATTTCCCCAGCTGCTGGCGGCAGTAGTCGCGCGCCTTGGCGTCGGTGACGCGCTGGAGCAGTGTGTCGAGGTACTCGGGGGTGCAATCTTTCAATGCCTTGACGGTGGCGTGTGCCAGCTGGGTGTCGGGGTGGGCGCAGCACCACGTCATCACGCCGTCCGTGTCGCCCGCGAGGCGTGACCATATCAGTTGGCTGAAGTCACCCCACAGTTGGGCGGGGTCGGTAAGGCTGTCCTTTGACGCGTCAAGGAAGGCGCTCACCTGGTCGCAAAAGGTGTTGTCGCTCAAGGGAATCCATGCCAGCACCTCCATGCCGCGCTTTTTCAGCCAGTAGGCCGTCAGCAAGTCGCTGCTGCCCGAATAGTCATTGGTGGTTTTGCCCAGCGTAAAGCGGCCGTCGTTGCCGATGGTGACGGGCACATTGTTCTGGATGAACCACAATGCCGAGTCGCTCGGTTCGGCGCCGTCTTGCCGCACCTTCATCGACACCCTGCGTTGCAGTTGAATGCTCTTGTCGTTGTCCTTGCCGAAGGTTATCGCCGTTGAGTCGATGCCCACGTGGCAGGTGTGCTCGTCGGCCTCGTCCCAGTAGTTGAGGTTGATGCCGTGGCAGTTGCCGATTCTCATGAAGTCAATCATGCCGTCACGGCCGTAGGTGGCCAGCCAGCAGGTGCGGGTGTCGCCCAGCGTGGTCTCGCCCAGCAGCAGCGCCAGGCTGGTGCCCTCAAACTGGTGGCGGCCCATGATGCGCACGCTGCCCACGACGGTGTCGATGGCCATGACCTTGTCCAGGCCCAGCGCCTTGATGGTGTCGAGGGTGAGCATCATGTGAGCCAGGTCCTCGGCGTCGTTGCCGAAGGTGAAGTCGCTGTCGATGTTCAGCGAGTCGCCGTCGATGCCGGCCACTGCCAGAAATTCCATGCCGTTGGCGGCGGGCTTGCCGTCCTTGGGCAGATGGTTGCCGCAGGACGTCATGGCCAGCGCGGCAACAATGCCGATGATGTATTTCAAAGTGTTCATATCAGTTAGGAGTTAGGAGTTGGCGGGAGTGCGCGCAATCACGCCTCCAGTTTGCGGTAGCGCACGCGGGTGGGCTCTTCCTTGCCCAGGCGCTTGAGTTTGTTCTCCTCATACTCGCTGTAGGAGCCTTCAAAGAAGAACACGTTGCTGTTGCCCTCAAAGGCGAGGATGTGGGTGCAGATGCGGTCCAGGAACCAGCGGTCGTGGCTGATGACCACGGCGCATCCGGCAAAGTCTTCGAGGCCTTCCTCGAGGGCGCGCAGGGTGTTCACGTCGATGTCGTTGGTGGGCTCGTCGAGCAGCAGCACGTTGCCCTCTTGTTTGAGCGCCAGCGCCAGCTGCAGGCGGTTGCGCTCGCCGCCGCTCAGCACGCCGCACTTCTTTTGCTGGTCCACGCCGCTGAAGTTGAAGCGCGACAGGTAGGCGCGGGCGTTGACGTCGCGCCCGCCCATGCGCAGCAGTTCCACGCCGCCCGAGATGACTTCATAGACGGTCTTGTCGGGCTCGATGCTCGTGTGCTGCTGGTCCACATACACCGGCTTGACGGTTTCGCCCACCTCAAAGGTGCCGCTGTCGGGCTGCTCCAGACCCATAATCAGGCGGAACAGCGTGGTCTTGCCGGCGCCGTTGGGGCCGATGACGCCCACGATGCCGTTGGGCGGCAGCATGAAGTTGAGGTCGTCGAACAGCAGTTTGTCGCCAAAGGCCTTGGCCACATGCTGGGCCTCGATGACCTTGTTGCCCAGGCGAGGGCCGTTGGGGATGAAGATTTCGAGTTTCTCCTCTTTTTCCTTGACGGTCTCGTTGAGCAGTTTGTCGTAGCTGTTCAAGCGCGCCTTGCCCTTGGCCTGGCGGGCCTTGGGCGCCATGCGCACCCATTCCAGCTCGCGCTGCAGGGTTTTTTGGCGCTTGCTCTCGCTCTTTTCTTCCTGTGCCAGGCGCTGGGTCTTTTGCTCCAGCCAACTGCTGTAGTTGCCCTTCCAGGGGATGCCCTCGCCGCGGTCGAGTTCGAGAATCCAGCCGGCCACGTGGTCCAGGAAGTAGCGGTCGTGGGTCACGGCGATGACCGTGCCCTCGTATTGCTGCAGGTGCTGCTCCAGCCAGTCGATGCTCTCGGCGTCGAGGTGGTTGGTGGGCTCGTCGAGCAGCAGCACGTCGGGCTTTTGCAGCAGCAGGCGGCACAGGGCCACGCGGCGGCGCTCGCCGCCGCTCAGGTGCTCGGTGGGCTGGTCGCCGGCGGGGCAGCGCAGGGCGTCCATCGCGCGCTCCAGGCGGCTGTCGAGGTTCCACGCGTCGGTGGCGTCGATGATGTCCTGCAGTTCGGCCTGGCGGGCAAACAGTTGGTCCATCTTGTCCTGGTCCTCGTAGTACTCGGGCAGGCCGAACTTGAGGTTGATGTCCTCATATTCCTTCAGGGCATCCACCACATGCTGCACGCCCTCCTGCACCACCTCCTTGACGGTCTTGGCGGGGTCGAGTTGCGGGTCCTGCGGCAGGTAGCCCACGCTGTAGCCTGGGGCAAACACCACCTGGCCCTGGTACTGTGTCTCCAGGCCGGCGATAATCTTCATCAGGGTCGATTTGCCCGCGCCGTTGAGGCCGATGATGCCGATTTTGGCGCCATAGTAGAAGGAGAGATAGATGTTTTTGAGAATCTGTTTCTGGTTCTGCTGGATGGTCTTGCTCACGCCCACCATCGAGAAGATGATTTTTTTGTCGTCAACTGTTGCCATATTGCTGTTTTGTTTAGGTTGATGTTATGTGAGGGCAAAGGTAAATGAAATTGCTGAAAAAACCGCCGTTTTTCGCGATAATCCCAACCTCGCGGGGGCGGTGCGCTCACCCGTGCAGGGTCAGGGGCTTGTCGTCCCAGCCATTGACAAGTGCCGTCAGGCGCTGGCGGGCGGCGGCATCAGGCAGTTTGGCGATTTCGTCGAGCAGGGCGGGTCGGTCGTCGGGCGCGAGTTTGAACCAGCGCTGCAGGCGGCAGCGGGGATGGTCGGCGAGCCATTGCACAAAGCGCTGCGGATTCATGCGGTAGAGTTGCGTCACGTCGTTGGGGAAGGGCTTGTATTGATAATGGGGGTCATAGACATATTCGACCCGCTCGACGGCCTGTTCCCAAATGTCCATCACGCCCTGGTCGCGGGGCGAGCACACGAGCAGGTCCCATGTGCGGTAGTCCATGGCGGCGTAGGTGTCCACGGTGCCTTTTTCTCTCACCACTTCCTGTCCCTGGAGCAGGAAATGGCCGCCCCCGTCGATGATGTAGGTCTGGTTCCACTGCTGTTGCCACTGCGGGGCGCTCTTGAGGTCGTTGTCGAAGTCCATCTTGCACAGGCCCATGGTGCGGTGGAGGGTGACGGCGCTGTCGCCGGCAAAGGTGAAGAAGGCGTCGAGGGTGAACACGTCGTCATCGCTGGGGTTGCCGAGGCGGGTGCGCCACAGCAGGTGCAGCTCGCGGGCGTTGATGGCGTCGAGCAGGCGGCCGCCCGCGTCGTAGGTGATGAGGCTCACGCAGTAGCCCACGCCGTTGCCCGCATAGTAGGCGGCGAGCACATTGCCGCCCATGCGCCTGACGCCCAGCAGCACCCACTGGCTCATGTCGTCGGCAATGGGGCTGCCGGCGGGCTGGACGAGGGCGGCATACTGACTGCCGGTGAGGGCGGCGCCGGGGAGCGTGTTGGCCGCCTGTGCGCCGTCGCCGCAGTAGATGTCGTTGAGCGCCAGGGTGTCGCCCAGCGTCAATTCATCGCCGATGTCGAGGCCCATCTTGCTCATGAAGGCATACTGCCGCGTGGCGTCGCGTTTGTCCGACCGCGAGGTGCAGGCGGCGAGCATGAGCGATAAGATTAGCGCCAGCCAGAGCGTGATTGTTGGTTTCATGAGGTGTCGCATGATTGGTTAGAATGTTGCAAAGATAATGCATTTTTCGGTCATTTCAATGGCTGTTGCGGGGATATGCGCATAAAAAATCGCCTTCCCGATGGCGGCTGTTTCGCGGGAATTGTGTAACTTTGCCGAGTTATGGAAGGGAAACGCAAATACGACATCCAACATCCCGAGGTGTGGGAATTGCTGGTCTTGATTGACGAGCGGAGGGTGGACTATATCTTGTTCACGCCAACGATAGCCAACTCGCTCATCATGGGCAACCTGGAACTCCACGACGACTCGCTGCAGGCACTGGAGGACGCCATCTATGACACGCCTGAACTGCTCGACAGCTACAGCCGCGTGAGGGTGATTGTGCACTCGCGCCACTTCGTGATGATGCCCGGCGATGCGGCGGACAGCGACTGCCTGGCGATGCTGGGCCGGACTTTCCCCGACGATGACGGCGACACTGCCGTGTGCCCGATGCCGGCGGCGGGCGTGAAGGTGGCCTACACCATGCCCCGCGGCATGCAGGCCTTTTTGGGCCGCACCTTCAGCTATCCCGTGCTGTGTCACCACTTGGTGCCGCTGTGTGAGCACTTCAAGGGGCTGGACCGAGCGGGCGGCATCGCGCGCATGTTCCTGAACCTGCGGCCCGGCACCATGGACATGGCCATCTACCGCGACGGCGCGCTGCAGTGCGCCAACAGCTACGCCTATGCCACGCCCGAGGATGCCGCCTACTTTGCGCTCAACGCCTGGCGCCTGGGCGGGCTGGACCAGTTGTCCGACGAGATGCAACTGCTGGGCGACAACGATGTGCGCAACATGATGCTGCCCGTGCTGCGAAAATATGTAAAATATGTGATGCCGGCCATCTATCCCGCCACTGCGCTGCGGGTAGGGCGCAACGCCATGCAGGCACCGCTGGAACTGATACTGCTTGCCCTATGCGAATAATCAGCGGAAAATACGGGCGGCGACGCTTTGACGTGCCCACCAACATCACCGCGCGCCCCACGACCGACATGGCGCGCGAGAATCTGTTCAACGTGCTGGGCAACGTCATCGACTTTGATGGCAAGACCGTGCTCGACCTGTTTGCCGGCACGGGAGCGATGAGCTTTGAGTTCCTGTCGCGCGGCTGCGCCCATGTGACGGCGGTGGAGAAGGCCCGCACCCAGGCCGACTTCATCAAGCGTGTGCAGCAGCAGTTGGCCGACCCCAACCTCACGCTCGTGCGCGGCGACGTGTTCAAGTTCGTGTCCACCTGCCGCCAGTCGTTTGACATCATTTTTGCCGACCCGCCCTACGACCTGCCGCGCTTTGGCGAGATTCCGGGGCTGGTGCTCGACTCGCCGCTGGTGCATGAGGGCACGCTGTTCATTATGGAGCATCCGCGCGAGCACGACTTCTCCGCATTGCCCCACTTCACCCAGCAGCGCGTCTATGGCAAGGTCAATTTCTCGCTGTTTGAGGTTGGATTAACAAATTATTAAAATTGATTATTCAAATTTTTTATGGCACCAATAAAGAAAAATCAAGAACTAAAATTATCAGCGTTTCCTGAAGAAATTGATGAAAATGGTGTTAAAATATATGGCCCTAGTTCATATGAAAATATGTTGGCAGTTCTGAGCCAATTTCTTCATAATGGTGGCGTTGTTGGGGATGGCGATGACGCGATTATGAAGCGTCGTGAAATTGCAGTTGCAATTCACGATTTCTTGGAAAAAAAGGAAGCTATTGACGATATCCCTTCTGACTATGACGAACTTGTGTCATTGGTAGCCGAAAGTGCGGCTCAATATTCCATTTTTTCAGATTTCTTTAATGTTCCATTTGCAGCCCCCCAAGAGCCAAAATTCACTTTCATTGACCTTTTTGCTGGAATGGGTGGATTTAGACTGGCAATGCAGTCTCAAGGTGGAAAATGTGTTTTTTCATCAGAGTGGAATAAATTTGCTCAAAAAACCTATCTGGCTAATTTTGGAGAAATGCCCTTTGGAGATATTACTAAAGAGGCAACAAAGAAATACATACCTCTGAAATTCGACATTTTATGTGCAGGATTTCCCTGTCAGCCATTTTCAATAGCCGGAATTTCCAAGAAAAAAAGTCTTGGTCGCGAAACTGGATTTAAGGACAAGACACAAGGCACACTTTTCTTTGATGTTGCAGACATAATTAATCGTCATCGTCCTAAAGCATTTTATCTAGAGAACGTGAAGAATCTCACATCACATGATAAAGGCAATACTTTCCGTGTAATCTGTGAAACATTGGAAGAATTGAATTACTCAATCCATTATCAAGTGATGGATGGGCAAACTTATGTGCCTCAACATCGTGAGCGAATCATGATTGTAGGCTTTGACCGTAATATTTTCAATGGTGAAGAGACATTTTCTTTTCCCGAGCAACACAAATCAACAAGAAGCATTGGCGAAATTTTAGATACTAGTGTAGACCCAAAGTACACCCTAACGGATAAACTATGGGCTTATTTGCAGAATTATGCAGAGAAGCATAAAGCAAAAGGCAATGGATTCGGATTTGGCCTTGTTGACCTCAATGGAATATCCAGGACGCTAAGCGCTCGTTACTACAAAGACGGGTCTGAAATTTTGATACCTCAAGGCGATGGGAAAAATCCCAGAAGATTGACACCAAGAGAATGTGCAAGACTGATGGGGTATCCTGATTCATATCGCCTTGACCAAGTTTCTGATGTCCAAGCATATCGCCAGTGTGGCAATTCGGTAATAGTGCCGTTAATCACTGCTGTTTCAGAACAAATCATTAAATCAATAGACCAATATGAGCGAATTATTAAACTCGGCAATTAGTGGTGTCCAAACCTCTAAAGCAGCGTGGTGCAGATTCATCACAGGAAATGACACTGGTTCAACTGGTGCTCATCAGGCGGGATTTTATGTGCCCAAATGTGCATCTAAACTTCTCTTTGAGGTGCCGGGAGTCAAAGGGGAGAATAAAGAAAAATTGGTCAAGATTAAGTGGCAAGATGATTTTACAACAGACAGTTGTATGAAGTATTATGGCCGAAAGACACGTAACGAGTATAGGATTACAAGATTTGGCCGAAGTTTCCCTTTTTTCCAAGATGACAATGTTGGTGATTTGCTTATCATCTCAAAACATAGTGAAGAAGATTATTCTGGATATGTTTTAAGCGCTGATGAAGATATTGATGAATTTCTGGCATTTTTCAATTTGCCGTCTGATGAAACGAATCAACTGATAGATATAAATGGTTCTAATAATGCACCAGAGGTCTCAATTCAGCAATTAATTAGCGAATTTGTGTCTCAATATAGTAGTTTTCCCGAAACTAAGCAGATGTCAAAAGGAGCAAGAGATTGCTATAATATGTCTAACAACATTTCGGCAGAACTACTGACGAGAGATCCTGATAGTATACTGCTTAAATGGATTGAGACAGAGTATGCCCTCTTTAAGTGTATGGAGGAAAAGATTTATTCTGATGTGACAACTCGACCATTCTCAAGCATTGATTCATTTATTAAAAGGGCAAACGAGGTGCTTAACCGAAGAAAATCTCGTGCTGGAAAATCGCTGGAGCATCATCTTTCAGATATTTTCACTCAACACCATCTAATTTTTGAAGAGCAAGCAGTAACAGAGGATAATAAGAAACCAGATTTCTTGTTTCCAGGTAGTGAATGTTATCATAATCTCAACTTTCCTGCCGAGAATTTGATTGTATTAGGGGCAAAGACAACTTGTAAGGATCGCTGGCGGCAAGTATTGAATGAGGCAGATAGGGTAGACGAAAAGTATCTATTTACTCTGCAACAGGGCATCTCAAGAAATCAGCTTAAAGAGATGTGCGATTCAAAACTTACGTTAGTTGTTCCACATAAGTATATTAATTGTTTCCCGCAAGAGTATCAGAATGAGTTAATGGACCTAGCGCATTTTATCCAATTTGTCAAAATGAAACAGCAATTTGCGTAATATATATGCGATGGATACGTAACATATTGATTTTCTTTTTCACCTCGACCATTCTGGCCGTGGTCATCCTCAAGTACATCCCCGTTTACATCACCCCATTGATGCTCATCCGCGGGGTGGAGGCGGTGATTGACGGCCGCACGCCCCAAATCCGCCACCGCTGGGTGCCGCTTGAGAAGATTAACCACAATCTGCCGCAGGCGGTGATGGCCAGCGAGGACAACCTGTTCCTCAAGCACAAGGGCTTTGACCTGGAGCAGATACAAAAGGCGCAAATCGAGGCCCAGGAGGGCAAGCGACAGCGCGGCGCGAGCACCATCAGCCAGCAGACGGCCCGCAATGTGTTCCTGTGGCAGGACCACACCTGGCTGCGCAAGGGGCTCGAAGCCTATTTCACATGCCTCATCGAACTCATCTGGGGCAAGGAGCGCATCATGGAGGTGTATCTCAATTCCATCGAGATGGGCGACGGCATCTATGGCGCCTACGCCGTGGCGCATGCCAATTTTGACACCTCGCCGGCCCAACTGTCCAAGTCGCAGAGCGCCTACATCGCCGTGTCGCTGCCCAATCCGCGTGAGCGCGACAGCGCCCGTCCCACGCCCAAGATGCGCCGCATGCACAACACCATCATGAAGCGCATGAACCAGATTGACACCTTTCCCAAGGATGTCTGTTACCAGTAAACTCCAAACTCCTGACAATGAAGATGAAACGATTTGCAATAACCCTGGCGGCGGCTGTGCTGTGGTGCGCCGTGACGACGGCTGTGCCCGCCAAGCCAGGATTGACTTTTACCCATGTGCAGAGCGACGGCTCCACGGTGACGCTGACGATGCAGGGCGGCAAGTTCAACCACCGCCTCGTCACGCTCGACGGCCTGGCCGTGCAGCAGGACTGCCGCGGCGACTACTGCTATGTGGCGGAGGGGGCGTTGAGCAACATGCGCGCCCATGACCAGGGCTGCCGCGGCGTGCGGGAGACCGCATTCATTACCGTGTTCCGCGACCGCCTCACCAATGCCGCCGCCGCGCGCTCGCCGCGCCATGCCGAGGGCGCCGACGGCCGCCAGGTTCCCTGCACGGGTTCGCCGCGCATCCCCATCATCCTGGCCAACTATGCCGATGTCAAGTTCATCCACGACGACCCCAAGGCAACGTTTGAGCACCAGTTCAACACGATGGAACGCAGTTGTTTCAACTACTTCAAGGACCAGTCCCACGCCCAGTTCACGCCGCAGTTCGACATCCTGGGTCCCGTGGACCTGCCGGGCGACCGCGAGTGGTACGGCGCCAACGACCGGCAGGGCTATGACCTGCGCCTGGGCACGATGATTGTCGATGCCTGCGAGGCGCTCGACGCCGATGTGGACTTCTCGCGCTATGACAACGACGGCGACGGCTTTGCCGACGTCGTGGTTGTGCTCTATGCCGGAGTGGGCGAGCAGTTGGCCTACAGCAAGGTGCCCGAGAGCGTGTGGCCCTGCCAGTGGGACCTTGACGAGTGCTATGAATGGGGCTACAGCAGCCGCCCGGCTTTCCCGCTCGACGGCGTGACCATCGACAAATTTGCCGTCTTCAACGAACTGTCGGGCTCGTCCAACGCCAGCACATCCATCGACGGCGTGGGCACCTTTTGCCACGAGTTTGGACACTGCCTGGGACTGCCCGACTTCTATCCCACCAACAGCGGTAACGGCTACGGCATGGGCAGTTGGGACATCATGGACCACGGCTGCTACCTGGACAATTCGCACACCCCGGCAGGCTACACCTCCTACGAGCGCTGGTTCATGGAGTGGATAGACCTTACCGTGGCTCAGGCCGACACCCGTTACACGCTCTCCCCGCTGTGCAGCGACAGCGGCAATGCCGTCAAGGTCGTCAACGACGCCAACCCCAACGAATACTACCTGCTCGAATACCGCCGCAAGACGGGCTGGGACGCTTTCCTGTCGGCCGAGGGCATTCTTGTGATTCATGTCGATTATGACGAGCAGGCATGGCTCGACAACTCGCCCAACAATGTGTCCAGCCATCAGCGCATGACCATCATCCCTGCCGATGCCGTGTGCTCGGGTGCGACCGCCAAGGGCGACACCTGGCCCCGCAACGGCTTGGACTCCCTCACCAACCTCTCAGTTCCTGCCGCCGCAGTGTTCACGGGCGGCTACATGAACAAGCCGCTCACCGAGATGAAGGTCGATGCCGCCGCCCAGGTGGCCTCGTTCTGGTGCATGCGTGCCCCCCGCTCTTTGGCGGGTGATGTCAACGGCGACGGCGAGGTGAACATCGCCGACATCAACGCCGTCATCGACTGCATCCTGGGCGGCTCCACCGCGGCCCAGGCCGATGTCAACGGCGACGGCGAGGTGAACATCGCCGACGTCAACGCCATTATTGACAAGATTCTAACTCATAACTATTATTAATTTTTTACATTTCAATAACTGTTTACATTTCAATGAAGATGATGAATTACCTTAAATCATTGGCATTGGCAGTGCTCGCCCTCATGGCGATGAATGTGTCCGCTGCCAATGTTGACGCCGCCGCCGCACGCGCCCGGGCGTTACAGTTCATGATGACTCAGCCCGCGGGCAAGTTCATGTCCCCCGCCACGGACTTGCAGCTCGTCCACGCCGAGGCATCGTCGGTCAACGCCAAACTGACCGACTTCTATGTGTTCAACCTCAGCGACGGCAGCGCTTTTCTCATTGTCAGCGGCGAAGACCGCGCCGAGCAGGTGCTCGCTTTTGGCGACCGCGCCATCAGCGACTACAACCGCCTGCCCGCCAACATGCTTTGGTTCCTGGGACGCTACAAGGAGCAGATTGAGTTCCTGCAGCGCAATCCCCATGTGCAGGTAACCCGCGACAGCGAGATGCTCCGCGGCTCTTTCAAGGCCGCCACCGTTTCTCCCCTGTTGGGCTACATCGAGTGGGACCAGGAGGCTCCCTACTACAACCAGACACCCATCTACCGCAACCAGCACACCCTCACTGGCTGCGTAGCCACGGCGATGGCCCAGGTGATGATGTACTGGAAATATCCCGCCGAGCTGCCCGCGTTGCCCGCTTACACCACCGAGACGCAGCGCCTCTCCGTTCCCGCCCTGCCCGGCACCACGCTCGACTGGGCGGGCATGCTCGAGCAATACTATGGCGTGAACTACAGCACCGCCCAGGCTACTGCCGTGGCCACGCTGATGCGCTACTGCGGCCAGTCGTGCTGGATGGACTATGACATCGCCTCCAACGGCGGCAGCGGCGCCTACTGCGAGGACCAGCTCACCGGCATGAAGACCTTTGGCTACAACTCTGGCGCCAGCGACCTCATGCGCGACGACTACAGCGCCAGCAACTGGAACGCCATGATGCAGAGTGACCTTGCCGCCGGCCGTCCCATCCTGTATGCAGGCGACGACACCCGCGGCTATGGCGGCCACGCCTTTGTCGTTGACGGCTACGATGCCGGCACATCCAAGTATCACATCAACTGGGGCTGGAGCGGCGACGGCAACTGCTATTGCGCTTTGGACGCCTTCAATGTTGACGGCTACCGCTTCAACTCGTGGGTTGAGATGCTCTACGAGGTTTATCCCGAGGGCAGCGCCATCGAGAAGCACGCCCCCGTGATTGGCACCGCCACCAGCGTGGGCACCACCTCGTTCACCGCCAACTGGACCGACCAGACTCCCGCCGAGAACGTCAAGGACTACACCCTCTATGTCAACGCTGTGGGCGCTGTCGAGAGCCTGCTCACCGAGACCTTTGCGGGCGTTGATGTATCGAGCGACGGCAGTGCCGACGTGAGCGGATCGCTCAACGACTACTGCGACAATCAGGGCTGGACCGGCTATGCCGTCTATCTTGCCCCTGGCGGCTTGAAGATGGGTAGCAGCAACAAGACGGGCTACATCACTTCGCCCGCTGTTGACCTGAGCGGCAGCGACGGCACCGTGACGGTCAAGTTCAGCGCCAAGTACTACAGCACCGACAACTCTTCGGTTGTCGTTTCGTGCGGCGATGTCCAGCAGACCGTTGCCCTTACTGGCAGCGCTGCCGACTACACCGTTGTGCTCGAGGGCTGCGATGCCCGGGCTGCCCAAAACATCACCCTGTGCTGCACCGGCAGCCGCAAGCGCGTCTATATTTATAGCGTCGAGATTCTCAGCGGCAATGCCTCCACCCGGCTTGCCGCCAGCGAGAGCGGCGACGCCGACCACCGCGTCATCACAGGCATCAAGTCCAAGAACTACACCGTCACCGGCTTGACCGCAGGCCAGACCTACAAGTACTATGTGGTGGCCAACTACACCGACAACACCAACAAGGCCAGCGACAAGGCCATCGTTACCCTCCTGAGCGACGGTCCCGCCGCTCCCGAGATGATTGTTGACCCCGAGGGCCTGACCATGAGCACCACCGTGGGCGTTCCCGTGACCGCAACCTTCAGCGTGCTGGCTTCTGACCTGACGGGCGATGTCAATGTAACGCTCAGCGCGGGCGACGGCTCATTCAGCGTCAATCCCGCTGTCATCAGCATCGCCGATGCCGAGCGTGGCGCCGCCGTCACCGTTACCTACAATCCCGCCGCCGCCGGCACCCACACCGCCGTTGTTACCCTGAGCAGCGAGGGCGCCGAGGATGTTACCGTCGCCGTCAACGGCACCGCCGCCCTGGCCAAGGGCGCGCTGGAGATGCTGCCCGCTGATGAGGAGTATGTGACCAGCAGCAGTTTCCGTGCCGACTGGACCGACGAGACCCCCGCCGCCAACGTGGCCAGCTACACGCTGCATGTCAACAAGAAGGCCCAGGCTGGCAATACTCTGCTCACCGAGACCTTTGCCGGCGTCGATGTGGCCAGCGACGGTTCGCAGGACCGCGGCGCTTCGCTCGACGACTACTGCGACAACGCCGGCTGGACCGGCTATGCAGCCTATGAGGCCGCTACCGGCGGATTCAAGTTGGGCAGCGGCACCAAGATTGGTTATCTGGTGACCCCCGCCCTCGATCTGGGCAGCACCGTTACCGTCAAGGTCAACGCCAACTACTACGGCAGCGATGGCAGCCTCCTTGCTGTATCGTGTGGAGCCGCCACCGACACCATCGCGCTCACCGGCGAGGCAGCCGATTACACCATCACCCTCACCGGTATCGACGCAGTCGAGGCCCAAAATGTGACATTGTCCTGTGTCGCCAACAAGAAGCGCGTCTATATCCACAACGTGACCATTATCAACGGCACTGCGGCACTCACCGCCAGCGAGACTGGCGATGCCGACAGCCGCGTCGTCACGGGCATCACCGACAAGTACTATGTGGTTAGCGGCCTCACCGCAGGCGCTACCTATGAGTATAAGGTGAAGGCCGTCTATGTTGACGAGACCGAGAGCGAGTGGAGCAACCTCGAGGAGGTTACCCTGCCCTCCGGCGGCCACGGCTTCGAGCTTGGCGACATTGACCACAGCGGCAATGTTGACCCCGCCGATATCTCGGCGCTGATCGACTATCTGCTCAATGGCATTGACATTTGCCTCATCTGCGCCGACGTTGACGGCAGCGGCAACGTTGACCCCGCCGACATCTCGGCATTGATTGACTATCTGCTGAACAACTAATAATCAAAGTCTAAGGACTGATTTTCCGACAAAAAACGGGTGCGCTGTATGGTGCATCCGTTTTTTGAATCTTCGTTATGCCGTTTGGGCAAAAATTGATTACCTTTGTCCCCGTTATGAAAAACCGGGAAAAAGAAATTTACAAGGTGACGCTTATCGGCAGTGCCGGCAATGTGGCGCTGTTGACCTTTAAGTTCATCGCCGGTATCGTGGGGCACAGTTCGGCGATGATTGCCGACGCTGTGCACTCGCTCAGCGACTTCATCACCGACATTATCGTACTGATGTTTGTGAACGTGAGTTCCAAGCCCCAGGACGAGTCGCACGACTATGGCCACGGCAAGTACGAGACCATTGCCTCGTTTGTCATCGGCCTGGCGCTCATCGCCGCCGCCACGGGCATTATCTACTCCGGCGGCAGCAAACTCTATGCCTGGGCCCACGGCGAGCAACTCGAGGCCCCCGGCATGCTTGCGCTGTGGGCCGCGCTGCTGTCGATTGCCGTCAAGGAGGCGCTCTACCGCTACACCGCCGCCGTGGGCAAGCGCGTGGACTCGCAGGCCGTGGTGGCCAACGCCTGGCACCACCGCAGCGACGCCCTGTCGTCAATCGGCACGGCCGTCGGCATTGGCGGCGCCATCTTGCTGGGCAACCGCTGGACGGTGCTCGACCCGCTGGCAGGTGTCATTGTGGGCGGACTGCTCATCAAGGTGGCCGTTGACCTGCTCAAGGTGAGCATGAACGAACTCACCGAGTCGTCGCTCGACGACAAGACCGAGCAGGAGATTGAGCGCATCATATGCGCCCAGGCCGACTGCCGCGAGCCGCACAACATCCGCACGCGCCGCATTGGCAACCGCATTGCCATCGAGGCCCATGTGCGCATGGACGGCGACACGCCCCTGCATGTGGCACACGAGCACGCCACCGCCATCGAGCAGCGCCTGAGGAACCGCTTTGGCCCCCAGACCCATGTCACCATCCACATGGAACCGACCAAGGGGCAAACCCCTAACGCCTAACTCCTAACCCCTAACTAAAGCAGAAGGCGCCCCGTCACACGGGCCGCCTTCTGCTGGTTCTGCTCTTGGCAGGAATGTGTTAATAGTCGAATTTCAAGTAACTGTTAGGCAGAATGCTGCCGTCCTTGCCCACGGTGAAACCGCATGACTGGCCGCTGAGCCTGTTCATCTGGTCAAGCACTTTGTCTTTCTTGGTGCCTACGCTCTTGCAAACGACGATATCCTGCTTGAAGTGGGTGCTGCCCTTATTAATCTCAATGTTGAAGAGTACATCAAGGTCATACTTGTCCTTGACCAGTTCAACGCCCTCCTTGAGGGTGAAGATGTATTTTACGCCGAAGTCAGCGGGCAGTTTGCTGCATGATGCGCTTTTGGTCCACTCTGTGCCCGAAACAGTCACGGGAATGTTCTGGCCGTTGTTGCCCTTGTAAACCAGAATTACATCAAAGTTGTCAATCACGTCCTGCGAGAACGTCATCTTGTAGGTTGCCGTTGTGCTGGCCTGAGCGGGCTCGTCATCGTCGCTGCCGCACGAGGTGAGGCACATTGCCGCCATCACAATCAGGGCGGCCATGGTTAAAAACTTCTTCATTAGTTTGTTGGTTATTAATAGTTTAAAAATGTTTTCTGTTGCGCTTGCATGCTTTGAGCGCTGCAAAGGTATCGCATTTTCTTGAATCTGCACCCTTGTGGGCGTTAAAAAATGCAGTTTTGTCATTCTCCCTTGAGGTAGTCGTCAAAGTAGCGCGTGATGCGCTCGTGCAGGTGCACGCTCTGGTGGCCGCGCATGTTGTGGCCCTGGCCGGGATAGACATAGAAGTCGGGCTGGGTGCCCGCGGCGATGCACGCCTTGAGGAAACTGTAGGCATGCTGCGGCACCACGGTGGGGTCGTTGAGGCCGATGATGATTTGCAGGCGGCCCTTGAGGTTGGCGGCCTTGTCGATGAGGCTCGACTGGGCATAGCCCTCGGGGTTGTCCTGGGGGGTGTCCATGTAGCGCTCGCCGTACATTACCTCATACCATTTCCAGTCAATCACCGGACCGCCGGCGACGCCCACCTTGAACACGTCGGGGTAGTTGGTCATGAGGCTGATGGTCATGAAACCGCCAAAACTCCATCCGTGAACGCCCAGACGGGCGGTATCGACATAGTTGAGCGAGCGCAGGTAGTCCACGCCGCGCATCTGGTCAAGCATCTCCTGCTCGCCCAGGTGCCGCCAGGTGGCCTGCTCAAAGTCGCGCCCGCGGTTCTCGCTGCCGCGGTTGTCGAGGATGAACAGCAGGTAGCCGCGCTGCGCCATGTAGGTCTCCCAGCTGCGGCTGGCATAGTGCCACCCGGCATCGACATTGTGGGCATGGGGGCCGC
Organism: uncultured Prevotellaceae bacterium; assembly: GCA_937898675.1. Classification (GTDB taxonomy): domain Bacteria; phylum Bacteroidota; class Bacteroidia; order Bacteroidales; family Muribaculaceae; genus Sodaliphilus. Next base: position 33,718 of record CALEJB010000020.1, read on the forward strand.
CATAGACGTACACCACGGTGGGGTACTGCTTCGACGGGTCAAAGTCCACGGGCATGACCATGCGGTAGTAGAGCGTGGTGCTGTCGTCGGCCGCCGTGATGGTGCCGCAGCGGTACTCGGGCACAGCATAGCCCGCCCAGGGGTCGGGGGCGGTGAAGTAGCGGCGGCAGGTGCCGCGGCGCGTGTCGGCGATGCTGATGTTGCGGGGCACGTCGGGCTCCTGGTAGTTATCGACCAGCCAGTGTCCGCTGGCGCTCAGCGAGCCCTTGTGCCAGCCGTGGCCGCCCTCGTCGATGCGGGTAAGCACGCCTGTGGCGCAGTCCACGCGGTACAGGTTTTGCTGGATGGGGCTGTCGGCGTTGGCGGCGATGATGACCGAACGGCGCTCGGTGTCAAATCCCAGCAGGTCCATCACCACCCAGTCGCCGCGCGTGAGTTGCTTGACCTCGTTGCCAGCCGTGTCATAGATGTAGAGGTGGTTGTAGCCGTCCTTCTCGCTCCACAGGATGAACTTGCTGTCGTCCCAGGGCAGGAAGGTGACGGGGTGCTGCGGCTCCACATACTTGGGGTGCTCCTCGTGATAGACCGTGGCCGTGCGCTCGCCGGTGGCGGCGTTATAGGCTGCCAGGTCCACCACATTCTGGTCGCGGTTGCCCTCCATCATGTACACCGTGTTGCCGTCGGGGCTCCACGAGATGTTGGAGAAGTAGCGGTCGGTGGGGTCACCGGCCTTGAGGTACACCGTGTCGCCCGTGGCCATGTCGAGCACGCCCACCGTCACCAGGTGCGACGTCTGCCCCGCCATGGGGTACTTCTCGGGGGCGGGCGTGGCAATCACGCGCGTGGTGTCGTCGAGTTCGGGCACATCGACCAGCGGGTAGTCGGTCACCATGCTCTGGTCCATGCGGTAAAACGCCAGGCGTGTGCCCTGCGGGTTCCAGAACAGGCCGCCGTCGATGCCAAACTCGTTGCGGTGCACGCTCTGGCCGTACACCAGGTCGCGCGATCCGTCGTGCGTCACCTGGCGCTCGTTGCCTGCAGCGTCAGTGACAAACAGGTTGTCGTCGCTCACATACGCCACCGCGCGGCTGTTGGCGTTCCATGCGCTGGCCTGCATGGCTTCGCAGCCGGGGCTACTCCATTCCACCTTGCGCGTCTTGAAGTTCACCAGCATGAGCCTATTGCCGCCAGATATCAGCATCAGCGGTTTGTCGGGGTAGGGGAAACTGACGTCTTTGCCCAGCGTTGTGATGGTCTCGCCGCCCAGTCCTGCCCACTCGTTGAGGCGGCTGCGCGTGACAAGCGTTTTTTCCTTGCCCGTGGCCTTGTCCACAGTCCAGCAGGTGTCGCGCGACAGGCGCACCAACTGGTCGCCCCACCACACGAGGGTGCGGTTTTGTGGAATCATGTTGCTGTAGTTGGTGCCGCCAAAGTTCAGGTCCTCGAGCGTGAACTGCTGCTGTGCCGTCAGCGGCAGCGCCATGAGCGCCATGAACAGTGCCGCCAGACCGTGTCGAAATGTCGTTTTCATAGTTTGGAGTTATGAATAATAGGTGTAAATTCTCAATTGTCCCGCAAAGTTACGCCAATCTCGTGAAGTACACGCAAGCCTTGCGGCATTAACTTCACTGCCGACGTCCCAGAAATTCCTCTATCTTGTGCTTGATCTGCTGGCGGGTGGCGGGGTCGAACTCCGAAATCGCGGTATGGTGGCCGGCGCCGGGGAGCACATAGCGGCAGATGTTGTCGCCGTTGATGTACTCGTCGCCCACACCCGCATAGTACCACGGGTCGTTGCCGCCGTAGATGAACACATACTTGGCGTCGGTGCTGCGCAAGAAGGCGTCAACCTTGTCGTGCATGGCGGTGGAAAAGGTGTCGGGGTATCCCTCGGGCAGATAGGTGTAGCGCAGGTAGTCGCCCAGCACGGCGTCGCTCACCACGAGCAGGTCCTCGATGCCCTCGGTGCAGTAGGCCATGTGGCCCAGTTCGCTATAGGCCTGGATGTAGTATTTGTTCACATCATAGGACGTGTCCCAGGTACTGGCATCGTCAAGGTTCATGATGTAGTCAAAGATTTCCTTGTCGCTGGCGTCGAGCGCGGGCATCAGGTCCAGGTCGTAGGAGAGCATCCACGCGGCGGCCTGCCAGTCCATGACGTGCAGGTCCCACAGCTCGCGCGCCGGCAGGGGCAGGGTGATGCCCGCCTCGCGCGCCGCCGCCTCAAACATGGGCGCCATGGCGTCGCGCCGCATCAGGGCTTCGCGCATGAATGCCAGCATCTGCCCGCGCTGCTCCGGCGTGCCTATGGTGTGCGCCAGGGCATCTGCCGTGCGCGTGTCGTAGCGCCCGGTGCAAAAGGGCGTGCCGTAGGGCACCGTCACATCCACATCCTGGGGGTACCAGGCACGGTACATGTTGCAGGTGAGGCCGCTCTTGCTCACGCCCGTCGATATCCATTTGCCGCCCAGCACCTGCTTGAGGGCGCTCACCACGGCATGCAGGTCGTCGCACGAGTTGTCGGCGTTCATATACCGGTAGCTGGGGTCGTCAACGACCGACTCGCCGTAGTAGCGGTGCTCCACCACAATCTGGTTGGCGCCGAACATGGGCACCAGCTCCTGGACCCGCTGCGCGTCAAAGGCGTAGTAACCCTCGGTGACCAGCACGTTCACGCTGTCGGCGTGGTTGAGCATCACATACACCAGCTGGGTGAACGAGCCCGCCGACGGGTTGTCGTGGTCGATGGGCTGCCTGAAGTACACCTTGTAGCGCTCGTTAAACGTGCCGGGGTCCTCGGCCGTCACTTTCACCACTCCGGGCAGGCGCTCCAGCCGCTCCTTAAATGTTCCCCCGTCAGGGTAGATGATGTCGCAAGTCTCCTCGGCACACGACGCTGCACACACGGCAATGAGAATCGCCAACAGATAGGTATATACACGTTTTATCATGTTTTTTCGAGATGTTTTGGCCCCAATAGCGGGACGGTTGGGTTAACAATAAATTCTATACAATGAACGGCCCATGGCAATAGGTGATGCGTTTCCAGCCACAGCAACACACAAGATTCACCGCAGGCTCAATCAATAGGCAAATTTACTCAACATTGCCGAAGTGGGCAAATATTCTTGGAATAACTTGTCAACGGCAACTCAAGTAGTTTTCTATCTCTCTTTCATGATGGAAAATGTTATTTCTGCTTTCTGTGCATATAGACTGTCATTTTTTGGTCATGCAAATGTCTTGACCTGAAAAAAGTTGACAGATTCGAGAGGCAAAAAAAGATTGCCAA
>CALEJB010000021.1 GCA_937898675.1 uncultured Prevotellaceae bacterium
ATTTCCAATGAACTCTTTGGCGGCGCAGCATAGCCGTTTCGCCATATATCGATTTGTTAACGAACTATTGACACATGCAAAGGTACTAAAAAATCAAATAATCAGACCACCAAACAACAATAACAACGCTGAACAACATGAACAACTTTCTGATTTTTTCATGTAAGGTCGCTGCAATTTTGAACCATTCGTGTGGTGGGCGTCAGCCCTGCAGGGCTTGGATGGCTTGCAGGGCGGTGGTGAGGGCATCATCGGGGGTGCACCAGGTGATGGCGGTGTCGCGGCGGTACCAGGTGAGTTGCTTCTTGGCATAGACGCGGGTGTTCTTCTTGATGCGCGCCACGGCGGTGTCGCGGTCCATGGTGCCGTCGATCATGGCAAACATCTCCTTCATGCCCACGGTGTTGAGGGCGTTGAGGTGGCGCAGGTGATACACGCTGCGGGCCTCTTGCTCCAGTCCCGCCTGCATCATGCGGTCCACACGCTGGTTGATGCGGTCAAACAGCCTGTCGCGCTCGATGTTGAGTGCCAGTTTCACGATGTTGAAGTCGCGGGCCTTGACGGCGCCGGTGCGCAGGGTGGAGTAGGGGACGCCCGCCTGGCGGCACACCTCCACGGCGTGGCACACGCGGCTGGTGTTGCGCCGGTCGATGGCGGCGGCATAGCGGGGGTCGAGCGTCTCGAGTTCGGCGACGAGGCTGTCAAGGCCCTCGAGGCGCAGTTTGTCCTTGACGGCGGCGCGCACCTCGGGGCTGATGTCGGGCAGGCTGTCGATGCCGCGGCACACGGCGTCGACATAGAGCATCGAGCCGCCGCACATCACGGCATAGTCGCCCTGTGCCCACAACTGCGGCAGCAGGGCCATCACATCGCCCTCGAACTGCGCCGCGCTGTAAGATTCCTCCAAGTCCTTGATTTCCACAAAGTGGTGCCGCGCCGCCGTGCGCTCGCTGGCGGTGGGGGCGGCGGTGCAGATGGGGATGCCGCGGTAGATTTGGCGCGAGTCGGCGCTGATGATGTCGCAGCCCAGCCGCTGTGCCAGCGCAATGGCGGCAGCGGTCTTGCCCACTCCCGTGGGGCCGGTGATGACAATCAGCGTCTTCATGGTGAGGTGTCAGGAGTTATTCTCCTTTTGCTGGTTGGTGTAGTGCTTGAGTTGAGCAATGCCGAGCATGAGCGGCGCTTTGCTGTCGCTCCTTTTCTTGGGCTGCCCGGGGTGCAAGGGGTTGGGGCGGTGCAGCACATACTCACAGTAGTACGAGATGATGAGCGTGGTGAGCGGCAACCCGATGACCAGCCCGATGAAGCCGAGCACATAGGCCCACAGCGACAGCGACAGGAACACGATGGCGGGGTTGAGGCCCATCTGCTGCTTCATGATGATGGGGATGAGCACCATGTCCTGAATGGCCTGGCAGATGAGATAGGCGATGATGACCCACAGGAACATCATCCAGAAGCTGCCGCCCGACACCACGGTGGCCACCAGGCACAGGAAGGCGGCAATGGGGATGGACACGAGCTGCAGATAGGGTACCATGTTGAGCACGCCGACAAACAGGCCGAAGGCTATGGCCATGGGCAGCCCGATGATGTAGAACTCGATGGCAAAGATGATGCCCACAAAGAACGACACCACGGCCTGGCCGCGAAAGTAGCGGCTCATGGTGCCTGCCACATCGTTGAAGATGCGCAGCGACGTCTTGCGGTACTTGCCCGGGATGGCGCCCTTGAACGAGCGCGTGAGTTTGTCAAAGTCGAGCAGGATGAAGAACATGTACAGCAGCACGATGAGCGACGACACTATGCTCATGACCACGCTCATGGTGCCGCCCAGGAACGACCACGCCCCCGACAGCGTCTTGTTGACGATGCTGAACCATTGGTCCTTGCTGAATATCTCGCTGATTTCCTGTGTGTTGAGGTACTTTTGTATCCACTCGTTGACTTCGGCAGGCACATAGGGCACCTTGAACTCCGTCTTGGCGTAGGCCGCCAACTGCTTGGACATGGTGGCGACCTCGCTGGTCAGGTAGGGGATGAGCAGCCAGCACAGGCCGGTGATGCCCCCAATGACGATGACGAGCGCCAGCAGCACGCCCAGCCATCGCGCCCTGATGTGCAGCACGCGCATCAGCCACTCCACAATGGGCTCGATGAGGTAGGCGAGGATAAAGCCCACTAGAAACGGAATGAGCACGGGACTCAGGTAGTTGAGCAGCCACACGCCCAGGCCGATGGTGACGATGGTGATGATGAGCCTCACCACGCGGTCGAGGTCATATTTCTTGGTTGTTTGCAGTTCCATCAGTTGAAAAATGTGATATGTTGTTCTAATTTTATAATGCTATGTCCACCTCCACGGGGCAGTGGTCGCTGCCCAGCACCCCGGTGTGGATGGCAGCACCCGTGAGGTGCTCCTGCAGGCGGCTGCTGGCCAGGAAGTAGTCGATGCGCCACCCGGCGTTCTTTTCGCGCGCCTTGAAGCGGTAGCTCCACCACGAGTACACGCCCTCGAGGTCGGGGTTGAAGTGGCGCCAGGTGTCGATGAATCCCGCGTCGAGCAGGGCGGTCATCTTGCCGCGCTCCTCGTCGGTAAAGCCGGCGTTCTTGCGGTTGCTCTTGGGATTCTTGAGGTCTATCTCGCGGTGGGCGACATTCAAGTCGCCGCACACGATGACGGGCTTGACGGCGTCGAGCCGCAGCAGGTAGTCGCGAAAGGCGTCTTCCCACGCCATGCGGTAGTCCAGGCGGCGCAGGCCGTCCTGGCTGTTGGGCGTGTAGCAGGTGACCAGGTAAAACTCCGGCATCTCCAGCGTGATGACGCGTCCCTCGCGGTCGTGCTCCTCGATGCCCATGCCCAGCGTCACGCTCAGCGGCTCGTGGCGGCTGTAGATGGCGGTGCCGCTGTAGCCTTTCTTTTCGGCATAGTTCCAGTACGAGCGGTAGCCGTCAAACTCCAGGTCAATCTGGCCCTCCTGCAGTTTGGTTTCCTGCAGGCAAAAGAAGTCGGCGTCCAGCGCCCTGAAAATGTCGGCGAAGCCCTTGCCGGCCACAGCCCGCAGGCCGTTCACATTCCACGAGATAAACTTCATAGTGTCTTGATGTCTTGTTGGCATCGCTCCAAAGGTCTCTCCAGCGGGGCGAATGCTGATTGTGCAAATTATTCAAATTACAAAATTAGTCATTCACCATTGAAACACAAAATCTGAGCCGCGTTTTTTCCCGTCAGCGGGAAAAATCGTACCTTTGCAGTGAGATGAATGGCGCCAAGTTCCATCTGTTTGACACCTGTGCGGTGGCGGGGATTGCCCTGCCGCGGCACTTCACGTGCCCCTTCTACTATGAGCCCCATCCGCTGGCGCTCATGGCGGCCGGGGAGGTGCAGCGCTATGTGGCGTCGCGCGCCGACTGGGCCGATGAACTGGGCGCGGGCAAGATGCTGGGCGTGCTCGTGGCGCAGGATGGACAGGGGCGCCTGGGATTTCTCGCCGCCTTCTCGGGCAACCTGGCGGGCAGCGTCAGGCACGACTACTTTGTGCCGCCGGTCTATGACCTGCTGGACCCGCAGGGCGAGTTCAAGCGCGGCGAGGCCGACATCACCGCCATCAACCATGAGATTGAGCGGCTTGCCCACAGTTCTGAACTTACTGCCCTGCGCGGTCGCTTGGCTGCCGTAAATCAAAAAAACGCCGATGAAATCGCCGATTTCAAGGCGGTGAAGGCCGTCCACAAGCAGGAGCGTGACCAGCGTCGCAGCCAGGGCGCGTTGACGCCCGCCGAGCAAGAGGCCCTGCTCAACCAGAGTCGCCACGAGAAGGCCGAATTGCGCCGCATGCGCCAGAGACATGCAGCGGCGATGGCCGAAATCAGCGATGAAATCGGTGCTTTTGAATGCCGCATTGCGCAATTAAAGGTGCGCCGCAAGGCCATGAGCGAAGCGTTGCAGGAGCGCATTTTCCGCCTGTTTGTGGTGACCAACGCCCGCGGCGAGCGCCGCGACTTGGCAGAGGTTTTCAAGCCGTTGGGCACGCTGCCTCCGGCCGGCACCGGCGAGTGCTGCGCGCCGCGCCTGCTCAACTATGCCTTCAACAACGCGCTGCGCCCCGTGTGCATGGCAGAGTTTTGGTGGGGTGCGTCGCCTGCGGGCGAGGTGCGCCATCACGGCCATTTCTATCCCGCCTGCCGCAGCAAGTGCAAGCCCACGCTGGACTTTATGATGCAAGGTCTTGACGTGGAGGATAATATGCTGGATGCTCCTGTTCGGCACGCGGCATTGGATGTCGTCCATGACGACCAGTGGCTCACGGTGCTCAACAAGCCCTCAGGCATGCTCACCGTGCCAGGCAAGGCGCTTGACGACTCCCTGCTCACGCGCTATCGGGCCGAGTTCCCCGAGGCGGCGGGGCCGATTGTTGTCCATCGCCTGGACCAGGAAACTTCAGGCCTGGTGATTTTTGCCAAGGATAAAGATTCCCACAAGTTCCTGCAGCAACAGTTTGAACAGCGCCATGTGCACAAGCAATATATCGCCCTGCTTGACGGCACGGTGCCCAACGACGAGGGCGTCATCACTCTGCCTCTGCGTCCCGACGTGGACGACCGCCCGCGCCAAATGGTGGACTGCCGGCACGGCAAACCGTCGGTGACCCATTATCGCGTGCTGGCCCGTGAGGCTGGCCAGACGCGCGTGTTGTTCATGCCTCGCACGGGCCGCACCCACCAGCTGCGCGTCCATGCCTCCCACCCCCAGGGGCTTAACTGCCCCATTGTGGGCGACCGCCTCTACGGCAAGGCCGCCAGTCGCCTGTGCCTGCACGCCTGCTCCATCACGTTCATCCATCCCGCCACGCGAGCCGAGGTAACGTTCAGTTGCATGCCCGATTTTTAGCCCCCCAAAAAAATAACCGCCCTCTTGGGACGGTTAATGCGCTATTTTGATGGCTTGTTTTTCGTTGGTTATAATCTGAATGCGATGGGCATCACCACCCTGACCGACACCGACTTGTTGCCGATTTTGCCGGCTTTCCATTTCGGCATCTTGCTGATGACGCGCACGGCTTCGCGGTTGAGACTCTCGTTGCCCGCACCGCGCAGGATGCGCACATCGCTCACCTTGCCGTTGGCGCCGACGATGAAACTGCACAGCACGCGGCCCTCGATGCCGTTCACATAGGCGTTGTAGGGATAGACGCGGGTCTCGTTCACAAAGTTGATGAGTCCGCGCTCGCCGCCGGGGAACTGGGGCTGGATATCGACATTTTCAAACTCATATACCTCGGTGTAGGGCTGCTTGGTCGAGGGGTTGACGGTCGTGACACGATGCATCTGCGCTGCTGCGGGCAACGCTGTGGCAAGAATCAGCAAAAGCAAAAATAACTTGCGTAATTGTTTGGTCATAGGCCGTTTATGTTATCAGTATCGTCGATAAAGTCCTTTTTTGGTAGTGCAAATATAGAGTTACAAACGCAAATGGCAAAATGTAAACGTTCCATTTTGTAAACAATTAGCATTGTTTCAGCCTTTTTTACTTATATGGTCGCAAAACAAAAAAAATGTAAATAGTTGCAGAATGTTGAAATAATGAATATCTTTGCCGGTAATTAATCAAGTATATACATCAGATTTACCTTAAACCAATTGTTTATGAAGAAATTCTTATTTTTCGCCGCATTGATGGCAGCAACAATGTCATGCTTTGCCGGCAATGTCGATGCCTACACGGCAAGGGCCGCTGCCCAGCATTTCATGAATTCCAAGGTCAGCGCCGGGCGCCTCAATGCCCGTCCTGCCGACCAGCTGAAGCTCGCCCGCGCCGAGGCCAACTCGAGCGATGTGACCAAGACCGCTTACTACATCTTTAACAGCAAGGACGGCTATGTCATTGTGTCGGGCGACGACCGCGCCCGCGAGATTCTCGCCTATGGCGACGCCCCCCTCGATGTGAACAACATCCCGCAAAACATGACGGGCCTGCTGTTGCTCTACAAGCGCCAGATGGAATATCTGCAGGCCAATCCCGGCCTCAAGGTGCAGGCTACCCAGGGTTCCAAGAAGTTGACCGCAACCACCGTCAACCCGCTGCTCACCTGCAACTGGGACCAGGACGCCCCCTACTACAACCAGTGCCCCACCTACAACGGTTCGCGCTGCTTGACGGGCTGTCCCGCCACCTCGCTGTCGATGGTGTTCTACTACTGGAAACACCCCACCGATGAGACCCCCGCCGTCGAGGGCTACACCAACGAGAGCTACGGTTTCCAGATTCCCGCGCTGCCGCCCACGACCTTTGACTGGGACAACATGCTGGACAGCTACACCGGCAGTTACACCACCGCCCAGGGCAATGCCGTGGCATGGCTGATGCGCTACATCGGCCAGGAGGAGCGCATGGACTATACCCCCAGCGGCAGCGGCGCTTTTGGCGAAGACGTGCTGCGCGCCGTCAACTTCTTCGGCTACGACGAGACCACCTCGCAGTTGACCTTCAAGTCGGTTGCCGACAACTATGGTGAGGACGAGGTGCTCATCGACGACGCCACTTGGGCCGAGATGCTCCAGACCGAACTCGTTGAGGGCCGCCCCGTGGTCTATTGCGCTTATGACTATGACTCGTGGTACGGCTGGTCGGGCCACGCCTTCAATGTGGACGGCTACAGGTCGAGCGACAACACCTACCATGTCAACTTTGGCTGGAGTGGCTCTGGCAACGGCTGGTTTGCGCTCAACGCCTTCTACGGCAGCGGCTACACCTTCAACATCGAGCAGCAGATGATTTACGGCATCCAGCCGCCCGCCAACAGCCCCGCCATCAAGGTGTCGCCCTCCACGATTAACCTGGAGGCCTATCCCGGCAAGACCGCTACTGCCGCCTTCACCGTCAAGGGCACCTTGCTTGAGAACAACATTACCCTGACCCTCAACGATGAGGCAGGTGTCTTCGCTCTTGATTGTGGCAGCGTGTCAGTCAGCGAGATGGAGGACGGCAAGGTCATCACCGTGACCTATTCCCCCCAGGCTCCCGGCAACCACACCGCTACCGTGACGCTGAGCAGCCCGGGCGCCGACGACAAGACCGTGACCCTGAACGGCACCAGCATTCTCGAGGTTTACAAGCCCGTGATGCTTCCCGCCGACAGTGCCTATATCAACCTTACCCAGTTCCGCGCCGACTGGACTGACGAGACTCCCGCCGCCAATGTGGCCAGCTATACCCTCGAGGTGGGCACCAAGCCTGCGGTTGAACTGCTTGACGAGACCGACTGGAGCAGCAACAGCGGCAGTTACGCGGTCACCTATGACTGGCAGGATTATTTGCCCTACGGCTGGATGTTCAGCGGTTCGGGCATCTGGTGTGAGCCCCAAGCCATCTCGCTGGCCAGCAGCTCCAGCATCGCAACGCCCACCTATGACTTGGCGGGCTATGACAAGATGACGGTTGTCGTTGATGTTTGCAGTGACCCGCTCTTCAGCTCGTCGTCGCTCAAGATTGCTACCCTCAACGATTCCAAGACCATCAGCTGCCCCGCCGACTTTACGACCTATACCGTTGTACTCAACTGCTACGAGGATGACTATGTCACCTTCACCGGCACTTCCTATCCCCACATCCAGTCCATCAAGATTTATGCCGGCGACGCTTCTCAGGGCATGCTTCGCGCCACCGAGACCGGCGACGCCACCTATCGCTTGATTGAGGGCATCACCCCCGACAAGTTCTACACTGTGATGAACCTCGAGGCCGCAGGCACCTACTACTACAAGGTCAAGGCCCTGTACACCGACGGCACCCAGAGCTTGTGGAGCAACAGCCAGGTGGTAACGCTGTTCGAGAACGGCCATGGATATGTCGCTGGCGATGTGAACCACGATGGCAGCGTTGACCCCGCCGACATCAGCGCCCTCATCGACTATCTGCTCAACGGCTCACCGGTTTGCACCATCTGCGCCGACGTGGATGGCAACGGCGACGTTGACCCCGCCGACATCAGCGCCCTCATCGACTATCTGCTCAACGGCAACTGATCCATCGCCGTTGACGGCACAACGCTCCCCCTGGAGGCGCATCGCCCCCGGGGGGAGTTTTTTGCTTCAGAGCGGGCCAAAGACTAAATGCTGTTAAAAAATGGCTGAAACCCAAAAAGATATTTTACCTTTGCAGTCGCAGTCGTGCTTGCTTGTGCCAAGGGGCTGTGTGACGGGCTGCCCGTCATGCAAGCCTTGGGCAATATGAGAGAAAAGAACTAATTGTATAAAATATTTATTTATGAGAAAATTACTTTTGATTGCCGCAATCATGACAGCGGCATTACAGTGCTTTGGCGCCAGTGTCGATGCCTTTTCGGCACAGGCTGTCGCCCAGCGCTTCATGCAGTCACAGGCCGTGAAGGGCGGTTTCAATGCCCGTCAGGCCCAAGTTAAACTGGCCAGCACCGAGTTGAACTCGTCAAATGTGAACCTGGCCGCGTACTACATTTTCAACTGCGACAAGGGTTTTGTGATTGTTGCCGGTGATGACCGTGCCAACGAGATTCTTGCCTATGGCGACGCCCCCCTCGATGTGAACAACATCCCGCAGAACATGACGGGCCTGCTGTTGCTTTACAAGCGCCAGGTGGAGTACCTGCAGGCCAACCCGGGCTATGTGGTACAGTCGTCTGGCAAGTCGCTGAAGTATAATGGCGGCGTGAGCGTGTCGCCGCTGCTCACCTGCAACTGGGACCAGGACGCCCCCTACTACAACCAGTGCCCCACCTACAACGGTTCGCGCTGCTTGACGGGCTGTCCCGCCACCTCGCTGTCGATGGTGTTCTACTACTGGAAATTCCCCACCGACGAGACTCCCGCTGTCGAGGGCTACACCAACGAGAGCTACGGCTTCCAGGTTCCCGCGCTGCCGCCCACTACCTTTGACTGGGACAACATGCTGGACGACTATACCGGCAGTTACACCACCGCCCAGGGCTATGCCGTGGCCAAGCTCATGCGCTATGTGGGTCAGGAGGAGCACATGGACTATACCCCCAGCGGCAGCGGCGCCTATGGTGCCGATGTGCTGCGTGCCGTGCTGTTCTTCGGCTATGACGAGGGCGCACAACTCACCTTCAAGTCCATGTCCGACGACTATGGCAACGACGAGGTGCTTATCGACGACGACACTTGGGGCGAGATGCTCCAGACCGAACTCGTTGAGGGCCGCCCCGTGGTGTATTGCGCCTATGACTACTCGTGGTACGGCTGGTCGGGCCATGCCTTCAATGTTGACGGCTATGACGCCTCCAATGGCAAGTACCATGTCAACTTTGGCTGGAGCGGCTCGGGCAACGGCTGGTTCCATCTCAACGCCTTTACTGGCGGCGGCGAGACCTTCAACATCGAGCAGCAGATGATTTACGGCATCCAGCCCGTGGCCATGCCGCGCGTCAAGGTTTCGCGCAACGAAATCAACCTGGAGGCCTATCCCGGCAAGACCGCCACGGCATCCTTCACCGTGAGCGGCAACAGTTTGGTTGACCATGACATCACGCTTACCCTCAACGACGAGAGCGGCGTGTTCTCGATTGACCCCAGCCGCGTGAGCGTGGCCGATGTGGCCGACGGCAAGAAGATTACCGTTACCTATGCTCCCCAGGCCGTGGGCAACTACAGTGCCACCGTCACCGTGAGCAGCGAGGGCTCCGAGGACAAGACGGTGACCCTGAACGGCACCAGCGTGCTCGAGGTGTATAAGCCCACCATGCTCGCGCCCGCCGAGGACGGCATCGCCGCCACCGCTTTCCGCGCCGACTGGACCGACAACACCCCCGCCGCCAACGTGGCAAGCCGCACCCTTGAGGTGTTTGCCAAGCCCGACGTGATGCTGCTGGGCGAGGCCGACTTCTCGGGCGTGCCCAAGGACAACGCCAACCACGCCAGCGACGCTGCCAACTACCTGCCCGAGGGCTGGACCTTCACTGGCGGCTACTTCTACCTCGACGGCGGTTTCGTGTCGCCGGGACGCGACTGCTCCATCAACCCCAACTGCGACTTCACCGGTTTTGATAAGGTGAGTGTCATCATCAAGGCCAAGAACTACACTCGTGGCGGCACCACCACGCTCACCGTGGTTACCGACGGGGGCAGCCAGCAGTTCAGCCTCACCAACGAGGTGGAGACCTATCTCGCCGTGCTGGACCTGGGACGCACCAGGAAACTCCAGATTGTTTCGGGATACTACCCCGAGATTCAGAGCATTAAGGTCTACGGCGGTGTCATCGAGGACCCCGCGCCCTTCCAAGCCACCGAGGCTGGCGACGCCGACTACCGCCTGATTGAGGGTATCGACGGCTTGGCGTACACCGTTACCGGCCTCACTCCCGGCGGCACCTACATCTACCGCGTCAAGGACCTCTACATCGACGGCACCCAGAGCGTGTGGAGCAACAGCAAGGAGGTGCACCTGCTCGCTGTTGAGGCACTGCGCGGCGATGTCAACGCCGATGGATTGGTCGATACCAACGACATCAGCGCTCTGATTGACTACCTGCTCGATGGCGGCGACCTCATCGGCAACGCCGACTGCAACATGGACGGTATCATCGACACCAGCGACTTGTCACTGCTGCTCGAATACCTGCTCAACGGAGCCTGGTAATCGGCGGCACCGCAAGCGACAAAAACACCAGCCGGGGCCCGTGAGGAGTCCCGGCTGGTGTCGTTTAATAGAGCAGGCAAGAAATTCCCTGCGGGGCTTAATGCGAATTGGGCGAATTTTTACTAATTTGGCGAAGATGATTATAAAATAATTCGTGATAATTCGCTGATATTTGTGTAATTCGCATTAGCCCCGCAGGGCGTAATTAGAGTCAACCCCCGCAGGGATGCCCCCGCAGGGTAAAAACCAAGATGTTTGGCAGTCCCCCGCCGATGTTGTTTGGCCAATCAAAAATCCAGGCGGCCCCGTTGCGGAGTCGCCTGGATGTAGAGTTGTTGTATCTTCCCTTGCGGGGAACGATTGATTTCTCGATTACTTCATCACCTTCACGGCGCTGGTGGTGCCGTCGGTGTAGGTGGTGACGGCGATGCACATGCCGTCAGCCTCGCTCATCTCCTGGCCAGCCATGTTGTAGTAGCGGGTGCCGGCCACGGTCTTGGCGCTCGTGAGCTCATCAACGGCGGTGGTGCTCTCGTTGAGGGCGAAGCCCACAAACACGCTGTTGGACTCTATCTTGCCGTCGGCGCTGGCATAAGCCTCAATCATATAGGTGCCGAACTCGGTGAACACAACCTCACTGGTGTAGGGCATCCACTCGCTCCACTCGCCGCCGTTGTACTGCACGCGGTAGTACAGGTCGGCCTCGGGGTCCTCCTCGGGGGCGGTGATGTTCACAGCATACATCTGCTCGCCAGCGGTGGCGGCGATGCTGGGATTGGCGGTGTATTCTAACTCGACAACATTATCGAACGCGATCCAATAATCGGTCTGCGAGTAGGAGTCATATGAGCCGGCGGGAATATAAAGCGTTGCACTTCTGGTGGTGCCATATGAGAAAGTGGTTTGAGGCAATGGCACAGCCTCAGGTCTCAGGCTGGTAACTGCCAGTAGGCCCGTGCAGCCGTTGAACGCACTGGCGCCGATGCTGGTGACCGATTTGGGGATGGTCACGCTCGTCAGGCTTGAGCAGCCGAAAAACGAATAATTGTTGATGCTGGTGACCGCGTTGGGGATGTTCACGCTCGCCAGGCCAGAGCAGTTATAGAACGCACTGTTGTCGATGACGGTGACTGATTTGGGGATGGCCACGCTTGTCAGGCCACTGCAGGAGCGGAACGCAGTGCGGCCGATGGCGGTGACCGCATAGGTCGTGCCGTCGTAGGTGACAGTGGAGGGGATGGTCACATTGCCCGAGTATGCCTTAGAAGTATAGGAATCACCTTGATAGGTAACCGTGGCTTGGGTGCCATTGATGTTGTAATAGATGCCGTCAACTTCAAAGTCGTGGGCAACAGTGCTTAATGCCATCAGGGCAACAGCGATAAGAGTAATACGCCAGTTCGGGATAAGAAATTATCGAAAATAGTGGTCTAAAAAATTG
>CALEJB010000022.1 GCA_937898675.1 uncultured Prevotellaceae bacterium
ATTTTACAATTTTTTAGACCACTATTTTCGATAATTTCTTATCCCGAACTGGCGTCTTATTTATAAAATCGGCGTAACTTTGCAGTGGCAAAAACGGCGTCATTCCTTGAATGGCACATGCTTGGAGAATGCCCATGAATACTGGGATTTACCAAAACAACAGAAAACCAAATCATTAACAAGGAATCATGAATACTATCTGGATTGTATTGCCCATCTTAACGCTGCTCATGTTTGAATTGGGCTTGAACCTCAAACTCGCCGACTTCAAACTGTTCAAGACGCGACCGCTGCCCGTGCTGGCCGGTCTCATCGGCCAAATCGTGCTGCTGCCGCTGCTGGCGTGGCTTGTGGGCAAGGCCTTCGGGCTTGAAGGGCTGTTCCTCATCGGCATCATGCTCATCGCGTGCTGCCCCGGCGGCAGTTCGTCCAACGTGTTCTCGATGCTGGCCAAGGGCGACGTGGCGCTGTCGGTGTCGCTCACGGCGTGCAGCAGCATCATCACGCTGGTGACCGTGCCGCTCATCATGGACTGGGTGACCACCGCGGCAGGCACCGCCGTCAACGTGCACCTGCCCGTGGGCAAACTGGTGATGCAAAACCTGGTGCTCATGTTCGTGCCCATCGTGGTGGGCATCGCCGTGCGCAAGCGCTGGAGTGCCGCCGCCGGCAAGATGCACCGTGTGCTGTCGCGCATCGCGTTTCCCGCGCTCATTTTCCTCGCCACCGTGTTCTTTGTCCAGAACCGTGACGCCATCATCGCCGAGTTTGGCAAACTGGGACTCTCAATCAGCGCCCTCGTCCTGCTGGCCATGACCAGCGGAGCGCTGCTGTGCTGGGCCATGCGGCTCACGGGCAAGGAGCGCCGCACCATTGTCATCGAAGTGGGCATGCAGAATGCCGCCCAGGCCATCGCCATCGCCAGCAGCCCGCTGGTGTTCAACAACGACGTCATCGCCATCCCCGCCATCATCTACGCGCTGATGATGAACATCATCCTCATCGCCTACGTCGCCATCGTCAAGCGCCGCTGAACATCGCCATCGCCCCCCACAGCGTTTACTTTTATCGTTAATAAACCTTATTGTTGCAAATAGTACGCGATAATTGGGGGAATTGTTGTATCTTTGTAAGTTAATACGCAGATACGACAATTGATATGTCCCAAGACAAGAAAAATCAGATAGAGCAAGCGGCAGCCGAGGCTGCCAGCCAGCCCAATGCCAGCGACTTTGGCGGCTATGACCGCCTGGTCACCCTCACGCCGCGCGAGCACATACGCCAGCGCCCGGGCATGTACATCGGCAAACTGGGCGACGGCTCGCAGAATGACGACGGTATCTATGTCCTCATCAAGGAGGTCATCGACAACAGCATCGACGAGTTCAACACGGGCTACGCCAAGCCCAATATCGACATCGATGTGGCGGACGGCACAGTGAGCATACGCGACTACGGCCGCGGCATCCCACTGGACCAGGTGAAGGCGGCATCGTCGAAGATGAACACCGGCGCCAAGTATGACACCCAGACCTACAAGCGGTCGGTGGGACTTAATGGCGTGGGCATCAAGGCGGTGAACGCCCTGTCCACCCACTTCCACATCCGCTCGGTGCGCGACGGGCAGTGCTCGAGCGTCACCTACAGCGAGGGCATCGTCAAGGAGGAGAGCGGCATCGTCGCCGCCGCCGAGGGCGAGGAAAACGGCACCCTGGTGCAGTTCACCCCCGACGCCGGCATCTTCAAGAACTATGAGTTCCGCGACGACATCATCGAGCAGATGATCAAGAACTACTCGTTCCTGAACACCGGCTTGACGCTGACGCTCAACGGCAAGAAATACCACTCGCGCAACGGCCTAAGCGACCTGGTGAAGGAGAACATGACCAACGACCCGCTGTACCCGCTCATGCACTTCACGGGCGACGACATCGAGGTGGTCATCACCCATGCCGCGCAGTTGGGCGAGGAGTTCTACTCGTTTGTCAACGGCCAGCACACCACCCAGGGCGGCACTCACCAGAGCGCCTTCCGCGAGGCCCTGTCGAGGACCATCAAGGAGTTCTACGGCAAGAACTTTGAGTACAGCGACATCCGCAACGGCGTGGTCGCCGCCATCAGCATCAAGGTCGAGGAACCCGTGTTTGAGTCACAAACCAAAATCAAACTGGGCAGCAGCATCATGTGGAAGGACGGCCCCACCATCTACAAGTACATCAACGACTTCATCAAGAAGGAACTTGACGACTACCTGCACAAGGCGCCCGAGACCGCCGAGGTGCTGCTCAAGAAGATACAGGACAACGAGCGCGAGCGCAAGGCCATTGCCGGTGTGAGCAAGCAAGTGCGCGAAAACGTGAAGAAGGCGGCGCTGCACAACGACAAACTGCGCGACTGCCGCGTGCACTTCAACGACGCGCGCGCCCCCAAGGGCAACGACCGCCGCGACGAGAGTTGCATCTTCATCACCGAGGGTCTGTCGGCAAGCGGCTCGATCACCAAGATACGCGACGTGGAGACACAGGCCGTGTTCTCGCTGCGCGGCAAGCCGCTCAACACCTTTGGGCTCGACCCCAAGAAGGTGATTACCAATGTCGAGTTCGCCCTGCTGCAGGCCGCGCTCAACATCGAGGACGGCATTGACGGCCTGCGTTACAACAAGGTCATCATCGCCACCGATGCCGATGTTGACGGCATGCACATCCGCCTGCTGCTGTTGACCTACTTCCTGCAGTTCTGCCCCGAACTGGTCAAGACCGGCCACCTGTATATCCTGCAGACGCCGCTGTTCCGCGTGCTCAACAAAAAGGAGGCCAAGCGCAAGTCGCGCAGCGGCAAGCGCGAGGCCAAGGCACAAAAGCCCGAGACCTACTACTGCTACAGCGACGAGGAGCGCCTGGCGGCCCTGAACAAGCTGGGCGACAATGCTGAGATCACGCGATTCAAAGGCCTGGGCGAAATCTCGCCAGAGGAGTTTGTGGACTTCATCGGTCCCGAGATGCGCCTCGACCGCGTGCAGTTGCGCAAAGAGGACTCGGTGAAGCAGATGCTCGCTTTTTTCATGGGCAAGAACACCATGGAACGCCAGAACTTTATTATTGACAACCTTGTGAACGAAGACGATGAAGACATCACAGTGCACTGACAACAACAACAATGCGGGCGAACGCGTGGCGCTCTTTGCCGGCTCGTTTGACCCCTTTACCCGCGGCCACGAGTCCATCGTGCGGCGCGCGCTGCCGCTGTTTGACCGCGTGGTCATCGCCACAGGCATCAACGCGGGCAAGAGCCCCCTCATGACCATGGAGCAGCGCAAGGCGTGGATCGAGAGCGTGTTTGCCGGCGAGCCGCGCGTGCAGGTCATCGCCTACACAGGCCTCACCGTGGACGCGGCGCGCGATGCCGGGGCGCAGTTCATCGTTCGCGGCGTTCGCGGCGTTCAAGACTTTGAGGCCGAGATGCACCTCGCCGACGTGAACCGCGATCTGACGGGCATCGAGACCGTGGTGCTGTTCACCCTGCCCGAGTTCAGCCACATCAGCAGCAGCGCGGTACGCGAACTCATCCACTACGGCCAGGACCCGAGCGGCTATCTGCCCGAGGGCGCCGACATGAGCCTGCTGCCAGGCGTGAACAATTAACGAATACTACCAACAATTAACACGAACACATGAAACAGATATTACTGGCATTACCCCTGTGCGCAGCCATTGCGCTGACCGCAACCGCCCAGCGCTCGATGCCGCAGGCGATGCAAAAGCTGCTCAACGCCGAGTATGCCATCTCGTCGCTGTATGTCGACAGCGTGGACGAGGACAAACTCGTTGAGGAAGGCATCAAAGGCATGCTCGAGAGCCTGGACCCCCACTCGTCCTATACCGATGCCAAGGAGACCAAGGAACTGGAAGAGCCCTTGCAGGGCGAATTCAGCGGCGTGGGCATACAGTTCAACATGAACCAGGACACGCTGTATGTCATCCAGACCATTCCCGGCGGACCCAGTGAGCGCGTGGGCGTGCTCGCGGGCGACCGCATCATCTATGTCAACGACACCACCATCGCGGGCGTGAAGATGAAGAACAGCGACATCCAAAAGCGCCTGCGCGGCAAGAAGGGGTCGCAGGTCACCATCAAGGTCAAGCGCCCTGGAGTGAAGGAACTCATCACCTTCCGCATCACGCGCGACAACATCCCGCTGCACAGCATCGACGCCAGTTACATGATTAACGGGCAGACGGCCTACCTGCGCATCTCACGCTTTGGCGCCAAGACGCACGACGAGATGATGGAAGCCCTCGACAAACTCAAGCAGCAGGGCATGACACGCCTGGTGATGGACCTGAGCGACAACGGCGGCGGATACCTCAACGCCGCCATCGACATGTGCAACGAGTTTCTAGACCGCGGCCAGCTCATGGTCTATACCGAGGGTGACAACTCGCCGCGCAACGAGGCCCACGCCAACGGATACGGCGACTACAAGAGCCTGCCCATGGTGGTGATTGTGAACCAGTTCAGCGCCTCGGCGGCCGAAATCTTTGCCGGCGCCATGCAGGACTGGGACCGCGCCGTGGTGGTGGGACGCAGGACCTTTGGCAAGGGACTGGTGCAGCGCCCGTTCAAGTTTGAAGACGGCTCGATGATGCGCCTGACCGTGGCGCGCTACTACACCCCCAGCGGCCGCTGCATCCAGAAACCCTACACCCGCGGCGACAAAAAGGCCTATGAGGACGAACTGCTCGACCGCTACAACATGGGCGAATACTACAGCCTGGACAGCATCCAGTTCAACGACACGCTGCGCTACACCACGCGCGTCAACGGCCGCACCATCTACGGCGGCGGCGGCGTGATGCCCGACATCTTTGTGCCCGTCGACACCACCGAGTACACCACCTATTACCGCGACCTGACCGCCAAGGGCATCATCAACCAGTATGTCATCAACTATGTGGACAAGCACCGCAAGGACATCGCCAAGCAGTTCAAGACCATCAACGACTTTGACATGGGCTTTGACGTGAACGACGAGATGATGCGAGACTTCATCGCGCGCGGCGAGCAGGACAGCATCAAGTATGACAAGGAGAAGTACCGCACCAGCGAACAGATGATGAAGGACATCATCAAGGGCTTGATTGCACGCGACATCTATGGCGACCCCGGCGCCTACAGCATCATCATCAACCACCGCAATCCCGACCTCAAGGCCGCCATGGAGGTGTTCAACGACCAGGAGCGCTACAACAGGCTGCTGCGCGAGGGCAACCCCGAGTATGAGCGCCTGGTGAAGAAGGACAAGAAATAAGGACCAATCATCAACAGCATCCCCACTATGCACGACACCAACAAGCAATATGACCAAGTCATCGAGGCATGCCGCCAGCTGTTCATCGCCAAGATGAAGGACTACGGACCCTCGTGGCGCATCCTGCGCCCCCGCTCGGTCACCGACCAGATTTTCATTAAGGCCAAACGCATCCGCACCCTCGAACTCAACGGCGAGACCAAGGTGGGCGAGGGCATCAGGCCCGAGTTCATCGGCATCATCAACTATGGCGTCATCGGCCTGATTCAACTGCAGCTGGGCTACAGCGACATCGTTGACATCGACGCCGACCAAGCGCTGGCGCTCTACGACAAGTACATGGGCGAGACCAAGGCGCTGATGATTGCCAAGAACACCGACTACGGCGAGGCGTGGCGCGACATGCGCATCTCAAGTTACACCGACCTGATACTGACCAAGATCCAGCGCACCAAGGAGATTGAGAACCACAACGGCGCCACCATCGTGAGCGAGGGCATCGACGCCAACTATCAGGACATGATCAACTACAGCGTGTTCGCCCTCATCAAGATGGACGAAGGCGCTGGGCAATAACCACCCCACCGCATCATGGCATTCAAGGCGACTATCACAAGCATCAAGGGCACGGCCTGGTGCAAGGCGGCGACATGGGCACTGCGCCTCATGGTAGGCGGCGTGTTCATCTTCTCGGGCTTTGTCAAGGGCATCGACCCCTGGGGCACCTGCTACAAGATTACCGATTACCTCAACGCCATGGGCCTGCAACAGTGGTCGGGCACGGCGTTGTTCGGTGCCGCCGCGCTCGCCGCCATTGAGTTTGTGCTGGGCGTGTGCCTCGCCGCGGGAGCCTATCGCCGCAGCGCGCCCGTGCTGGCGCTGCTCGTGCTGCTGGCGCTCACCCCTGTCACGCTGTGGAGCGCTGTCACGGGCGCCGTGCCCGACTGCGGCTGCTTTGGCGACGCGGTGCACCTGGGCGCCTGGGCCACCTTTTTCAAAAATGTGGCGCTGCTCGTGGCCACGGTGTGGCTGCTGGTGTTCAACAAAAGCGTGCGCGGCCTGTACGGGCCCGCCGTGCAATGGGTGGTCGTGGCGCTGTCGTTTGCTTTCATCATGGCTGTGGGCTACTACGGCTACTTCACCCAGCCGCTCATCGACTACCGCCCCTACCCCGAGGGCGCGCGCCTCGTGGCCGACGAAGCGATGAGCGACAGCGAGGGCGAGGACGACTTCATCTTCGTGTACAAGAAAGACGGCCAGGAACATGAGTTCACCATCGACAGCCTGCCCGACGAGGGCGAGGGCTGGGAATATGTCACCCGCTACCACGCCAAGCGCCCGCGCGGCAAGGTCATTGTCCAGGACGGCGAGGGCAACGGCATCGCCATCCTTGACGAGGACGGCACCGACGTCACCGTGGATGTACTGGGCGAGAACCGCCGCATGGTGCTGTTGCTGTTCCCCGACCTGCCCGATGTGGGTATAGTGCACTCCTTTGCCTTGAACGAACTCAACGACGCCGCCCTGGTGGCCGACGCCGATGTCGTGGGCCTCACGCCCGCCACCCCCGAACAGGTGGAACAATGGAAAGACCTGTCGATGGCCGCTTACCCCATCTACACCATGGATGACAGCGAACTCAAGATGCTGGCGCGCGGCAACCCCGCGGTCATCTATCTCGAGGACGGCGTCATCAAGTGGAAGCGCACCCTGACCTCACTCGACAGCGTGGACCCCGCGGCCGAACTCAGCGACATGGGCAGCGACTATAACGCGCCGGGAACACTCCGGAGCCTGTGGATCATCTACCTGCTCGCCATGCTGGCCCTGCTGCTCATCAACCGTGCCCATGTGGCAGTGGGCAGCATCTGGCGCCGATTACGCAGCAATAACGATGCCGAGACATCTGAAACAACAAAAGAGATCAACCAACAACAAAAACTATGATACTCAAGCAAGGACAAATTGTCAACAACCGGTGGCATGTGGTTTACCTCATCAAGGAGAACGCCTATGCCGAGAGTTACCGCGTCGAGGACGAGAGCGGCAACCCCTACTTCATGAAGATTTACCGCCTCAAGGACACGCCTGCCAAACTCATCCAGGACGGGGAGGTCGTGGAACTCATCGCCAGCACGATGATTAACCACAAGAACATCACCAGCCATGTGGATGACGGCACCTACAAGGACGACGCATCGGGCGAGTGCCACTACCTGGTGACCAACTACTTCAGCGGTGAACTGTTGAGCGAAATGCTGCAGCGCAAGGGCAAACTGGCCAAGAAAGAGGCTGTGAAGATTTTCCTCGAGATGCTCCAGGGCCTGCACTACATGCACCAGCAGCCCGGCGTGCTCCTGCACAACGACATCAACCCCACCAATGTGATGCTGAGCAGCAAGACCGGCGGCGAGGCCGAACTCATCGACCTGGGCCATGTGTCGAGGTGCTTTACCGGCAACACCCCGTTCGACACCGCCGACCTGGACCCCCGCTATGCCAGCGGGCAGTCGTTTATGGGCATCTATGACGAGCGCAACGACATCTTTGCCGCCACAGGCGTGTTCTATATCATGCTCACAGGCCGCACGCCCTGGGACGTGGAGTTTACCGGCACGATGACGCGCAAAGAGAAAATCAAGGCCGTGCAACAGGCCCGCAGCGACAAAGGCGAAATCGACGTCAGCGGCATCAGAGACAAGAAACTGGCCGCCATCGTCAGCCACGGTTTGGCGCTGGGCTACCGCAACCGCTACGAGAGCGTGGCCGAAATCATGGCCGACCTCATCGCCGACGACGACAGCGACATTGCCAACGAAATACGCAGCAAAATGGCCGCCCGCATGGCCGACGAGATGGTCCAAAAGCCGGACGACGACGACAGCATGAGCGACATCGCTGGAGACAGCGAGACGCGGCAAAAGGCCGACGCCGCCACCAGCGCCGACGTGGAGGTGAAGCGCGGCGACGGCAACGGATTTGCCGACATCGCCGGCATGGACGAACTCAAGGAGATGCTGCGACAGCGCGTCATACTCATCCTCAAGGACAAGGAACTGGCCGAGAAATACAAACTCACCCCGCCCAACGGCATGCTGCTGTACGGCCCTCCGGGCTGCGGCAAGAGTTTCTTTGCCGAGAAATTTGCCGAGGAGACGGGCTTCAACTTCATCCTCGTCAAGGCCAGCGACCTGGGCTCCATCTACATCCACGGTTCGCAGGGCAAGATTGCCGACCTGTTCAAGAAAGCCGAGAAACACGCCCCCACCGTGCTGTGCTTCGACGAGTTTGACGCCTTTGTGCCCAGCCGCAGCAGCAGCATGGACAGCAACCAGGCGGGCGAGGTCAACGAGTTCCTCACCCAGCTCAACAACTGCTCCAAGCGCGGCATCTTTGTCATCGCCACCAGCAACCGCCCCGACAAGGTGGACCCCGCCGTGCTGCGCACCGGCCGCATCGACAAGCAGGTGTATGTGCCCATGCCCGACGCCACGGCACGCCGCCTGATGTTTGAACTCTACCTCAAGGACCGCCCCTGCGGCGAGATTGACAGCGAGGCCCTCGCCCAAGCATCCGACGGCTATGTGGCCAGCGACATCGCCTATGTCGTCAACGAGGCTGCCACCATCGCCGCCTTCAACCGCGAGGACATCACCCAGGAACTGCTGATTAAGACCATCAATGGCATCAAGCCCTCGGTGGGCCCCGACCTGCTCAAGGAGTACGAGGAGATGCGCAGCCAGATGGAGGGCATCTCACGCAACAACGCCCTGCCCCATGTGGGCTTCAAAACCAACGACTAAGTATCAACACCCTAAAAACCAAAATTATGGACTTGAACAAACTGATGATGGAATTCCTCGCCGAGGAAGGTTTCCGTCCCCACGAGACACCGTTTGGCATCGCTTTCAAGTTTGAGGGTCTCAACTTTCTCTACATCAAGGACGAGGAAGACGACCAGTACTTCAGGCTGATGATGCCCGCCATCTTTGACATCTCGGAGGACAACGAGGACACGGTGATGCGCATCCTCAACGAGGTGAACGGCAGCATCAAGGTCGTGAAACTCTACACGATGGATATCGAAGACGAGAACGGCAACCCCGAGACCAGCGTCTGGGCGGCCTTTGAAATCCTTGCCGACACCACGCCCGAACTCAACGACATTGTGCCCCGCGCCATCAACCTGCTGCAAGGCGCACGCCTGGCGTTCCTCTCCAAAATCCAAGAAGCCGCCGAGAAATAAAATCTCGCAGGCGCTATCGCCGAAAATAAGAGCAATGCGGGTTTCCCTGAACTTAAGGAAACCCGCATTGCTGTATATTGTGCATGACGAGCGTCACTGCCTGACATAGGCGGCGCGCGTGGCGGGGTCAAAATTGGCGACGAAGCAGGCATGGCGGGCGACCTCGGCCTCGCCCATGTTGACATAGACGCGCGCGCTGTCCATGAACAGGTCGGGCGCGGCGGTGGCGTCACCAATGAGCAGGTAGCCCATGATGATGTGGCCAGCCATCTCGACCAACCGGCGGGCGTGGAAGGTGATGTACTCGGGGTCTTCCACCGCCTTGACCTGCTCCAGGGCGGCCTCATATCGGGCGGTCATCTCCTCCAGTTTGGCCTTGAGTGGCTGGGCGGCCTCGCTGAACTCCCCGGCGGCATAAGCCTTGATCTGGTTGAGATAGGTGCCCATGGCCACATGGCGGATGGCGGCCACCACCTGCATCTGCGTCGTGCCCTCGTAGATGCTGGTGATGCGCGCGTCGCGGTAGATACGCTCGCAGGCATAGTCACGCATATATCCGCTGCCGCCGTGCACCTGCACGCAGTCGTAGGCATTCTGGTTGCAGAACTCGCTGGTCATGCCCTTGGCCAGCGGGGTGAAGGCGTCGGCCAGGCGGTTATAAGCCTTCATGGCCTTGCGCTCCTCGGGGGCGAGGGTGCGCTCGCGGCTGACGGCCTCAAGCGACTTGTACATATCGACAAAGCGGCCGCACTCATACAGCAAGGCGCGCGAAGCGTCGAGACGGGCCTTGATGTTGGCAATCATCTCGCTCACGGCAGGGAATTCGATGATGGGCTTGCCGAACTGCTGACGGCTGCGGGCGTAACCGATGGCCTCACGATAGGCGCTCTCGCTGATGCCCACGCTCTGGGCGGCAATGCCCAGGCGGGCGCCGTTCATGAGCGACATCACATACTTGATGAGGCCCAGGCGGCGCTCGCCGCATAACTCTGCCTTGGCGTTGGTGAACACGAGTTCGCAGGTGGGGCTGCCGTGGATGCCCATCTTGTCCTCGATGCGGCGCACGGTCACGCCGCCGTCGCGTTTGTCATAGATGAACATCGACAGGCCGCGGCCGTCGCTGGTGCCCTCCTCGCTGCGTGCGAGCACAAGGGCGATGTCGCCGTCACCGTTGGTGATGAAGCGCTTCACGCCGTTGAGGCGCCATGTGCCGTCCTCGTCCTGCGCGGCGCGGAGCATCACCGACTGCAGGTCGCTGCCGGCATCGGGCTCGGTGAGAACCATCGCCAGCGTCTCGCCGGAGCATGCTCGCGGCAGGAAACGCCGCTTTTGGTCCTCGCTGGCATACTCGTTGATGGTCTCGGCGCAGTCCTGCAGACCCCAGATGTTCACAAACCCGGCATCGCTGCGGCTCACCATGTCGGCGGCCATGATGTAGGGAATGAGCGACATGTTCAAGCCACCGTATTGTCGCGGCAAGGTCATGCCCATCAGCCCGGCCTGGTTCAGGGCCTTCATGTTGCGCTCGGTGGCGCTGGCATAACTCACGCGGCCATCCGCGAGATGGGGTCCCTCCTCATCGACATCCTTGGCATTGGGGGCGATGATGCCGGCACAAATGTCGCCGATAATCTCCAGCACACGCTCATAGGAGTCCATCGCGTCGTCAAAATCCTGAGGGGCAAAGTCATATTTGTCGCGCTCGGTATATTCGCGCTCGCGCAGTGCCACGATTTCCTTCATCAGCGGATGACGCAGGTGGTACTGGAGCGCCTTGTTATCGGTATAGAAATTGGCCATATCTGTCAATGTTTACTTGGTGTTGTTTTTATAATGCTTGATGAGTTTGGGAATCACCTCGGCGACGTCGCCCGTGATGACATAGTCGGCGATGCTGTTGATGGGGGCGTCGGGGTCGGTGTTGATGCTGATGATGATGGCACTCTCGTTCATGCCGGCGATGTGCTGGATTTGGCCCGAGATGCCGCAAGCAATATAGAGTTTGGGACGCACCGTGACGCCCGTCTGGCCAATCTGGCGGTCATGCTCGGCAAAACCGGCATCGACGGCAGCACGCGACGCGCCCACCTCGCCGCCAAGCACATCGGCAAGTTCATGCAACAGCCCAAAGTTCTCCCTGCTGCCCATGCCATAGCCGCCGGCGACGATGATGCGGGCACCCTTGATGTTGACCTTGGAGCGCTCAATCTCGCGGTCAAGAATCTTGACAACGAGGCTGGCGGGGTCGATGTACTTGCCAGTGTCAAGGTCAACAACCTCGCCCTTGTAGGCCGCGTCCACAATTTCCTTCTTCATCACGCCCTCGCGCACGGTGGCCATCTGGGGGCGGCACTCGGGATTGACGATGGTGGCGACAATGCTGCCGCCAAAGGCGGGGCGAATCTGCAGCAGCAGGTCCTTGTAGGCTTTGCCCGTGCGGGCATCCACGTGGTCGCCAATGTCGAGCGCGGTGCAGTCGGCAGTCAGGCCGCTGTGCAGGCACGACGACACGCGGGGTCCCAGGTCGCGGCCAATGGCGGTGGCGCCCATGAGGCACACCTGCGGCTCAATCTCACGAAACAGCCCGGTCACCACATCGGCGTGGGGCATCGTGGTGTAAGGATAGAGGCGCTCATCGTCGGCCTTGTAGACCACATCCACGCCGTAGGGGAACAGTTCCTGCTCGATGTCATCGAGGCCGTGACCCAGCACCAGCGCCTCGAGGCGGCAGCCCAGGCGGGTTGCAAGGGCACGGCCCTTGGTCAAGAGTTCGAGGCTGACATCGGCAATGCGGCCCTCGTCAAACTCGCAATAGACGATTAAGTTATTTTTGTCTTGCATTGTGTCTTCTTGTTACAGGTTATAGAATGCGGGCCCGTCAGCCGATGATGTGGCCGGCAACGAGTTCCTTGACCAATCCCTCGAGAGCGGCGTCGTCGCCGTCGATGCGGCGGGCCTCCTTGGCCTGGAACACGACATTGACGATGCCCTTGACCTGGGTGGGCGAGCCGGCCATGCCAATCTGCGCGGCATCGGCCTCAATGTCCTTGACGCCCCACTCCTGGATGAGCAGACCGCTGCGGCCATCCACCAGCGCCTGGCGCTCGGCGGGCAAGGCGGCGCGCTCGCTGGGCGTGACGGCATGCTTGTACTTCATCACCAGGCGGGCGTTGCGGGGACGGCAGGCATCGGCACTGCCGTTGACGGTGACAACCAGGGGCAGCGGGCACTCCACGGTCTCAAAGCCGCGCTGGATGCGGCGCTTGACGGTCGCCTTGCCGTCAGCCACCTCGATGCGCTCGGCATAGGTCACCTGCGGCATATTCAACTTCTCGGCAACCTGCGGGCCCACTTGTGCGGTATCGCCGTCGATGGCCTGACGGCCACCGATGATGATGTCCACCGGACCCATGCGGCGGATGGCCTGGGCCAGCGAATAACTGGTGGCCAGGGTGTCGGCGCCGCCCAAGGGACGGTCGGTGAGCACCACGCCACCGTCGGCACCGCGGTACAGTCCCTCGCGCACCACCTCGGCGGCGCGCGGCAGGCCCATCGTGAGCAGCGCCACGGTGGAGCCGGGGTGCGCATCCTTGAGTTGGAGCGCCTGCTCCAGGGCGTTCAGGTCCTCGGGATTGAAAATGGCAGGTAATGCGGCACGGTTGATGGTACCGTCATCTTTCATCGAGTCTTTTCCCATGTTGCGGGTATCTGGCACCTGCTTGGCCAGCACAATGATTCTTAAACCCATATACTATATATAATTAATGTGGATGTGCGATGCACGGTGCAAAATTACGAATAATTCGGCATCCACGCCTGTCCATCATTCTTAAAGTAAATTAACGAGGGTCCACGGGTCCGTGACACATCACCGTCAACAGTCACATTCAACAATCGGGCGCCCGGCAGCAACCGGACGCCCGAAAGAACTATTTATCTACCTTAAAATAATCAAATCACATGGCAAGGCGCAGACCCAGCGTGTAGCTGCGGGTCGTGGGAGCCTCGTTGCTGCGGAAGGTACTGCGGGCGTCGCGCTCAACGCTGAACCAGCTGCCTCCGCGCGTCACGCGACGGATGCCGTTCTCGGGACCCACGGGGCCTAACTGAGGCTCGGCGCTGTAGTCGCCGTACCAGTCGGAGCACCACTCAAACACGTTGCCGCACATGTCATACAGGCCCAGCTCGTTGGACTGCTTGGTGCCCACCACCTGGGTCCTGTTGTTGGAGTTGTTGTTCATCCATGCCACCTCGTTGACATTGTTGCTGCCGGCATAGGTGTAGCCCTTGCTCTTGCTGCCGCCGCGGGCTGCATACTCCCACTCGGCCTCGGTGGGCAGGCGGAAGGTCTTGCCCGTCAAGGCGTTCAGCTTGGCAATGAACTCCTGGCAATCCTCCCAGCTCACCTGCTCGACAGGACGCTGCGGGTTGCCGGTAAAGTTGCTGGGATTGCTGCCCATGACAGCCTGCCACAGCTCCTGGGTGACCTCAGTCTGGCCGATGGAGTAAGTCTCGAGGGTCACCTCGTGAACGGGCGACTCGTCGATGTTGGCCTGTTCGTCGGTGGAGCCCATCTCAAAGGTGCCGCCGTCAACAGTAATCATCCTGAAGGAAACGCCATTGACATTGAACATGCCGGGCACGGTGTTGTACTTCTCCATGCGCTCGATGAAGGCGTTGGCAGCGCTCTGCAGCTCGGGGAACTGCTCGTCGAGGGCGGTGCTGCAGTCCAGCAGCAGCATCACCAGTGCGCTGCTGTAAGTTTGCTCAATCTCGGGCAGGTCGCTCGACGAGAACTCGGTGTTCATCTGCCATGCGCCCTCGCTCTCAATCCAGTACCACTCCTGGATGTTGCGCTTGTTGATGCGCTCACCCGAGTTCAGCTGGATGCCGTCGAAGGTCATCGACACAAACATACCCGAAACAGAGTCGGCGGTGACGGTCTCGCCTGCAGTGCAGGTCATGCCGTGGTACTCAATATCGGTCAGGCTGCGGTCCTTGAGCGAGAAGACGCCCTCGATGTACTCCTGCGAGTTGGCAGCGTTGGCGCCGCCCAGCTCGTCAAAGGTGAAGCGGATGCGCGTACCCGTACCCACACCGGGGAAGGTGAGGATGAGTTTCTCGGACATGTTGCGGCTCACCAGGTCGTCGGCAATGGCCTGGAAGCGTGCATTCACCTCGGCCATGTTCTCGACAGCCGTGGCCTTGCTCGAGTCGCTCGACAGGGCGTAAAGGTTGTCCATAAAGCGGCCCTGGTCACCGATATTGCTGTTGAGCAGGCCCACGGTGTAGGCCTTGAGCGGACGCTCAAAGCAGTGGAAGCGGGTGATGCGGTCGTTGAGGGCGGCGGCATACTCTGCCTCGGTCTCATACTTGTCGGTCATCATCAGCGAGCCCTGGTCCAGGCCGCCGGTAACGGTCACGAGCGCCACATTCTGCAAATTCTCGGGCTGGTCGGCCGACGAGAGTTCGTCGAGGCCCTTATCCACCGCATAGTACAGCAGGCGGCCGTTCTGGGTCGAGAGCCCGTTCACATAGTTGTTGAACGACGAGATGGTCGTCGAGTCAAGGAAGGCGATGGGCCTGGTGCTCAGGGCCTGGTTGAAGCCCATGATGCCCATATACATGCCCGACTCGGCAATCACCGGATCGGGGGTGCCGTTGAGGATGATGTCAATCACAAAGTTGACATCGGCAATGTTGACCTCGCCGTCGCCGTTCACGTCACAGTTGGGCAGATAGAATCCGCTTAAAATTCCGTTGATGACAGAATTGACATCGCTGATGTTGGCCTCGCCGTCGCCGTTCACATCGCCGGCGCGGGCGCCCAAGCGGTCAGGAGCCGCAACAGCAACGGCAACCGACAGCAATACCGTAGTAAGAAGTGTAAAAAGTCTCATTTTAAAATACGTATTTTTGTTGATATTTTATTCATTTTTAGATTATTGCGATAATACAAAAGACAGGACGCAACAATCAATCTACAAAATTACCAACTAAAATCATCCGAAACAAATTTCGCCACAATAAGTTATTAACAACCCACGCCAAATTACCAAAATTGTCCGAAACAAAAAAAGTGAGTACCTTTGCACGCTGTAAAAATCAAGATTCATGGTTTCGACTGTCCATCTCATCGGGGTAATGCTCACGGTAGCGCTGCTGCTGGCCGTGAGCTGGCTGTCGGGCCGCACAGTGAAGGACGCCCGCGCGTTCACCATTGGCGGCTCGTCGGGCTCGTGGATGGTGTGCGGCGCACTGCTGGGCACGCTGGCAGGCGGCCAGTCCACCATTGGCACGGCGCAACTGGCGTTCAGCTATGGCGTGTCGGCATGGTGGTTCACCATCGGCGCAGGGCTGGGCGCGGCGTTGCTGGGCATTGCCTATGCAGGCCCGTTGCGGCGCAGCGGCTGTTCGACGCTGCTCGAGGTGGTGGCGCGTGAATACGGCCGCAAAGCCGAGACCGTGGGTTCTATCCTGTTTCTCATCGGCATCTTCATCAGCATCGTGTCGCAGGTGCTGTCGTCGTCGGCGATGATTGGCAGCCTGTTTGGCATGCCGTCGCTGTGGGCGGCAATAGCGGGCGCGGTGCTCATCATGCTGCTGGTGCTGTTCGGGGGCATCAAGAGCGCCGGCGTGGGCGGCATCGTCAAGTTGGCGCTGCTCTACCTGAGTTCGCTGGCGGCGGGCATCGTGGTGTGGCACATCACGGGCGGCCTCACGGGCCTCAAGCACGGCATCGACAGCATCTACGCCTCCCCTGCCCTCTCGGCATTCAACGGCATGAACGGCATGGACGGCATGGAGGACATCCACCACCGCTATGGCAGCATGGTGGCGCGCGGAGCGCTGAAAGACCTGGGCGGATGCCTGGCGCTGCTGTTAGGCGTCGTCTCGACGCAGACCTATGCCCAGTGCATCTGGTCAGGCGCCAGCACCCGCAAGGCCCGTCGCGGTGCCCTGTTGTGCGCCCTGTTCATGCCTGTCATCGGTGCGGCATGCACGCTCGTGGGCATCTTTATGCGCGGCCATTATGTCACCGCCGATGAACTGGCGGCCATGCAAGCCGCGGGCGAGGCGTTGCCTGCCGGCGTGGGCGTTATCGCCGATTCGGCACAGGCGTTCCCCGCATTTGTGCTGCAGCACATGCCCGCATGGCTGGGCGGCCTGCTGCTCGGCACCATGCTCATCAACATCCTGGGCTGCGGCAGCGGCCTGTCGCTGGGCGCTGCAACCATCCTCGTGCGCGACGTGTACGGCAACATCGGGCGGCGCGTCAGGGCGGGCGCGTCATCGCTGCATCAGTTGCTGCACACGCGGTTGTCCATCGTGGGCATCCTCGCTGCGGCAGTTGTGGCGGCACGGACATTTCACGGCACGTTCATCAACGACCTAGGGTTCCTGTCGCTGGGGCTGCGTGCCGTCGCCATCCTGTTCCCGCTGAGTTTCGCGCTGTGGCTGCCCGGGCGCTTCAAGCCTCGCCACATTGTGCTGTCGATGCCCCTGGGCGTGGCGGCGATGCTGCTGGCCAAGTGCGCAGGCCTGCCCGGCGACGCCGCCTTCTATGGCCTAGCCGCTGCGCTCATCGTCATCCTCGCCTTGCGGGGCGTGAAGCATGCCTAAAAAAGGGCCGCCGACGGCAAGACATACTGCCGTGGCGGCCCACTAACTCACTTATATAAATATTTTATGATTTTATCCTAAAATCTGGTCAATCACCGCATTAACGTCGGCGATATTGACCTCGCCGTCGTTATTGACATCGCCGGTGGCCGAGAAGGCGCCCGACAAAATCATGTCGATGAGGGCATTGACGTCGCCGATGTTCACCTCGCCGTCGCCGTTCACGTCATGGGGCACGGGGGACTCGCTGGCCTTGTAAACAAAACTGATGACGGGGCCGAAATCGGTGAAGTGGGTCTCGCCGTCAAAGTCAAGGAACGAGGACTTGCAACGGGCATAGTAGGTGGCGCCGTCCTGCAGCAGTTTGCTGTTGACCTTTATCTCCTCGGCGGGCAGCGTGGTCGCGTAGCCGCCGTCCTTGAGCGTCTCGATGAAACGGCTGCGGCCCCAGGTGACATCGCTGTTCGACACCTCGATGACATAGGAGGTAGCCCACTGCTGGGGCGCGAGGGTGATGTGCTGGCCCTTGTAGAGCGTGCCGCCGTCGAGGGGGATGGCAAAGCGCGCCGCGGCATGGGTGACCGAGAAGCGCACGGTGTTGCTCACCATGGTCTCGTCGCCCACCGTGAGGGTGACGCGGGCAAAATAGGTGTTGCCCGGCTCCATCAGTTCGGCGGGAACGGTGAGCGTGCCGGTGGCCGATGCGCCCGTGAAGATGAGCGACTGGGGCGCAAAGGTGTCGTCGCCGGCCACTTGCAGCGTGGCAGGCTGGTCGCTGCCGCAGGTGTACCACTCAACGGAGACGGGAGCCTCCAGGTCCTCGCTGCCGTCGGCGGGCGAGGTGACTGTGAGCAGCATGGGGGTGAACGAGCGCACCTCGCTCACGCCGCTGTAGTGGTTGTCGTCGCACGACTGCACGCGCCACCAGTAGGTCTCACCGTGGACGAGTTTGCCAAACTGCAGCACGCTGGCCACGGTGTCGGTGACGGTGACGCTCTCCAGCACGTTGCTGAACTGCGGCGTGGCGGCAACCTCCACCACATAGCGCGACGCGTCGTCCACCTTGTGCCAGGCGAACTTAAACGGGGCGTCAATGGTGATGTCGTCGTCGGGGGCAATGATGACCGGGTTGTCCAGTTGGTCGAGTTCCACACTCAGGAAGGCGGGACTCCACTCGTTGCCCACGCGGTCGAGCACGCACACGGCAAACTGGTAGCCCTGGCGGTACTGCTCGGGGATGATGTAACTGGTGTCGTAGGTCATGCCCAGCAGGTAGTCAATCTGGCCCGTAAAGGTGGCCTTGTTCATCGTGATGGGGAAGGCATACACCGAGTAGCGCATCTTGTCCACGCCCTGCCACATCAGGGTGTTGCCCGTGCGGTCAAGGCTGGTCACCGTGCCGGGGTCCGCGGCCTCTTTCCAGGGCATAGCGGGCGGTAACGCGGGGCGCATGAACACATGGTTCTTGAGGTAATGCCCCAGGGTGTAGGAATTGAGGGCATAGAGGTACTTGCACGAGTAGAAGATGGCACCGGGCGAGCCGTCCAGCGAACTGGTGCGGTTGATTTCGACCTCGTCGGCATACTCCTTGTACTGGTTGTCGCCCGACGTGCCCGTCATGCCCGAGATGGACGCCGAGATGAACACATGGCGCCCAAAGTGCTCGGCCACCATGCTCCACCACGGGGTAATCTGGCTGTAGTCGTTGGTGCTGTGCCCAATTTTCCAATACACCTGCGGCGAGATGTAGTCGATGCTCTGCGACGCAATCCATGCCAGCGGGTCGCTAAAGATGCCGCTGTACTGCCAGTCGCTGCCCTCGGGGCACGGCGGCACGCCATACTGGCTGGCCACCGACGAACTGCTGGCGGCGACGCCGGCGGGCGAG
Organism: uncultured Prevotellaceae bacterium; assembly: GCA_937898675.1. Taxonomy (GTDB): domain Bacteria; phylum Bacteroidota; class Bacteroidia; order Bacteroidales; family Muribaculaceae; genus Sodaliphilus. The sequence goes on from CALEJB010000022.1 coordinate 19,066, forward strand.
ATGCCGTAGCGCACCTCGGGGCGCGTCTCCTGTATCATGTCATACACGGCGCGCACCATGCGGTTGACATTGTCGCGGCGCCAGTCGGCAAAGCTCAGGCTTGTGCCCGACTGCTGCCACTCGCCGTAGTCCTCGGCCTCGCTGGTGGCGGGGATGCCGCTGGGGTAAAAGTAGTCGTCATAGAGGATGCCATCAACGTCATAGTTGGTGATAATCTCTTTGCACACCGCCACAATGCGGTCGATGGTGCGCTGCTGGCCCGGGTCCAGGATGATGGTCGAGCCCCAGGTGAGCAGCCAGCCGTCGTTCTTGAGCTCCTGGTCGGCAGCGGTGTTCCAGTCGGTGCCCGTGCTCCAGCGGTAGGGGTTCACCCAGGCGTGGCACTCCATGCCGCGCTTGTGGCATCCCTCCACGACATAGGCCAGCGGGTCAAAGCCCGGGTCCTTGCCGCGCGTGCCCGTGAGGTAACTCGACCACGGCTCCATGCTCGACTGGTACATGGCGTCGCACATCGAGCGCACCTGAAAGTTGACGGCGTTGAAGTTGTTGACCTGCAGCGAGTCGAGCAGGCGGTCCATCTGGGCCTTTTGCTTGGTGGCGCCGGCGCCCTGTGAGGGCCAGTCGAGGCACCACACTGTGGCCACCCAGGCCGAGCGGAACTCACGCTTGGGGGTGGTGTAGGCCCAAGTCGGGGCCATCAGTCCTGACAGCAGCAGCGCCGCTGCAACAATAGTGAGGTATCGTTTCATATTCTAAACAATTGTGGTTAATTCTTAAAAAATGATATCATGCACAAAGGTAGCAACAAAATTGCGCCGATGCAAGCGCCGGCGCAATAACTTATAGATATTTAACGATTTTGTTGCTCACAGCCGGTCAAAGGGGATGCGCGCCAGCAGTTCGCCAAAGCGCTCGGCACCATCTTGCAGCTTGCCGCCCACCATGGGGCGCAGCAACAGCGGCAGGTCGAGCTGCAGCTCGGCGGTGCTCATGGTGGTGCCGTCGGCCTGGCCCTCGAGGTTCACGACCATGTTGATGGGCACGGGCGACGACGATGCGGTGTAGATGACGCGCCGGCCCTCGATGCAGTTGGGCCGGTCGAGCTGGAGCTTGACCTCGCCCATGGGCGACTGGATGGCGATGGCGTCGTCGGTAAACTTGACGGTGTCGAGGTGCTCGCGCGCCGCCGCGTCGATGCGGTCGGCATTGGCCTCAATCTGGCGCTGGATGAGCGACGGGTTGGAGAGTTTGCTGTAAATCGTTGCGGCATCGCATGCGATGCTGTGCGGTTGGCTCTTATAGGAATCCATGTCTATTGGTTTTGATTGGTCTTTAGTTCTTGTTTTTTCGGTCAGTCCACGGCGTCAAAGCCCGCAGGCACCCAGTCCTCGGGGTCGCGGTGCCACTGCTGCAGCACCTCGGCGTCGGTGCCCGACAGCAGGCCGCTGTCCTGCGCCACATCGAGCATGGTGGTGAAGCTGGTGAGCGACACCGCGGGCAGATTGGCGCGCTTGAGAGCGCGCGCGGCCACAGGGAAGTCGTAGTTGAATATCACCACCGCGCCCACCACGATGCCGCCCGCCTCGCTGATGGTGTTGAGCGAACGCAGGCAGTTGTTGCCCGTGGACAGCTGGTCCTCGATGAGCACCACGCGCTGCCCCGGCTTGATGTCGCCCTCGATGAGGTTCTCAAGGCCGTGGTCCTTGGGCGTGTTGCGCACATACACAAACGGCATCGACAGCGAGTCGGCCACCAGCGCGCCGTGGGCGATGGCGCCCGTGGCAATGCCAGCTATCACCTCGGCATCGCCAAAGTTTTCCATAATCAGCCGAGCCATTTCCACCTTGATGAGGTTACGCACGCGCGGATAGGACAGCGACATGCGCAGGTCGGTGTAGATGGGCGAATTCCAGCCCGTGGCCCACGAGAACGGACTGTCGGGCTGCAACTTTATCGCATTGATGCTGAGCAGTTTCTCGGCCAGCAAGGTGTCAAGGTCTTTGGTCATTGGCATTGGTCGGGTGATGAGTGTCGGTTTGGTTTTGGGTGCGAATTTACTGCATTTCCCGCACACGACGATAAAAATCGGGCGGGAAAATGATGTAAAACTTGTTAACGCGGCACCGCGCTGCCGCGCCGCCAATCAGTTTGCCCGCGCCCGGCGCTCATTGCCCCCACTGCGTGTTGAGCCATTCGACCTTCATGTGGAACCACGGGCGGGCAAGGCGCAATGTGGCGAAAAAAAGGCCAAAATTGTGCAAGTTGCGTTTGAATTGATTACCTTTGTGCCTGCAAACCAACCTAACCTACATTATTATGGCAACAGTCAAGACAGGCATGGTCCTTGAGGGCGGTGGCATGCGGGGCATGTACACCTGCGGCATCCTGGATGTGCTCATGGAGCACCGCATCTACACGGGCGCCATGGTCGGCGTGTCGGCGGGCATTGCCCTGGGCTGCAACTACAAGTCGCACCAGCCCGGCCGCGCGCTGCGCTACAACAAGCGCTTTGCCCGCGACAAGCGCTACAGCGGCCTGTGCTCGCTGCTGCTCACGGGCAACTACTACAATGCCGACTTTGCCTTCCACAAGGTGCCTAGCCGCTACGACATCTTTGACGGCAACACGTTTGAGAACTCGCCCATGGAGTGCTATGCGGTGTGCTTTGACGCGCTCAAGGGCGAGACCGTCTATCACCGCCTCGACCGCGTGGACTATGACACGCTGGAGTGGATTCGCGCCTCGTCGTCGATGCCCGTGGCGGCGCGCCCCGTCGAGATTGGGGGATCGCTGCTGCTCGACGGAGGCCTGGGCGACTCCATCCCGCTGCAGTTCATGATGGACCAAGGCTACCGCCGCAACGTCGTCATCCTCACCCGCGAGCATGGCTACCGCAAGGGCCGCAACCGCAGCCTGTGGATGATGAAGCCGCTGCTGCACCGCTATCCCAAAGTCATCGAGGCCCTGCGCCAGCGGCCCGAAAAATACAACGGGCAGCTCAAGCTGGTCGAGAAAGAGGAACGCGACGGCAACGCATTTGTGTTCAGACCGTTAAAGCCGTTGAACATCAGCCGCACATGCCACGACCCGCAGGAGTACGACCGCGTGTATCAGCAGGGCCGCACCGAGGCCACGCAGCGCCTCGACGACCTCGTCAAGTTCCTCAACAAAGAGGAACCAACTCCTAACTCCTAACTCCCATGACTCCCTCCCAGGCCATGAACCGTGCCGCCGCCCTGTGCGCCGCCAGCGAGCAGGCGCCGGGTGACATCCGTGCCAAGCTGGCGAAGTGGGGTCTCACGCCCAGCGACGCCGCCGCCGTGCTGCGCCAGCTCAACGAGCAGGGTTTCATCGACGAGCGCCGCTTTGCCCACGCGTTTGTCCACGACCGTTTTGCGTTCAACGGCTGGGGCCGCATCAAGATTGCCCATCAGCTGCGGCTCAAGGGCATCACCGACGGCGGCATCATCGACGAGGCGCTGGCGGCCATCGGCGACGAGGAGTACCGCGAGACGCTCACCGGCCTGCTGCGCGCCAAGTGGCGCGTGGTCCAGGGCCGCGTGCCGCGTGCAGCCTGGGCGGCGATGATGCGCTTTGCCGCGTCGCGCGGCTTTGAACCGGGCCTTACCGCCGATGTCATCAAACAGATTACCCGCATCGACGATGTTCAAGACGATTAGACAATGGCTGGGCGCTGCCGCCGACATGGCACTGCCGCGGGTGTGCCCCGTGTGTGGCACTGCACTCGACGGCGACGAGCGCTGGGTGTGCCGCCAGTGCCTTGCCGCCTTGCCGCGCACGCGCTATGAGCAGGCGCAGTTCAACGCCATGGAACAGCACTTTGCCGGCAAGGTGTCCATCGAGCGCGCCACGGCCTATTTCTTCTATGAAAAAGGCGCTCCCCACGCCGGCATCCTGCACGACATCAAGTACCGCAACATGCCCCTCATGGGCCGCTGGCTCGCTGCCCGCGCCGTTGCCGACATGGCGGACAGCCATTTCTTTGACGGCATCGACGCGGTGGCCGCCGTGCCCCTGCACCGCAGCAAACTCGCACAGCGCGGATACAACCAGAGCGAATATCTGGCGCGGGGCATTGCCGACGCCGCGGGGCTGCCCTATGTCAACGCCCTCAAGGCCGTGCGCAGCCATGCCACGCAGACGCGCAAAGGCGCTCTGGAGCGCTGGCAGAACATCCAGGGCAACTATGCCCTCAAGGCCCGTGCCGCCGCAGGCTTGCAAGGCAAGCACATCCTGCTGGTTGACGATGTGGTGACCACGGGCGCAACGCTCATCGTGTGCGCCACCGCGCTCAAAGCCATCCCCGGCGTCACGGTCTCGCTGTTCACCCTTGCCGCCGCCAGGCTGGAATGATTTTCACGGCGCCGATTCGCCTGGACGCTAATTTTTTTTGTATATTTGCAATATGCTTTTGAATCAAAGTCCTGATAGAATTATGCTTTACACACTCATCATCCTTGTCACGGCCCTTGCGCCCGCAACATTGCTGTTCTGGTACATCAATTATAAGGACAAAGCCCATCCCGAGCCTGTAAAACTGCTCGTCAAGGGCCTCGTCTATGGCATGTTGTCGGCCTTCCTCGTGGGCGGTTATGGCTCACTGTTGGCCATGGCGGGGTTTAATCTTGATGTCGAAAGCCTCGACTCGCTGGGCGGTGCGGCAACGCTCTCGCTGTTTGGCGCCGCATTGCCCGAGGAGGGGGCCAAACTATTCATGCTGTGGCTGCTGCTGCGCAACAACAAATACTACGACGAGTACCTCGACGGCATTGTCTATGCCGCCTGCGTCGGTTTGGGATTTGCGGGATTGGAAAATGTCCTGTATCTGTTCAACGCCCAGGACGAGTGGCTGCAAGTGGGACTGATGCGCGGCATCACGGCGGTGCCCGCCCACTTTACCATGGCATGTGCTATGGGATATTTTTACAGCGAGTACCACTTTGGCGGCAAAAAACGCACCTCGGCGGCATGCGTCTTTCTCGTCCCCGTGTTCATCCACTGGCTGTGGGACACCCTCGCCTTCAGCGCATCGTTGCTGGGAATGTCGTCATCGCTGCTCATGGACGCCGTGTTCCTCTATTTCATCTATCGCCTGTATAAAAGCACCCGGCAGCGCATCGCCGAAATGCAGCACAAGGACGACCTGCGCGTCATGCCCCCCATACCCGGAGCCCCCATGCCGCCCAACGAGCAAAACAACCAGACGACGATTTCCTGAATAAATACGCGCTCATGCACAATTAAATGGCATCCCGCATAAGCGGGCTGCCATTTAATTGTTCTCGTTTACTCGCCTGCGGTAGTAATCAGGCTTTGTTGACGTACATGTGCTTTTAGCCTCATCCGTTGGACGTCAGCAGTTGCTCGATGGTGTCGGCAAGGCCGGGGTTGTCGGCGAGGAATTGCTTGGCGGCCTCGCGCCCCTGTCCCAGCCGCTGGTCGCCGTAGCTGAACCACGCTCCACTCTTCTTGACGATGCCGGCCTCGACAGCCATGTCCAAAATCTCGCTCTCGCGGCAGATGCCGTGGCCATAGACGATGTCAAACTCCGCCTTGCGGAAGGGAGGCGCCACCTTGTTCTTCACCACCTTGACGCGCGTCTGGGCGCCCAGCACGCGGTCGCCGTCCTTGATGTGGGACATGCGCCTGATGTCGAGGCGCACCGTGCTGTAGAACTTGAGCGCATTGCCGCCCGTCGTGGTCTCGGGGTTGCCGAACAGCACGCCCAGCTTTTCGCGCAGTTGGTTGATGAAGATGCAGCAGGTGCGTGTCTTGGCGATGGTGGCGGTGAGTTTCCTCAGCGCCTGGCTCATGAGGCGTGCCTGCAGGCCCATCTTGCTCTCGCCCATCTCGCCCTCGATTTCGGCCTTGGGGGTGAGCGCTGCCACGCTGTCGATGACGATGACGTCGATGGCGGCACTGCGGATGAGTTGGTCGGCAATCTCCAGCGCCTGCTCGCCGTTGTCGGGCTGGCTGATCCACAGGTTGCGGGTGTTCACGCCCACCGCCTCGGCATAGCTGCGGTCAAAGGCGTGCTCGGCGTCGATGTAGGCCGCGATGCCGCCCGCCAGCTGTGCCTGGGCTATGGCGTGCAGCGCCAGCGTGGTCTTGCCCGACGACTCGGGACCGTAAATCTCGATGATGCGCCCGCGGGGATAGCCGCCCACGCCCAGCGCGCGGTCCAGGGCGATGGAGCCGGTGGGGATGGCATCGACATCCTCCACGCTCTCGTCGTTCATGCGCATGATGGCGCAGTGGCCAAAGGCCTTCTCAATCTTTTGCACAGCGCTCTGCATCACCTGCAGTTTCACGGGGTCCACCTCCACGGCGGCACGCTGCGGCGCTGCCTCGGTGACGGCGTTGGAAACAATCTCGGGCGTGGCAATGCTCAGCACGCGCTGTCCGTCAATCATCACCTCTTCTTTCAACATTTGCTCTGTCATGGTCTTTTCAACATTTTTATACCCGTTGGCGGGATTAAAAAGTTAATAAAAAGACGCTCAAAAAGTTGCGCACATCGCTGATTTTTAGTAATTTAGTGGTGATCAAAACATTAAATTCAAAATCACCGTATGCACAACTTGTACGCAAATTTCGTAAGAATTCTTGAAGTATGCAAGCAATACTCCCAAGATTTAGTGAATGACAAGGGAAATA